>JBJXFQ010000039.1:0-18087 GCA_046155605.1 Phycisphaerales bacterium
ATGCCCTGGCGCAGCAACTCGGCCGCCCGCAGCCGCCGCGCCTCCAGCTCCGCCGGAGTGCCTTTGGTTCGCATGCCCCTGTATCGGCACAGTCGGTCAAATGTCTTTCATTGCGCAGAGATCAATAACACCTTGAAAGCACGAATGAGACGCATGGCGATCTCCTTGGGCTTGTCGCGACTGTCCGCGCGATCACCATACCAGAACCCCGCAGCCTGTCAAGAGTGATTCCGTGGGCGGCGCACAATTATTATCAGTGCGGCGGCGCTGCCGTCGGCGGCATGCCAATCTACCTTCCATAGTGCCGCAGCCAATGCACGACCGTCTTCGCCATCGCGTCGGCCTCGAAGTTGAGTTTCGTCCCCACGATCGCCTCGCCCAGCGTCGTGAGCCGCAGCGTCGTGGGGATGAGCGCGACCTCAAAGACTCCGGCACGCGGATCGACCGCCGCGACCGTCAGCGAGACCCCGGCCAGCGCCACCGCGCCCTTGGGCACGATGTACTCCATCAACGATCCCGGTGCAGCCTCGGTCGGTGTCCTCGACGCGGCCTCGCCGCGCGGAAGGAACGCCGATTCGTCGCGCGGATCGAGAGCCGCATCCGCCGTGCCCGCTGCCGTCGCGCGCGGCCGGATCGTCAGCCGTCGCTCCTTGCCCCACGGCCCCTCGCGGCTTTCCACGCGCTCGACCACCGCCACGCCATCGACATGCCCCTGAACCAGATGGCCGCCCATGAGGTCGCCCGCGGCCAGCGATCGCTCCAAATTCACCCGCGACCCCGCCGCCAGCGCCGAGAGCGTCGTCTTCGCCAGCGTCTCGGGGACGACATCAAACGCCCATCCGGCCCCGCTCGCCGCCTCGGCAAGCGTCAGGCAACACCCCGAAACACACACCGAATCCCCAACGCCGGGCGCATACGCCCATCCGGCGTCGGGCCGTATCAAGAGCCGCCGACCCGTCGCTGAGGGCTCGTTGGCCCCCACCGTCCCCATTGCCTGGATGATTCCCGTGAACACGCGGGAACTCTACGGCGGAACCGGGGTTTGCTGCCCTGCGGAGGGGTTCGGCTTGACCCCGCCCCGCCGGGGCCGGATACTGCTTGCCCTTAGGGAGGCCGTGATGACTCGAACCCTGTTGCCGTCGTCGATTTCGATCGCCCCGCTCGCCGCGGGCCTGGCCTCGTTGGCGGGCCTGGCCTCCCTGATGGGGGGAGCGGGCTGCGAGTCCTCGCCCTATTCCGCGGGCCGCAACCGCTCGACCAGCGAGCGCAGCGCCGGCCTGCCCGTCAACTATGACGACTACGGGCGTCTGGGCTATTTGCTCGCCTGGAAGGGCTACCCCAGCGTCACCGGCAGCCTCCCCATCAAGTTTTTCGAGCCTTACGACGACATCGTCGTGACCCTCGAAGGCGGGAGCAAGGTCGCCATCCTTGATGCGATCTCGAGCACGCAGCGCTGCGCTGATCAACTCGCCAATCCGCTCTCGCGGTTCGTCGGCCTGGCTCGCTCGGGCGATCGCATCCTCGCCGCCGGCGAGGCCGAACTCTTCACCATCGACGCCAAGACCTGCACCGTCCTCGCACGCCGCAACTACGAGAAGATCGTCGGCACCGAGCCGGCCCTCGTCGGCGATCTCATCTTCTTCGGGACCAACTCGGGCGAACTCGTGGGCCTCCGCTCCTTCGGTGCCGCCGCGGGCACCAAGGCCTGGGGCATCGCCGGCAACGGTGCCTTCACCCGCAAGCCCATCATCATCGGCTCGGCCGTGGGCGCGGTCTCGACCACCGGCGACATCATCTTCGCCGACGCCGCCACCGGCTCGCTCCTGGGCCGCAACAAAATCTTCAACGGCGCGAATGGCGACCCCGTGACCGACGGCAACCTCATGTTCGTCAGTAGCCTCGACCAATCCGTCTACGCCTTCAATCCGCTCGGCGCTTCGGTCGTTTGGCGTCATCGCACCGATCGCCCCCTGCACGCCCAGCCCACGGTCCACGACGGCCGGCTCTTCGCCGCCATCCCGGGCCCGGGCCTTCGCGCGTTCGAGGCCGCCACCGGCAACGTCCTCTGGACCTGCGCGGGCTTCGAGGGCGTCGTCGTCGCGGTCACTCGCGGCCGCCTCCTCGCGTGGGACGGCAAAGAGGCCGTCCTCATCGATCCTGCCCGCGGCGACATCATCGAACGCTCCACCCTCAAGGGCGTCTCCAAGATGAAGCCCGATCGCTTCGTTGATGGCAACCTCTACGTCGTCAGCAACACCGGCGTTGTCGCCAAGTTCGCGCCCCGGCGCTAACCGATGCCCGGCCTCGTCCCCATCACGCGGGCGCTCCTCTCGGTCAGCGACAAGACCGACCTCATCCCTTTCGCCCGAGCCCTGGCCGCACGCCTCGTCGAGATCGTCTCCACCGGCGGCACCGCCAAGGCTCTCGCCGAGGCCGGCGTCCCCGTCACCCCCATCGACCGCCTCACCGGCTTCCCCGAGATCATGGACGGCCGCGTCAAGACGCTGCATCCCAAGGTCCACGGCGGGCTTCTGGGCCTGCGCGACCATCCCGAGCACCAGGTCGCTATGCGCGAGCATGGCATCGTGCCCATCGACCTCGTCTGCATCAACCTCTATCCCTTCGAGCGCACCATCGCCCGTCCCGGCGTCTCGCACACCGAGGCCGTCGAGCAGATCGATATCGGCGGACCCAGCATGATCCGCTCGGGCGCGAAAAACTTCGAATGGGTTACCGTCGTCACCTCGCCCAACGCCTACGACCGCGTGGTGGGCGAACTCGACGCCAACGACGGTAAAACCTCGCGCGCCCTCCGCGCCGAACTGGCCGCCGCCGCCTTCGGACGAACGAGCGAGTACGACGCCGCGATTGCCTCCTTCCTCGGCCGCGCCTCTCCTGCCGCCTTCCCGCAAGTGCTGCGGCTTGGTTACATCAAGGCCGAGGAACTCCGCTACGGCGAGAACCCGCACCAGCAGGCCGCACTCTACCGCGACCCATCGTCCACCGGCCCGACGATCGTCAATGCCCGCAAACTCCACGGCAAAGACCTTTCTTATAACAACATCAACGACGCCGCCGCAGCCCTCGAACTCGTCAAAGCGCTGACCCGCCTCGACCGCGATCGCGCTGGTGCGGCCGTCATCAAGCACACGATCCCCTGCGGCGCGGCCCTCGCCGACCCCGGCCCGGGCGACGCCCGCCGCGCCATCGAACTCGCCCTCGCCGGCGATCCGCAGGCGGCCTATGGCGGCATCCTCGCCGTCAACACCACCCTTGACGCCTCTGCCGCCGAGCGCCTTAGCCAGTCCGACGTCTTCCTCGAAGTTCTCGTCGCGCCGGATTTCGAGCCCGTCGCCCTCGACATGCTCACCCGCCGATGGGCGAATCTCCGCATCCTCGCCGTCGGCGAGCGCCAGCCCTCGGCCCTTCGCAAGATCGAGTATCGCTCCGTCCCCGGCGGAATGCTGGTGCAAGACCGCGACCTCCTCCCGCCCGAGCCGCAGAGTTGGACCCACGCCGCCGGCCCGCGCGCCGATCGCCACACCGAGGCCGCCTTCCTCGAAATCGTCGTCCGCTTCCTGCTCAGCAACGCCATCGCCATCGGCGGCCGCTGCGAGGGCGGCATCCGCCTCTTCGGTGCCGGCGCGGGCCAGGTCGATCGCGTCTCGGCCTGCCGACTCGCCGTCGCCAAGGCCGGATCGCTCGCGAAGGGTGCCGTCGCCGCCAGCGACGCCTTCTTCCCCTTCGCCGACGGCCCGACCATCCTCGCCGACGCCGGCGTCTCGATGATCGTCCACCCCGGCGGCTCCAAACGCGACCAAGAAACCTTCGACCTCTGCAACGCCCGCAACATTGCCTGCTACACCACCGGCATCCGCCACTTCCGGCATTGAAGCCTTTCGACCTTGAATCGCGCCTCTCGATGGCTTCGTGAGCCGATCGCGCGAGCGATCGGAGTAACCGCCGGTTCTTTCCTCGCCATGTCCCCCGCCTCTGTCGGCCCGTTCATCCCCGTCTCACGCGTGCTCGGCGGTGGGCTGCGGCGTCTGCCCGTCGCCGGTCAGAGCCGCTGCCAGTTCGCGGCCCAGATCGCAGGTGCAGCGGAATGTGTCTCCGATGAGAAAGTGCGCGTGTACACTCGCGTGCGATGGCCCACGGAGTTCGTGAGCTGAACGTAAAGTGGCAGAACTGGATCTCCAAGGAGACAAACAACATGCATCGCTCACCGTTGCTTCTGATCGTGTTTTCGGCATCAGCCCAAGCGCAGTGGACGGTCACCAATCTCCACCCTGAGGGAGCAACGCACTCGCAGGCTTTCGCCTCCAGCGGATCTGGGCAGGTGGGCCGGGTCTTCGCGGTCAACGTCAATCGGGCGAGCCTCTGGAACCGCTCCGCCCCCCCGCTCGACCTCCACCCGGAGGGAACGACGGAGTCGTACGCCATTGCCGCCAGCGGCTCTCAGCAGGTGGGCCGAGCGGGCGTGGGTGGAGTCCAGATTGACGCGTATATGTGGAGCGGGACGGCAGAGTCGTGGACCAACCTCAATCCTGCCGGTGCAACTGGTTCGGAGGCCTCTGCCACGGACGGCATCCATCAGGCGGGCGTCGCCCTCGTCGGTGGCACAGAGCATGCCAGCCTGTGGATGGGCTCGGCTGGTACCTGGGTCGACCTGCACCCCGTCGGACAAGCAACGTCGTCGTGGGCTCGGGGCATCAGCGGCGCGTTTCAAGTCGGATATGCCAGCGTTCTCGGCGCTGACCATGCCTGCCTGTGGATGGGAACGCCCGGCACCTGGGTCGACCTGGACCCCCCCGGATCATCGTCCTCGCGGGCGTTTGCCATCAGCGGCTCTCTTGTGGCTGGCTTTGCCCACGTGGACAATGTGCAACGCGCAAGCCTGTGGACCGGAACCGCCGCCGGCTCCTGGACGAGCATCCACCCCGTTGAAGCATCGTACTCGGTTGCATTCGTCATCGGCGGTACGGAGGTCGCGGGTTGGGCGGGCGTGGGCGGCAACGATCACGCTTGCCGGTGGAATCTGACGGCTGGTTCGTGGATAGACCTCCACACGTTTCTGCCCCCAGGGTTCACAACGAGCCAGGCCCGAGGCATCTCGACCGACGGAATCAACACATATGTGTGCGGCTTCGGATGGAACACGGCGACCGGGCGGACGGAAGCGCTGCTTTGGACGCAGGCCATTTGCTACGCCAACTGCGACGGCAGCACCGCCGCGCCTCTCCTCAACGTCAACGACTTCGTCTGCTTCCTCAACTACTTCGCGGCGGGGGAGCAGTATGCCAACTGCGATGCCTCGACCACGCCGCCGGTGCTCAACGTGAACGACTTTGTCTGCTTCCTCAACAAGTTTGCCGCGGGCTGCACGGGGCCATAGCCGCCGACGTGCCACGGACTTCGGCCTTGCGAAGTCGGTGTGATGGACGGGAACGATCGCACCATCGGTGTCACGCTCTTCGGCATTCTCTCTCTTTCTCTTCGTTCCTCCGCCACTTTGTGCCTCCGTCCCGTTGTCCCCTCGTCCCTGCTTCCCCCTACCCTGCCCTCCATGAGCGACCTGACCCTCGATGACGCCCGCCGCGTCGCCCGCCTCGCGCGGCTTGAACTCTCCGACGAGCAACTGGAGCGCTACCGCGCCCAACTCGACGCGGTCCTCGGCTACATCGACCAACTCCGCGCCCTCGACCTCGCCGGCGTCGAGCCGCTCACGCGCGTCGGCGACGACGCCAACCGCCTCGACGACGACGTGCCCGGCCCGTGCCTCCCCACCGCCGCACTCATCGCCATGGCACCCGACGCCGTCGGGCCGTTCATCCAAGTGCCCCGCGTGCTCGGCGAAGGAGGCGGCGCGTGACCGGCGGACCATCCGGCACCGCGCGGCCCACCCTCGCCGCGCTCGCCGACGATGTATGCGCCCGCCGACGCAGCGCCGAAGAACTCGCGCGCGAAGCCCTCGATCGCGCCGAGGCCGCTCGCCCCCTTAACGCCTTCCTCGATCTCTTCCCCGACGCCGCGCTCGCCGAGGCTCGCCGTATCGATTCGCTCCTCGCCTCCGGCATCGATCCCGGCCCGCTCGCCGGCGTCCCCGTCGCCATCAAGGACAACCTCTGCCTCGCCGAGCCCTATGGCGGCCGAACCACCGCCGGCAGTCGCATCCTCCACAACTATCACTCGCCCTACACCGCCTCCGCCGTGCAGCGACTCATCGATGCCGGCGCGATCATCATCGGCAAGACCAACCTCGACGAGTTCTCCATGGGCTCTTCCGGCGAGAACTCCGCGTTCGGCCCCACGCGAAACCCCTGGGACCATTCCCGCGTGCCCGGCGGTTCCAGCGCGGGCTCTGCCGCCGCCGTCGCCGCGGGCGTCGTCCCCGCCGCGCTCGGCTCCGACACCGGCGGCTCAATCCGCCAGCCCGCCGCCATTTGCGGGCTCGTCGGGCTCAAGCCGACCTATGGCCGCGTCTCACGGCATGGCCTCATCGCCTTCGCCTCAAGCCTCGATCAGGTCGGCCTACTTGCGCGAACCGTCCGCGATGCCGCGCTCATGCTCCACGTCATCGCCGGGCGTGATCCTCTCGACGCGACGAGCGCTCCTCGTCCCATGCCGGATCCCTTGATCGACCTTGAAACTCCAGTCACGGGCGCGGTCATCGGCATCCCGCGGCAGGCCCGGTCGCCCGCGAATCACCCCGCCGTCGCCGCAGGGCTCGATCGCGCCGCCGCGGCCTTGGCCTCGGCCGGCGCGCGGATCATCGACATCGACCTTCCCCACACCGACCGCGGTATCGCCGCGTATTACATCGTCGCGCTCGCCGAGGCGTCGTCCAACCTTGCCCGCTACGACGGCGTCCGCTTCGGCCACCGCGCCGTCCTCAAGCCCGCCGAGGGCCTTGACGCCCTCTATGCTCGCTCCCGCGCCGAGGGCTTTGGACCTGAAGTCCAGCGGCGCATCATGCTCGGAACCTATGTACTTTCCGCTGGTTATTACGACGCCTATTACGCGACCGCGATGAAAGTTCGCCGACTTATCAAGCAGGACTTCGATGCCGCCTTCGCGTCGGGGAACGCGGCCGACGCCGCAAGCGGCATACGCGGCGATGTGGAGGCAAACGGAGCGACACGAGGCCGGGGCTGCCACGCAGTCCTCATGCCCGTCACGCCCGGCCCCGCCTTCCGCCTCGGCGAGAAGTCCGCCGATCCCCTCGCCATGTACCTCGAAGACGCCTACACCGTCACCGTCAACCTCGCCGGCCTCCCCGCCATCACCGTCCCCACCTCCCTCGCCGACATCGACGGCACACGACTCCCCATCGGAACCCAACTTGTCGGCCAGGCCTTCGACGAGCACCTACTCCTTCGCCTCGCACGAATGCTCGAACTCGGAGTCGGGTTCTGAACAACGAGCCCGAAGCGCAAGCGAGGGTCCAAATCGCCCACCCCAAGTCGGCCCCTATGGGCACCCTGCGGCGTATTTGTTCATGAAACAGATGTAGTCCGCCACATTGATCCGAGTGTCCACCGTGCAGTTCGCATACGCGTCGCCGCGGGCATACTGGTCCTGGAAGCACAGGAAGTCAATCACGTCCAGCCGCCCATCCCGGTTGCAATCGGCGTAGCAGTTCGGGCACCCGACCCACTTTGAGAGCACCGAGTTCGTCGTCGCCCCCACCGGCCCGCCTTCGGTCGAGACATACAACGCCGGCCCGTGCCCGTCATCAAACGACACCATGCTCCCAAAGCCCGGATACAGCCCGCCGCCCAAAGCCTCCCAGGCGTGCCCGTCCCACCGCGCGATGCTGTTGACGAAGGTGCCCCCCGCCAGGCTCAGATACCCGCCCACATAGAGCGCCATCCCGCGCCCGTCGTCGTGCGTGCCGATGTAATGCAGTGTTGTAATATACGGCCCGCTATTAGGAATGCCGCCGCCGGGCACTGACCATGTGTGACCGTCCCATTTCCCGACCGCCGTTCCAAATGCCGCCGGCGAGCCATAACCGGCTGTAAAGAGGGCCGGACCGCTGCCGTCGTCGTACACAACCATCCCGTTGACGTCGCTTCCGACGGCGTTGCCGACCGATCGCCATGACGTGCCGTTCCAACGCGCGATGCGCCACGCCGAGACCCCGTTGATCGCGTTGAACGTCCCGGCCACGTACAACTCGGGTCCCGAACCGCTGTCATAAACGCACATGGCCTGCGTCGCGCCGCCCGGCGAGTGCGTGCCAATCACTTGCCAATGGTCGCCGACCCATTTGCCGAGGCGTTGCTCTTGGCCGGGGGTATTCACCATTCCGAAGATCGCTATCCCGGTGCCGTCGTTGTACGACACTCGGGGATACCCGGATTCGTACATGCCCGGCGGTGTGCGGCTCCAAGCCGCGCCATTCCAGACGTAGAACTCATAGCGATACTCGGGAGCGGAGAACGTTGTGATTTGGATTCCAGTGTACAACTTTGGGCCGGTGCCATCGTCAAGGACGCGGACGCCCGTCATCCGGCTCAAGTGGGGTCGCGGAAGCCCGCTCGTGAGCAGTTCCCACCTCTCGCCGCGCCACCGTCCGACGCATGGCACACCTCGTCCTGTCGGGTACTTGCGCCATCTGAAGTGGCCACTCGTATAGAGCGATGGTCCCGTGCCGTCGTCAAACACCGCGAGGGCGGGCTGGAAGCTGAGGCCAAGGTCGTAGTCTCCCGCCGCATCGGCCCAGTATCGTGTACATGGCTGGGCGTTGGTGCTCGACATGGGCGCGCACGCGCCAAGAAGCGCCAGCAGAGCGCGCCACAGAGTAGTATGTCGCATCCTCATGGCGGGGGCACTTCCTTGTGCTTGATGGTCAGCCAGTTCGTGCCCGTCGCGTTCGCGCTGAAGTCAAACGATCGGATCGTGGTGAACACACGATGCAGATAGATGTTCGCGCCCGGCGTTTGCGCTGAGTACGCGGCTATTCCCGCAGGGACATCGTCGCCGGGATTGTTGCCATATGCACGAGGTTCTTGAAACCACCGCCGCACCTTGTTGCCCCCGCCCACTTCGGCGTCGCTGTCGTACTTCAGGATCAGCGCATCCCAAAACCCGGCGGCGTTTCGCGTGCGCGCCGCGATAAAGACGTCCAGATCGGGCTGTGTACCGCCAGGCAACTGCGGTGAACTCGACGGCCCGGACATGCTTATGACCACCGCCTCATCATCGTCAAGGTGTTCCTGCCGGCCGAACTGAGTCCGCCAGCGCTCCAAGACCGGGACGTTGTCGTGCTGAGTGTACAGCACTGCCTGAACCTGCCGCCCCTCCCCGGGCGTCTCCGCGTATCCCGCGATACAGAAGTAGTTGGTGATCGTCGCCCCGACGATTCCGGGCACGATGCCCACGGCCATGCACGTCGCCACATCGTTGTAGTGATTCGTGCTGTCGAAAACCTCCGGTGCGCTGTTTTGCGCGGGCGGAGTGTCCGCCGGCACCCGCGCGAACGCCATGTTCTTGCCCTGCCCGGTCTGGAAGAACGGCGTCGCGGTGCCGCCCACCCACGCGTTGTTCGGATCAATCGTCACCCCGACGCCGACCGCGTCAAGATGATGGCTCGGAATGCTGAGCACGAGCCCGGGGTTCGTCGACGTGCCCCATTTGTTGAGCCCTCCCGGGTTGTGCGGATCGCCAGTGTAGAGATCGTAACAGAAGACCCGAAGCCGGCGCCCGGCGCCGTTTGGCTCCGTGCAGACCGTCCAGTAGAGATTGTTAATGGCCGAAACACCGGCCGGAATTTCGTCGGCGACGCCGGCGGTCGTGAAGCGACGGCCGTAGACCTCCTGGCCGTCGACCGCGTCATAGACGACCGTTTGCATGTCCGTGCCCGTGCCGAGGCCCTGCGAGGTTCCGGTGACGATGACGCGTTGACGATGCGGAAATCCTGGATCACCGGGATACGCGGTGGCCGCAATGCCCACCGGCACGTCATTCCCGCCGACCTCGGCCTCAATCGGCTGGTAGTTGAACTCGGCCGTCCAGAGCAGGTCGAGGTTGATGTTGTACCCGACAGTCAGCCAGTTCGTTGTCCCGTCCGGCCCCTCGACAACACCCGTAACGAAAAGCCCGTGATATTCAATGCCATTGTCCGACACGTCCATGATCGCCATGGCAACCGGCGCGCGCCCCGCGACCTTATTGCCCGTGACCGGTGGCCATTCGACCTCCTCGACGATTGTGCCCAGCCCGCCAGAGCCGTCGAGCGCGTATTTCACGATCGTGTAGGTGCTGTTGGTGTTCACATACACCTTGCGGCCTGCCACAAAGACATGGCTCGGGGTAAACGGCTGCGGCGGATGCGGCAGCCGATCGAACGCGACCGCGACGGGAACATCCGCCGAGTTCGTCACCGGCGTCGTCGGATACATCGCCCTCCAATCCTCAACCACAGGCTGCCCCATCGCAGAGTTATGGAGACCCGACCCCCCCCCCTAACAACGCCGCCACGATCCAGGCTGTCCGCTTCATGCCGCGCTCCTTGTGAACGATCACACCGAGAACTTGCGACGACGCAGAACGCACCCCCGCCGAGTGTCTACGGCTCAGCCTACCGCGCGGTTGCCGAATTGCAAGTGAATTCGTGCCGCTTTCATTCCAGCGGATACGCCTTCGGATCAAACCGCGGCCTGGGCCACGCCATCCCCATCCCTTCCAGCGTCCGCTCCAGGACCAGCGACACCGCCAGGTTCCGCGCCCACTTGCGATCCGACGGCACGATCAGCCACGGGGCGGCGTCCGCGTTGGTTCGGTCGATCACCCGCTCGAACGCCCGCCAATACTCATCCCACCGTCGTCGCACCTCGAGATCGCCCGGCGAGAACTTCCAGTTCTTCGTCGGGTCGTCGAGCCGTGCCCGCAGCCGCTCGCGCTGCTCCTCCTTGCTGATGTGCAGGAAGACCTTGACGATCACCGTGCCGTTCTCGACCAGCATCCGCTCAAAGTCGTTGATCTGCCGCGCACGCCGATCAAACGCCTCGCCATCGAGCGTCCCCGCCAGCCACGGCACGATCAAGTCCTCATAATGCGAACGATTGAAGATCCCGATCTCGCCCTTGCCCGGTGCCGCCGCGTGCGCCCGCCACAGAAAGTCGTGGTCCGCCTCGTGCTCCGAGGGCGGGCGGAACGGCGTGACCGTGCATCCCTGCGGATTCAGCCCCGTCATCACATGCCGGATGACCCCGTCTTTCCCCGACGTGTCGATCCCCTGCAAGACCATCAAAACCGCCCGCGCGTTCTCGGCCCACAGCAACTGATGCAACTCACCCAGCCGCTTGCGGCTCGTCTCGAGTGCTCCGTCGTTCTTGCTCAGCCCCAGTGTCTCGCGCGGATCGATCGCACCGAGATTGACGGGCGTGCGGGCACGCAACTGTTCGATGATCTCCACGCGACACCTCTTTCGACACGATGCTACCGCCCGCGATGCGCACCCGGATGGCAACGACCGATCCGGTGTTGCCGAATGCCACGACCGCACATGGCCCCATACGCCGCGAGCCGGCGTGCCCCGCAAAGCCGCGGCCTCCGTCTGCCGACATCCCTCAAGCCCAGTGACTGTCTCAGAGAGAACGTCGAAGAGAGGAAGAAAGAGATGCCCCTGATCCGTGCCCTGCTCGTGGCCACGCCCGAACGTCTCACGCTCGATTACCGCTTTCACCTCCTCCGCCCGGCCGGCCCCGGCATCGATGCCATCCTTCACGCCCTCCTCCACGACCGCATCGACCTCGTGATCGGCCCGGAAACCATCCAAGGCCGACCGCTCCGCGAGATCGTCCTCGCCGCGCCGACGCCTCCGCCAGTCCTCGTTCTCTGCCCTCCGGGTACCCCGCCACTCCGTGGCGGTCTTGGTTCCGACCTCGACCCTCTGTTCTCGGGCCCTTGCCCGGGCATGGCCGAGCGCGCGTTTGACTACGGCCTGGTCGGTCGCCGTCTCCGCACGCCCTATGCACGATCCGTCCCTCGTGTCGATCCCGAGACCGGCCTCCGCGCCGCCGACCGAATCGCCGCTTCACTCCGCGCCGGACTCGGCGGCTCGCTCCCCACCGCCTGCATCATCGCCGACGCTGGCCTCGACGCCGTCGCACGCTCCATCCACGCCCGCGGCCTCCGCGGCTTCCGCTGGGATGACCGTCGCGTCGCGATCTTCCTTCACGAATGCACCTCCGAGCACGCGATTCTCTTTGCCGAGTCCTGGCGCACCGAACTCAGCGCCTCATCCCCAGACAGCATGCACACCAACGCCGCTCTCGGCGTCGCGCACGCGCCCCACGGCCCATCGCTCGACCTCATCCGTCGCGCCGCGCTCGCCCTCGACCACGCCCAGCACGCCAACCTCGGCATCGACTGGTGGGACGCACTCGCCGCTCGCCACCTCGCCGCCTGCACGCACGCCAACGGCACGCTCGCCGAGCGCGCCACCGAGTTCCTTCGCCGCCTCGCGCCCAGACTCGGGCCAACGCAGCGCGACCATCTCACCTCCCACGCGCGCGATGTCGAACAGACCGCCGAGGGGCTCGCGCGGCTCATGCGCCTCCCGCCCGTTGATATCGAAGCCATCCGCCTCGCCGCACGCCTGCATGACCTCGGCAAGGTCGCGATTCCCGAGCCCATTCTCGCGCGCCCCGGGCCGCTCACGCCCGCCGAGCGCCGCATCGTTGATCGCCACGCCGACGAGGGCGCGACACTCGCTCGCCTGCTCGGCGCTCCCACTCCCGTCTGCGAACTCATTCGCCATCATCACCATCGCTACGACGGCGGGCCGGCACCCATCGGCGGCCTCGTCATCGCCGTCGCCGACGCCCTCGCCACCATGACCGCCGACCGCACCTACAGCCGCGCCCGAACCCTCAGCGAGGCCCTCGCCGAACTCCGCAAGGGCCGCGGCACGCGGTTCCATCCCGGTGCCGTCGTCGCCGCGCACCTGCTCGCGCCGGGCCTCATGCGCGCCGCGGCGTAAGCGGCGCGGGACGGAGCGAGCGATCGTGCGCCACCGCCGCTCCATCGGCGTTGATGCCGCTCCGGGCCGGCTCATTCCGATATGAATGTGATTGCTCGCGGAATTTCACTTGACAGCCCGCGGGCTTCTGGTATGGTGTTCATGCTGACCGGCGCGGCAAGATCAAGGAGATCGCCATGCGTCTCATTCGTGCTTTCAGGATGTTAGCGGGGGGGGTCGGGTAGTCTTTTCGTGTTGTTGGCGCTGGTGGCCTTGGCTGCGGCGTCGGCGATGCCGAAAGCGAGGCCGATGGTCGCTGCCGAAGCCCAGATTGCTGCGATCGAGCGCGGGGCGGTCGAGCTGGGGGTGCCGGCGACGATCCGTCGTGCGGCGTTCCGCCCGCCGACGCGGTCGATCACCTCGAGCGCAACGCGCATCGAGGGCGCGGCGGCTGGAACCGCTTCCGCAAGCATGACGGACAATCTCACGGCGAGCCCGACGACATCGAACGGCGGGTATCCGCGCCCCGGCGGGACGCTGAAGTGGACGGACCCGACGAACGTCTACTCAGCGAACACCCAGTACGCGTCCGTGTACATC
This sequence comes from Phycisphaerales bacterium, assembly GCA_046155605.1. GTDB lineage: Bacteria > Planctomycetota > Phycisphaerae > Phycisphaerales > UBA1924 > JAEUIZ01. Next base: position 13,571 of record JBJXFQ010000039.1, read on the forward strand.
GCGGGCGAGAGCAAGACCGAGTATCTCCGCGCCGGCGGCTTTGCGCTGAGCGCACTGCCCGATGACGCTCGTATTCGGGGGTTCGTCGTCAGCGTGCGACGTTACGCGAGTGCTTCGAACACGATCAAGGAAGCCGCGGTGACGCTGGTGAAGGAGGACTACACCGGCTTCATCAATCGCGCCACAGGTGCCTATGTCGGCACCTCGCTTGCCACGGTCCAGTATGGAAGTTCAACAGATGTGTGGGAGGAACCCTATCCGGTGCCAAGCTCGGTGAAAGCAGCCAACTTTGGCGTCCTGGTAGGGTACAACAACGACGAAATCGGCTCCAACGTGGCGCGAGCCGCTATTTACGTCGACCATGTCGAGATCACGGTTTACTACGATCCTGCGCCAGACTGCGAGGGACTGACCGTTACATCGGCTTGGGCCGGGGATGCCGGCTCGTCGTCTGGATACTGGGATGATGAAGAGGAGGCTGCGGGCTCGCCGGATTCCATCGTTGCCACCGGTACGGCTTCGGTAACCGGTGAAACGGCGTACCTTACTTGCACGAACTTCGACCTCGACTACATCAATCCCTCACATGTCATCGACGGGGTGCGAGTAACGATCAAGGCTCGCATGACCGGCGCAGCGCAGCGATGGCACTATGTTGAGTGCCGGGATTTGGTGCTTGGCCAGGTCTCGCGCGGCAAGTGGCCCTTCGTTGAGCCCGTCTCTTCGCTTGTGGATCACAAGCTTGGGGATAGCGAAGAGCTGTGGCCGCCCTCAATTGAGACTTTCGAACCAGGAATGTTCAACGATGAGACATTCTTCGTCGTCATTCAGCTTCGAAAGATGCATACCGGCGAATCGTCGTCGGTGGAGATCGATGCGGTGAAGGTGACCGTGTGGCATCACGCGCCTTGAAGCGGCAAACCGGAGATCAGTAATGAACCAGTTGATTCGGCATTGCGTGCCGGTAGCGGCGATGTTCCTGGCTGCGGGCTCGGCACAAGCGCAGGAGCTCGCGAGCTACTCGCTCACGTTCACGGAGGTGGTTGCGGGCACCAACACGCCCGTGGCATCGCCCAACGGCCTCATCGAGCCCGGCGAAGGGGCGCGGCTCTCGCTCACGATCGAGTTCTCGCCTCCCGTCGGCTCGACCATCACCTATACGCCTCCCCCTCTGCCCGGGACAGGCACCGTCGCCGGGTTGGCCAGCATCGTCGTGGACCTCCTGAGCCAGCCGTCGTCTCCGGGGACGTGGAACTCGGTCGGTCGGCCAGCGGCGTGGACACTGGGCGACGCGGGCAATCCAGACCTGAACGGGGTCGGATGGCAGAACGCCGGTGCCGGGCAGTTCGTGCTCCCCGGCCAGACAGCCAATGCAACGAATCCGGTTTCGAACATCTGGTTCGGCGTGTGGAACCCCGCGAGCTATGCCCCGCGCTCGGTGACATGGCAGAGTGCCGCGGGTCAAGGACCCAATGACCACACGACGATCCTCGTACAGCATGGGGTGGGGCCGACCGGGAATCCGCTTTATGTCTCACGCGCTATCAATCCCGGCCAGTTCGGCTCGGTGGTCGTGCCGATCGTCCCCGCGCCGGGCATCGGCGCGGTCGTGCTTGGCGCGGCGATGTTCGCGTCGCGAAAGAGACGCCACCGATGAAGCACCCGTGCCGTATGCTCGTGTCGATTCTGGCCGCTTGCGGCGCGGCATCGATCGCCTTCGCGCAAGGCGAACTCGTCACGTCGAATCTCCGTTTCGCCGAGGTGGTGGCGGGAACGAGCACGCCGGTGGCGTCGCCCAACGGCCTGATCGAGCCCGGGGAAGGCGTGCGGCTGATCCTCGACGTGTCGTTTTCGCCTCCCGTGGGATCGTCGACGACCTATCCGACCCCACCACCACCCGGTGTCGGCACAATCGCAGGTCTGAGCGAGGTGCTGTTCGATCTACTTGGAGAGCCAGCGGCTCAAGGCACATGGTCGAGCATCTTCCGGCCGCTCGAATGGCGTATCGGCGGACCAGGAGTGCCCCAAGCCGGAGGGACCGAGCTTCGCGCCGCCGCGGTCGGCCAGGCCATTTTCGCCGGGCAAACAGCCAACGCCACGAATCCGATTCCTGCGATCTGGCAAGGTACCTGGACGCCAGCGAGTTACACGACGCGCAACGTCACCTGGCGGAGCGCCGGTGCGCTCGCGGGCGGCAACAACACCACGAGCCTGTACATCCAGTACGACATCGTGCAGGGCCAGCCCCAATACATCAGCAAGTATGTCCCCGGCCAGTTCGGCTCGGTGGTGGTGCCGATCGTGCCCGCGCCGGGGTTCGGCGCGATCGTGCTCGGCGGCGGCTGCCTCGCGCTCCGGCGTCGGCGGCGCTAGCCCTCATCCGCGGCCATCTGATCGCTCGCGGCATCGCGCTATCGCGACGATCCGCGATAGTGGCGACGCCGATATCATGCGGGCATGAGCACACCGAAGAGCTTTCTGTCGCCGGCGCGGCTGGCGGGTTGGGGCGTGGCGCTGGCGGTCATCATCGGGGTCGTGGTGATGATGAAGATGCGGGCGGCGCAGGAGAGCAACCCATCGAGCATCCCGCGCGAGCCCGCCAAGGCCGACCTCGTGCGGTATCTGGGCAAGACGGCGGCGACGTGGCCGGCGTGGTCGGCCAAGGATGCCGCGAGCGTTCCCGCGTCTATGGGCCGATGGGTGGGCTCGCAGATGGCGCTGGAGCAACTGTTCGCGGCCGAGAGCGGGCTGACGTTTGTCGGCGCTTCGGAGGGCGCGGTGCCCGGGCCGGGCAAGTCGGCGGTGCTGGGCTTCAAGGCGGGCGAGACGCCGGTGACGATCTTTGTGCAGCAGTATCTGGAGTTGCCGAAGTTGGAGCGGGGCGTGACGTATCGGATGCCGACGGCGAGCGGGCAGCAGGTGGTGGTGGGGCTGCCGGAGGCGAAGTTGTTTTTCATCGCCTCGCCCAAGGCGGAGGGCGTCGCGGCGGCGACGAAGGCGCTGGGCATGCCCGCGGCGAGCAAGGACTATTGACGCGGATCGCGCCCGGCTCTGACCACACGAGATTTTAGATTAGCCGACGACTCAGGTGCATCCCGCGGCGAAGGCGTTGAGGAAGCACGTGAAGTCGTTGACGTTGAGCGAGGGCGTGGTGGTGCTCTGGTCGCAGTTTGCCGTCGTGTCGCCCGCGGCAAACTTGTTGAGGAAGCACACGAAGTCGTTCACGTTGAGGGCCGGGGCCGTGGTTGAGTTGTCGCAGTTGGCCGTGCACCAGAGGAGTTCGGGCGTGAGGACGGCGAGCCACGCTTCGCTCCGACCCGCCGGATTCTGTCCCCACCCGACGATGCGGAGCCCGTCGCCGGACACGCCAAGGCCCTGCGACAACGTCCACCCGGCCGGCACCACGGGGCCGAGCAGCGTCTGAAGGTTCATTGTGCCTCGCTGCGGCGTCCACACGCGCGTGCCGGTGGAGAAGCCGACAACAACGCTCCCATCGGCGGATACAGCTGTTGCCGGGGGCATGCCCAGGAGGCCTTGCATCCCTCCCGCCGCCGTCCACCGGAATGCCGCAAATCCGGCGCAGCCGGTCTCACCGACGACGACCGAGCCATCGGCCGAAACGGCGCGCGCGCTTGTTGACATACATCCCAGCGGCACGCCCAGATCTTGCAAACCCGTCGAACTTGTCCATCTCACGGCGCGGTCGGTAGTGGTCCCGCCATTCCCAGACAGCCCAACGATTGTCGATCCGTCCGCGGAGACGCTCCCACCTCGGCTGTATCCGGCCGGCGGAAGCGCACCGAGCGACTGCATGCCGTCGCCCGGTGTCCAACGGAATATCCGCTCGTTCGCCAGAACCTCGGAATAGCCGGCAACGACAGAACCATCCGCCGAGACGCCGTATGCCGCACTCTCGTTGCCACCGGGCAGCGTCCCAAGGTCGACGATCCCCGTCCCGGCCGACCAGCGGAAGGCATGGACAGTCGGACCCTCAATAACCCACGACTCGCCGACGACGACGGTGCCGTCCGCGGATACGGCCCACGCGGTGCTCGAAACACCTGCCGAAAGTGTTCCGAGGTTCTGCATCCCCGTCGCCTGCCTCCAACGAAACGCGAACGCGCCCGATGAACCAACGACCGTGCTGCCGTCCTGCGAGATGGCGAAGCCGTATGACGATTGATACCCCGGTAGTGCGCCGAGACCCTGAAACGTGGGTTGTGCGAGCGCCGACGCACACCGGGCCGCCCACATCAGCCCGCCGACAACTCTCCACTTCGCACGCATCTCTCTCGCTCCTGCCCCATCGGTCGGCCCAGTCTACGACAGAGGCCGCGTTTGTCCACCGGGCCGCGCGCGTCACCTACACTTATCGGCGATGTCCGAAGAAAGCGCGATCCAGGTGAACTTCGGCAAGCCCATGCCGATCTTTCCGCTCGATTCGGCGGCGCTGCTCCCGCAGCAGGTCTTGCCGCTGCATATTTTCGAGCCGCGATATCGGCAGATGGTCGAGCACG
>JBJXFQ010000056.1:0-9072 GCA_046155605.1 Phycisphaerales bacterium
GCACCAGTTCCGCAGACTCCGCGTACGCTACGAACGCCGAGCCGACATCCACCAGGCCTTCCTCTCCCTCGGCTGCATCCTCATCTGCTTCAGAACCCTCGATCCAGTATTCTGTTAGAGGCTCTTAATGAGCATATCATGCCGCCAACGCAGCGGCGATGTTCCTACGCCCTCGTCCCGCTGGTCCGTGGCGGCATTCCGGCGTCGATCTCCTGCCGCTCGTAGCGCTCGCGGTTGCCCTTGTTGTCCATCAGCACGAAGACGCGCTTGGATTTCTCCTCGCCCACGAGTTCGGTGATGCGCTGCTTGGCGTAGCCCAGGTGCGTCCGACGCGAGATGTGCGTGAGGATCATCGCCTTGCACTCGACGACGCGGAGCCACTCGGCGATGTCGTTGATGTGCATGTGCATCCCGACCTTGGCGCGGTCCTGGTGCTCGGGCTCGAAGAACGTGCATTCGGTGATGATGATCTCGGCCTTGCGCACGTCGGGGCGGACGAGGTGCGGCCCGGGCGAGGTGTCGCCGAGGTAGGCCACGAGCGGGATCTCGATGATCCGCGTGATCTCGATGTTGCGCTCCTTCAGTTCGCGGAGTTTCTCCTGCGGAAACTCGGCAAACTCCGGCTTGAGTTTGCTTCGCTTCTCGACGACCACATACCCCATGCTCGGGGAGGTGTGCTCGGTGTGGAAGCCGCGAAGGTACATGCTCGGCTTGATCTCGACCGTCTCCTCGGGCTCGATCGAGACGACGTCATAGGGCGTCCGCTGCTGCTCGAGATCGACGAACCCGGCCATCATGCGGTGGATCGGCTGCGCCAGCCGCGCGTCGCAGACGATCTTGCCCGTGCCCATGCCCTGGAACCTGCGCTGCGAGCAGTAATACGCAAGGGCGCCGATGTGGTCCATGTGCCCGTGCGAGATGGCCACGACCTTGCTGGCAAGCGCGAAGCGCAGGCACTCGCCCATGTCGAAGCAGACGTCAAGTTCGGGCACCTGGATGCAGGTCGATTCACCCGCGATCGAGACGCCCTGGATTCGATAGGGCGGGATGTACAGGAATCCGGGCGACACCTCGCGCGGCGGCGGCTTTGGAATCATCGGGTGAACCTCCCCGGCCGCGCTTCCGCTCGGCCTGGATACCGCGGCATCGTAGGCCCGGCGCGCGGTCGAACCGCTCATTTCCCCGCGATCGCCTCCCACGCCGCCATCGCCTCGTCGGCCCGCGTTGCAATCGCTTCGAGATCGGGTGGCTGCCCCAGGAGCGCATTGGCCGCGAACTCCGCCGCGAGCGAGGCCCGCACCGGCATGTTGCGTGAGTCGCTCTTGGCCAGCATCCGCTCGACCTCCTCGCTGAGCAGGAACTCGATCAGCGCCGCGGCGTTCTTGGGGTTTGGCCCCCCGCGCACGATCGCCGCGGTGTTCGGGATCAGCAGCGACCGCTCGCCCATCACCATCGCCACGGGCCAGCCCTCGCGGAGCCCCGCGTGCACGTCGTCGGTGTCGGTGAGCCCGACATCGATAACCCCCTCGGCGACGGCCCGCACCACCGCCGAGTTGCCGTCGAAGAGGCGCACATCGTTGGCCTTCATCCCGCGAGCCCAGGCGTCGAACGCCTCGCGGTCGAGTTGGGCATGGAGGTACGCCACGAGGCCGCGCGTCGTGCCGAACTGCGGTCGAGCCATCCCGATCCGCCCGCGCCATGTGGGGAGCGTCAGGGCCGTTTCGTCGCGCGGCGCGTCCTTCGCCTCAACGCGCTTGGTGTTGTAGACGATGGCGCGGGCCCGCAGCGCGAAGCCGTGCCACCGGCCCTCAGGCCCGATGAGCCACGCGGGCCGGTCCTTCGCGCCGGGCACATCCGCCGGCGCGAGCAGCCCCGCCGCGTCGAGCCGGATCGTGGCAAAGGGCTCGTTGGACCACCACACGTCGGCCCGCGGGCGATCGCGCTCGGCGAGCAACCGCTGCACCAAGCCCGTGGTCTTCGTCGATTCCGTGTCGCCGACGATCCGCACGGCGATGCCGGTCTTGGCCGTGAACGCGGGTGCGACCTCGCGCAGGAGATAGTCATCACAACTGGTGTAGAGCACGACCTCGGGCCGCGGCGGACGCGAGCAGGCTGCGATGAACATGATCGTCAGAGCGAACAGGCACTCGAACCCGAATCTTGAACCGATCGCGCGAGCGCTTGAGCCGATCGCGCGAGCGATCGGAACTCGTGTCGTCCGTACCATCGGGCCACGCACGAACCTCAACACAGAGGCACCGAGCCACAGAGAAGGACTCCAATGGGCGCGCAGACCTCATGCATCTGTCCACCCGCCTCTCTGTGTCTTTGTGTCTCTGTGGTCATTCCGCTCGATGAGGTGAAGACGCTCGCAGCCTACCTGCCCTCAGATTTCGTTTCGGGCTTGGCTTTCTGGTCGCGCGCCCGGGCCTCGAGCCTGCCAAAGTAGTGTTTGACGACGCCGTGCAACTCGCGCCGCACCTGCATCGTCTCGACGGCCTCGGTCGCCGCCTTCGAGCCCGCCTCGACAACCTGCGAGAACTCGCGCACCGATTCGCCGCGGACTTGGTCGCCGTACACCAGCCGGCTGCCCACGATCGGCCCCGCGCCGGTCTTGCTCTGGCTCATCTTCTTCTCGATCGCCACGGGCGAATCGACCTCGTCGGGGCTCTTGCCCCCGCCGCTCACGCCCGGGCCGCCCGATCCCTGGCCAAACTTGCCCGCGCTCTCCCCAGCCTTCCACGGGCTCTGCGTATCGCTCATCCCCATCTCGCCGCCATCGCCATCGCCGCCCGAGCATTGGCCCGCGAGTTTGGCGAGTTGCTTGCCGGCCTCTTTCGATGCGGCGTCGAGCGCGTCGAGATCCTTATCCAGCATTTCGAGGTCGCCGAGTTGCCCCGAGAGCGCCTCCATCGCCTCGCTGCCCTCCTGGCTCATGCCCTGCTTGCCCATGTTGGCCGCCATCTTGCCGAGTTCGTCCGACATCCCTTCGCACTTCTCCCCGGCCTTCTGCTGCGCCTGCAGCGCCTTCATCAACCGCTGCTTCTGCTCGTCTGAGAGACTCTTCAGCCCTTCCAGCGCCTTCTTGAGCGCCTCCGGATCCCGCGCCATCTTCGACGCCTGCTCCTTGCTCAGCCCGGCCTGTTCGAGTTTCTTCTCGAGTTCCTGCCGATCCTGCGCCAGTTTCGCCAACTGCTCCGAGAGTTTCTTCAGTTGCTCCTGGGCCTTGGCCTTGTCCTCGGGCTTGGTCGTGCCGTCCGCCAGTTTCTTCGAGAGTTCACCCAGGTCCTGCTGCGCCTTCCCGAAGTCGCCGCGCTGCAGCGACTTGGCCAACTCATCGAGCGGCCCCGGCCCCGGCTGCTTGAGTTGCTTCATCGCCTGCTTGATCGCCTGCGCCTGCTGCGCCTTCTCGCCGCTCTTCATCTCCGCCAACTTGTCCTGCAGGCTCGTCAGTTTCTTGATCTCGGATCGGCGGATCTCGTCGGGCGTCTGCTGTGCCTTGGGATCGCCCGCCTCGCCCTCGTTCTTCGCCTCTTCCTTCAGGTCCACCTTCGCCTGCTTCATCAGTTCCTGAAGTTTCTCGTCGTTCTTCTTGACCTCGCTCTTGACCTCGATGATCTCGCGCTCCTTCGCCGCCTGTGTCTCGCGGGTCTTCAAGAGCCCCAGCACATCGAGCGTCGGGACGCTGAACCACAGGATCGCCAGCGCCAGCACCGCGCCAAAGGGCACGGGCCAGAGTCGCGGGGCAATCAACGGGATCGCGCGGCGAACATCGACCCGCCGGGCCTTCTCCTGCGCCGACTCAACGACGAGCCGTGCCCAGGCATCCTCGCTCTTGCCCACGCACATCGCCGTGCTCAGCGTCTCGCGGAGATCAGCCCGCTCATCGACCTCGCGCGCCAGAGCCACGCCACGCGCTCGCCGAGCCATGCTCCAGCCGAACGCCGCCACGACCGCCAGACCCGCTGCCAAGCCCCAGAGCCGCAGCCAATCCGTCGGCCAGCGCACCGGAAGCCCGAAAATCCGTTCGGCAAACAGCACGCCCATCAGCAACACGACCGCCCCCGTCGCCGTCACCGCGAGCGTCCGCATCAGGTCGAGCGCCAAGAGCCGCCACGCCGCTCGCTTCAAGACTCGTTGAATCTCGGTCATGTCGGCTCCTTCGTGGGCACACCGCCGCACCAAACCCTGTTTCATTCTACGATCCGCGGGCAGTTGAGTTGCCGGATTGTCACACTCCCGTGACAATCGGCTCGATCCGCCGGCCCATCCGCGTCCATTCCATTGGCCCGCCACCACCCCCATCTCGCACCGGCCTACGTCGCCGACCAACTCGACGAGCCGGCCCGCCGCGACCCCCTCGGCCATCGGCTCCACGTCCTTGCCGCGGCGTGGTACTTCTTCTTTGCCGGATTTCCCATCGCCTTTGTCGAGTTCATGGCCATTCCGCTGCTAGTTATAGGACTGATTCGGTTCCGATTGACTTATAGGACCATGCTCTCGTTCGGCGCACAGCCGTTGTTCATCGCCGTCACCCTGTGGGCGATATGGCAGGCACTTTCGCTACGGTGGTCGCCGGACCCTGAACAGGGGATGCGAGAACTCGGCAACTGTCGCTGGATCTGGGTGACGTTCATGGTTTGGCCGGTGGCGCGCGCACGAACACTCCTGATTGCGGCACTGGCGGCGGGGCTGACGTGCGGCGCGGCGAGTCAGGCGGTCAATGCGATCGGGCACGGCGTCGGCCTGCGGTCGCTGATGCTGACGCAGAACCTTGACCGCAACGCGGGGTGGTGGGAGCCGATCGTCGGCGGGACGCTGCTGACGGCGGGGCTGGGGCTGCACCTGCCGGCGGCGATGATGGGCCGGGGACACGAACGGCTGATCGCGGCGGCGGGAGCGGTGGTGATGCTGGCCGGAGTGGTCGCAACGGGAACGCGCGGCGCGTGGATCGCCTCGGCGGGGCTGATTGGGATTGTCGGCGTGGTGGCGGGGGTGAGGTGGGTGTTCGCGAGGCGCACAGGCGGGACGCCCAACCCCCCGAACGAAAGAGATTCAGGAGCCGATCGCGCGAGCGATCGGATGTTCGCGGCACACAGCAGCATGGACCTCCAAAGTGAGGTCCGTGGCACGAAGAAGCACCGACCGCTCAAAGCAACGGTCGGTGGCACGGTGGGTGGCACCGTCGGCATGGGCGTGGCCGCGCTGGTTGTGGTCGCTGTATTGGTCTGGGCGCTCGCGGGGCCAGCGATCGGGCGGCGGATCGAGTTGGCGCGATCCGACCTCGCGGCAGCGGCGCGGGGCGAGTATCGGACGGACACCGGCGCGCGGCTGCTGATGTGGAAGTGGGCGGTGCGCGAGGTGCGGGCGCGGCCCATCACTGGGGTCGGGGCGGGCGGGTTTCGGCCTTGGGCGCGCGCACACGCGGCGGACTTTGGCGAGGATGCGGCGACCATGCCGCTGCATCTGCACGCGCACTCAGCACCCTTGCAGATCGCGGCGACGACGGGGCTGGTGGGCTTGGCACTGGCGGGGCTGGTGATGGGGATCGCAATCCGCGGCGGGCTGCGTGAACTCGGGCCGTCGGGGCATGAAGGCGCGAGGCCGGGATCGGGGCTGGGGAGTTATGCGGCCGGGCCGGGGTTTGCGCTGGTCGGCATGGCGTTGGCGGGGCTGTTTGATCCGGTGCATCAGACGACAATCACGGGGGCGTGGCTGGCGATGCTGATGGGGCTGTGCCTGGTGGGGAGGCCGGGGCCGACACCACTTTCGCGGTCACTTCGCGTTCCGACCTAAACGCTCCCGCGCGGAGGGAGCCGTCGGCGCGGACTTCGGCCCAAGCGCTGCCGCGTTCGGCGGTGCAGAACCAGAGGCGGCTGGCGCGGGTGTCTTGCCAGCGGTCGTCGCGCGCGCGACTCGGGCCGGTCGATTGCATGACGATCGGCGGGTCAACGGCGCGGAGCCAATCGACCGCGGCGGGCTTGGCGCTGCCGTGGTGCGGGGCCTCCATGACGGCGATGGGCGGGAGCGTGCCGGCGGCGCGGAGGGCCTCGATGGCGCGGTCCTGCACGTCGCCTGTAAGAAGGATGGCGGGGACGCCGGGCGCGCGCACGATCGCGACCAGCGAGTGGTCGTTCGGCTCGGGCCAGGTGGCGTCGGCGGGTGGCGAGAGGAAGTCGATCGAGGCGTGGCCAAGCGGGATCGAGTGGCCGCGAGTGATGCGGTGGACGGCGATGTGTCGGCGAGCGAGGCGATCGAGGAGGAAGGCCTCGGCAGCGTGGGGGCGCTCAGCCGCGGCGCGGAGGAAGGCGGGGGAGACGAGGACGGTGCGGAGGCCGAGGGGTTGGGCGGCGTCGAGGAGGGCGTTGAAGTGGTCGAGGTTGGGGTGGGTGATGACGGCGGTGGGGACGCGCCATGCGCCGAGGTTGCGGAGGGCGCGGGGGATCATGCCGCGGCCCATGGAGGGGGAGAGGGAACCGCAATCCCAGAGGATGGCATCGGTGCCGGAGCGGAGGAGGTGGCAGGTGCCGTCGCCGACGGCGAGGGTGTCGATGCGGAGCGGGGTGGAGCGTGGGAGGCGCGGGCCGAGGATGACTTCGGCGAGGGTCCAGAGGATGACGCCGAGGGCGGCGAGGCGGGCGGCGGGATCGCGGCGGAAGGGACGGGCGATGAAGAGCAGCACGACGGCGGTGGTGGCGATGGTCCAGAAGGTGGAGAGGGCCGGAGCGCGGAGGGATGAGCCGGGGACGGTGTCGATGAGGTTTGCGACGGCGGCGCTGGCGTTGGCGAGCGTGTGGAGGAGGGAGATGACAGGCTCGGCGAGCGGCGGGAGGAGGACGCCGAGGAGGATGGCGAGATAGGCGCCGGCGAGCAGGACGATCATGGGCGGGATGAGGAGGAAGCCGCTAACGAGGGCGGCGGGGCTGACGAGGCCGGTGTGATGCGCGATGAGTGGCGTGGCGGCGAGGAGGCAGAGGAGGTTGGTGCTGAGGAGGCGGCGGGCGGCGAGGAGAAAGGCGGAGGCGGGCTCGGGGAGGGAGCGTCGCAGGCCGCGGATGCGGAGGCCGAAGAGGCGTGCGTCGAAGGAGTTGCCGTAGCGGAGCATGAGGGCGACGAGGCCGAAGGAGAGTTGGAAACCGAGTGACCAGAGGTCGAGGGGACGTGCGACGAGGAGTGCGGCGGCGATCCAGGCGAGGATGGCGAGCGGGTCGTAGCGGCGGCCGGAGGCGTCGGCGAGGAGGACGGCGATGACGGCGAGCGCGGAGCGCCAGACGGGGGCGTTGAAGGGGAGGACGAGCATGTAGAGAAGGATGAGGGCGATGATGAGGATGGGTTCGATGCGGCCGAGGTCGCGGGGAAGGCGGAGTAGGAAGAGGCCGATGGCGGTCATGATGGAGAGGTGGAAGCCGGAGATGGCGAGGACGTGGGCGAGGCCGATGCGTGTGAAGGGGGCGCGGGCGTCGTCGAGGTCTGGGGAGGAAAGGCCCAGGACGAGGTTGGCGAGGAGGGCGCGGGCGGGGCTGGAATCCGCGTTGGAGTTGGCGTTGTCGGAGTTTGGCGCATCGCCGAGGAGGAGGCGCTGGGCGCGGAGGCGCGAGGACTGTCGAAGATCGAGCCAAGCGGCGCGGAGGGCTTGAAGCGTCGAGAGCGGGAGCGGCGCGGGGCGGACGAGTTCGGGGCTTGGGGCGCGGAGCGAGCCGAAGATGCCGGCCTGACGATCGAAGAGGCGGCGATCGATCTCGCCGGGGTTCATGGGTGGCGGCGAGGGCGAGAAGAGGCCCTGGACGGCGAGGACGGTGCCGGGGGCGATGGGTGGAGGTCGGCCCGTGACGTAGACGCGGACGATGCCGCGGGCGCGCTGGCCGGAGGGTTCGAGGTGGAGCGCGTCAAGTTCGAAGCGCCAAGGGGCGGCGGTGGCGGCGAAAGGTGCGAGGGGATCGAGCGCGGGGAGGATGCGCTCGGGGGTGCCTCGGACGATGCCGACGATGGTGACGGGGAGCGGCGAGGCTTCGAGCGCGGCGAGGGCGTTGTCGGCGGGGCGCTCGAGGAGTCGGAGGGTGAACCAGCCACTGGCGGCGGCGGCGAGGGCGGCGAAGAGGGCGACGCGGCAGAGCCAATGGCGCGAGAGGGCGGCGAGGGCGCACAGGCCGCTGGCAACGCCGAAGGCGGCGGCGGAGGGGATGGTGAGGTGGCGGGCGAGGGAGTAGCCCAGGGCGATGGCCGCGATCGCGGTGAGGGCGCGCCAGGCGGCGGGGGTGGGGGAGGCGTGGGCCACGAGGAACACGATCGCACGCCGAAGCGGGTTGCGTCAAGCGGGGCGAGTCGCGGGGACGACCAGCGGCACGGCAATGACGGCGGGCTCGGCGGGCACGTCTGGGCGGCGGTTGGTGTGCGGGAAGGGCTGTGAGGGGATCGGCAGCCCCAGGAAGGGGCAGAGCGCGTCCCAGCCCTGGCCGGCGCAGATGTTGATTTCGAGGAGGTCATCGGGCCGGTCGCGGAAGTAATCGCGGACGCGAACGTGGTGGAGTTGGAAGGCGCGGGTATAGGCGTCGGGATGGAAGCGGACCGAGCCGTACATGCGGTGGCGGACCTGGGCGGCGGGTGTGTTGGCGGTGTAGCGGGGGTGGTCGCGGCGAGCGAGGTGGGCGCGGATGCTCTCAAGCCAGGGCTCGAGGGGGCGGGTGGTGAGGATGAAACGGCTGCCGGGGAAGGCGGCGTCGAGTTGTTGGTAGAAGAGCGCGACGGGGATGTCGCCGGCGGCGTCGAAGGGGGCGAGGGTGGTGAAATCGCCGCGGAGGAGCGGTGCGGGGTCGGGGTAGTGGATGGATCGCAGGCCGAGGCGCAGGAAGGCGTGGTGGAGGCTGTGGGTGCCGGTCTTGCTGAGGCCGATGGCAAAGGTCTTTGAGGAGGAGGGGCGCATCTTTGGCACGGGGCGTGGAGTGCAGGGGAAGTATCGGCGGAAGGGGATCGATTTGTGAATCGTGGGCGTGTGGCGGGCCGATGGAGCGATGAGGAACCGCCATGGGCTTGACGCAACCGCCGCCGGAGATCGGGTACGACGAGTATGTGCGC
>JBJXFQ010000057.1:0-47760 GCA_046155605.1 Phycisphaerales bacterium
CTGCCGCACCAGGGACGCGCTCTGGAACGCCATGCGATCGGTGCTCGCCGCCGTCACGCCTTCAGACGCCGCCAACTGCTTCAAGCACTGCGGGTACTCGCTACGCGAAAGATGAAACCGCTCTAGAGCAGTCTCTGGCGAGGTGTGGCGGCCGGCATCGCGCACATGACTGTCCGCACAGGCGGGACGCCTGTGCCACCGATGCACTTCAACAGAGTCCGCTCCAGTCGGCCCCGTACTGGATCGCCCAGCCCGCGGCGTGCTACATTACCCGTCGATCGTGAATCGCCATGCGGTCGGCGAGCGAACGCAACCGATGAGACCGTCTTTGCCCACCATCCTTCAACAACTTTCAGCGGGCGATCGCGTGGCCGTCGCGCGGTGCCTCGACGAGTACGGCGGGCTCGTCTGGTCGATCGCCTCTCGCTATCTCGGAGGCGATCGCGCCGAGATCGAGGACGCGGTGCAGGACGTGTTCATCAGCCTCTGGCTCGCCGCGGGGCGGTTCGATCCATCCCGCGGCTCCGAGGCCGCGTTTGTAGCGACCATCGCGCGGCGCCGGATCGTGGATGCTCGGCGTCGCATGGTCGCCCGGTCTCCGCATCGATTCCTCGACCGCGCCCGGCAAGCCAACGCCGAAGCGCCTTCCATCGTCGAGATGCGCGAGTTGGGCGATGATTTCGCTAACTTACCCCCGGAAGAGCGGCTGGCGCTCTGGTTCGCGGTTTCGCGCGGCATGAGCCACCGCGAGATCGCGCTCGCCACGGAAGTCCCCGTCGGCACGGTCAAGTCGCGCCTTCGCCGCGCGGTGATCCGGCTGCAACGGGCGCTGGTTCCCGGCGAGTTGCGCGAGCCCAAGCAATCCGCGGTGGACGGCAATGCCGATGCCGGCACCACCAGTTTGCGGGAGGGTCGCCCATGACGACACAGCCCCCGCGCCCGAACGATCAGAGATCGCCCGGCGACTCCGGGCATCGCCCGTCATCCCTCTCGCCCGAGGCGCTGGACCGTCTGTGCGAGTTGCTTGCTGACGACGCGCTCGACCAACTTCCCGCTGATGAACGCGCCGAGTTTGAGGGTCTCCTTGAGCGTGCCGGCCTCTCCGTGCCCGAGGCCGACCCGCTCGCCGACCTCGCTGCTCGCGCGGGAGGTCGAATCCCCATGCCGGCGGAGACGCGGGCTCGCCTCCTTACGCTCGGTGAGCGACTCATGGCACCCTCAGCCAGTACCGAATCCACGGCCGGACCCATCGCCGGGCGGATCTCGTCCGCTGCGGTGCCCACGCGCGGCAGAACGTTCGGTGCTCGCCTCGCTGTCGCCGCAAGCGTGCTGCTCGCGCTTGGGGTAGGCGTCCTCACATGGCAACTATCGGAACTTCGTGGTGCCACCCGAGCCGCGGAGGCTCGCGCCGGTGCTCTCGCGGCCCAACTACAGCAGAGTGAACAGGAAGCGATGCGCCTCGGCGACTCGCTCCGCACCCGCGAGCAGGAATCGACTCGCCTCGCCGATGCGCTCCGCGACGCGACCCGTTCGCTCGATGCCGCGCAACTGCGCATCGCCAGTCTCGAAGCACCCATCGATCCTGCGGAGGTCCAGCAGAATCGCCGCAAACTGCTCGAACTTCCCGGTACCGTCCGTCTCGCCTGGCAGCCCTTCGATCTGCCTGACGCCCCGGCCGAGCAGCCCGGGGTCAAGGGCGATGTCGTGTGGAACGACAACCTCGAGCAGGGCTACCTCCGATTCGTCGGCCTCAAGCCCAACGACCCCAAGGTCGAGCAGTACCAGATCTGGGTCATCGACGAACGCGGCATGGAGCAGAAAGTCAGCGGCGGCGTCTTCAACGCGAGTGCCGAGGGCGAGGTCATCGTTCCGATCGACCCGGCCATCGACCTCCGTCGCGTCGCGCTCTTTGCCGTGACTATCGAGGAGCCGGGCGGGACGGTTGTGCCAAGCCTCAAGCGGCGTGTCGTGGTTGCGCCGCGCGAGGGCTAGACCGTTCGCATTGCACCTGGAGCGCTTGCGGGAGCGACGGAACGCCGCGCGCAGCGCCTGACGCTTTACAGATTCTTCGCGCCAGTGATCCGTGACCGGTGCCGGAATCATCGACCTCTAAAAACCATCGGCTGCCGAGCCTCGAACTTGACGTAGAGAGAGAGATTTGGTGGTTCACCGATCGCTCTTGGTGAATTCGCAGTCGCCGGCCTGCGAGTGGTCTTCGTGCGCCGGCATCTTCCAGGAATGCGCGGCACGTTCCGCGTCAAAGAGGAGAAGAAGCAATGCAAATCCGTCCCACCACACGAATCCAGAGCATCGCCCTGCTCGCCGCTGCCGCCGGGATGCTAACGGCGAGTACCGCCAGTGCCGAACTGGTCTATGGCGTCACCGCTCAGCAGCGACTGATTTCTTTCGACACGAGCACTCCCGGAACGATCATCTCCGGCTTTGCCATCACCGGGCTCGCCTCTAACGAGCAGATCAGCGGCATCGACCTCCGCCCGAACGACGGGTTCATCTACGGCCTGGGTTCGCAGAACAATCTCTACCGCCTCAATCCCAGCAACGGTGCTGCCACACTCGTCAACCCGCTCGGCACCGCTCTCAACGGCGCGAGTTTCGGCTTCGACTTCAACCCCACGGGTCCAGTCGCCCTCCGCATCGTCAGCAACACCGACAAGAACTATCGCCTCGCGAACCCCGCCACCAGCGGCGTCGTCAACACCGACACCGACCTTGCCTATGTCGCCGGCGACCCGAACTTCGGCGTCAACCCGAACATCACCCACGTCGCCTACAGCAACAACGTCCCCGGGGCGACCTCGACGGCCCTCTTCGCCATCGACGCCGGCCTCGACGCCCTCGTGCGCATCACCACCCCCAACGCCGGCACGCTCTCCACCATCGGCACGCTTGGGATGGGCGGCAATGCCAACGTCAACGCCATCGGCGGCTTCGACATCTCCGGTGCCAGCGGCCTCGCCTTCGCCGCTGTCCAGAACGTCTCCCTTTCGCAGTCCACCCTTTGGGGAATCGATCTCGTCACCGGTGCGGGCACCAGCCTCGGCACCATCGGCGGCGGCGAGACGCTCGTCGCGATGACCATCGTGCCGAGCCCCGCGACCGCCTCGATCCTCGCGCTCGGCGTGCTCGCTCTCGGACGCCGTCGCCGCTAAAGCAACCAAGCCAGGCCGGCCGCGTCACACGTTTCCGCTCGTGCGTGCCGGCAGGTCCGGGCGAGCGCGGTCAGCGGGAATGAAGGCACTCAACCGGCTTTCAACGCTCACGCGGATGAAGGAGAAGGAGATTCCGCCGGTCTTGGGGCCAAAAGCCTCACGGCTGGCGGTTGTCTCATGCGCCATGATCACCGCCCGCAGCGGCACCAAGCGCTGACGAGCCGCCGATCGCTCTAGACCAGCCCCAGTGCGTAGAACATCGCCGTGAACATCATGTCGGCGATGATGATCGCCACCACCGATTCCACGACCGTGCTCGTGGTCGCCTTGCCCACGCCCGCCGCGCCGCCCGTCACCTTGAGCCCGTTGCCGCACGCGATGATCCCGATGAGCAGTCCGAAGACCGCGCCCTTCATCACGCCGGTGCGGAAATCCACGCCAGCCACCTGATCGAGCATGTTGGTGATGAAAGTCGATGCCGGGATGTCCAGCGCCAGCATCGCGGTGAGCAGCGCCGACGCGATCGCCACCGCGTCCGCGACCACGGCCAGGGCCGTCATGCTGATGAGCGATGCGATCACCCGCGGCACCACCAGAAACCGCACCGGGCTCAGCGCGTGCGCCTCGAGCGCTTCGATTTCTTCGCCCACCACCATCGTCCCGATCTCCGCCGCGATCGCCGCCCCGGCAAAGCCCGTCATCACGACCGCCGCGATCAGCGGCCCCAGTTCGCGCAGCACCGCCACGCCGATGATGTTCGCCACCAGTTCCTTCTGCCCGTAGGTATCCAGCGGCGGCGCGAGTTGCAGCGCCAGGATTAACCCGATGCACGACGAGACGAGCGAGATGATGAAAATCGACCGCGCGCCGACGCGAACGATCTGGCTCACGATCGCCGCATATCCAACGCGAACGCGCCCCTTGAACCGTGCCCCGCGAAGCACCCACGTCGCCGCTTCCGCCAGCAGAAAGACCATGCTGCCGATGTGATCCAAGACCGCCAGCGCCCGTCCGCCGACAAAGTCCAGCGGCCCAACCACCAGCGAGATCAGTTTCATGCGCTCCGCCATCAGCCCAGCCTACACCGCCGCGATTGTTGGTGCCACCAGTGGTGCGCGACGCACGACCCTTGAACGCAACGCCGCTCCTGGCGCTCCCGCATACACTCCCGCCCATGACCACCCTTGACCATCCGACCTTCGCCCTCCTCAAGGAGGCGCTCCCCGATCGCCGTTTCCGCGCCACCGAGTTTCGCGGCCAATCCACGCTGATCGTCGAGTCCACCGACCTGCACGACGCCTTGCGGTTCCTCAAGGACGATGCCCGCGCCGCCTACAACTTCCTCTCCGACGTCGGCGGCATCGACTACCTCAACTACCCGGCCGCCATGCCGGGCCGCTTTGCCGTCGTCTACAACCTGCTGTCCTTTGCCCACGATCGCCGCTTCTTTGTCAAGACTTTCCTCAACCCCTCGCTCCCCACGCTTGGCATCGACGCCGACCCCGCGCTCATGCTCGATTCCGTCACCGACCTCTGGCCCGGTGCCGAATGGATGGAGCGCGAGGTCTTCGACATGTTCGGCATCCGCTTCCGCAATCATCCCGACCTCCGCCGAATCCTCACGTGGGAGGAGTTTCCGGCCCATCCCCTACGCAAAGACTACCCGCTCCGTGGCCGCGGCGAACGCGACTCCTATCAAGTCATCGATCGCACCGATAGTTGAGTCCTGTTGACGTAGCGCTCCGCGCAGCGTGAAGGTGGCCCGCTCGACGCGTTATCTCTTCAGAACCTTGCTCAGGATCGCGCTGCGATAGTTCGTGTACGGCCATTGCCAGTGCTCCACGAACCGATACCCACGACGCAGATAGAACTCCATCAACTTCTTGTCCGGCTCGGCCATCGAGAGCCCCATCTCCCGCGCGCCGCATTCGACCGCGCGCCGCTCCACCGTGTCGAGCAGCATCTGGCCGATCCCCCGGCCCTGGGTCTCCGGATCGACCGCGAACTGCGAGAAACTGTCAACGTGCTTGTTCTGAAACCACGGCGGCCCCTTCGCGTCCTCGACCTCATGAAACAGGATCGTCCCGACCAGACGCTCGTGCGTTGTCGCGCCCGGGCGCGCCTCTCGCATCACCGCCACATAGCACTCGCCGTTGCTCGCCCGCTTCCGCGTCGTCTCGACATCCTGCCTACCCGCGAGGGGTTGAAGCCCCATCTCCACCTGTGACCGATACGCCCGATGCAGCAGGCTCGTCAGTTCCTCCATCGAGTCCGCGGGGGTCAATCGGCGGATCGTGATCGCGGGCGCGAGGTTCTGTGCTTTTGGTGGGGGCTCGGGCGGCATGGGGCCAACTCTAGCGGCATCTCCGCCCACGAATCGGGGCGGTGGGGGAGTGCTGCATATACTTGCTCCCTCCACGCCGGTTGTGGCGTCGGAGCACCATCAACTCCTCGTCGGGCAGCGGAGCAGCCAGCAACCATGAGCACGTTCTCCAAGGGTCTTGAGGGCATCGTCGCCGCGGAAACTCGCATGTCCTTCATCGACGGCGAGAAGGGCGTCCTCGAATACGTCGGCATCCCCATCGACGACCTCGCGCGTAACTCCACCTTCGAGGAGACCGTCTTCCTCCTCTGGAACACGCGCCTCCCCAACAAGGCCGAACTCGCCGAGTTCTCCAGGCAACTCCACTCCCGCTCGCGCATCCCCAACGACCTCACCAAACTCATCTTGAACTCCCCCAAAGACGCGCAGCCCATGCACGTCCTCCGCTCCATGACCTCCGCTCTCGCGATGTTCGATAACTCGCCCAATGGCTTGAAGGGCGTCGCCGACCCCGACGTCCCCGCGATGAAGGATCGCGCGCTCAACATCCTCGCGCAGGTTCCCACCATCATCGCCTACTACGACCGCCACCGCCGCGGCCTCGCACTCGTCGAGCCCCGCCCGGACCTCTCCTTTGCCGCCAACTTCCTCTACATGCTCAACGGCAAAGAGCCGACCGAGGCCATGACCCGCGCCTTTGACATCTGCATGATCCTGCACGCCGATCACGGGCTCAATAACTCCACCTTCACCGCCCGCGTCGTCATCTCGACGCTCAGCGACATGTATTCCGCCATCACGGCCGCCATCGGTAGCCTGCGCGGCCCGCTCCACGGCGGCGCGAACGAAGAGGTCATGGACATGCTCTCCGAGATCGAGGCCCTCGCCAAGAAAGAAGGCAAGGACGCCATGGCCGTCGTCGAGCCCTACATCATGGGCCGTCTCGCGCGCAAGGAGCGCATCATGGGCTTCGGCCACCGCGTCTACAAGACCATTGACCCCCGCGCCACCTTCCTCAAGACTTTCAGCAAGCAGATCGCCACCGACACCGGCAACCTCCGCCTCTACGAGATGTCCAGCAAGATCGAGCAGATCATGGCCCGCGAGGTCGGCGCCAAGGGCATCTATCCCAACGTCGATTTCTACTCCGCCACCACCTACCACTCCATCGGCCTCAAACTCGACCTCTTCACGCCGATGTTCGCCATGTCGCGCACCAGCGGCTGGGCCGGCCACGCCATCGAGCAACTCTCCGACAACCGCCTCTACCGCCCCGCCGCCAAGTACGTCGGCCCGCACGCCGTCGCCTACACGCCGATGGACAAGCGATAGCATTCTTCGGTGGCACCAGTCTCCAGACTGGTGCGATCGGTGAATGCCTTGCTCTGAAATCCGCGCGAGGACACGCTCAGAACTGCAGTTTCCCCAGCCGCTCCATCGCCTCCGCGATCCGCTCCGTCTCGCGCGTCAGGCTTACACGCACCCAGCCGCTCGCCGATTCATCAAACCCCGCTCCCGGCACGGTCACGACGCCCGCCTCATCGATCAACTTCCCCGAAAACGCCCACGAATCCATCGGCCTTCCGTCAACCTTCTGCGTCCGCGCCCACACGAAAATCCCCGCTTCCGGTGGCTCAGCCTCGCACCCCACAGCGCGCAGCCCGCGCACCACGATGTCACGCCGTGACTGATACTCCGCCCGCATCGCCGCGATCTGTGGATCATCAAACCGGTCGAGCGCCACCGCCGCCGCCGCCTGGATCGCGTTGAAAACCCCCGAGTCGTAGTTGTCCTTCGCCTGCCGAAGCGCTGCGATCGCGTCCTCGTGCCCCACGGCAAAGCCGACCCGCCACCCCGTCATGTTGAACGTCTTCGAGAGCGAGTGAAACTCGATCCCGCGCGTCGTCGCGATGTCCGCTGTCTGCCACAGGCTCCGCACCGGCTCGCCGAAGTACACCTCGCTGTACGCCAGGTCTGATGCGATGATCAGTCCGTGCCGCTCCGCAAACCGCACGGCCTCCGCGAACACCTCCGCCGTCGCCGTCGCGCCCGTCGGGTTCCCGGGAAAGTTGAGCCACATCAACTTACTCGACCGCGCGACCTCCGCCGAGAGCGCCGCAAAGTCAGGTCGAAATCGCCGCTCCGGCGTCGTCAGCACCCGATTCACCCGCCCGCCCGCCAGGATCGTCCCGCTCGCGTACACCGGATACGCCGGCACAAACACGATCGCCCCGTCACCCGGATTCAGCACGCCCAGCGGGAAATGCGCGATCCCGTCCTTCCCGCCGATGGTCGCGAGGATGTTTTTCCGCGGATCGACGCGCACGCCGAACCGCCGCAGCATGAACCCTGCCGCCGCCTCGAGAAACCGCTTCGTCCCCCAGCAATCCGGGTACTGGTGATTGACCGGCACCCGCATGGCACGGTTCATCTCGTCGATCACGAACTGGGGCGTGGGCCGGTCGGGGTCGCCCACGCCCAAGTTGATCACATCCTTACCCGCGGCGATCGCGGCGCGCTTCTTGTTGTCGATCTCGTTGAAGAGAAAGGGCGGGAGGGCGAGCAGCCTCTGGGAGCGACAGTCTGGCATATGGCGCGATGATAAGCCCGCGCGCCGCACGCCCGCTCGCTACTTCTTCCCCTTCTCCTTCTCCGCTCTTCGCCGCTGCAACTCCGCGTCCACGAAATCCTGGATCTCCCCGCGCAGCACGGCCTCGTAGTCGCTCCGCTCGTGCCCCGTCCGATGGTCCTTCACGCGGTTGTCGTAGAAGACATATGACCGAATCTGCGTCCCCCAGCCGCGGTCGAGCGCGCCCCCGGCCGCCGCGGCGATTTCCTTCTCCCGCCGCTCCTCCTCGATCTGCTCCAGTTTCGCCTGCAAGACCGCCAGTGCCTGCGATCGGTTCTGCGGCTGGTCGCGATAGGTGCTCGCCACCACCTGAATGCCCGTTGGCTTGTGGACCACGCGGATTGCCGTCGCCACCTTGTTCACGTTCTGCCCGCCGGGACCGGATGCCCGCACGAACGGCGTGATCTCCACGTCCTTCTCGGGAATCTCGAGCGTCTTCTCCTCAAACTCCGGCGTGATCTCGACCGTGGCGAAACTCGTCTGCCGCTTGCCCTGCGCGTTGAACGGCGACACCCGTGCCAGCCGGTGCGTCCCACGCTCGCAGTTCAGGTATCCGAACGCGTGCGCCCCCTTCACATGCAGCGTGATCGAATCGATCCCCACTTCCGCGCCGAACCCCTTGTCAACCTCCTCGACCTCGAACCCCATCTTCTCGCAGTAGAAGAGGTACATGCGAAACAGCATCTCGGCCCAGTCGTTGGCCTCCGTCCCGCCGACCCCCGCCGAGATCGTCAGGAAGCAGTTGCGATGGTCGTGCTTGCCCGAGAGCAGCGATTGGAGTTCCACCTTCGCCATCCGCGCCTGCAACTCGAACAACTGCCGATCCGCCTCCGCGAGCAGGTCCTTGTCGCCGACCTCCCGCGACATCTCGTAGGCCGTCTTCGCGTCCTCGAACGTCGCCATCACCTTCCGCAGCGGCTCGACCTGCGCCTTGAGCCCCTTGACCTGCGCGACGACCTTCTTCGCCTTCTCCTGGCTGTTCCAGAAGTCGGCCTCGGCCATGAGCCCCTCGAGCTCCTTCAGCCTCACCACCTTCGCGTCGTAGTTAAAGCGAGTCGCGGATGGTCACGATCCGCGCCTCAAGATCATTGATCACCGGCTGATGTGCGTCGTAATGCATGGGGCGAGCGTAGGACGCGAGCACTCGCCGCGCCGCCTCTTGGACCCGCCGTCGCGCTCCCGCTCGTTCCGCTCCCCCATCACGCCCGTCTACACTGCCCCCTTCGCCGCACGCCCGAGCACCCTCGATGCTGATCGCCGAGAATCGACCACGGACCCTCAAGGCCCGGCACGCGGCGGCGCTCCTCTTTGGTGATTGGGGCACCAGCCGCCTCTACGTCCTGGGCCTCGCCTTCTACTACACGGGCCACGCCTCGCTCCTCTATCTCACCGCCATGTCCGTCATCATGGCCGCCGTCGCCTGGGGTTACACCATCGTCTGCCGCAGTTTCCCCGAGGGTGGCGGGGTCTATGCCGCGGCCCGGCACGTCAACCCCACGCTCTCCGTCATCGGTGCCACGCTCCTCCTGGGCGGCTACATCATCACCGCCTCTCTTTCAGCCGTCGAAGGCTTCCACTACTTCGGCCTCTCCGCCGATTGGGTTGTCCCGGCCTCCGTCTTCACCATCGCCCTGCTCGGCATGGTCAACTGGCTCGGCGCACGCAGCGCAGGCCGGCTCGCGCTCGCCATCGCTGTCGCGGCGGTCCTGGCCTCCGCCGTCGTCGCGGCTCTCTGCCTCCCGCTCATCCCCGCCGGCCTTCGCAACGCAACCCTGGATGCGCCAGGCCTCGATTCCCCCTGGACCCGTTGGGAATCGCTCGTCCGGATCGTCCTTGCCCTCTCCGGCGTCGAGGCCGTCGCCAATCTCACCGGCCTCATGCGTCAGCCCGTCGCCCGCACCGCCCGCCGCACCATCTGGCCCGTGCTCATCGAAGTCATCGCGCTCAATCTCCTCTTCGCCATCGCCCTCAACGCCCTTCCCGCGCTCCAGCCAGTTACCACTCCCGATTACGTCACGCACGAACTTCGAGGCAACCTCAGCCCGGACGCCGTCCCCGCCGAGGTTCGCGCCTACCGCGATACCGCCGTCAAACTTCTCGCCGAGCACTCCGCGACGCAGGCCGCGGGGCCAGCCGTCGGTCGATCCTTCGGCATTGTTGCCGGTGTCATCTTCGGGCTTCTCCTCCTCTCCGCCGTCAATACCGCCATCATGGCCATGGTCTCCGTCCTCTATTCCATGGGCCGCGATGGTGAGGTCCCGCGCGCCTTCACGCGCCTCAACTACTCCGGCGTTCCCTGGGTCGGACTGGTCGTCGCCGGCATCCTCCCCTTGCTCGTCCTGCTCGTCATCTCCGACGCCAAAGCCCTCGGCGAGTTGTACGCCATCGGCGTCGTCGGTGCCATCGCTATCAACATGCTCAGTTGCGCCTGGAACAGCGAACTCGTCATGGCCAAGTGGGAACGCGCCGGACTCTGGGCGCTCGGTGGCATCATGTCCGCGATCGAACTCACCATCATCGTCTCCAAACCCAACGCCACCATCTTCGCCGGCATCCTCATCGCCGCCGCCCTCGGCACCCGCGCCGTCTTGCACTCCCGCGCCCGCGCCGCCGCTCGAATGGCCCTCCCCGCGCCCCCCTCCGGCTGGCTCGAAGAGATCCGCCGCGCCCCGGCCAAACTCGACCCATCGCGTCCACGAATCATGCTCGCCGCACGCGGCCGCTACCAGTCCGAGTTCGCCGTTGACATGGCCCGCCGACGCAACGGCGTCCTCTTCGCCATCTACGTCCGTACCCTTCGCCTCATCGACGTGCAGCCGGGCCAGATTCCCAGCATCGAGGACGACCCGGGCGCCCAGGAAGCCCTCGGCACCACCGCCACCCTCGCCGCTCGCGCCGGCGTCCCCTTCTTCCCCATCTATGTCACTGGCGTCGAGATCGCCGACGAGATCCTCGACTACACCGTCACCTACGGCTGCGACACGCTCATCATGGGCAAGTCCCGCCGTTCGGTCTTCTCGCGCAAGGTCGTTGGCGACGTCCTCGCTCGAGTCGCCGCCCACCTCCCCGACAACGTCTCGCTCATCACCCGTGCCACCGATGCCGTCTTTGTACCCGCGGCCGATCCCCGCGACTCACGTCCGAATGCGGAATGACCCCAAGGGGGTGCTATGCGCGTCGAGAATCGCGGATGGGACCTATGAGCACCCCGCCGCGAACTTGTTGAGAAAGCACACGAAGTCAGCGACGTTGAGGACGGGGGGCACGGTGCCGGCGTCGCAGTTGGGGTAGCAGTTGGGGCGGGTCCAGAGCAGGGCTTGGACGTCCTGATTGATGGAGTCGGTGCCGTAGCCGTCGACGAAGGTGGAGAAGGGCTCGTTTGCGACACTCGAGGCGTGTCGCGATCCGGCACGCTCTGACGCACGCTCGCCCGGACCCGGCATCGATCGCACTTCGATGCCCAGCGTGATCCTGCCTTTACGAACATCCGGCGGCGAACTTATTGATGAAGCAGATGAAGTCGTTAACGTTCAACATGGGCGCCGCAAATGAGCCGTCGCAGTTCGCTCTGGCGTCGCCGGCGCTGAAGCGGTTGAGGAAGCAGGCGAAATCGGCGACGTTGAGAAGCGGCGCGACGGTGGAGTCGTCGCAGTTGGCGTAGCACGAGACTGTGAGACCGCCCGTGGGCGTGGTCAGCACGATCCACGAGCCGTCAGAGCGGCAGAAGGCCGAGCCGTGCATGACAACCAGGTGCGACTCGTGGATGCTCCATCGCCAGTTGGCCGCTCCATCGGGCTCGTAGGTCCAGGTGTTGAGGCAGAGGGCGCCGCCGGGGCCGCCGAAAGCGTTGATGGTGGCATAGTTCACGCCGGGGACGGCCTCGTACACCCGGATGGCGGCGAAACAGTTGATGTTGCGTGGAAACTGGATCCTCCACACGCCCTGGCTGCTGGGTTCCATCACCACCTGGTAGTACTGGTTCGCACAGTTCAACTCCTGGGCCGTCGGGGTGTTGGTCCAGATCAGGATCGCGTTGGTCTCCCAGCCGAAGCCATGCACCTGCCCGGCCGTGGCGGGAATCGCGGCATTGATGAGGCCTACATCCCTCGCCGCGCGCTGGTAATCCGCCGGCGCCGGAATCAGGGGGTCGGTCGGGCCGTAGTGCCCCAGGACGACGAGTTCGGGATGGAGGTCGAGCGACGGGCCGTAGTCGAAGATTCCCGGCGGGCAAGGCTGGGCTTGGCTCGCCGCCCCAAGCGTCCACGCGCAACCCATCGCTATCCACATCGAGCCCCAGATCGTCACGGCGAGCCTCCTCTCACGAGCACCCGGCGGCGAACTGATTGAGGAAACAGGTGAAGTCGTTCACGTTGAGCGTGGGCGGGGTGGTGGAGCCGTCGCAGTTGGCGTTGGTGTCCCCCGCGGCGAAGCGGTTGTTGAAGCAGATGAAGTCGTTGACGTTGAGCGCCGGAGGCGTGGTGGAGGCGTCGCAGTTCGCGTAGCACGTGGGGACCAGCAGGCACGCGCGCCACAGCCCGCCGAAGCGGCCGTAGCCGACGATGCGCCCCGAGTCGTTGATGTCCCACAACTGCTTGACGTCCCACCCGCTGCCCGCCGGGATCACGTCGTTGACGGCGGTCATGGTGGCTCCGCGCCAGATGATGGCGAGTTTGTCGTTGTTGGGGAACCCGGTGGGGTCCACGCCGTCGGCGTAAGACTGCCCGATAATCGTCCCCGCGGCGTTGACGCGGTGCGCGTAACTATTGGGGTAGACGAGTGTACCGAGGTGGGTGTAGGCGGTGCCGTCGTGGCGCTGGGCGTGCCAGTTCCCGCCGGGCGTGAGTTCAAGGTCTCCAACGGCGAGGCCCGAGAGGTTGATGGAGGCGATTGTGGATGCACCCATGAAGCCGGGGAGCGCGGCGGGGGTGCCGCCGGTCCAGACGGTTGCCTGCGCGGTGCTGAAGGACCCGTTGGCGCAGTACCCAGCGATGGCACCCGCGTTGTTGATCCCGAACGCGCCCCCGCCCAGCGTGCCGGCCAGCCTCGGCAACTCGCTGTAGACCCAGCCGGTGGGGGTCTTGTCCCAGCGGCAGGCGATGTTGTTGGTGCTGGTCCAACCGCGGCCGGCGATCACGCCGTGGTCATTGATCTGCCAGCACCCGGCGGAGGCGCCCGCGGGGCTCGAGATCTGCGTGATCGCGGAGTTCTCCCAGACGAAGGGCACGATTCCCGCGGCATTCCACGCCTCGCCGACCGCGATGGTCCCGTCGCCGGCGATGTCAATGAGGAGCACCTGGGAGTACCCGGGCAGCCCGCCCAGGTCGATCGGTGCGCTGTTCTGCCACCGTGTCGGCCTCCAGATGTTGCTGGATCGGCTGGCGCCGACGATGTCGCCGGCCTCGTTGATCCCGCAGGCGAAACTGTCGGGGTATCCGGGCAGCGGGGGCAGGGTTTGGATGAGGTATTGCTGGCCGTGGGCTTGGCCGCAGGCAAGCAACAACGCTGTCATCAGGCCAACTCGCGTGCGTGTCATGACGATCTCCGTCAACGGGTGCATCATGAGAAGCGAGAACGGCGGGATCTGGCCTTGGGCGACTTTCGGAATTCCGCGGGGTGGAAACTCGATGGACGGGATGCGGTTGGGGGCGGATCACCTCGATGGGCTACTTCGAGGTGGCTCGGCGGTGGCCTTCTTGAGGGACTCCCGGAACTGGTCAAGACGTTGCTGGTACTCGGCGCGCCCGCGAGCATCCGGTGCCAGCAGCCCCATCGCCCGTTCCTGCACTTCCACCGCCCGAACCAAGTCGCCCGTTTCGTGACACGCCAGGGCCAGCGTGTCGAGGATTCCCGGGTCCTTGTGCTGAGTCAGTTCAGCGGCCCGCTCCGCGAGCGGCAAGGCCCGGGCCGGATCGCGCAGCGCCGGCTCCTCGATCGTCAGTAGCCTCCACGCGGCCCTGTTCGCGTCGTTCGGGGTAGCCCCGGGCGCAGAGGCGGCGGCCACGAGGATCTCCGTCAGTTCCCGCTCGAACTCCAGCGCCTCGGCCAACTTCCCCTGCCGTCGCAGCACCTCACGAAGCACAACCGTCGAGAGGTCGGTGATGGGCTCGCGGTGAGGCGCGAGCCGTCGAAGGGCGAAGGCCTGGCGCGCGATCTGTTCGGCCTCCGCGTCTTTGTGCTGGTCGGCGAGGACGCGCGAGAGCGCGGCGAGCACGCGTCCCGTGGTGTCGTAGTGCTCGGTCCCGAAGGCCTCCAGCGAATCGTCCAGCGCCTCGCGCAACACCTGCTCGGCCTCGGGCAACCGCCCGAGGTTCTTAAGCGTGTACCCGAGGAACCGACGCGAGTTGATCGCGTGTCCCGACCGACGGCCCTGTCCGCGGTCGTACGCCGCGACGCACTCCCGCAGGATGGGCTCCGCCTCGTCGGTCCGGCCCAGTCTATCGAGGCACACCGCGACCATCATCTTGTGATCCAAGGGCCTCACGTGGTCCGGCCCGAGCAGCCGCACCCGTCCCTCGTACGCCCTCGTCAGGTGCGGTAGCGCCTCCGCCACCAGACCCTGGTTGAGCATCGCAATGCCGACCAGAGACTCGGACCACAGTGCTCTTCCTGATTCCGGCCCGCGGGCCGCCGAGTAGATCCGCCACGCCTCGCGGTGGAGCGGCTCGGCCCTGCGGGACATGCCGAAGTAGGTGTACCAATCGCCGAGCAAGTTCAGCGCGTTCGCTGTTTCGGTGTGGTCGTTCCCGTACGTGCGTCGATGCCCGTCCACGGCAGACTCCAGAAGCGCTTCGCCCTCCGAATACCGTCCGACGTCACCCAGGACGTACCCCAAGGCCAGTTTGGCCCGCAGCGTCTCGGGATCGTCTTCGCCGAGCGCCGCGCGCAGCCCCGCAACCGCCGGCTCCGCGGCTTCGGCGGCGCCGCGATAGTCGCTGGCGATGTTGAGCGCCTCCGCGAGCCTCGTGCGCACCTTCAGGGCCTCGACGTGCCCGACGCCGAGTTCTCGCTCGAACAGGGCCACGGCCCGGCGGAGGTGCGAGGTGGCGTCTGGGTACAAGCCGAGTTGTTGGTAGGTCGCTCCAATCGTGGTGCGCAACTCCGCCTCGACCAGCGGCTGCGCGGCGAGTTCGCCGCTCTCGATCCGCTTGGCCGCCGAATCCAGCGCGTCCCGCACCATCAACTTCTCTCCCTTGGCCTTCTCCGGGTCCGCCGCCGTCAGCATCTCCTTGAGAAACGACCCGATGGCCTCAGCGCGCCGTTGCTGCTGCGTGGCCCCGGAACGCGCGCGAGCCTGCCCGATCGCGAAGACGGACGAGACGACCGTGCCGCCGACGAGCGTCAGCACGACCGCCGCGACCGCCGCCACGGTCCCGCGCCGACGGCGGACGAACTTGCGGAGGCGATAGGCACGCGACTCCGGGCCGGCGAGCAGAGGTCGGCCCGCGAGGTAGTTCCGCACGTCGTCGGCGAGTTCGGCCGCGGATCGGTAGCGCGCCTCACGGTCCTTCCGCATCGCGCGCAGCGGGATCCACTCCAGTTCGCGCCGCAGTTCCCGCGACAACTCCTCGGGCCGTGAACGCCGCGCCTCGGCCACCGTCTCGCGCGATTCGAGCTGTTCCACCCGCGTGCTGGGCCTGGGCGGGTCCACCTCGCGGATCAGCCGTTGGACCTCGGTGAATCCCATGCTCCGCAGTTCTTCCGCGCTGAACGGCAGCGCCCCGGTCAATAGTTCGTACAGCACGACACCGAGGCTGTAAATGTCGGTGCGGGTATCGATGTCGCGGGCCCCGATCTCCGCCTGCTCCGGGCTCATGTACTCCGGCGTGCCGATGACCTGGCCTTGTTCCGTGAACGTCACGAGCGGCCCGGACCCGGTCTCGATCGCCTTGGCCACCCCAAAGTCGATCACCTTCGGCGTCGCGACGCCGTCCCGCTCCGCAACCAGGATGTTCCCGGGCTTCAGGTCCCGATGGATGATCCCGCGCTGGTGCGCGTGTTGAACGGCCTCGCACACGGGGATGAACAGTTCCAGACGCTGGCGCACCGTGAGGCGGAGGCGATCGCAGTGCGCGGTGATCGGCTCTCCGGGGACGTGCTCCATGACAAAGTAGGGCCTGGAGCCCTGCTCCGGCGCGGTCATGCCGGCGTCGAGCACCCGCGCCACGTTCGGATGGTCGAGCACCGCCAGGGCCTGCCGTTCCTGATCGAAGCGGCGAAGAACGCTGCGGGAGTCCATGCCCGGCTTGATCAGTTTGATCGCCACCGCTTGGACCATCGGGGACCGCCGCTCCGCGCGGTACACCACGCCGAACCCGCCCTCGCCGAGGACGCCGAGGATGGTGTAGGGCCCGAGATGTTGCGGATCACGCGAGTCGAGGTCTCGGGGTCGGCCGCGCCACGACGCCAGCTCGGCCGCGGCGAGAGGCTCGTGGGCGAGCAGCGATTCCACCTCGTCACGGAGCGCGGTGTCGCCCGCACACTGCGCGTCGAGAAACCGGGTGCGCTCGCCCTCGCCCAGAGCGATCGACCCCTCGAAGAGTCGCTGGAGATGTTCGTAGCGTGGGTCGGGCATGAGGTTGGTCCGCGGGACGGCGCACGCCATTGTCGCTCGAATCCGCACCTCGCACAAGCCGATCCGTTCGTCCGATAGCGTGCCTTGCGGGGCGTGCTGGCTTCGGAGACATTTGACCGTGGCCTCTCAATGCGGTCCCACGGCGTCCGAGCCCAAAGCACAAAAACCCCATAATCCTGCGGATTTAGTGGGGGTTGGCGTCGGGTGTGATCCGGTGGAAACAGAGGCAATGACCCCGATGGGATTCGAACCCATGTACCCACCGTGAAAGGGTGGTGTCCTGAACCAGGCTAGACGACGGGGCCGCCTGTTCTGATTCTAGGGCCTTGCCGCCCGGCGCGCCAACGTTAGCACGTCCGCTTTCGGCTATCGACGCGCCCCCGTTGTGCCGATCTCTTCACCATGGAGCCGATCAACCCCAATCCGATCCGAACCAATAACGTCCTCATCGCCGCCGCCCTCTGCATCGTTGCCGCTGGTGCCTTCAAAGCCATGATCGCCATCACCGGCGGCGAGCCTGGCCCGGTGGGTGCCTCCGCTGCCTCGCCCCTCGCTACCGGCGCGCCCATCGGCTCCCTCGTGGGCCGCGATCACACGATTCACATCCTCAACACGCCCGAGGGCACGCGATACACCATCCGCGCGCGCACGGGCGAGGTTCTTGTGGCCGGGCTCACCGCCGACGAGGCCACCAGTTACCTCGGCCATGACCCGCGCCGCCTCGAAGCCAACTCCACCGCGATCATGCTTGCCGACGACAAGCACTCCGAGCCGCCGCGCTAGCGTTTCGCCGGCATCAGCGAATCCACGAGCACGACGCGCCCCGCCCGCCGCGACCTCTCGAGGAGCGCCCCGGGCGATTGCGGCGTCACCACGGCCAGATCATCCGCGCACAACTCCTCGAAGCCGATCCGCCGCATCGTGCGCCCATTCGCGCTTCGAGCCATCGCGCTTGGTGCCGTTGCGCTCGTGTCCTCATCGATCCACGCGAAGCGTCCCGCACACCACGCGAGCGCTTCCACCAGCGACCGGCCGTTCCTGCCCATCCCGACAATCACGACGCGCCGATAGCCCGCGGCCATCTCGCCTATCGCCTCGGCCGCCCGTGCCCACCGATCTCCCTCGAACCTCAGTCCCGGCTCGATCCGCTCCCACGCGGCCACGCCCTCCAACGCGGCCCGCGCGCGCTCGACCCACGTCCTTGCCCTCTCCGCATCCACCCGATCCGGCGACGTTCGATGCTCATGCCCCAGCGCCCATCGCAACGCCTCAGCGAGCAGTGACTCATCGTCCGCCTCCATCGGCATCACCGCCCCGAGCCACTCCCGCGCCAGCCTTCCATCCCCTCGCGCCGCCGCCCGTGCCGCGTGCCGAATCGTCCATCTACGCCGCGCTCGCGCCTTCGTCGCCGCGCCGACTTCCGTTCGTTCGATCACGTCCAGCCCGACGCGCCACATCACCGCAAGGTCCGACGACATCGATCCCGCGCGCAGCCGATACGCGAACAGCGGCTCATGCATCACCGGTGCCCACCTCGCGCCCGCGACCGTCATCCGCAGCCACAAATCCCAGTCCTCATGGACGCGCAGCCGTCCATCAAACGGCCGCGCCGCGCCATCGAACGCCCGCCTCAGCGCTCCTCGCCGCGCGAGCACACCGCCCACGGCAAGCGGGTTGAACTCGATCAGCCGCTCCACCGCGAGGTCCTGATCCCCAAGTCGCATGGCCCAACCGAGTTCCTCGAGCCCCGGACCGACATATCGAAACTCGCACGCCGCCGCGTCGCAGCCGCCGAGCGCACCCAGCATCCGTTCCGCGAAGGTCGCGTCCACCGCATCGTCGGCATCGAGAAAGCACACCGCGTCCGCATCGCCCGCCGCAAACCCCGCGTTTCGCGCCCCAGCGAGCCCACGGTTCTCCTGTCGCAGCACGCGAATCCGTGAATCGGCGATCTTCCGAGCCACCTCCGCCGTGCGGTCGCGGCTGCCATCGTCCACGACGATCGCGTGCCAATCCGGCATCGTCTGCGCGACCAGCGACCGCAGCGTCGCTCCGAGCGTCGCCTCCGCGTCGAACGCCGGCACCACAAACTCAAGCCGCGCCATCGCCAAGCACCTCGCGCACCCATCCCGCCGGCTCCGTCTCCCATGCCGCCCCGATCGCCGGGCGCAAGTCCTCGTGCCTTAGCGCCCGCTCCGTCGGCAACCGGATCGCACCGATGTTCCCCGCCTCGCCGACGCCGCGGAGTTTCTCAAAGGGCCAGCGCTCAAACAAAATCTCCGCGCCGGCCTGGTGCCAGTCCACTCGAGTCCCGTGGGCGTTCTCGTACCGCTTCGCAGCGTTCGGCAGGTCGATGTCGTGCAGCACGATCCAGCCGCCCCGCGCCATTGCCGGTGCCAGCGCCAGCACGTCCGCCGTCGGGCACGGGTGCCGGTGATCCGCGTCGATGAACGCCAGCGTGATCGACTGCGGCGCGAGTTCGCGCCCCGCCGTTGCCGCGGTTCCGCCCACCCGCAGGCTCAGCCCCGCCCCCAGGTCCGCGGCCACCTCGGCGACCGCCGCGCCGACTGGGATCGTGCGATCGAAATAGCAGTAGGGGTGCAACTCATACGACATGAGCCGTGGCCGCCCCGCCTCGTCCACGACTCCCGCCCCCAATGCCTCGATCGCGCGGAGCAGCAGCGCCGACGATGTTCCGCTCGCCACGCCGACCTCGACGACGCGCTCAGGTCGAGCGCACGCCACCATGTCCCACAGGAACATCGCGTCGAGAATGCCGATCGCGCCAACCGCCCACGCCGGCGGGCAGTACGCCCGCGAGATCGCCTCCAGCGCCCCGGGCTCGATCGCCGCGCCAAACCGTGAACGCACCAGTTCGTGCGTCGCCGCGTTCGCGCGCAACTTCATCAGACGATCTTCCACACTCGTCATCCGCTTGCGAATCGCCTGGCTCATCCGCGATCCTCCTGACCCCGCCGCACCAGTTCCAACAAACGCGGCACCAATGCACCGTGCGTCAACCGATCCCGCGAGCGCCCCGCGATCATCCCAGACACCGCCTCGCGCCACCGCGGCCTTTCGATCGCTCGTTCCGCCAGTCGCTCCAGACCCGCCTCGTTTCGGAACGTGGTCTCCGCCAGATCGCCTAGCAGCAAATCCGCTCGCTGCTCACCCGGCATCTGCTTGGGCCTCTCCCGATCGCTCCGACCCGTGGCAAACCACGCAAACTCTTCCGTACCCGCCGTGCCGCAGGATTCCAAACCCAGCCGCTGCCGCTGCGCGACCAACCGCATGAGTGCCGCCGAATCCGCCACGCGAGCCCCGAGCCGCCGCGTCTTGACTTCGCACGCCGCCATCCCCTCCGCCGACCACGCCTCACGCCGCAGCGCCGATTCCACCATCGCCAGGCTCGGACCCGTGAGCAGACAGAGCGGCAAGCCGCCCGACATCGCGCACTCCATCACCCGCTGATGCACCATCGCTGACAGCGACACATGCAACTGCACCGTCGCTGACTGATACGCCGACCGCAGCGCCTCGCCGTGCTCCAACTCGCCCCCCGCCAGCGCCGCGAAGGCCGGATGTTGCTCCCACCCACGCCCGAAGACGCGGCACCGCCAACCCCGCCGCGCGCACAGACGCGCCGCCCACCCGAGCACCTCGTGCCGCGCGATCCGCTCGGCGAGCGGGATGGCGTATTGCCGCACGATCGTCGCAACGACCGCTGCTTGTTCATCGCGGTCGCTGCCCGTCCGCGTCGCGCCGCCCAGTTCCTCCAACGCCGCCGCGCGGACCACATCTTCGAGCCGCTTGAGCAGCCGGGGGTCCATGACATCCATCGCCGCTGCCGCGACCCCGGCCCGCGCCCGCTCCAGAATCCGCCGCACCACCACACCCGATCCCGATCGCTCCGCCTCATCGCACAGCCGCGCGTGCATCGCCTCCGGCGTCTCGCTGTGATGGCTCACAAACGCCACCTCGCACGCCAGCCGCTTCTTCAGCCCCGCCTCCACCGGCCCGGCGTGAAACTTCCCCTCGCTCGCCACCACCGGCATCGGCATCGTCCGCGATTCCGCGTATCCCACCTGTGAGATCAGTTCCGGATGCACATGCCCGATCACAAAGTCCTGCTCGCCCACACCACCCGCCGCCGCCTCAAACTGCTGCGGCATCGCGTCCTGAATCCACGTTACAAACGGCACCTCGCGCGGGAACCACGGCCCAAGATGCCACCTCATGTAGTTGATCAGCACCACCGCGTCAGGCCGATACTCGTCCAGCGCTCGCAAGTAGGCCAGGCTCGACATCCGTGACGACGAATCCGCCTCCATCAGCACCAGCGCCTCGTGTCCCGCACGCCGCAGTGCGGCCGCCAGGTCCTCACTCGAGTGCTTGATGAACGTCGAGAATCGACATGTCGGCACCAGCACCCGTAGCCGCTCCGCCTTCAGTCGCTCGCGCCACCACGCCCGATCCCGACCCGCATACGCCGCCGACACTCGCTCCACCAGCCGTTCATGCTCCGCCAGTTGCTCCCGTTCCGCCGTCCGCAGCACTACCTCCGTCGCCGGCGTCGTACGCTTCCTCAGCGACATCAGCGGCACGAGCGGCCCCGCGATCTTCCGATCCTGCCGCACCGCCAGCCACTTCCCCAGCCGCTCCGTCGCGTCCGCGCCGACAAACAACTCCAGCCCCTCGCGCCCCATCACCTCGCGCAAGTCTGTCTGGGCCATCCCATCCAGAAACTCCATCTCGTCTGCCTGCACCGCGACCAGCCGCGGCTCAAATCCGTCCTTCCTGCGTGCCAGCGCCCCCGCCAGGCCCTTCAGTAGCCATGGCGGATCAATCCCCTCCAGCGTCAACACCGCCAGATCGCCCGCCGTCTCCAGATGCTCCTTCACAAATCGGGCTGCCGCCCCGACATGGTCCGCGAGGCCGCGCCACTCGTCCCCGCGTCGCCGAATCACGTTTCCATCCGCCGCCCGAAACCATTCCCATTCCCGTGCCGCCTCGATCCACCGCTCCATCGCGCCGCCCAGGTCCAACTTTGCACCCGCCACGGCCAGATTCATGCGCGCGACCGTGACCAACTCCTCAACCTCCACCCGATCCGACTTCATCCCCCCCTCGGCCTTTTCGCGCGACAACAACGCCCGCAGCGACACCACCGCCTCGCCCGCCTCGCTCGGCACCGGCTCGAGCATCTCAATCGCCACCGAGTTGAGCCCCAGCCGCGCCAGATTTGCCGCCCCCAGCACCCGCAGCCCCGCATCCCCCGGTGCCACCCGAAGCACCTGCGTCAGCACAGGCAAAAAGTCCCACGGCCGGCCCGACTGCCCCAGCCGAACCACGTCTTCACGATTGACCCGCCGAGTTGGAGTCGCAGTCGCCACGCCTTTCTATCGGTCCTTGACCACGTCCCAATAAACTCGCGCCGCATCGTTTCTCGCCGCTCCAGCGCACTCTCGCCAATGGGCCCGGCAACTCTGGGTTCAGTCGTCCGTTGTTCTTTTCTTGCGGGGCCAATACAGCCGATAACGAGTCCGCATGGAAGCGAAGATCCTCTCCCACGCCGACCTCCTCGCCCTCTGCGAAGACGCCCGCCGCGAGGGGCGCTCTGTCGTCCATTGCCACGGCTGCTTCGACATCGTCCACCCGGGCCACATCCGGCACCTCCGCTACGCCAAGGCCTTGGGCGACATCCTGCTCGTCTCGATCACCGGCGACGCCGAGATGAAAAAGGGCACCGGCCGCCCGCTCATCCCCGAAGAACTCCGGGCCGAGAATCTTGCCGCCCTCGACTGCGTCGATTGGGTCTATGTCGAGTCGCGTCCGACCGCCGCCGAGTTGCTCGCCGAGGTCCGCCCTGACGTCTACGTCAAGGGCCGTGAATACGAGTCCAACAAGGACCCTCGCTTCCAGGCCGAGCGTCATGCCGTCGAATCCGGCGGCGGACGCGTCGTCTTCTCCTCGGGCGATGTCGTCTTCAGTTCCACGGCGCTCATCAGCGCGATCGAAACCTCCATCGATCCCTTCCACGCCCGCCTTGCGCAACTCTCCGCCTCGCCCTCGCTTCAAGGCCCCGACCTCTTCTCGCTCATCTCCTCCTTCCGCGGCAAACGCGTCCTCGTCATCGGCGAGACCATCCTCGACACCTACGTCTTCTGTGATCGCCCCGAAGTCGCCGGCGAGAGCCCCGTCATGACGCTCCGTCCGCTCGAGCGTCGCCATTACGACGGCGGTGCCGCCATCATTGCCCGCCACGTCGCCGCGCTCGGTGCCCGGCCGGTCCTCGTCACCGCCATGCCCGTTGATGCGCAGGGCGAGTCCGTCCGCCGTCGCCTGGTCGCCGAGGGCGTCGAGGTCCGCCCGCTGGTCGTTGATCGCCCGCTTTGCGAGAAGCAGCGCTTCCTCGTGGGCACGCAGAAGATCATGAAGCTCGACCTCGTCGAGCGGCTCGTGCTCGACGCGGCGCAGCAGGATCGGCTCGTCGGGATTGCCGCCGAATCCGCGCGGGATTGCAACTGCCACGCGGCGATCATCGCCGACTTCGGGCAGGGCCTGTTCAGCCCGATCACGCTTCGCCGCCTCTGTCGCGAACTTCGCCCGCTTGTTCAGACCCTTGCCGGCGACGTCAGCGGCCGTCGATCGCACCTCCGCTCCATGACCGACATGGACCTTCTCTGCCCGAGTGAATCCGAACTTCGCGAGTCGTTCGGGCTCACCGATCGAGGCCTGCCCGCCGTCGCGTGGGAACTCCTCGAGGAGACCAAGTCCAAGGCCGCGCTCGTGACGATGGGTCCGGAAGGCGCGATCGCCTTCGACCGTCTGCCCGACTCGGCCGACGAGCGCGAGGACCGCTTCCGCACGCGCCTCCGTGCCGAGCACCTCCCCGCGCTCGCGCCCATCGCCATCGACCCTCTGGGCTGCGGCGACTCACTCATCACCGTCGCCACGCTCGCTCTCGCCTCGGGCAGCTCGCTCCTCGCCGCCGCGTTTCTCGGCAGCATCGCCGCCGCTGTGCAGGCCCAGAGGCTCGGGAATCTGCCCGTGTCCTCCACAGACTTGCGCCAAGGCGTGGCCCGCGTCCACAACGCGCACCTCACCTTCGCAGCGGCGGATGTTGTTAGCGCCAAACAGTCACTGGCGTCCATTGCACGAGCGGTTTAACCTCGGAGGTCATCAGTGTCGGCCAAGGCTGGGATCCGCACCGAGCGCGTGTACGTCCGGCTTCGGAATGAAGGAGTTGAGGTGGCACGACCGACGCAGGCCGAGCCGCTGGGGGGAGATATCTACAGGCTATTGCCGATGCAGATTCCAGAGGGAGAAGACTGGGAGTTCCCTCCCGGCAGTACGGTCCGGTGCGTTCGTGAGGTTTGGGCCGAGGGCGTGACGGGTGAACGAGTTCTTATGGCGCGTGAACTGATCAGCCCTGAACACGGTGCCCGTTGATATCCCCTCATCCGTGATCTCCTACATCATCCCAACCCGCGACCGTCCCGAGCGCCTCGCGCTGACCCTCGCCGCCCTCGGCTCGCTCCGCGGCCATCCCGAGACCTTCCGCGGCCCGCTCGCCGAGGTCGTTATCGTTGATAACGCCTCACAGCACCCGCCGACGCCGCCCGAGCGACTCGCCAACGGCCTGCCGGTCCGCATGATCTATCGCTGCACCAACGAGGGTGCCGCCTCGCGCAACGCCGCCGTTGCCGCGGCCGATCCGCGCTCCGAGTGGGTCGTCATGCTCGACGATGACTCGCACCCCGTGGACACCGGCTTCATTTCCCGCCTCGCCAAGGCTCCGCCCGAAGTCGCCGCCGTCTCCGCTGACATTTGGCTCCCCGGCCTTGCTCGCCGCGAATCGGGCGGCCTGCCCGAAGTCTTCATCGGCTGCGGCGTCGCCATCCGCCGCAAGCCGTTCCTCGACCTCGGAGGGTACGACGCCAACTTCAACTATTATGCCGAGGAATACGACCTCGCCGCACGGCTCATTCTCGCGGGGTATCGCATCGACTTCGATCCGTGGTTCCGTGTCGAACACCACAAGGTGACGCTCAATCGCAACACCAACACCATCCTCGCCCGCCTCGTTCGCAACAACGGGTGGGTGATGCAGCGCTATGCCCCCGATTCCATCCGCCGCGAGCAGATCCGCGAGCAACGCCGTCGCTATCGCGCCATCGCACGCATCGAGTCCGCCACGGCGGGCTTCGCTGATGGCCTCCGAGACCTTCGGCACACGATCCGTTCCCAGCCGCGCACGCCGATGTCCGCCGCGCAGTTCGATCGTTTCTCCGGCCTCGCGCACGCCCGAGAGGCGCTCGGCGAGGCCTGGAACGTGCAGCCCTTTCGCACTGCAGCGCTGATCGACGAGGGCAAGAACGGCTGGGTTGTTCGTGCCGCACTCGCCGAACTCGGCGTGGACATCCTCACCGGTTCGCCGTGGGGTGCCGACGCCGGTTCTGCCGGCAATCGTCAGTTTCAAGCCGCGGAAGCCGCCGTTATCGGAACCATGTCGCCCGGCCCGATGCTCGACTCATTCGAGCGACACACGCTGGCGCTAAAGCGTCGCGCCGCTCGGGTTATCGCACCTTGGCGAGTCGCCTCGCGAGGCCGCACGTTTGGCGTCGAGCCACTGGCGGGCGGAACTCGCCGGGCCAACGTCCTGTAACACGATTTTTCGAGACTTCCC
This sequence comes from Phycisphaerales bacterium, assembly GCA_046155605.1. Taxonomy (GTDB): domain Bacteria; phylum Planctomycetota; class Phycisphaerae; order Phycisphaerales; family UBA1924; genus JAEUIZ01. Next base: position 25,384 of record JBJXFQ010000057.1, read on the forward strand.
GGCCAATTTGCAGCCCGCCCTCGCTTTCTCGGGCGGAATGATTTCAGGCGCTCACCATCTAGGACCGATAGGGAATGGACCCGACGGCTCCATGGAGGGAGATTCGCCGGGACGTAGGCGTATTAAAAGAGAAGGGAATAACATGAGCCGTTCCTGCGACACGCGCCGTAGTGTCGAAGTTGGGAGTCCGCGAGGGCGCGAGTTGGCTGCCGCGCGGGCGTATCTGAAACTCCAGCAATCCGAGCCCGAGGCCGTGCTTGATCGTGTGGCTGACGCATTGTTGCGTGAGATCACCGGTTCTGCGACTCGGCGATCGAGCCGTCTTGCCGCGCCGCGCCCGCATCGCCGTCGTCAGCGTGGCTTCAAGCCATCGTCCCGCGTCTGATCTTGCGCCAGACCTACTCACGATCGGGGCGGGGGTGCGGCCAAGGAGGGAATGGTCGGCCCTCGCCCTGATCCGTTCCAGAGGTTCTACAGTCACCCGATGACTCCCGAGACCTCGGCCCGAACGCTCCGCCTTGCCGCGGACCTCTCAGGAAATCCCGACGCGGTTGCAGCAGCGGAGCAGGTCTGCTCGGCGTGTGTGCAGGCTCTGGGGCCCGGCGAGGTGTCGCTCGGGCTGGTGTTTCTTTCTGCGCACCATGTCCCGCGAGCCGCCGACATTCTCGATGTCATCCGCCGCGAGTTGAAGGCCGATTGTCTGCTGGGCGTCAGCGCTGACTCCGTGCTCGGCGGACGACTCGAGATCGAGCGCGCGCCGGGCCTCTCCATCCTCGCGGCTCGACTCCCCGGGGTCTCGATCCACCCATTCACGGCCGATGCGGTCCTCCCGTACGACGACTCCTCTGAAGAGGGACGTGCCCGCCTGGCGCGTGGGATGGGCCTCGGCGGCGCTGGAACCATCCTGCTGGTTGATCCTTTCTCCGTGCCGATGACGGGCCTGCTTCCGGCCATGTCCGCCGCGGCCGGCCCGGCCTCGCCGATCGTGGGGGGGCTCGCCTCCGCCGGCTCGTCGCCGCAGAGCAACACGCTGATTCTCGATGACACCATCTATCGCGCCGGACTGGTCGGCGTCACGCTGAGCGGTCCGATCCGCCTCGACGCGGTCGTCTCACAGGGCTGCCGAGCCATCGGGGCCAACTGGATCATCACCTCCGCGAAGCGCAATATGATCCTGCAACTTGGCGGGCGGCCGGCGCTCGAAGTCGTGCGCGAGATGATCGAGTCGCTCCCCGAGGCCGATCGCAACCTGCTGGAGCGAGGCTTGTTCCTCGGCCGCGTCATCGACGAGTACAAGGCTCGCTTCGGCCGCGATGATTTCCTCATTCGTAATGTCGTGGGCGTCGATCCGGCGCGCGAGGCGATCGCCGTGAATGATTTCATCCGCGTCGGGCAAACGGTTCGCTTCCATCTGCGTGACGCCGCGACCGCCGACGAAGACCTCGCCATGGTCCTCGATGCCCAGCAACTCAAGGAGCCGCCCGCCGGCGCGATGCTCATCACCTGCACGGCCCGCGGTCGAAAACTGTTCTCCAAGCCGCATCACGATGCTGCCGCCGTCTCTCGGGCCTTTTCCGCGGCCCGGGCGGGCGAGTCCACGTCGCGCGGGGGCGAAGAGATCGACACCGAGCGCCCTTCACTCCCGCTCGCCGGCTTCTTTGCCGGCGGAGAGATCGGCCCCATCGGCGGCGAGAGTTACCTGCACGGCCACAGCGCCTGTCTCGCGCTCTTCCGGTCACTCGAAGTCTGATCGCGCCCGCCGCTATTTCGCCGGAACGCGTTGCACGGTGTAGTACGCGACGGCGTGCAGCAGCGGCTCGCCCTGCGCGTCGCGCACGCCGGGCATCGCCAACTCATGCACATATCCCATCCCGCCGCGCCGCAGCGGGTCGATATGCAGCCGCACGGATCGCGGCCCGAGCACTTCGATCTTAGTGATCGTCGGCCGCATCGTATCCATCTCCTTCGAGCCGTATTCAGGGTGATATTCGTAGGTGTAACTTGACAGTGAATACGAACCGACGTCGCCAGCCTGCCGCGCGTTGATATCACGTGTGAATGTAAGAACAAATCCGTCCGGCGTGATCCGCATCGCCCGCACCTCGAAGGGCGTCTGGCCCGTCCACGCGAGGCGCTGCAGGCCATAGCGCAGGCGCCCCGTCGAGCCCCACCCGCGATCGGTCTGTCCGACGAACATCGACCCGTCGCCGCCCCAGCAGAGCCGATTCACGCCGCTGTCGAGCGCCTCGCGGAAGGGGAAGCACGCGCCCTGGTAGTGCCCATCGATCTTCTCGAGGTCGACCCGCATCACCATGCAGAGTGTCTGATCGCCGACGAAGATCTGTCCTTCAAACGGCCCGAATCGTCCCGCGCCCTCGGCGCTTGCGGGTGGATAGAGCAAGAAATCCGCCGCCGACTGTCCCATTCTCTTATATGGAAACCAGATCGTGGCGGGCTGCATCGGCGGGTCGGCGTCTCCCTGCTTCCAGTCGCTCCGCCAGCGCAGCGACGCCGGGTGCCCGGCCCATGATCGCTCGACGAGTTGCGTCATCCGGTTGGTGCCCACGAAATCGCCCTGGTTGTCGAGGTAGAACATCGCGCCGTCGGAATACTCCCCGATCCCGTTGGGCGAACGCAGCCCATCCGAGAACGGCATCATCGTTCCGTCCGGCGTTACCTTCAGCGACCATCCGCGATACGGCACCACCGACTTGCCCAGCGCGTCGCAGAACCCGACGTTCAGCGTCACCCACGCGTTGCCGTCGCGGTCGAACTTCGGCCCGAACGCGAACTCGTGATAGTTACCCGACACGCCCCAGCCGGAGCACACGGCTTCATAGGTGTCCGCGATGTCGTCCCCGTTTGTGTCCGTCATTCGCGTGAGTTCACCTCGCTGCACGCAATAGACGCTTACTCGGTCCTTGCCCGCGGCGTCCTTCTCCCGGCGCACGGCCAGGCCCAGCGGCTCGTGCAGGCCCGACGCGAATCGCTTGAACTTCGCCTCGAACGCCGGCGTTCCGTAGGCTCCTTCGACGATCCACACCTCGCCGCGCCGCGTCGAAACGATCGGCCGCGCCTCCCCGCTAGCGCCCGCGGGCAGCACGTCGAGTCCGCCGACCTCGAGCGCGAGCGCCGCCGGTACGGGGATCGTCGTCGCCGCGTAATACCGCTCCTCGTCGGTCGGCGGGAAGTCCCGATTCAACTGATATTGTAGTTGCGCGTCGATCATCGGATTCAGCATCGGACGATTGTTAATTTGATATTCCCACGATCCGGCACCCTGAATCACCTTGAGAAAGACGTGATTCACGCCCTTTACAAGATCGAGACGGACGGTGTGATCCTCCGGGTTCATGCCCCGCGGCATGTCCGCGTCCACCAGCAGTTTGCCGTTCAACCAAAGCCGCAGCCCGTCGTCCGAGCCCATCTGCACCGTGTGGCTGGTGGCCTTCGTGGCGGTGATCGTCGTGTAGAGGTAGCCCGAGGCGTTGCTGTTGAGGTCAGCGTCGTCAAACTCGTTGAATCGTACGGCGCGGTTCGATGCGTCGCCGATATCGCGCCAACGCGCCTTGAAGCCGTTCTTGCCTGCGTATTCCGCGTTCAGGTCCGGTCCGGTGCCGGCGGGCAGCATCTTGGGCAGTTCCGCCTCTGGCGGCAGCGCGGTCGCCAGGTCTCGCTTGCCGCTGCCCTTGGCCGCAAACGGCGCGAGCAGGTGCCACGAGCCCCACACGCCGCTGTCAGGGTTCAAGAGGTTCACCATTCGCAGTTCGGTGGCCTGCCGCGTGCCGAGTTTCTCATAGGTCACTCCGCCAATCCTGATTTGCGCCGGTTGCTGCGCACGCGCCGCCTCCCGGCCTATGCCGGTCAGGACAAGTGCCGCGGCAATCATCATGATCTTGCTTCGATTCCGGTTCATCGATCATCGCTCCGGCAGTCGCTGCACCGTGTAATACGCCCGGTCATGCAGGAGAGACTCCCGATCCAACCTGCCTTCCTGCATTGCCATCAGCCCGTTTACCTTCAGTTCGTAGACATACCCCATCCCGCCGCTTCGCATCTCGTCGAGCCGTAGGCGCACCGATCGTGGCCCCTCGCGCTCGGTCTCGACCACGCTGTGCGCCTTCGTCTCCATCTCGTCCGATCCGTAGGCCGGATGATAGTTGTAGGTGTAACTCGTGAACGCATATCGCCCCGGCTCCATGGCCTCATCGCCCACGTCCCGCGTGAACTCCAGCACGAAGCCATCAACGCGCGCGCGCATCGCCAGAATCTCGAGCGGCACGCGGCCCGTCCACGCCAGCCGCTGAAGGCCCTCCCGCTTGGGGCCGGTCGAGCCCCATCCCCGATCCGTCATCCCCACGAACATCGAGCCGTCCTTGCCCCATGCCAGCCGATGCACGCCCGACGCCAGCCCGCGGCGGAACGGGAAGCACGCGCCCTGATACTCGCCGCCCACTCGTTCCAGGAACACCCGAAAGACCTCGCATGTTGTCTGGTCGCCGACGAACATCTGACCAGCGAACGGCCCGAAGCGTCCACCGGTGTCATCAAGCAAGATATCGCTCGCCGACTGCCCCATCTTCTTATATGGGAACCACACGGCGGGCCATGTGATCTCTGGAACCGGCTTTCCCTCCGCATTCCAATGCGACCCATACCCCTCGCGAAACTTCAGGCTTGCCTGGTGTCCGTAAAAGCCGCCCGGTTTCAGGTGGCACAACTTGTTCGTCGCCACATAGTCGCCCTGGTTGTCGGTGTAGAACATCTCGCCATCGGGTCCGATCCCGATGCCATCCGGCGACCGGAGGCCGTCCGCCACTTTCTCCATCGGTCCAGGCCTGCTGATCGGCACGCGCACCGCCCAGCCGCGCGTGGGGATCGTTGCGCCCATCGTCGTCTCGCCGCCCGTGTGCGCCAGATTCAGATTCACCCAGGCGTCGCCGCGCGCGTCAAACTTCGGCCCGAAGGCGTACTCGTGGTAGTTCCCGGTGATCTGCCAGTCGTCGCAGACCGTCTCAAACCGCGTCGCCATGCGGCCATCCGTCGGCATCTCGATCCGTGTCAGTTCGGCGCGTTGCGCGATGAGAAACCCCAGCCCATCGCCGGACTTGACCACTCGCAGCCCCAGGGGTTCTTGCAATCCCGACGCGATCCGTTGCCAGCGAGCCTCGACCGCCGGCGTGTCATATGCGCCGGCGACCACATAGACCTCGCCGCGCCGCGTGCAAAGCGCCGGGCTTCCATCGGGCATCACGTCCAGCCCGCCGACCTCCGCCGACACCGCACGAGGATGCGGCACGGTCGCCAGCCGGTAGTACCGAGTCTCCGCGTCGGGGAAGTCTTCGTCGAGTTGCCAGTTGAGCGCCGCCTCTGCCACCGGGTCGGCGCTCTCGTCAAACGTAAGTTGGAACTGCCACTCGCCCTTTCCCTGGCTCACCTTGGCAAGAACGTGATTCACGCCCTTGCGCAGCCGCATCTCCACGACGTGCTGCCCAGTGTTCAGAGGTCGCTCCTCATTCGCATCGACGACGAGTTCGCCGTTGACCCACGCCCGCAGGCCGTCATCGCTCCCGAGGCCGACGCGGACGGTGCAGTCGCGATCGGCCGTCACGCGCCGATACGCATAGGCGACGGCCATCTCGGCCGCCTCGGCTTCAAGCCCCTCGCGCAAGTTGATGGGCGCGAGCCCGCCGGTCCCGCCGATGGCGTTCCGCTCTTCGACGGCTCTCCACGCGATCGCGCGTCCGCCCTTGCCGTCGTGCTGTTTGTCCAGGTCCGGCCCCGCGCCGCCGGCTTTCATCCGCGAGAGTTCCGCTTCGGGCGGATACCGCTTGTCGATGTTCTTGCCGCCCTTGGCGTGGTCGATCGGTCCGAGCACGCGCCACTCGCCCCAGACCACGCCGCTCCCCGTCAGCGCCGCCATCATCGCGCCGCGGGTTTCCTCGCGCGTTGCGAGCCTTACATACGGCTTCCCGCCGATCATCGGCGTCTGCGCCATCGCCACGGACCCCGCTGCCGCGATCGCCGCCAGAATCCACGCGCTCCATACGGCCCGGCTCAAGGCTTGATCTCGATGGCAAAGACCACGGCAATGCCCGATTCCTTCGCCGTCACACCCAGAAGCCGCAGCACTTCATCGCCGACCTCCGAGACTTTGTCTACGTTCGCGATCGCGCGGCTCCCCGCTCCCTTGTCGCCCACGTTGACCCACACCGTCGTCCCAGCCGCAAGCCCGCGCAGCGTGAACGTCCTACGGATCACTCGCCCGAGTTCCGCCGGCTCAAACTTCTCTTCGACCGTCACGCCCTCGCCCACCAGATACGAAAAACTCGGCGCGCCCGCTTCATCCAGTGTGTAGCCGCGGAATCGATACCCCGCCGGCGCGCCCGTTGCCTCCGGCCATTTCTCCGGCCTCGCGCCGATCACGATTCCCGGCCCCTTGGGCGCGGTCCAGATCGTCGGCCCGCGTCCGCTCGTCACGTTTCCGCCTCGGCCCTTCCATGCCCCCGTCGCGTCCATGAACTCGCCGTTCCACGCCGACACCAGCCTCACGTTCTCGGCATCAAACGCGAAATGCACACCGCCCGGATACCCCACCGCGATTCCGCGGCTACCCGCGTCTTTGAGAAACGTGCGAAAGACCACCGGCCGATCCGCGATCGCCAAGGGCAGGTCCGCGCCGCTCGGCAAGCCTTCCGGCGGCGGCGCGTCCTTCGCCATCGCAAAGTACGCCCATAACGCCTCGCTCTGCCGATTCGCGTCACCACCGAGAACATCCGGGATCGTCCCGCGCCCGCTCTCGAAAAACGCCGTCATCCGCGTTCCGGGCTTGAACCGCTGCGGGTCCATGATGTACGGCTTCCACCACGACGCTCGAAGCCGATCGGCAAATGCCGTGATCTCCGGCCCGGCCGTCCCCGCGCTCTTGCCGCCAAAGGTGTGGCATGAGATGCAGTTCATGCCCCTCTCGCCCACCAGCCGCCGCCCCGCCTGGACGAGTTCATCCGTGGCCTTCGCGCCCGCGGGCTCCGCAGCCGTCGAAAGGCCATCCGCAGCCGCCAGCGCCGGGTGGAGATCGCCGACGATCTTCTCGCCAAACTGCGGCATTCGAGTTCCCATGTAGGGCCGCGCGCGACCGCCGTCCACCAGCACTTTGCGCAGCCACTCCGGCGTCAGTTTCGCGCCGACGCCCGTGATCCGCGGCGGAAAGCGACCCTCGTCTCCGAGTTCTGTCTCGTCCGACGTGCGAAAGTAAGACTTGATGTCGTCGGCCGGCCCGCCGATCCCGTCGCGCTCGTGACAGTTTCTGCATCCGAGCGCCCCGACAACCAGCATCGCGTGCTCGATCGGTGCCGCGCTCGCCGAGGGCTTTCCCATCGCGGCAACGCCCGTCGCGAGGTCCGCGCGCTGCGCTGCCGAGAGTGTGTACCGCGGCGTCGTCTTATCCGTCGCGCTCATGCAGCCCTTGCCCGCCGACAGTTTCGCCATCGGCTTGCCGATCCCCTTCCATCCCGGCTGTTCGGCCCCGAACTCATGGCACGCCGCGCATCCGCGCGCCGCGAACGCCGCTCGACCCACCGCCGATTTCGCCGGATCGACCGCGAACTCATCGCCCGATTCGCCTTTGAGGTTCTCGCCTGTCCCCCATGTCCGAAGCAGGTACGTCGCGATCAGGTCCGATTCCTCGGTCGAGAGCGACAACGACGGCATCCGCCCCGAAGGCCGCGCTTTATGCGGCTCGCGCAGAAACTCCGCGAGCGATGACGCCTTCCACTTCCCCGCGATAATCCCGAACGGATGCGCTGCCGGCGTTGTCGGCAGCGCCGCGGGCGAACCCTCGCCAAAGACTTTGGCCGCGGGCTCGAGCGCGCCATGGCACGCCACGCACCCGACCGTGTGATAGAGCCGCCGACCGAGATCGACGCCCTGTTCCTCCGTCCCCAGCGGCTCGGGCTTCATCGGCCCGCCAAGGCTCGCCAGGAAATGGACGATCGCTTCTGTGTCCGCCGCGTCTTTCGGTGTGTCGCCGATCACATCCGGCATGCCGCAGCCGGGCTTGATCGATTGCGGCTCGGCCACCCAGCGACGCAAAAACGCCGGCGCGACTCGCGCGCCGACCGCGCTCAAATCCGGTCCCATCCGACGGAGCACGTCCGCGCGCTCGCCGCTGGTCGCTTCGGCCTTGGGCGCTCCGGAACCGTTGGACCCGCCGGCTCCGGTCGAGTGACAGTTGACACATCCCAACTCGCCCAGCAGCACCCGGCCACGCAGCGACGACTCCGCCTCGGCGACGGGCTTTAGCCCAAAGGCCGGCACGCTCACCGACGACACCGGGATCGGCTCTGGCCTGAACCCCGCCTTCCCCACGCCCTCCTTCTCCCAAAGCGTCCGCAGGCTCGTCGGCCCGTTGCCCGCGCGCGTCGTACTGACCGATACCGTCGCCGCGCCGACCGGCAGATCGATCCAGCCTGTCCACTTCGCGGCCCCGCCCGGGCTTGAAACCTCGCCCGCCTTCGTGCTCCCCGATCCGTAGACCGTCAGTCTCGCCGTCGCGCCGGTTGCCTCGACGCCAAAGCGATACTTGCCTGCCACCTCGATCGCCACGCGACCCGTGTGCGTCGATCCTTCGCGCGCCGGCACGCCGCCCGACAGCGTCTCTCCAGTATCAAACCAGTATGCCGCGTGTGAAGCGTGCAGTTTCGCCTGTTCTTTGCCGCCCGACGAGACCTGCACATACCACCCGGGCACCACCGGCTCGGCGACCTTCGGCGGCGCCGGCTGTGCCGCGCCGACACCGACAGCCAGCAAGCCGCCGACGCAAACCACTCCCCACGCCACCCCCGCAAAGCCTCTCCAACTTCTACGCACACGCGCCATCGGCAGGCTCCTTCAAGAGCCTACGACAATACCACAAATCAACCATCGTGAGCCGGGGCGTCCACGCCCCGGCGGTGATGCACGCCTTGCCTACTGCTGTCGACCTCGTTCCCACCCCGACTCGCCCACTTTGGGTGCTTCGCCCTATTTCGGCGGCTCGCCGGGCGTGCCGCCCGTCGCCGTTGCCGAGGGTTCCAGCGTGTCCACCCGCACCGGCGTGATGATGTTCAGGCTCTTGGTCGGATCGACCACGGCCTCACCGATCACGCCGATCACCTGCCCGAGTTTCGATTCCAGGTTCAACCCGGGGCCGGGTTTGATGTACGCCAGCGTGCGCGCGCCGGTGTTCGAGACGGTCTGCACCCGGTACATCAGCGGCAGGCGCTCGCCGTTATAGATCGAACTGGCGCTGAGGCGGCCGATGAATGAATACTGCCTCGAACGCTCCACGTCCGCGAGGCGTGCCGCGAGTTGCTTCTCGTCGTCGGTGGCGGTCTTCATCGCGTCGCTGAGTTGCCGCCGCTGCGTCTGGATGTCTTTCCAGAGTTTCAGGTACTCGATCCGCTGATCCATCCTCGCGGCCATCGTCTTGAACGTCAGGGCGGACGAATCCAGCCCGCTCCGTGCCGCTTCAAACTCGACCAGCAGCGGCCCAAACTCCGCCGTCTCCGCCGGCTGCTTGCGAACCGCCTCGAACGCCAGTTCCAGTTTTTCGTACGGACTGGGCTTGATCTCGACCGTGCGGAGGTCGCCCGTCGCGGGCTGTACGCCGCCCGGCGTCGTCGATTCCGGTTGAGCCGAGACAGGCGGCGCGCCGGTTGGCGTCGGATTTGCCGCGGTTGTTGTTGGCCTGGGCGCTCCGGAGTCCTTCGGCACCGCCATCGGCTCGGTCAAGTTCGTCTGAGCGCCACCCGGCTGCGCGCCCGCCGGCGTTCCAGTCGGCTGCGTGCTCGGTTGGCTACCGGGCTGTGCCGTGGGCTGATTCGGCACCGCCGTCATCGGCTTCGGCTGCGCGCCGCGCGACGCCACGAATGCGTTGATCTGATCCTGCGTCGCGCGCTGCACCAGGCTCGCCTTGATAAAGCCCCGCGCTCCCGCTGGTGCCGGCACGATGTACGACGTCACCGTCTTCTTATCCGCCGCGAGTTCCTGTCCCAGGATCGTCAGTTTCGTGCCCGTCGCCAACTGCTCGCTCACGGCCCGAGCCCAACTCCCGGCTCGGGTCTGCATGTTGATCGCCCGCAGGTGTACCGGCTTGCTCACCACCCCCGTCGCGCCGCCGGCGTCGAGCGTCACCGCGTCCGCCGAGACGAACACGCTCAGTCCCGCCGGATACTCGACGCGGAACCACGATTGCTTTGTCCCCGGGTCGATCGCCTCGCCGTCGATCCGCAGCACTTGCGAGACATTCGGCCGCCCGATGGCATACATGGTGTCGCCCACGCCCGCGCGCAACACCGCGTCCGCGCCCTGCACCACGCCGTAGTACGGCGTCACCGCCGTCACCGCGTTCGTCTGCGCCCGCGCCACCGAGACCATCGGCAGCGACACCGCGGCACACGACGCCGCAACCAGCAAGGCCACTCTCAATACTCGGCGATTCTTCATGGGCTTCAATCTCCTTGGTGTCAGCCCGTCAGCAGGCAAAAACTGCGCGGCAGGGCGGTGAGGGGCTCTTCAAGACGCCTCCGGCGTCTCGATCCATTCATCGGCAGTCCGGGGGCCCCTCCATCGCCCCCGGGCGCGGGAGAGAGTGTATCCGAACACCCCAGGCGTTGTCCCTCCAGACGGAAGGCCATTCTGGATTTCGCGCTCCGCCCCTCCAATACTTCCCGCTCACTCCACGAGGTTCCTCCCATGCTCGACAAACTCAAGCCAGGCCAGACCATCCGCTGCACGATCACCAAACTGCCCCGCGCCGAGGCCGGCGTTGACACCATCCATGGCCTCATGCGTCAGCAGCCCGACGTGAAGCGCGGCCTGCGCAAGGCCCAGCGCCGCCGCCGCCAGAACATGGTCGTCTACAACCGCGGCAACCGCGACTGGTACAAGCGCGAGGTGTGCTCCAAGCTCATCCACCCACGCCAGGGTGTCTCATGGACCATGACGTACTCCCTCCATGTCCGCCCGGAGCTTGCCTCGGTCGAGGGCTTTCTCAAGATCGAGCCGGCCTGAAATGTCGCTGTTCTCGATGACTGTCCGGCACGCGTGCCTCACGCTGGCGATGCTGTGCGCGATCGTCGGTTGTTCCGACGGCAAACCCGGCCCAACGCTGCCTGCCGCGGACCAAATCTACACCCTCCGCGGCAAGATCGAGACGCTTCCCGTCAAAGACAAGCCCCTGAGCGATTTGATCCTGCTGCACGAGCCCATCGACGCCTTCGTTGACATGCACGGCAAGGTCGTCGGCATGGACTCGATGTCCATGCCCTTCACGCCCGATCGCGCTGTCGATCTCTCGAAGTTTGCCGTCGGCGACGTGGTGGAGTTCACCTTTGAGGTGCGCTGGAAGCAGAGCCCGCGCTCGCTGCTGACGAGAATGTCGAAACTCGCGCCGGGCACCGAGATCAAACTCGGCAAGGCCGTGCCTGCACCAAAGCCTGAAGCAAGGTGAGCCCGGGCATACTCGCGTGAGCCAGGGCGTTGACGCCCCGGCTCACATTTTCAACACGATCGCCCGATCACTTGATCGACAGCATCTCGCGATAGGTCGGGAGCGGCCACAAGTCCGCCGCGACCACGCCCTCGAGCGCATCAGCGGCGTCGCGCGCGTCGGCCATGGCCGGGACGATCTCGTCGCGGATGTGGACGGCGTGCTCGAACGGGTCGCCGCCGGCCTGGTGCGCCACCGCGTCCTCCAGTCTTGCCACCGTCGCCCGCAGCGTGCTCGTCATCGCGACGAACTCCGAGAGCGCCGCGCGGAGGTCCGGATCCTCGACATCGGCGCTGGCCGAGGCGCTCACGGCCTGGGCCATCTGGGTCTGGTGCCGCACCGCCGCGGGGAGGATCTGCGTGCGGATCATGGAGGCCATCGTCTCGGCCTCGATCACGACCTGCTTGCAGTATTTCTCGGCGAAGATGTGGGCGCGGCTCTCCAGTTCCGTCTTGCTCAGCACCTTGAACCGCTTGAAGAGGTCCACGGCCTTTTTCGACTTGAGCGCCGGGAGCGCGCTGGCCGTGTTCTTGTGGTTGGGCAGCCCGCGGCGCTCCGCCTCCTGATGCCAGGCCGCGTCGTACCCATCCCCGTCAAAGAGCACTCGCTTGTGCTCCTTGATGATCCGCGCCAGGAGCGATGAGACGGCCTGAGGGAGTTTGCCCTTGGGGGCTTTCTCGAGTTCGTCGGCGATGAACGAGAGCGAATCGGCGACGATGGTGTTGAGCACGGTCACGGGCCAGGCGACGGCCGCGGACGAACCGACGGCGCGGAACTCGAACTTGTTGCCGGTGAAGGCGAAGGGGCTGGTGCGGTTGCGGTCGCCCGAGTGCCTGGGCAGGTGCGGGAGCGTCCGCGCGCCGAGGTCGAGTTGCCCGCCCTTGAGGGTGCTCTTGGCCGATCCGGTCTCGAGTTGCTCGATGATGTCCGTGAGCATGTCGCCTAGGAAGATCGAGATGATCGCGGGCGGGGCCTCGTTCGCGCCGAGGCGATGGTCGTTGTTGGCGCTGGCGATCGAGGCGCGGAGCAGTTCGGCGTGGATGTCCACCGCGCGGATGACGGCGCAGAGGAACGTCAGGAACTGCATGTTGGTGTGCGTCTCGTCGCGCGGGTCGAGCAGGTTCACGCCGGTGTCGGTCGCGATCGACCAGTTGCAGTGCTTGCCCGAGCCGTTGATCCCGCGGAAGGGCTTCTCGTGCAGGATGCACTGAAGGCCGTACTGGGCGGCGACCCGTTTGAGCGTCTCCATCACCAGCATCTGGTGGTCGCAGGCGAGGTTGGCGTGCTCGAAGTGAGGGGCAAGTTCAAACTGCCCGGGCGCGACCTCGTTGTGCCGCGTCTTGACCGGGACGCCCAGCCGATACAACTCTCGCTCGCTGTCGTTCATAAACGCGAGCACGCGGCCCGGGATCGAGCCGAAGTAGTGGTCCTCCATCTGCTGGCCCTTGGGCGGGCGCGCGCCGATCAGCGTCCGATCGCACGTCAGGAGGTCCGGCCTGCCGAAGTAAAAGTTGCGGTCGATCAGGAAGTACTCCTGCTCTGCACCCAGCGTGCTGACAACGCGATTCACGCCCTGGTCCGTCCCGAAAACCCGGAGGATGCGGATGGCCTGCTCAGAGACGGCGTCCATCGAGCGAAGCAGCGGCGTTTTCTTGTCGAGGGCCTCGCCGTTCCATGAGACAAAGGCTGTGGGGATGCACAGGGTGACGCTCTTGCCGGAGCGATTAAGGAACACGGGGCTCGTGGGATCCCAAGCGGTGTACCCGCGGGCCTCGAAGGTGGTGCGGAGTCCGCCGGAGGGGAAACTAGACGCGTCCGGCTCGCCCTGCACGAGCGCGGAGCCGGTGAACTCGCTGATGGCCCCGCCGTGCCCGTCAGGAACGATGAACGTGTCGTGCTTCTCGGCGGTCTGCCCGGTCAGCGGCTGGAACCAGTGGGTGTAGTGCGTGGCACCATTCTCGGTGGCCCAGTCCTTCATCGAAGCGGCCACGATGTCCGCGACGGCCGGATCAAGCCGCTCTCCGAGTTTGATCGTTCGGAGCAGCCGCTTGAAGACGTCCTTGGGCATGCGCTGCTGCATCGCGCGCTCGGTGAAGACATCGAGGGCAAAGATTTTCTCGATCGGGTCCTGCCTCGGCATGCGCCCGTTCTCTTCCTTCCAGGCCGATGGGCCGGAGGTCGGTGCGGTGGGCGGTGGCGGGGGGGTCAGATCGAGGCGGGTGTGCATGACGTGTCCTCCGTGGCTGTGGGATAAACAGGCGGGCGAGCAACGACAACGAGCCCAATGGATGGCGAGCCAAATGGACCCGCTATTGTTGCGCCCTCGACGCAGGATGCAAGTAAAGCGAGAGTGCACCCCAATGGGTAGGGCCGGGTCAGGCGCCAACCCCCATCTGCCCGATCCTTCAAGCGTGGATTCGGAGGGTGTGGGCGGTGAGCGCGCCCATCGCGCATATGCTCCGAGGCATGTTTGTCGATCAGGCGGAAATTATCGTTCGTTCGGGTGACGGCGGGTCGGGGTGCGTCTCGTTCCGGCGCGAGAAGTACGTCCCCAAGGGCGGACCCGACGGCGGCAACGGGGGCGACGGCGGAGCGGTGATCGTCGAGGCCGACGAGGGACTCAACACGCTGCAGGATTTCCGCGGGCAGCGGCACTGGGACGCGGAGCACGGCGAGGCGGGAGCGGCGAAGCAGTGTTCGGGCCATGCGGGGCGGGATCGGGTGATCCGCATGCCGCCCGGGACAATGATTTTCAACGCGGAGACGGGGGAACTGATCCACGACCTGAAGACGGGCGAGAGGCCGGTGATCGCGGCGGGCGGCAAGGGCGGATGGGGCAACGAGCACTTCAAGCGATCGACGAATCAAACGCCGCGACACGCGGAACGGGGCGAGCCGGGCAAACGGCTGACGCTAAGGCTCGAGTTGAAGTTGATCGCCGACGTCGGCATCATCGGGCTGCCCAACGCGGGGAAATCGACGCTGCTGGCGGCGGTCTCGCGGGCGACGCCGAAGATCGCGGATTATCCGTTTACGACGCTGACTCCTCAGCTGGGAATCGCGGAACTCGATTCGTCGCGGCGGATCGTGATGGCGGACATTCCGGGGCTGATCGAGGGCGCGGCAAGCGGGGCGGGACTCGGGCACGACTTTCTACGGCATGTCGAGCGGACGCGCGTGCTGGTGCATGTGATCGACATTGCACCGGCCGATGAGGCATCGACGGCGGAGAGTTATCGAAAGATTCGCGCGGAGTTGGCGGACTATTCGCCTCTGCTCGCGGAAAAGGACGAGGTAGTGGTGCTCAACAAAATGGACCTGGTGACGGAGGGGGCGGAGGGGCTGGTGGGGGAGTTTCGACGGAAGTTGAGATTAGGGCATGAGACGCCGGTGCTGGCAATCAGCGGGGCGACGGGGAAGGGCACGCGCGAGTTGCTGGAAGAACTGTGGTCGCGGCTGCATCCGACCGGCGCGAAAGTGGCGGGGTGGGCGACGTGAGCGGAAAGCAAAGGTCACCATAGAGCCGCAGTGAAGGCCGTGAAGGCTCAGGCCGCACGGGCGAGGTCGCCGCGCGCGAGTCGGGCGGTGAGCGCGGCGCGGGCGCTTCCAAGACGAGTGAAGTCGGCGGCCATGCGGACCGGGCCGGGCTCGTCGGCGTCGTCGGCGGTCCAAACGACTCGCGCCGCGGCGACGAGCGGCCTGACGGGTCGTCCCGGGAGCGTGAGGCGGAGGATGATGGGCGTGCCCGGCGAAAGCGGACGATCCAGTTCGAATCGGAGGCCGCCCTCACCGACGTCATAGGCGTGGCCTGAGAGGCGTCGGCCGCCGGGGACGCGAACCTCGACGGCCGAGTAGGCCGGGAGCAGGGAGAAACGTTCGTGGCGACGGCGATTGATGTGGGTCATGACGGTCCTCGTTCACGAGGATCGGCAGGAGTGGGGGGAGGCTTGAGGCAACGAGTAGGAGACGATCGCTCGCGGCACATGGAGGAGTCGGGCGTATGGCGAAGGCCGAGCACGACCTGCCGGCAGACCAAGCGCAGCCCGACACGATGCTACGGGAATGTTGGCCCTGGGATCAGGTGCCGTTGCGGGCGGAGAGGGAGACGTGCCCGTCGGGACCACGGTGGACGAGTCCGAGTTCGAAGAGTGCGATGAGCGCGGCGGCCTGCTCGGCTTGTTTTTTGGATTGACCCCACGCGGGTTCGAAGCGGCGCGGGCCGATCTCTACGCCGACCTTGAAGCAGCGAGCGTGGTCGGGGCCTTTTTCGTCGAGGACGCGGTAGGTTGGTGTTTCGTCTCCGGCCTGCTGGGCGTGCTGCTGAAGGAGGGACTTGTAGTTTTCCTGGTGGCCGCTGGCGGCGGCGCGCTCGATGAGGGGATCGATGAGAGGGTTGAGGAAGGCGCGAGCCGCGTCGAAGCCGGCATCGAGGTAAATCGCGGCGATGATGGCCTCGAGGACCGCGGCGGCGAGGGATTGCGGGATGTCGGCGTCTCGCTGCATGCCCTTGCCGAGGCGGATCATTTCGTCGAGGGAGAGGGAGCGGGCAATGAGGGCGCAGGTCTGGCGGGAGACGGCCATGGACTTGATTTTGGTCATCTCGCCTTCGAGGAGGTCCGGGAAGCGTTGAAAGATTCGTTCGGAGGCGACGAGGCCGAGGACGGAATCGCCGAGGAACTCGAGGCGTTCGTTGGAATCAAGCCGGCGGTCGGCCATCGAGGCGTGGGTGAGCGCGCGGAGGAGCAGGTCGCGGTCGGCAAATGTGTGACCGACCGCACGCTCAACGGCGGCACGCAGGGCATCGGGATCGTGGGAAAGCATGGAGATCTCGCGAGAGCGGATAAATCGAACCCGCGGAATGCGGATTCGCCACGGTCGGACCATGGACGCGAGTGCTCGTTGGTCGGCGTCTTTGGAGAGAACGGCGGCCGGCGAGCAATCGCGCCTCGGACGGCCCAGAGGGTCGTCCGTAACAGCATATCAGAGATCGGCGGAAAGTGGCCGTGGGGTTTGGCGAGAGCGCGTGGAAAGTTGGGAAAGGTGGGATGGGGAAGCTGGCTTGGACCGAGGCGGGCGAGGGAGCTATTGTCTAGGCCCCTTAGCACCCCCCGACCTTCGGCCGCGAGTCGCGGCGAGGCGGGACGGAGATTAGGTCTCATGCATTATCCGCACCGCATCAGCCGGCTCAAGCGCAAGCGTTCGATCGGGTTTCGCGCCCGGATGAAGACGAAGGACGGGCGGAAGATGATCAATCGGAAGCGTCGCGCGGGCCGCAGCCTGAACGTGGCGGATAAGTAGAGCGAGGGTTCCGATCGCTGGCGCCATGGATTTAGGGGGTTCGCGCGAGGCTCCGATCGCTCGCGCGATCGGCTCAAGGGGTTTAGCCTCTATGGGCAGCCGGCGGCGAAGGCACTCAGGAAGCAGACGAAGTCGGCGATATTGAGCGCCGGGGGCGTGGTTGAGCCGTCGCAGTTGGTATACGGGTCGCCGGCGGCGAAACGGTTGAGGAAGCAGGTGAAGTCGGCGACGCTGAGGGCCGGCGCGGCGACGGAGTTGTCGCAGTTGGCGTAGCAGAAGGCGGGGATGCTGGCGAGCCAGGCTTCATGAAAGCCCTCTTGGTTTAGGCCGATACCCACGATAAATCGCCCGTCTGGAGAGGTTGCGACCGCCTGCTTCAGCGTCCAGCCATTGAGGCCGATGGCACCGAGTGAGGTGAGAAACGTCTGCAAGTTGCGCTTCCCGCGGGAGCGATCCCAGTAGTACGCGATGGTGTCATACGAATCGCGCCCGACATAACCCAAGACGACGGAGCCGTCGCGCGACGTGGCGAGCGCGCGGCCGGCCGAAAGACCATCCAGCGAGGGCAGCAATCGAATCCCTCCGGGGGTTCGCCAGATGCAAGGTTGGTTGTACCCTCCACCGCCGGGAAGCGTGATGCTTCCGACCACTGTTTTGCCGTCCGCTGAGATGCCCAGCGCGGACCTCGAATACGCGACGTTACCATACGAAGGCAGGCTCACCATGTCATGGGCCGCAGACCAAATGAAGGCCTGCTGCGGACCGCTGACAAAGCCACACGACCCGACGACGACCGTGCCGTCGGCGCTCACACCCTGCGCCCCCGATGTGGACGCTCCCGGCAGCATGCCGATGTCCTGCGGCCCTCCGGCGATCGACCAGCGAACCGCGCGCCCCGATACCACGCCGACCGCCACCGTTCCCTCAGCCGATACAGCGGTAAACGCATCTCGCTCGCCCGGAAGTCCCGTCGGAAGGTACTCGCCTCGACGCCACACAAACGCCCGAATCAAGGGCTGCATGATGTCGAACGCATCGATGTAACCGACGACTGTCTCGCCGTCACTCGATGCACCGAGAATCAGACCCGACCATGCAATTTGGAGTACGTCTGCCGCAGTCCATCGCCAACCGTGGTAGATGTTGTAGAAGTGTCCGTATACGTTCACCTCTATGCACGAGCCGAAGACCTGCGTGCCGTCGCTGCTCACCGCGGTCGCGGTCGAATTCGGTTGTGTGTTCTGAGCCGGGTATACCCCCAGCCCCCGAAACGTCACGACCTGCGCCACAGACGCGGAGGCACAAAGGCCGACGAGTGCAATGCTGAGCAGCGTGTGCCGCATGGCCAGCTCCGTGGGGGCGCCGACGGATCGTCCGAGGCCGCTCGTAAAGGGTGACCAACGGGACTCGAACCCGCGACGTCCGGGACCACAACCCGGTGCTCTACCAACTGAGCTATGGCCACCATCAAGGCCTGCGCGACGGATCGTCCCGCGGCGCGAACACATGACGGTACGGCGGGAGTCGGCGAGAAGCAAACCGGCGGCGGGGCAGGGTCAGCGGCCCTACACTAGCCCCCCGTTTCGCCCACCTGTTTCGGTGCCGCAGTTCGGCAGGCTCCGACGGGTCGGCCTCGGGGCACGAGTGTCCCCACGCTTCCCATCAGGAGGTTGATCGATGTCCACGATTCCAGCGCTTGATCTGTCGCCGGCCCGCTTTTCTGTCAATCTCTCGTCGGCGGAACTGATCGAGCGAGCAATCGCGGCTGGTGAGGGCAAACTGGCCTCCAACGGCGCGATCGTGTGCATGACGGGCGACCGCACTGGGCGCAGCCCAAACGACAAGTTCCTCGAGGATGTGGACTCCATCAAGGCCAAGATTTGGTGGGGCAAGGTCAACCAGCCGGTCTCGCCCGCGGGGTTCGATTTGGCCCTGAAGATCGCGACTGAGCATCTGAACCAGCGCCCGAAGTTGTACGGGTTTGAGGGCTTCGCCGGTGCCGACCAGAAGTACCGCACCTCGGTCCGCGTCGTGACCGAGCAGGCCTGGCACGCGCTCTTCGCCAGCACCCTGTTCATCAAGCAGGGTTCGGCCAGCGCGGGCGGCCCAAAGGACGGCAGCGGAACCCTCGTCGGCAAATCCGCCCCTGATTTCAAGCACAACTGGCTGATCCTCAACGCCGGCCGTCGCCGCCTCACCGCCGATGAGGCCAAGGCCATCGGCGTGAAGGGTCCCGTCCTCATCGCGCAGTCCATCAGCCGCAAGATCGTCATCATCCTCGGCTCCGAGTACGCCGGCGAGATGAAGAAGAGCATCTTCTACGCCCTCAACTACGACCTGCCCGAGGTCGGGGTGTTTCCGATGCACTGCTCGGCCAACGTGGACAAGAAGGACGCCAAGAATGTGGCGCTTTTCTTCGGGCTCTCGGGCACCGGCAAGACCACGCTCAGCGCCGACCCAAACCGCGCCCTCATCGGCGACGACGAGCACGGGTGGTCGAACGACGGCGTGTTCAACTTCGAGGGCGGGTGCTACGCCAAGTGCATCAAACTCTCGAAGGAGGGCGAGCCGCAGATCTGGAACGCGATCCGGTTCGGGTCGGTGCTCGAGAACACGGTGATCGATCCGTTGACGCGTGTGCCGGATTACGACTCGGCGAAACTGACGGAGAACACGCGGGTGACGTACCCGGTGGACTTTATTGACGGCGCGGTGATCCCGAGCGTCGGTGGGCACCCGAAAAACGTGATCTTCCTGACGGCCGACGCGTTCGGCGTGATTCCTCCCGTGGCAAAACTGACGCCCGAGCAGGCGATGTACTACTTCATCAACGGGTATACGAGCAAACTGGCGGGCACGGAGGCTGGGGTGACGGAGCCGCAGCCGAACTTCTCGCCGTGCTTTGGCGGGGTGTTCCTCCCGCGGCCGCCGGTGGAGTACGCGAAGATGCTCTCGGAGAAGATCAAGAAGCACAGTGCGAACGTGTGGCTCTTAAACACGGGCTGGTCGGGCGGCGCGTATGGCGTGGGCGCGCGGTTCAAGTTGGCGTACACACGCGCGATGGTGACGGCCATCCTCGACGGATCGCTGGCGAATGCGAAATGCACGCCGGACCCGATCTTCGGGCTGCCGCTGCCTGCGGCCGTGCCGGGCGTGCCGAGCGACGTGCTCAACCCGCGGAACACATGGAAGGACGGGGCGGCGTACGACACGCACGCCAAGAAACTGGCGAAGTTGTTCCGAGAGAACGACGCGAAGTTTGAAATGCCGGAGGCGGTGCGGGCGGCTGGGCCGAGGGGGTAGGGAACTCACACTCGTGACATGGCGGCAATGGGAATCAGGCGAACCGAAGAGGTAAGCGAACCAGCGCTCCTGCCACGGAGCACCGCGGCGTTCGCGCGGCTGGTTCACCTGCACCGCACGGAGCCGCATCGAAAAGCGCTGCTCGCCCGGATCGAACACGAGTACCTCGAGGGGGTATCGCGGGAATGGCTGAAGGCCACTCCTGCGTTGCGAGCGACGGCTACGGGCCAATTGTTGGAACGTCGGCTTCTGGCCTTCGTTCGCTGTCCAAAGACGATCCGCGATTGTGGGTGGAACCTCTCCTACAGCCAATATCTAGCGTGGGACAGCCTGGTCGGCATGCGATCGCGCCGGTTCGCGCGGCTGCTTCGCGGCTGGATGCGCCACACGGACCATCGACTCGCGGCGTATGCAGCAGGAGACCTCGCCACCATGGGCCTCGACGCCGACATCGGGCGGCTCGTTGAGGTAATGGAGTCGGGCTCGTGGCTGAAGCGAGACTCCGTGGCGAGGGGAGTGGCGAACGCCATGCGAAAATTCCACGCATCCCGACGGTTCCGTGCCACGATCTTCGACGCGATGGCGCTGCTCTTGGCCGGCCCGCTTCGTCTGGCACCCGGGCGCGCGGCGGAGTTTGCACGTGGCGAGATGATCGAGGCGATGCAGGCACTAGACGGCGCGAGGGCGGCGTGGTTCCTGACGAGCGAGGCGATGCTGCGACCGGACTCCCGCGCCACGCGCATGCTGGTGCTCCGTTTGCACTCGGACATCGAGGAGCATCCGAAGCGCTATCGTCGGCCGATCGATGCGCCGCGGCTGTGGCGTGTGTTCGATCACCAGGCTGTGTCGCTTCGACGGCGAAGGAAGCCGGAGGCCGCCAAGTTCGTGCGACAGACGATGGGGTACCTGCTATGCCTCGCGGCGGATGGCGACCCAGAGAGAGCGAGCCGAGAGTGCCGGGAGATCCTGAGATTGCCGCGGCGCGATGAGACGGAGTTGTTGCGTGCGCTCGCTAGGCAAGCGGTGAGGCGGTGCAGGCGAATCCCCGAGCCGCATGTGGCGCTGTCGTATTACTGGAAGCGGCCGGAGCGGTTCTCCGCTCGCGATTCGAAGGTCATGCAGGCATACGGGTTGATCGAGCACGTGCAAGGCGACGGCCTTCTGGCGTATCTTGTGGATCGGGGGCAGAACTGGCGCATGGCGCACGTCGGGCTGTTGCTTATTGGGGCGACTGGGGCGGCACGGATTCTGCAGAACGCGGCGCGCATCGTCGAAATGCACGGCCGATTGTCAGATGAACGATCGGCGATGGAGGCATCGCTGGCTATGAGCGAAGCAGAGAGCGAGCGAGTCGGGTCGCTAGGCGAAGCACTCATGCGTGCGATCCCGCGAAGCTTCGACGCCATCCAGCGATACATTTCCAAGAACCAACAGGCATTTCCGACGGCGATGGCACAACGGCTTGAGCGCCCGGCCCCCGCTGACCGAACTTGCGGAGAGTCGTGCGTGTGACAGACGGCTGAGTCCCCAGCGGCACAGTCGCGGTACGAGAAAGGACGAAGGCCATCAGTCAACGGTGATTTGTGTGCGATGGTACAAGGCAAAGGCAAAGCATCGCCCCGGAGGGGCGACGTGCCCAAAGAGGTACCGATATAGGGGCGAAGTCGGTGGCAGCGGAAGGACGAGCACCGACCATGCAAGGCCATGGTCGGTGGCACGGGGAGGGAGTGTTTCACGCGTGCGGGAAGAGGGCGCGTTCGATGCCATCAACGGCCGCGTGCAAGATAAGCATGTGAAGTTCCTGGATGCGTTCGCTGGAGCCGTCCGGCACGACGATGAGTTCCACGGCGAATTGCATGGCGTCGCACGCCGAGCCGCCGTTGCCACAGATGAGGACTTTGTTGCCGGCGCGGAGTTGGTGTTCATTCCGTCCTACAGCCAGGACCTCAACCCCATCGAGATGATCTTCGCCAAGATCAAGCAGACGCTGCGCTCGCTGGCCTGCCGCACCCGCGAGGCCCTCTGGACCGCGATGCAGTCGGTCCTGGACACCATTTCCCCCTCCGACGCCGCCAACTGCTTCAGGCACTGCGGCTACACGCTACGCCTTGAGTGAGAACGCGCTAGCAGGCTGTTGAAGAACTGCGTTTCGATGTGGACTGGGCGTTGGCCTCGCGTTCTTCGGTGATCGGGATCGCGGCGCTCGACGCGAGACTCACGCGGCCATCAGGGTTCTCATCCGCACG
>JBJXFQ010000074.1:0-21287 GCA_046155605.1 Phycisphaerales bacterium
TGCCGGACCCGCGAAACGCGCTGGAGGGGAATGCAGGCGGTCCTTGACGCCATCACTCCCAGCGACGCCGCCAACTGCTTCCGACACTGCGGATACACGCTACGTCAGGACTGAGGACGCGCTAGCCCGGCTCGCATCATCTCCTCACGCGGGAGCTTGTCCTTCTCGCCCGGGTGCCAGGACAGGGTGCGGTGGAGCACCACGTCCCCGGACTTGCGGCCCGAGTTCTTGACGCCCGCGCCGCGCTTCAGCCGCTCGCGGTCCATGGCTGTGGCGGCCATGAGCTTCCACGCGACGTGGGGGTCGCCGGTGGCGAGGTTGCGGGTCTCGGTCCAGGCGACCCGGTTGGAGGTCTTGGCCCGGTTCTTGTCGTGGAGGAGGTAGGCCGCGGCCCCGCGGAAGCTCGTCCCCTTGGCATGGAGTTTGGGCACCATCGGTCGGCTCCTTTCAGGCACCCTTGGTCAGCCGGGCGAGCAGGGCCTCCAGCTCGCGCCCGATGTGCTGCCAGTACACGACAAACTCCCGCCCGGTGTGGACGGCCCGGGCGAGCTGGTTGACGTTGACGCCGATCCGGTTCAGATCGCTCAGGAGGGCGGGATCGGTCTGCCGCGCCGTCGCGGGAGACACGACGGCATACCCAAGCACCCGCCGGCGGGTGTACTCGGCCTCGCTCAGGCCAACTTTGGCGGCCTGCGCTTGCACGAACGCCTTCTCGGCTTCCGTGAGGTCGGCTCGGACCGATGCGGTCCGGCGTTCGTTGTCGTTCTTGCGAGGCCTGCCCATGCCGCCCTCCTTTCCTCCTACCGCCCGCCGCCCATCGGCGGAGCCGTCCCGGCCCGCTGTTCGCCCCCGCTCACCCGCTGCCCGAGGGGGGGAGGGGAGGCGATGCCCGATCCAACGGGGCCGACGTTGGTCCGGGGTTTGGTCCAGGTGGGGGCGGAGAGCCCCCAAGCCCTGGTCGATGGGGTGGTCCAGGAGGGGAGAGCGAAGTCTCCCATCCTGGACGTGATCCAACGGCGAAAGCGTTGGCCAGATGCTGCCGGAGGCAGACGTTTTTCGGTACGAAAAACACATCTGGCTACCCGTAGACACGTACCAGTTTGCCATAATACGCCGCAGATTGCAAGTTGGCCGCATTGGTTGCCGTGGAGAGTGCGTTTTTCCGCTGCTACCGACCGTGCTGCGCGATCAGTGCCGTGAGCTCGCGGAGCCCGATCGCCTCGACGCCCTCGCTCCTCGGGTAGCGCTCGGTCCCGCCGTAGACGATGAACGAACGCGACGGCTTGAGGTCCTCGCGCGCGTGGTGGAAGCCCTTCTCCAGCTTCGGCACAAGGCCGTGCTTGATCTCGATGGCCCATCGCTCGCCGCCGGGCATCTCGATGAGGAGGTCTACCTCTGCCCCCGCCGACGTGCGGTAGAACCACGGGCGCGCTTGCCCGGGCAGCACCGAGAGCAGGTTCTCGATGGTGAACCCCTCCCAGCTCCGCCCGGCGATCGGATGGCCGAAGACCTCGTCGCGGGTGGTGAGCCCGAGCAAGGCATGGACGAGTCCGGGATCGCGCACGTAGACCTTGGGGGACTTGACCAGCCGCTTGCCGACGTTGGCATGGAACGGCTGCAAGCGGCGCACGAGGAGGAGGTCCACCAGCAAGTCCAGGTACGCCGCGACGGTCTTTCCATCGACCGCGAGCCCGCGCGCCAGTTCGGCCGCGTTGAGCAGGCCGCCCTGGACATGGCAGAGCATCGTCCAGAACCGCCGCAGCGTCTCGGCGGGCACACGCGGACCCAGTTGCGGGATGTCGCGCTCCAGATAGGTCCGGATGAAATTCTCACGCCAGACCGCGCTCGCCCGGTCGCTCTCAGCCAGCACGCTGGCGGGGAACCCGCCCCGCAGCCAGAGCGCCTCCTGCTCGGCGAGCTCGACCTCCATGACGTTCAGCGGGCAGAGCTCGACATAGGCGATGCGCCCGGCCAAGCTCTCGCCGCTCTGCTGGAGGAGGTCGATCGAGGCCGAGCCCAGCAAAAGGAACTGCCCGGCTGTATGCCCGGCGGCGCGGCGCTGGTCGATGATCCCACGCAGCACCTGGAAGAGCTTCGGCGCACGCTGCACCTCATCGAGGATGACGAGCTGCCCGGTCTGGCCCGCAAGGTAGAGCTCGGGGTCGGCAAGCTTCTCTTGGTCGCTGGGCAGCTCGAGATCGAGATAGGTCGTCTTGCGCCCACCCCCACCCCAACCCCCAACCCGACTGCCGCCACGGCCGGCCGCGATCGCCTTGGCAGCGTGGTCTTGCCCACCTGGCGTGGACCGAGAATCGCTACTGCTGGGAACTGCCGAAGCCGCTCCTCGATGATCGGCTGGGCGAGCCTTGGTCTCATCCTTGAAATCACGGAGAACAATACCACGATTGCTAGGATGATGCAAGTTCAACCCGTGGGCGGTTCGTACCCTCGGCGTGCGTCGTAGAGGGCGCAAACACGTCACCACCCGAGCTCGTGGCGTACCTACAGGATGATCCGCTCCACTTCGTCGAGGCTCGCCTCTTGGGACCGGCGATCGTAGAGCTTGGTGGTTCGCGGGCTGGCGTGCCCGGCCATGAGCTGGGCGTGCTCCAGCAGCCCGCCGTTCTTTAGGTACGCCGTGATGCCCGTGGCCCGGAAGGTGTGGTTGGTGAACTGGTCGCCCACGGTCCCCCACCTACCTGGGCCGACACTACCGCTGCTCTATCCCGGCAGCACCACGGTCGCGGTCAGCCAGAACCAAGCGTGATAGGCGAAGGAGAGCACCGCAATGAGCATGAGCCAGCGCATGAGGTAGTGGTGCGTGTACCACGCCAGTTTGTAGTCCTTCCAGTACGGCGCAAAGCCGGATCGGTCCGATTCCTCGCGCATTGCACCTAACTGGTACGTCAGCCAGCCGCGCCCGATGTTGTAGAGCAGCAGCAGGATGGCCAAAGCACACGCTCCCCACCCGCGGTCAAGGCCCGTAAGCACCTGCCAGACCTGATACGTGTTGGTCGTCTTCGTGAACGTCTGTGTGACATTGCCGATTTCCCGCGCGGCATCCTGCATCGCCGCGGCGAGGTCGGGGTGTGTTGCTTGGGCGGTCTGCGCGGCGGCGTCAACGCGCTCGGCGGCGTGGACCACCGCAGTCTGGGCCCGGTTCACCCCGACCCACATAGCCGCACGCAGGCCCATGCTGCCAAAGGAGATGGTGAGCAAGAGCAGATGGAAGAAAAACTTTGTGCCGGTGTAGGCGCGGCGGACAATGTGCCATGCTTCGCGGGTGTTAGCCGGAAAACGAACCTATCGGAGATCGTTTCCGTTGAGCCGCAAGCCGCGGACATCGTCTAGACTTGCCCCGCTGAGGTACGCCTCGTAGATGTCCGCCGTGTGAAAGCTCGCTCTACCGAGGTCCGCTTCCTCAAGATGTGCCCAGCGAAGGTTGGCCTCGCGAAAATTCCCGGCGGCTAGGTCTGCCCTGCGTAATACCGAGTTCCGGAGGCATGCCCCGCTTAAGTCCGCTCTTCGTAGGCTTGCTCCACTTAGCCATGCCGAGCCAAGGTCGGTGCCGCAGAGGTTCGCGTTGAATAGGTTGGCCTCGGCGAGTGCCGCCTCGCTGAGGTCCTTCATCTGAAGGTCCGCTCCGCTGAGGTTTGGCTTCCAGTCAGGCCACTTCTCTCGCGTCTCCTTCCATGCATTCCTCTTGCCGGGGTTCTCCTTCCATCCGCTCAGCATCTCAATCGCTCGCTCCCACGTCGGCGGCCGACTTGACACGTCAGGTTGCTGCTGTGTGTCTTCAGGTCGCGGGGATGCGTTGGTGGAACTGGGGGTCGGCGTGTCCATCACTGAACATCGTATGAAGGAGCCTCTGTGATTCAGCGCCATGGCGGAGTACACACATCATGCTCAGTAAGGGCCGCGGGCAGTAGGGAAGAAGGGCCTGTGGGGGCCACGAGTGCGAACTTGCCGGTGATCTACGCCTCCGATGGATTGGAGAGGAGCACGCCGGTGGCGTCGAAGTCCTTCACGTTGCGGGTCATGATCCGCAGGCCGTGATGAAGTGCCGTCGCGGCTATCAGACCGTCGGCGGTGTGGAGCGTCCGCCCGGTATTCGCCGCCTTGGCGGTGATCTCGCCCCAGAGCTGGGCGATATCGCGGTCAATGGGAAGGATGCGGTCGGCGAAGTGCCGCTCGGTGACGCCGAGCCACGCCTCAAGCTCACGGCGCTTCGCGCCCGCGGGCAGCCGGGCGATGCCGTGGGTGATCTCACCGATCGAAATCACGCTGACGAAAAGGTCGTCGGGCTCCGCCGCGGCGAGCCGCTGCTTGACCATCGCGTGCCCGTCGGGCTTGCGGGCCTCAGAGAGCACGTCGGTGTCGATCAGGGTCTTCATGCGGCGTCCTTGCTCGTGCCCGTCACGCGATGAACTCAGAGCGATACATCGCGCATCGGCGACGCGTCACGCCGCGGCAACTCCAGATCGTCGATGCGCGGGCCCTTGAGGAGCCAGTCGGTGAAGCTCGGCTTCTGGCCGGTGAGCCGCTCGTACTGGTCGGTGGGCATGAGCACGAAGGTGTCGCCCCGACGCTTGATGGTCTGGGGGCCATCACGTCGGGCCCGATCGAGCACTTCGCTCAGTCGGTTCTTGGCGTCGGCAAGGTTCCAGTTCATGGCGTGGCCCTCCTGTGGCTTCATCGTCCTTTCAGTCTAGCCAATCTAGACTGATTTATCAAACCGACGCTCAGAGCATCCCAATAAACGACGTTATGGGATGCTCGACATAGTCTTGACTTCAACCGATCCGTACCGTATACTGTACGTACATATTGATGTACACCAAGCGGATGAGGACTCCATGACCCGCACGAGCGACATCACCAACTTCACCGAGCACCGCCAGAACCTCCGCGATCATCTCAACCGCGTGAAGGCCACGGGCCGGCCGCTGTACATCACGAGCGACGGCGTGCCAGAGGCCGTGGTGCTCAGCGCCAAGGCGTACGACGAACTCGCCGATCGGGCCGACCTGGCCGAGACGCTGGCGATGATCAACCGCAGCGAGGCGGACTTCAAAGCGGGCAAGGGCATTGACGCCCGCGAGGGTCTATTGGCCTTGGCAAAGAAGCACGACCTGAACGTCAAGCCATGACCTACGGCGTCTTGATCTCGCCCGAGGTGCTCGACGCGATCGACCGACACCTCGTCTA
This sequence comes from Phycisphaerales bacterium, assembly GCA_046155605.1. Lineage (GTDB taxonomy): Bacteria > Planctomycetota > Phycisphaerae > Phycisphaerales > UBA1924 > JAEUIZ01. The sequence continues at coordinate 5,209 of JBJXFQ010000074.1, forward strand.
CCTCCGCCACGAGGGCGCTCCGCCGGATCGGATGGAGGCGTGGCTCGGTGGTCTGCTGGCGACGATTGACTCCCTGTACCTGATGCCGCGGCGGTTCCCTGTTGCCGAAACGGTGACGGCGGCCAACGGCTACGAAGTCCGGCGCGTCAACCATGGCGACTACTCGCTCTTCTACCACATCGACGACAACGACCACCTGGTGGAGATCCTCGCCTTCCGCCATGGCCGCCAACGTCCCTGGCTCGAAGGTGAAGGTCTTTGACAGAATGTGTGCCCTCGTGGCACACTGGGCGAATGACCCTGACTGCCACCTTCAAGGCCGCCACGCTGAGCCCGCGCTGGCTTGCCGACTGGAAGCCGCGCTACCGCAGGCTCAAACCCAAGCCGCGGCCCCGCCCGCGGGCGGCGCGGCCGAAGCGATGATCGACGCCCGCGTCACGGCGCGGAGAGGTCATCCAGCATCACGACGATGTCCGCTTCATCCGGTCTTGGGTCGCGGCTCACCAAGTAGCCCAAGCGATTGACGAAGTGCATTCCGCTGACCACGCACGGGCCATCGTCGGTGTCGATCAATGTCCAGACACGGCAAGGCGGCTGCGACCGGACGAACTCGAACTCCGGGCCAAAGGTCTCGAACATGCGATCATGGAGCGGCTGGTGAAGCTGCGTTCCGAGTCACAGAACCGTTTCCACTTCGCCCATGACGGGTATCGCGGCGAACACCTTCGCCCCAGGCACAAGATGTGATGGCACAGAAACGAGGTGCGGCATGTACCACAATTCCGAGTGGCTCCCCTCAGACCCGCCCGGCCCGCGCCGGCGTTGATGACCGCCCGCGAGGCCGCCGAGTATCTGAGGCTCACCGAGGACGGTCGCGACATCGGCGACGCCCTGACATCCCTGGAGTACCTTGTCACGTCCGGTCGCATCCGCCCGTGCCGGGTAGGCCGCTACAACCGATATCTCCGCCAGGAGCTCGACCGTTTCATGCACGAGCAAACCGAGCAATACGGCACGCGATACCAGAGCGCCCCGAACCGCAACACGAACGGGCGCGTACCGACTCCCGAGGAGCCCAAGCCATGAGCATCAACGTCAAGCTGCACAAGCGCACCTTCACGCAAAAGAGCGGCAAGCGGGTCCAGTACTGGACGCTCCGCTGGTGGGGCACCGACGGCCGCCGGTTCTCGGAGTCCATCGGCACCGTGGGTGAGATGACCAAGAACGAAGCGGAGACGGCTCGGCGCGAGAAGGAACAGGCCATCGGGGGCGGGCGCATCAAGCGCAACCGTCCCAAGGAGACGACGCTCGCCGAGTTCGTGGAGTTGGACCGTGAGACCGTCCGCGGCACGGTGAAGCTCAACACGGTGGAGAGCATTAGGCATTCGGCAGCTCATGCGCTCAAGGCCTGGGGCGGTGCGACGAAGCTGACGAGCCTCGGCCGCGGACATGTCGGCCGCCTCAAGGCGTACCTTCTCGATGAGGCGAAGGTCTCCGAAACAACGATGGGAAAGACACTGCGGACGCTCAAGGCAATGCTCAACCGGGCTCTGAAGGATGGCCTGATCCACGAGAACCCGCTCGCCGGCGTTCGGATGCCCAAGGCTCAGTCGCGGACCAAACGCATCTTCTCGCCGGACGAAACCCGGGCCATGCGTGCCGCCGCCTCGTCTCTTTGGTGGAGGGCGTTCGTCGCCCTCGCCGAAACGAGCGGGCTCCGCAAGGGAGAGCTCGTCAATCTCCACTGGCGTGATGTGGACTTTGAGGCCAAGACGGTTCGCGTGTCGGCCAAACGGGCCGGCGGGTTCACCGTCAATGGTCGCGGCGAATTCCCTGTGCTTCTCTGGTCGGCCAAGAGCCACGAAGAGCGGGTGCTCCCGCTTCCCGATTCCACCATCAGCCTCCTGGCCAAGCTCCAAGCGGAGAGCGACGGCTCCCCCTACCTGTTCTTGTCGCTCGACCGGCTGGCGAAGATGGCGGCCGTCCTAAAGGCCAAGGCCAAGCTCGGCCCGAACTACGAACCGGTCAACAACATGAAGGCCCGCTTCGACCTCATACAAGCGAAGGCCCGGGCGCTGCTCGCCAAAGAGCGGAGCGTGCCCGTCGATGAAGTTCCCTGGCCACACGGGTCAGTGCACGACCTGCGGCGGACCTACGGGACGCGAATGGCTCGGGTGGTTCCGATGCACGTGCTCAAGGAGTACATGGGACACGCCAACATCAAGACCACGGCGGAGTACTACCTCGCGGCGGAGACGCAGGACTCGGACCGGGCTCGCGCCGCGATGGATGCGCTGAGCGACTCCGCGTCCACGTCAAAGAGGACAAGCGTGTCTGGACGCAGTTTGGACGCAGTGGGCCAAAAACAGGGTGCCGAAGGCCGAACGGCCGAAACCCAAAAACACAGAAAGCCCCGGAAAAACCGAGGCTTTCTGAAGCGAGGCGGACGGGACTCGAACCCGCAACCACCGGATCGACAGTCCGGTACTCTAACCAATTGAGCTACCGCCCCAGCATTTGAACGCACGCGGATCCGATGGCTCGGGTCGGCTGCTCGGTGGCCCGCCGCGAACTGCGGGCACCATTTGTATCGCGCTGCGGCGTGAGGTCAAGTGCGGCCTGCGTGCCGCGTTGCCGCGTTCCTTCCAAAGCACCAATGCCCCGCGGCATCCCGAGCAGCGCGATCGCGTGCGCGAAACCGCACGGCAGTCGCAACCACAGCGGCAGCACGCGAAGCAACTACCGCTTTGTGCCTTCCTGAATCTGAATCGATGTCGGGTTCTGAAGGGCGAAAGCGTTGCCACCCACGCCGACCTTGGTGGCGGCTCGCCACATGAATCCGCAGGCCGTTGCGAGCGCGACGACCGCACAGAACAACAGACCTGTATACACATTCATCGAGGCGGCCCGGCGCATCCGACCGCCCGGCATCTGCATCCCGAACTGGCTCATGGCGTGCTCCTTTAGCGGGCCGAGAGGGTGTGAACGCGGTCGTTCTGACGAACCTCGTTCTTGGGCTGGTTGTTCTTCCCGAGGTCGAAATACTTGATCTCACCGATGGCCCATCCAAGATCAACGCTCGTCACGACGAACTTGGCGACGAACTGGTCTCCGCGGCTGATCGTCAGTTCCATGTTCTCGCGGACCTGATTGTTCGAGCCGACGTTGATCTGAGCCATGGGCTTCTTGGTGGCGGGGTCGGGAAAGACGCGGCTGACGGTGCCGGAGATGGCGATGGAAGGTGTATAGGGTCCGCCGCCAGGCCCACCGAGCGTGCCAAGTGCCACGCCGCTGGCATCGATCGTCCGCCGCGCCTCGACGAGTTGCTCTTGGAGCGCCCGTGTGCTCTGCTGGAGCACCTCGACCTGGCTCTCAAGGTCGTTGTTGCGATCGACGAGTTCGATCTCTCGCTTGCGGTAGTTGAGTTCGTTGTCGCGCAGTTTCGTCACCTCGTCGCGGTAGTTCTGAATCAGCAACGCTTGCGTTCGGCTCGTCTCGCCCAGTTGGCCGATCTGACCGGCGATGCTGGCCCGGCCATCTTCGGCCGCACGCACCTGAGCGATCAACTGCGCCCGCTCGGCCTCGAGAGCGCTGATCCGTGCCGCGAGGCTGGTCTTGTCCTTGTTCAGAGCCTCGACCTGCCCGTTGAGCCGCGCCTGCTCCTCCGCACCCTTGGCGATCGCGCTACCGGCTGTCTCATCAGCCATGCGCTTCGCGTCCATGATGGCGCGGCGATCGGCGACGATCCGGTCAGCATTGATCGAGAATGCCATGGTCAGCGCCGAGAGCAGCACCAACAACAAGGCGGCGAACACGACGAGTGCTTTCGTGACGGTATGCACTGGCGACTCCTGCTATGCCCACCTTCGCGGGCCGATTCCTACCCCCGTCCTTGGTTCGTGCTTCGGTCGGGTCCGGCCCGTCCGCATCCGCGTACAAATACCACCACGCCACCCGCCTTGTCAACCCCGGGGGAGGGCGGCGGGCCACACTATACGCTGCCGACAACGGTTCTGATGCGTCGTGCCCCAGCGGATTCATGGCTTCTCCGCACCGCCGGGCGGTTCGGCAGCGTCGACGGGTGTGTGGGCCGCGCGCGCCGGCAACGCCGAAACTCGCACAACCGCCGCTGCCGCCGCGACGCGAACCGTTTCATCGGCATCACCCATCAGCATTTCGAGTTTCGGCAGCGTCGAGGGCCGCCCAACGCCGGCATAGACAAACGCGGACTGCGCTCGAATCGCCGGGTTGCCGTTCCGATAGTACTCGTCGGCGACGAACTCGCCCTGGGGCTGGCCGAGGCGACTCAGCGCTGTCGCGGCAGCGAGCCGAATCTCCGCCGGCAGCGGCTGGCCACGGATCTTGAGCGCCGTCAGCACGATCAGCGACGGGCGAGAGCCCTCGTCCTGAAGTTGTCCGGCGATCTGGCAGGCCAGCGCTGTGTTCTCAAGTTCCTCATTACTCGATGGATAAAGAGCCGCACGGATGACCTCGAGTTGGTCCGTCTTGCCAAGTTTGACCATCGCCTCCGCGAGTTGCAACTGGAGTGATCGCTGATCGGCGTCGCGTGCGGCGTCGCGCAGCAAGCCCAGTGCGGAGGGATCTCCCATCTCGCCGAGCAGGAACGCCGCGTGCGCCCGGACGCGTGGTGAAGGGTCTCGCATCAACATCCCCGCGAGCGGCGAGGGGTCGACGCTGACGCCGGACTTGGCCAGCGCATAGATCGCCGACGCACGCACGAACGGCGAGGCGTCTTCGAGCAGCGGGCGGACCTCGGCCTCGAACGTCCGCAAGCCCAAACGTCCGATCATCAGCGCGGCGGTCGAGCGCACCCCGGCGTTCTGGTCCTTCAGCGCTCCCGCGATCAGCGGCTCAAGCCGCGTCGGCGCGTCGGCGAGCGCTTCGATCGAGTTCGCCCGGGCCTGTGGGATCTCGCTGCGTGCCGAGGCCAAAAGTTGGTCGAGCGCGACCTCGCGCAACCGCGAGACTTCAAGCGGATCGTTGTACCTCGCCACACGCTCGGCCGAGAACGGCGGATTCTGCGAATCGCCGCGCGAGCCACTGCTGCCACTGCGACTTGCACAACCAGCGGCAAGCACGAAGGCACCCGCCACGGCCCCCAAAGAGATGACTCGACGCCTCATGCGCTTCCTCTCAGTTTCACGACCGCGAGCACGATCGAAGCCAGCACGCACGACCAACCAAACACGTCACCAATCCGAGAATACGGCGTTCCGCCACCGGTTGCCTTGATGCGGCCGGTCACCACCATCTCGGCGCGGGAACGGCTGTTACGGGTCAGGAGCAAGCCGTGTTCGTCGATGAGCGCGGAGAGGCCCGTGTTCGCGGCACGGATCATCGACACCCCAAGTTCCACGCAGCGCCAGCGCGCGATCTGGAGGTGCTGCGCTCGCCCGGCGTCAAAGTTGCCGAACCAGCCGTCGTTGGTGAGATTGACGACCACCGCCGCCGAGCCGTTGCGTCGTGCCTCGACAACCAGTCGCCGACAGAGCGCTGGTCGCGTGACCTCGAAACAGATCGGCGTGGCAAGGACGATCGGCACAGGTCCGTCGGCAGCAATCGAATCCGCCCCGAGCGGCAGTCGCAGCCGCACCGGGCCAGAGCCGGGCGTGAGGTTGAAGGGCATTCCGCCCGCCGCAAAGTCCAAGACCCAGCGTTGCAACCACGGCCAGTGGCCGATGTATGGAATCGTCTCGCCGAAGGGCGTGAGTTCGATTTTGTCATATCGCTCGCCCGTCACCTCGCCGCGATCGACGACGTAGACGCTGTTGAACCGCGCGTCGAAGCGGGGCAGGATGCCCTCGGCTTCTCGCTCAAAGCGCAGGCCTCGCACGCCGATCGCGCCGATGACCATCGGCACGCCGACCTTGTGCTGCAGCGCCATCAGCCGGTCGTGAAAGATTGTGATCGGAACATACCCATCGGGCGAAAGAGCCGGATCGACCTCATATTCGAGGTCCGCCGATCGCTCCGAGGCAACGCCCTCTGGCTCGAGCGTCGCACCGGGAAACATGGTTTCGGGCCAGACAATCACATCGGGCTTGGCCGCTGCCGCATCATGTGTCAGGCGTTCGAGCGTCGCCATCTCGCGCAAGCGATGATCGGGTGACCAAGAGAGTTTATTGCTCTGCGGCACATTGGTCTGCACGATCGCGACGCCAACCCGTGAGGCGATCGAACTTGGCACGCGACCCATCAATACGGCAGCGATCGTGATTGCCACGATCGCGCACGCCGCCATTGCCGAAACAAGCCGAGTGCGTCGCGGCCTCGATGCTCGCGGCGCGCGCATGACATCAATGGCGAACCCCGCCGGCGCAGCGGCAATGAACGAGACGAAATAGGCCCCGAGCGAGCCCGCGGCGGAATGCAGCCCGGGCGCGTCGATGAGCGGATGCCCGAGCAGCAGCCACCCATATCCGGTAAAGGCGATCTCGCCACGAACGACCTCCAGCGCCGTCCACGCGATCGGCACGGCGAGGACCATTGGCACGCTGGCCCCAGTTCGTGCAACCAGCAGCACAAAGGCGGCTGAAAAGCCCGCAAGCACAGCGATCATGGGCCAGTAGCCGAGCATCGAGATATCGAGCACCCATTGGCACTCATAGGCCCAGAGCGGGAGCACGCCGAGTGCGACGAGGCCGCCCGTGCCAAGGCTACGCCGGCGTTTCCAGCGACCAACGCCAGGGCTGAACCAGCCCCACTGCCGACCCATCACGGCGGCAAAGGCGAGCGGCATTGGCGCAGCAAAGACCAACGCCCACCAGCCGAACGGAGGAAACGCGAGGAGCATCAATGCGGCGTGAAGCAGGCCGAGAACGACGGCCCAGCCGCGGGCGGGAGATCCCTGATCGGCCATCGCGCCAAGCCCGCGCGCCCCCCCGGTCGGGGGCTCACTTTCCGGCATAGTCGATCACCCGCGCCAACTCGCTTCGCATCTCGAGCCGCGACACCACGCGATCAACAAGCCCAGACTGGAGCAGGAACTCCGACCGCTGGAAGCCCTCGGGCAACTCCTGACGAATGGTCTGTTGGATGACGCGCGGGCCGGCGAAGCCGATGAGGGCTTTCGGCTCGGCGATGATCACGTCGCCCAGCATCGCGAAACTCGCGGTGACGCCGCCGGTGGTCGGGTCGGTGAGGACCGAGATGAAGAGCCCGCCGGCGTCGTCGAGTCGGGCAAGCGCCGCGGAGGTCTTGGCCATCTGCATCAGCGAAAGGCCGGACTCCTGCATGCGTGCGCCGCCGGAGCAACTGACGATGATCAGGGGCAGGCTCTGTTCCGTCGCTGCCTCGATCGAGCGGGTAATGGTCTCGCCGACCACGCTCCCCATTGAACCCATCATGAAGGTGAGGTCGAGGCAGCAGAGCATCGCGGGGCGGCCCTTGATGAAGCACGATCCGGCGAGCACCGCATCGTTCTGCCCGGTGCGGATCTGCTCGGCGGTCAATCGCTCCGAGTAGGCCTTCAAGTCCTTGAAGCGGAGCGGGTCGGTCGGCGCGAGGTTGGTGAACATCGCCTGGAACGAGCCGGTGTCCGTGAGTTGTTTGACACGCTCGGCGGCACCGATCCGGAAGTGGTGCGAGCACTCGGGGCAGACGTGGAGGTTGGCCTCCATCTGCTTGCGATAGATCATTTGCCCGCAACTTGGACAGCGGAGCCAGAGCCCCTCGGGGATCGCCGACTTGCGTGCCGGGCGGAGTTCGGTCCAGGTTCGTGTTGAAGCGGCCTGCGTCATGGTTCGTGTGTCCCCTTGCGTCCATGCCCCACACGTCCCGGGGCGACCGTCCGCTGCCGATCAGCCCGTGGCGCGGACCAACCCTCGCCGAGTTCCCCCTACCGCGACCGTGTGCCATTGCACCTCGCACCCGCGCCGAGCCAGTGTGCCGCACTCGCGGGCGGTTTCACCCCGCAAGCCCGCCGCGGCCAGCCCGAACGCAAGCGGTCGGAGCACCACCGCAACAGCCCCTTGGTCGGCCTTGATGCGGTCCAGCGCGCGGGTCAACGCGTCCATCAGTCGTTCGGCGGCTTGTTCCGGCACCTCGCCACTGGGAGCGCACACGCTCGCCGGGCACTCGGACCACTGCCGATAGGCCGTTGGACATCGAGCACCGAGTTCGCGTTCGAGCAATCCCTCCCAGAGCCCGATATCGACCTCGGCTAGGTCGTTGATCTGCCGGATGGGCGTGCCGGTACCTCCGGCGACGAGTTTGGCTGTCTGGATCGACGCTTGATCAGGTGCGCACAGCACGGCGGCGAACTTTGGGGTTCCCAACTCCCCCGCCACCTTGGCCACCTGGTCGATGCCGGCCTGAGTCAGGGGAACATCGGCGAGCCCGCCCAATCTCCCCTGGGCCTCCCACGTCGACTCTCCGGTGCGCATCAGCAACACACGGACTTGGTAGGCTTTCGCCATCTGTTGTTGCAGGGGTCGCCCTGCCTCATCGGTCCGGCTCGCCCCGACTCCCAGGGCATCCAAGCCGTCCGTTGCGATCGGACTAGTCTAGCATCGGATGCACGGGCACGCTGACCGCAGTCGAGCGCAACTTCGGCCCTATGTTCGGATTTTCCTAGGACAATTTGGGCAGCATGCATGGACTTCGTGCCGCTAAAGTTCCGATAACAGCAGCGCGGCCGGAGGCGGGCGACGCAAAGATCGCTGACGCCGCAACCAGCACGTCACACCCGTGTTCGCGGACGATCGATGCAGTTTCGATGCCGATGCCGCCATCCATTTCTAGACGCTGGCTAGGTCGGAGCACTTTCGCTATCGCGGCGACCTTTGGCAGCACTTCAGGCATGAACGACTGCCCGCTGAAGCCGGGGCGGACGGACATGACGAGTATGAGGTCAAATTCTGGAATGACCCCCAACGCCGCGCTCGTCGGCGTGTCGGGGCTGATCGCCAAGCCGACGGTCAGGCCGGTGCGGCGGACAGTGCGGGCTAGTTTGGCGGCCTGGGACTCGCCCGTGGGCTCGATGTGGAAGGTGATATGGCTGGCTCCGGCCTTGACGAACGGCTCGATAAACCGTTCAGGGTCGGTCACCATGAGGTGAACGTCGAGGAAGGCGTCTGGAAGCGCTCGGCGCAGGCTTTGGCACAGGGCCGGTCCCATCGTGAGGTTGGGGACGAAGTGCCCGTCCATGACATCGAAGTGGAGAAGGTCGGCACCGGCGTCGAGCACATCGCGGCACTCACGGCCCAGGTCGGCAAAGTCGGCCGAGAGGATCGATGGCGCGATGAGCGGGAGCCGAGGCGGGCTGGTGAAAAGGTTCGCCATGGCGCGAGTCTAAGCGGCGATCGGTCGTGGTGCGAGGCGGGCTGGCGAGCGTGGGTGCGCGGCTTCTACCATGGCGTCCTTTGCCGGAGGCTCTCATGCCCGTACCGCCCGCGTTGCGTCATCGACTTGCCGCGCTCGACCAGTTGCATGTGCTGGCGTTCCACGACCAGATCGACGCCGCGTCGCAGCGAAAGTTGGTCACGCAGTTGGAGTCGCTCGATCTGGAGCGTGTGCCCGCGCTGGTTGAGCGATACGTCAAGAGCAAGCCAGTCGAGGAAGTCGGCGGCGTTGTGGAGCCGGCGACGTATTACCCGCGCAGCACCAAGAAGTCGCGGCCATGGGATCGAGCGACGTATCGGGCCGCAGGGGAGAAACTGCTGCGCGAAGGAAAGGTCGCGGCGTTCACGGTAGCGGGCGGACAGGGGAGCCGGCTGGGCTACGAAGGCCCGAAGGGGTGCTATCCAGGCGGCGCGGTGACGGGTCGGCCGCTCTTTGGGATCTTTGCCGACGGCCTCGTGGCGGCGTCGCGACGCCATGGCAAGCCGATCCCGTGGTACATCATGACCAGCCCGCTCAACCACGACGCGACGATCGAATCGTTCGAGGCGAACGGCTTTTTCGGGCTCGCGCGTGAGAACGTGATGTTCTTTCCGCAGGGCACGCTGCCGTCGTTTGATATCGCCACCGGAAAGCTTCTGTTAGCGGCGAAGGACGAGGTGGCGACGAACCCGGACGGGCACGGGGGGTCGCTCAGGGCACTCTTTGCCAGCGGCGCGATCGACGACATGAGAATCCGCGGCGTGACGCAGATCAGTTACTTCCAGGTCGATAATCCGCTGGTGCGTGTCGTCGATCCGACCTTCCTCGGACTGCACACGCTCGCGCCGGATTCGTCGGCGGAGATGTCGAGCAAGATGGTGCCCAAGGCGCGGTGGGACGAGGCCGTGGGCGTGTTCTGCTCGGTCGGCGGCAAGGTCCGCGTGATCGAGTATTCCGACCTCGCAAAGATTCCGGGCGAGTTGGCGAAGCAGACGAACGCGGATGGATCACTGCGTTTCAACGCGGGGTCGATCGCGGTACACGCGATCTCGGTGGAGTTTGTGTCGCGGCTGAACACGGACACGAGTTTCGATCTGCCGTATCACCGGGCGGAGAAGAAGGTGGCGCATGTGGACGTGGCCTCGGGCCGGGCAGTGCAGCCCGAGAAGGCAAACGCGGTGAAGTTGGAGCGGTTCGTGTTTGACGCGCTGGCGCTGGCGCGGAAATCGATCGTCGTGGAAGCAGATCGCATCGAGGAGTTCGCGCCGATCAAAAACGCGACGGGCGTTGATAGCGTCGAGAGCAGCCGACGGATTCAGACGGAGCGCGCCGCGAGATGGATGGAAGGCATCGGATTTGCCGTGCCGAAGAAAGCGGACGGAACGCCGGATTGCACGCTGGAGATCAGCCCGCTGACGGCACTTGAGGCGGATGATCTTCGGGGGACGAAGCTGCCGAAGATCGAGCGCGGGGCGAATGTGGCGATGTAGAACGGAAGCATCACCACAGAGACACGGAGACGCAGAGATCACGAAGGTGACAGGACATGGAGAGAGAGCATCGCCGGGGTGCGATCAGTCGATTGAGGCTGGCCGAGATCGACTGGTTCGGACGACTCGATTGACCTCGCATCAGTCCACCGACGCGGTGGACCGATGGCACCCACGGATTGATCAGCCTCGCCCGCTTGCAAATGCCGCATCAAACGCCGCGGCGCTGGGCGCGAAATCGAGGCGGCGGACGAAGGCGCAGCTCTCGCGGGCGCCGTGCTCGCGGTCCATGCCGGGGTCTTCCCACTCGACGGAGAGCGGGCCGGTGTAGCCGATGCGGTTGAGGGCGCGGATGATGGCCTCCCACGTCACGTGGCCGCGTCCGACGGAGCGGAAATCCCACCCGCGGCGGACATCGCCGAAGGGGAGGTGGGAGCCGAGGACGCCGGCGAGGCCGTCACCGCCGCGGTTATTGCCGGGGCCGTAATGGACCGCGACGTCCTTCATATGGACGTGGAAGATGCGGTCGGCGAAGCGCTCGATGAACTTGTTGGGAGCGACGCCCTGCCACAGCAGGTGGCTCGGATCGAAGTTGAAGCCGAAGGCGGAGTGATGGTTGATCGCGGCGAGCGCGGCCTCGGCGGTGTACAGGTCATACGCGATCTCGCCAGGGTGTACCTCGAGCGCGAAGCGGACGCCCTCGCTCTTGAAGACGTCGAGGATCGACCCCCAGCGATCGGCGAAGTCCTGGTAGCCGGCCTGAATCTCGGCGGCGGTCGTCGGCGGGAAGGAGTACCACTTGGCCCAGATCGAACTGCCTGTGAAGCCGTTGACGACATTGACGCCCAGGCGCGCGGCGGCGCGGGCGGTCGCTTTCATCTCTTCCGCCGCGCGGCGGCGAACGCCCTCTGCCCCGCCCTCGGCATTCGCCCAGACGCGCGGCGGCAGGATCGACTTGTGCCGCTCGTCAATGGGGTCGCAGACGGCCTGGCCGACGAGGTGGCTGGAAATGGCGTGGCAGGCGAGGCCGTGGCGGGCGAGGAGGTCGCGGCGGCCTTTGCAATACACGGCGTCGCTGACGGCGGCGAGGGGATCGAAGTGATCGCCCCAGCAGGCGAGCTCGAGGCCGTCGTAGCCGAAGGATTTGGCCTTGGCGGCGAGGGTTTCGAGCGGCAGATCGGCCCATTGGCCGGTGAAGAGCGTGACGGGACGTGGCATGAGGCGGCTCCGGGAGGGCGAGTGTATCGGGAGCTGGGAGCGCGTATCTCAGGTCAAGGTGAACGCTCTTGCCGTCGATCGCGTAGAGTTGCCGGAGGTGACACCATGCGGCATACGACGATCCTGTGCGTTTGTCTGTTCGTCACTGCCCCCGCCGTTGCGCAGCCGACGCTGTATGGAATCCGCGCGGGTGGCGAGCTTGTTCGCATCGACCACATCGTCGGCGGTGGTCACGAGGTGGCGATGACGGGCATTTTGCCTGGCACTGCGGTTGGGCGGCGCGTGTGGCTATGGGGACAAATACAAGGCGGCGGCTACCGCGACCACATGTTGGTGCCGGGTGTTGGCGGCCTTGCCGATCGCTTGACGATCCTCGACATGTGGACGGTAAATGTGTTTTCTACCCTCACGATCGACAGCATGCCTGCCGGGTACACGATCGCGGGAATGGGCTCCCACGGCGAGGATCCTTATGTTCTCTTGACGGCTGATGACCCCGGCGCCGCAGATTGGGTGGGACGATTCGCGCTCTCGTCTCCCCGCATGACACTGATCGGCTCGACGGGGCGGTCGGACATGCAGGCGATGACATCGGACAGCAGCGGCATCCTGTTCGCCATCGGTGGAGACGACGGCGGCGCGCTGTACCACATTGACCAATCAACCGGACAAGCGTTGCTGATCGGGGGACAGGGGACGTTTGGCGATGACACCCGCGCCTTGGCGATCATGCCCGATGGGACCATCTTGGCCGCCGGCGCGGGACTGCGAGTGGTCGATCGCGCCACCGGCGTGGCGACGCTGATCGGCCCGACGGGCTTCGACGACATTCGCGGGCTTGCCGTCGCGACGGCGTGCTACCTTGACTGCGCGTTAGGTGGCGCGCCACCCACGCTTAACGTAAACGACTTCATCTGCTTCATGAACACGTTTGCGATGGGGCTCCCATACGCCAACTGCGACGGATCGAACACGCCCCCGGTGCTCAATGTGAGCGATTTTATTTGCTTCATGAACAAGTGGGCGGAAGGATGCACCTAGCGCCCAATGCCGAGACCGGCAAGCCCGCGTCGATCGGTCCAACCGTGCGGCACGATCGAAGCAGGAATCGCGGCCCGTGATCAAGTACCTCGGGTCCAAGCGCACGCTCCTGCCGCTGATCGTCGGCGCGGTGCGGCGTGCGCGGGGCGCGACGACCGTGCTCGATCTGTTCTCGGGCACGTCGCGCGTCGGGCACGCGCTCAAGGCGGCGGGGTATCGCGTGCTGGCGAACGATCACAACGCGTATGCCGCGACACTGGCGCGGTGTTATGTGCAGGCGGATCGCGAGGACGTGCTGCGCGATGCCGAGCGGCTCGTGCGGGAGCTAACCGCGATCCGCGGCGAGGCGGGCTATTTCACGGAGACGTTCTGCGTTCGCTCACGCTTCTTCCAGCCCAGGAATGGCGAGCGGATCGACGCGATCCGCGAGGCGATCGCGCGGAAGGGCCTGCCGCCCGAGCTCGAGGCGGTGATGCTGGTCTCGTTGATGGAGGCGGCGGACCGCGTGGACTCGACGACGGGCGTGCAGATGGCGTTCCTCAAGCAGTGGGCGCCGCGGGCGACGAAGGAGTTGGAACTGCGCGTGCCGGATGTCTTGCCGCGTGCGAAGCATGGCAAGGGCGCGGCACATCAGCTCGAGGCGTTCGACGCGGCGGCGGCGCTGGAGGCGGATGTGGCGTACATCGACCCGCCATACAACCAGCATTCTTATCTCGGGAACTATCACGTGTGGGAGACGCTGGTGCGGTGGGACAGGCCGGAGGTGTACGGCGTGGCGTGCAAACGGGTCGATTGCCGCGCGCGGCGGAGCGTCTTCAACTCGCGGCCCAACTTCGCGGCGGCGATGGCGCGGCTGCTGGCGACGGTGCGGGCACGGACGCTGATCGTTTCGCTGAGCGATGAGGGGTACATCGCGCGCGACGAGCTCGAAGCAATGCTGCGCGGGCTGTGGGGCGGCGAGGCACGCGTCAAGGTCATCGAGCGCGAATACAAGCGCTACGTCGGCGCGCAGATCGGGATCTATAACCCGCGCGGCGAGAAGGTGGGGAAGGTGGGCCACCTGCGGAACACCGAGTTTGTGTATGTGGTGACGCGGGCGGTTGCAACGGCGCGGCGGGCACGCAACCAAACAGCTCGCCGAGTTGTACCATTGACATCGTGAACGCCCGCACAAACTCTCCATTTGCAAGAGCACGGCGAGTGCTCCTCGTCGCGGGCGTGGTCGTTCTCACCATCGGGCTTTTCAGGACCGGAAACTCGGCCGAGGGGCGCGAGGTCATCCTCGAATGTGCCGCATGGTGGAAGGGGTATGACGGGTGTCGCTGCGCGGACTGCGTCGAGCACTTTCTGGGTGTGCCAAATCCCGCGGACGCGCGTGGCGCGTGCATGCCGAGCTTCGAGGTCAGGCACAGATTCGAGATCGCCCTGGCCGTCACGACGTTTGGCGGGATGCTGATTCTCGGCGCAAGGCTGCTGCGGTTCTCGAGTCAGATTGCTTCGCGCTGCGCGGGCGAATGCGGTCGGTGCGGTTATTCGCTTGCGGGGATGCCCGAGGGCTCGCCTTGCTCGGAGTGCGGAACGACGATAGAACCGATGCGCTAATCCTTCCGCACCATCTTCTCGATCCCGCGCGACGTTTCGATAAGGATCGCGTCGGCCTCGTCGAGGAAGAGGCCATGGTCGAGGACGCCGGCGGTGTCATTCAGCTCGCAGGCCAGCTCAGCGACGTCGCGGTCTTCGAGGGTGACGTCGATGATGAGGCTCCCGTTGTCGGTGAGGAAGAGGTGCCCGTCCATGGTGCGGCGGACGACGCCATGAAGCCCGAGGTCGCGGATTTTCTTGCGGACGGCAGCGAGGCCGAAGGCGAGCACGGCGACCGAGAGCGTCGCGCGCTGGCCGAGGCGATCGACGAGTTTGGAATCATCGACGATATAGACGCAGCGGTCGGCGGAACGGGCGACAATTCGCTCGCGGACGAGCGCGCCGCCGGCACCCTTGAGCATGCGCATCTTCGGATCGACCTCGTCAGCGCCGTCGAAGAGGAAATCGACGTGGTCGAGCATCGCGAAATCGATGAGCGGGAGTTGGAGCGCGCGGGCGAGCGTCTCGGTGACGTGGCTGGTGGGCACGCACTTGATATCCAGGCTCTCGGCCTTCACACGATCGGCGAGGGCGCGAACGGCGCGCGAGGCGGTGCGTCCCGTGCCCAGGCCCACGACCATGCCCGACTTGATCTCAGCGACGGCGGCCTCGGCGAGGGCGTCGGCGACTTTCGGCTCACTACTCAAAGCGAATCCCCTGTGCGAGAGTGAACTCGGACCCGAAGTTGATAGCGCAGGCCTGGCGGCGCATGTACGCCTTCCAGGAGTCGCTGCCGGACTCGCGTCCGCCGCCAGTCTCCTTTTCGCCACCGAAGGCACCGCCGATCTCGGCACCGCTGGTGCCGAGGTTGATGTAGGCGAGCCCGCAATCGCTCCCCGCCCCGGAGGGATTGAGGAAGCGTTCGACCTCGCGGATGTCGTTGCTGAAAATCGCGGAAGAGAGGCCCTGGGCGACGCTGTTGTGCTGGGCCATCGCGTCGGCAAGGTCGCGATAGGTGAAGACGTAGAGGATCGGGGCGAAGGTCTCGTCGCGCGAGATCGGGAGCGAGTTGGAGGCGGGCGCGCGGATGATGGTGGGCTCGACGAAGAAGCCGCGGGCACCGGAGGCGGGCTGGTGTCGCGCGCCGCCGGTGAGCACCTTGCCGCCCTGGTCCTTGGCCGCGGCGACGGCTGCGAGGAAGCCATCGACGGCGCGCTGGCTGATGAGCGGGCCGACGAGCGTGCCCTCGGCGAGCGGGTCGCCGATGCGGATGGTCTTGTAGGCGGCGACGAGGCGCTCGCAGAAGCGATCGGCGATGGACTCGTGGATGATGAGGCGGCGGGTCGTCGTGCAGCGCTGGCCCGCGGTGCCGACGGAGCCGAAGACGACGGCCTTGAGCGCGAGATC
>JBJXFQ010000079.1:0-6068 GCA_046155605.1 Phycisphaerales bacterium
GGCACTGTCCACAAACCCGTTCCCCGTCAGGTCGCCCATCGGGTTGTAGGTCGCGATCCAGTTCACAAGGATGGTCCGGTCGGCGGGCGAGATCACGCCATCCCCGTCGCAGTCGCGGATGCAGTCGCCGCAGAACGAGTCGATGGCGGCGAGGAAAGGCTCATGGCGTACGGGCCAAGGCCTTGAGTAGCAACCATTCTCTGGAGGGCCAGGACCATCTTCGCAGATCCTGCTCACAACGCCCGCGATGACTTCAACCGCGCTCGCGCTTTCCGCCGAAGTACGCACGACGACGCCGCCCCCACTATTGCCACCCGACACATAGCCATTGTGTGTGAACTGAAGCCCAGGCCCCACAACTGCTACGGTGCCCGGGCTGTCTTTCTGGGCACCGTTGCCCGTGCCGGTACCGCCGATGGCACCGCCGTACCCGACAGTGCGAAGTGGATACGAAAGGGCCACTGTAAACGCACGACCGATGCGACGAAGTTCGCCTTGCCGCTGGAATGCCGTCAGGCCAGCGCTGCGTGCGGTGCGAACGACAGCCCAGTCGCCGTCGCCAACCGTCGGCGCTGGCTGGACAGCCGACATCACATACTGATCGTGAGGCGCAGGGTGAACATAGAACCCGTCGGATGTCGATGCCGGAACATTGAATTGAACGATATCCCCCACGTCGGAATTGCAATGCCGAGCCGTGACGAGGCACCCCGACGTGCTCCACATTGCCGCGGATCATATATCATTTCGATCAATGATCCGCGCGGCCCATTTGACGTTCGACATCGGAGGCTGCGGAGTGCAAAGATGGCAGGATTCTAAGCTGCGCGGTGCCGCCGGACATGCCTCGATGATCGCTACATAGTTTTCAGCGGTGTGAGGAGCACAGACCAACTCGAGCAGAAGTTGATGCGATGTCGCAACGTTGAAATACGCTGACGAATATCGCCACTCGCCGATCTCGGCACTGTTGATGATTTGGACCGCCCCGTCGTCCGGCGAGGTGATGCGCAGGAACGATCCGTCCGGGAGCACTTCTCCGCTCTTGAAATAGAGCCGAGCGGCGCGCCATGCCGAGTTCACGGTGAGCACATGCGATGCGAGCACGGCGGGCGTCGAGCCAGTGTTGGCAACCGGCCCGAGTTCAATGGCTGGAGAAAGAGGCGTGCATGTCGGCTGTGCATTCACTGTCAATACAGTCGAAACAGCTACGGCAACACACAAGGTGATGCGAAGCATCTTCATTGCTGGTTTCCTTTCTAGTGACTATACCGACGCCGACGACGCGAGAAACACAGAGCCGCAAGAGCAAATCCAGCGCTGGGCGCTGGAACTACGACAAAGCCGCCGGACGGCTGGTTATGAGACCACAAATCGGCATTATAACGAGGTGTGCCAGGCGGAATAATATCAAGATATGCGCTGGGCCATTCAATCATACCTCCGCCGACGAGCGCAAAATTCTCGAAATGGAACAGCACGTTCCGATGCGCGTAATTGATAGGTCGCCACCTTGCCCAGAAAAACCATGTGTCGTTCGCGGGGTTTGGCGTTTCCCCCGGAAACACAAACTGGCCGAAGCCCCACCCCCGAAGGCTGTTGTCGGGCTCGATGGAACCACCGATCCCCAGGTTGAATCCCGAGCGATAACCGATATTCAGCCATTGGCCGGTGTTCAGGTTCAGATCAGAGACCATCTCTCCGTACACCAAGGCGATACCCGCAACAATGCCCGGCTGACCCGTACCGCCGAGTGTGTCCCAAACCGCCGTGCCTCCAACGCCGGGTCTGAAACTGACATTGAAGAAAATCTGCGCGTCCTCACCGGGCTCGATGATGCCGTTGGCGTTCGTCGGCCCCGTGCCGGCGACGTCCTTGACCTCCCAGGAGTATTCAAATGCCTCCTGCGCGCGGCAGGCGGCGCTCGGCAAGGCCAGCACACACAATGCCACGATGCTCGTCGCTCGTCGCATGGGCAGTCTCCATTTCCCGCCGTCTCGCCTAAGGTGTCTTACTCCAACCTACCCCAGGTCTGAGAAAAAGCAAGGCTCGGCACGAGATTTCTCGTCGCGACCCGAAGGGACATCCACTCCCCGCCATCCGGGTGCCGTGAAGAAGAGCCTGTGGAAAAATCCCTGAATAATCGGTAGAAACGGCGCAGACCGGCGCTCGGACGCCGTATTTCCTGCGAACATCCGGCCATTCCGCTGGGCATCACGCTGATCATGGGGTATTCTGACGATGGTGCTGGTGGGCGGCTCTCGGCCGCGGACATCCGTGTCCTTGTGGGAAGACTCGGGGCCGTCGTGGTGGGCGGCTAGGTCCGGACGAGCGTCGTCGCCGGTGGTGGGAGCCACTCCGTGGCCATATTTCAAGATGCAGTCAAAGGCGTGTGGGATCGGTGCCAACGCACCCAGTCTGGTCGTCTCGCGCTCGCAGCGGGGGCAGCCATCGTCGCGGCCGGCTCGGCGATCGCGGCCAAAGAACTCCAGTCATACGCTCGCCCGCTCGCGATGGTCGATGTCCAGCGCGCGAATGACCCGCTTGCGCCGAACATCGAGCGCGTCGCTTGGGCAGAATCAGAGATCACGATCGGAGACGCCGATGACTCCGTCGGCGAAGTGACTTCGGCGACGGACGGCGCGGCCGTCGACGACGCGCCGACGACCAATGTTGAAGCCGACCAATCGCTCGCGGCAGCGATGAACGACACGAGCATTCGCTGGTTTGATGGCCGTCCCATCCGCCCCGCGCGAACCATGTCGATGGTGGTGACGGCCTATTCGCCCGATTGGCGCTCCTGCGGCGATTCGGACGATGGGCTGACCGCGACACTTCACCCGGTCTCGACCAACGGGCATCGCCTGGTCGCGGCGGACACTCGGCTGCTCCCCTTCGGGTCGATGCTGACAATTCCGGGCTATGACAACGGGCAGGTCGTGCCGGTGCTGGATGTCGGTGGCGCGATCAAGGGCCATCGGCTCGACCTGCTCTTTCCCACGCACGAAGAGGCTCGCCAGTGGGGGCGCAAGCGGATGACGGTGACGGTGTGGGAGTATGCCGACGGCAAACCCGCGCCGAGCGCGAGGAAGAGCCGGTAGCCGTGCCGCGACTTATCCCATCACGGGCTTGAGGCCAAGTGCCTTGCGGAGCGTAGCGACCTGGCCCATGTGCCAGCCCTCGTGCCAGGCGATCTTGAACATGAGGTCGATCGGGTCGGTGGCGAAGCCGCCGGTTTTTTCCTTGAGATCGCCCTGCAGCGCGGACTCGGGGGCCGACTCGAACCACTTCATCACCGCGGCGTGGGTCTCGGCCCAGACCTGTCGCAGTTCGGCGGGCGCGGGGTACTTCTTCGCGTCGCGATCGGGCTTCGAACCCTGCCCAAAGAGCGTGCCATACGACTCCGGAACCTTGACGCCCGGGATGCCCAGCACGCCAGCGATCCACCCGTCGGTGCTGGCCAGGTGGCCCAGTGCCCACGTCGGGTGGTTGTCGGCGGCGTGATTCTGGGTGGTGAACTTCTCGTCGGGGAAGTCCTTGACGATTCCCTCGCTGATCGAGCGGACGAACTTCAACAGGGCGATGGCGTGTTCGCGGGCGTTCATACGGTGCTCCCAGGGCTTCTCGGATACCGGGCGAGCGTAGGCGTGGTGCCCGCCGGCGCGCTCGACGCGAATGGGAAGGCCTGGCCGATTGACCGGGCGGGGGCTTGACGCGGGGTGTATGGTGGTGGGGGATGCGTGAGCGCCGGCGTTATCGGCCACGCTCATTCCGCTTCCGGGCCGAATCGCTCTGGAGAACTCGATGCGTCATTGGACGACCTCAGTCGGGACCGTGTGTGTGGTCGCGTGCGTTCTCGTGCCTCGGGGGGCGGCGAAGGGGCAGTGCGTGCCGCTCGAGTTGCGCGCCGGCGACACCGTTCGCGACAATGAGTTCTTCGGCTCGTCGGTTTCGATGAGCGGGGACGTTCTGCTCGTCGGCGCACGGGCCGCGGCCTCGACGCCGGGCGTCTTCGGGGGCGCGGCGCACCTCTATCGCCGAGCGGGCACCGCATGGAACCTCGAGAAGCGGATCAAGGGCAACGACACCGTGGGGGGTGATGAGTTCGGCATCTCCGTCTGCGTCCGGGGTGATGTGGCCATCGTCGGCGCGTATCTCGACGACGACGACGGCAGCGGTTCGGGCTCGGCCTACATCTTCCGACGCAATGGCACCGACTGGGTGCAGGAAGCCAAGTTGACAGCATCTGATGCCGCGCCGGGCGATCGCTTCGGCACGTCGGTAGCGATCGATGGCGACACGGCAATCGTCGGCGCGCCCTTCACTTTCATTGTTGGGTTCCAGACGGGCACGGCGTATGTGTTCCGGCGGCAGGGCGGTGCCTGGAGCGAAACGGCGAAACTCAACGCACCGGTGCAGCAGGCTGGCGCGTTCTTCGGCGGCTTCGTCGCGCTCGACGGCGACGTGGCTGTCTTCTCCGCGATCGCCGAGGACTCACCGAACCTCACGGACCTTGGCTCGGTCTATGTGCATCGACGCAGCGGCGAGACGTGGCCCATGGAGAAGCGGATCGTGCCCGCCGACGGTGTCGCCGGCCAGGCCTTCGGCTCGGCTGTCTCGCTGCGAGGCGGCGCGCTACTCGTCGGGTCGTACCTTGACGCGGGTCCGGGCGGACTCGGCCAGGGCTCGGCCTATGTCTTCCGCAACGCGGGGACGATGTGGAACCAGGAGGCCAAGATTCGGGCCTCGGACGGCGCGGCCGACGACCTCTACGGCTCGGCGCTGGCGATTTCGGGCGATGCTGCCATCGTCGGCGCGTATCAGCGCGACGCGGGCGCGACCGACGCCGGCATGGCGTATCTGCATCGGCGTCGTCCCAACGGGCTGTGGTATGAATCGGGCCGCGTCTCGCTGGCGATGCCGGGGATGCTCGACTATTTCGCGTCGGCGGTGGCGATCGACGGTGCGTATGCCGCGGGAGGCTGTCTCAACCGCGAAGGCCCGACGATGAACGCGGGAGCCGCGTATGTGATCCCGCTGGCCGCGTGCGCCTGCGAGGCGAACTGCGATGCGAGCACGGGCGTGCCGGTGCTGAACGTGGCGGATTTCATCTGCTACCTCAATCGATTCGCCGCCGGGGACGCATACGCCAACTGCGACGGCAGCACGACGCCGCCCACGCTCAACGTGGCGGATTTCATCTGCTATCAGAACAAGTTCGCGGCGGGATGTCCGTAGCGGCGATGGGCGAAGCGGAATGCAAAGACCCCCGGGGCTCGTGTGGACCGCGGGGGTCGGCGCGCCTCCACCCGGAGGAGCGTGGGAACGAGCGCCAGGCGTCGTGAGGGTCGATCGCCGAAGCACTCGGGAAAGCACACGGACCCCGATGTCGAGGTCCGTGGCGGGAGAGAGAGAGCACGGGCGTCGCGGAGTACGCGAGGCCCGTGGCACGGGGGGTTAGTTGCAACCCGCAGCGAAGCGGTTGTTGAAGCAGACGAAGTCGTTCACGTTGAGGACGGGCGGCGTGGTGCTGCCGTCGCAGTTGGCCCGGGGGTTGCCCGCTGCAAAGAGGTTGTTGAAGCAGACGAAGTCATTGACGTTGAGCACCGGCGCGACGTTGGAGTTGTCGCAGTTCGCGTAGCACGAGTTCGTCGCGTGGATCTTGATGTTGTCGAGCGCGGCGAAGTTGCCGGTGGGGTCGGTCCAACGGATGCGGCGGATGCCGGGGGCTGCGAGCGTCTGCGGGCCGGCCGGCGCGGTGTTGGTGTCGGCCTGGAAGAAGGAGTCCACCACGGTGCCCGCCGCGTTGCGGGCCTCGACCGTGATCTCGCCCGCGTTGCCGCCGTAGACGAACGTGACGGCATCAACGTCGAAGTTGAAGACGAGATCGGCCTGCCCGTTGGGAATGGTCCCGACGATATCGAAGCAGTTGCCGCGAGCGCCGGCGGCGATGAACTCGGGGTCGGTGCCGGAACCGATGAAGACCTCGCCCGAGAACGTGGTGGTGCCGACGGTGCTCGTCTGGGGCATCACAAGGCCCGAGGTGGACGAGTCGGTGTCGAGGTACT
>JBJXFQ010000084.1:0-15497 GCA_046155605.1 Phycisphaerales bacterium
CCTGCCGGACCTGCGAGACCCTCTGGAACCGCATCCAATCGGTCATCGACACCGTCACCGCCTCCGACGCCCAGCACTGCTTCTCGCATTGTGGCTACACGCTACGAAAGAACTGAGGTTGCTCTAGTTCGGCACGCTCACGCCCTTGGGCGTCTCATGCTTGTAGAACAGTTCCGCCAGCCGCTGTCCCACCAGCACCGCCAACTCTTCCTCGGCCTTCAGCCGCGCCCCGGCCCCTCTCGGCGGTGCCGCCGCGCTCGCCTTCGGACGGATCACCAGCGATTGCCCGCGCGGATCCTCCGGCCACGATCGCTTGTCGTTGGTAGCATCGACCACCTTCACGCGCAAGGACGCCACCGGCGACAAACTCTCCCCGTCTTGCGTCAGCGCAAACTGATCCACCGTCGCATAGATCACCACGTCAGCACCCACCGCTCGGCCGAGTTCCGTGATCGAGAGCGGCGACCCGGCTCGATCTTTCGCCGTCGCCGTCTGCCGTGTTGACATCGCGTCAACCATGTCCGTCAACGCGCGTTGTTTCAGCAGCACCTGCTGTGTCTGCCGGCCGATCGCGTCACGAAGCGCGATCCGCGGCAGCACGTTCGACCGATCATCGATGAAAACCGTCGCTTTCGACTTCGGCGGGATCGTGTACGCCGCGGGCGTCTTCTCCGGGCCATGGATGAAGTAGTACGCCGGAGCGACAATGTTACATCCAGCGAGCAGCAGAACGGACAGGCACAGCAGTCTGGCGAGCATCGGTAACTCCGCGAGGTCCGATCGTTTCCACGACCGGATCAGGCAAACTGGCGTCGCGCCCGTGCCACCAACTGGAACGACGAGCAACTCAGGCCGCTAGTAATCCGGGTAGTACGGCTCCTGGTGGTCATAAAACAGCCACGTCGCGCGATCGATGAAGCGAGTGCTCAGGATCGTCGCCACCGCGCGTTGCGGGTAGTCGTTGGGGCCGTACCCCTGCTTGTCGGGAAACTTGACCTGCAAGGCCTTGTCAAACGCCGCCTCATCCGACGCCTCCGCCTCATAGACCGATACCGTGCCCGTGGCCTCGCCATCCCAGAGGTACTGATTCCCCGGCTCACGCAGCCGATACTCGGTGATCTCCACATAGATCAGCCGATCGCACTGCAGCGCCTTCAAAAGTTCGCCGTGCGTCTTCGCCGCCCAGCCCGGGTTGTCATACTGGAACCTAAGCACCCTTTCGGCCGGCACAAAGCCGCTCGCAGCGATCAACTTCTGCGACTGCACCAGCCGCTCCGTCATCTTCGTCGTCGTCCAGATCACAAGGTCCGGATTCTCGCCCATCAGGCTCCGATCGGCGCTCACGATGACCGCCCATGATTTGCCCGCCAGCCCCGTGTACGTCGCCTTCACCAGATGCGTGCTGCTGCGCCGGTAACTCTCCACCATCGCCCCGCCAAACCCGAGAATGTTGCACCCGCTCGCCGCCAACCCCGCCATAGCGCAGATTCCCCCGGCAATCGCGGTTCGTCGGCGTTGGCTCATGCAAGGCTCCTAGCGGGTGCTGTTCGGACTCGGGGCCGGCACGGTTCCGAGCATCGCGCCCGACCCCGCTGGCCAGGTCAGCCACTTGTAGCCCCACGCCGCCAGCGCCAGGGCCAGAAGCAGCCATAACACTCTAGGTCGCACCAGCACCCCGAAGACGCGCCACACCCCCGAACCGGTCGCCGCCACATACAGGCTCACCCAGAATGCCCCCGCAACCCCCAGCGCCAGCAGCAGCCCGAACGGCTGTGCCGCAAACGCTCGAACAAGGTGCCCGTCGGCCGCGTGCGCAAATGCCGTCGTCATCCCGCACGTCGGGCACGGATGCCCAAACAAGATCGGCCAGGCACACGAGAAAAGCCCCAACTGCGTGTGCGTGCCATGGCCCGCGGGGCTCGGGCTCAGCCACGCCGAGAGTCCAAGCAACACGCCCGACCCCACGAAAACGACCAACGACACAAGCCGCGGCGCGAGCGTCGGGGCTGAACGTGTCGGCACTACGGCAACGGCTCGGGACATCGACGGATCGTAGAACCCTGCGCCGCAGCGCCGGCCTCGTTGGCGCGAGGCGACCAACGGAGAACAAAAAACGAGGGGACCCCACCAGGGATTCCCCTCGTCAGACGAGATCGGATCACGGCTTACAGCGTGGATTCACGCCACAGAATCGCCGGCGTGTCGCCCGGACGGTCGAACCGGTCACCGCGCGGGCCTGCCGCCGCGACCAGCCGATCCAAGTACCGCTCCAGTGACGACTCCCCGAATCTGTTCAGAAAGTCCGCGGTCGCGCCGCGATTGATTGTGATGATGCGATCGACGACCTGCTCCCGGGTCAATCGCTGGTTGTTCGAGCCGCACTCCGGCTGCTCGGGTGTGCGCTGGTTGGCGCTGGACCCGTGCATTCACTTCTCCTGCTACCGCAATGGCGGCGAGAAGCAGTATCGACGCCGCGCAGCGATCGGCTGGAGCATGTAACTGCTCACGGACGTGATCCGCGCCACAAGCCGCCTCTCAACGCTTTGCCACAGGCAACGCATAGCGTTCACCCATGAGCCTCTGGCTGCTCGACAACGACGCCATCCGCGACGCCCATAACGACGTGGTGATCGCTCGCACCGACTGGACCAATCCGCTCGATCACGGCGGCTGGGCTTCCTCTGCCATGCCCGGCATCACCGTCGGCTGGAGCGGCTGGTTCAACTCCGACCCCGAAGACGACGACGCCACCCGCGCGATACGGGCACAACTCCGCTCGTGGACCGCTGGCACCGACGACTTTCGCCGTGTCTGCGACCGTCTCGAGGCTCCGTTGCGCGCGGCCGGCAGCATCGTCTGCCTCCGCCCTCGAGTCGGGCATGTCCTCTCCGACGTGCCGACCTGTGTCAAGTTTTTCAAGGAACGCGCCGGCAGGCCCTGGCGGCTCCTGCTCGACCCCTCCGGGTTGCTCACGCGCGAAATGGCCGGCGATGCCGAGGATCACCTGCGCCGAATCATCGACGCGCTCGGCGGGCTTGCCTGGGCCTTGCTGCTCACCAACGTCATCGACGACGGCACCGCCGAACGACCTCAATCGCCAGTCCATCGCGGCATCATCAGCGTCGCGCATCTTCGAGAAGCCGCGGATCGATTTGCAGGCCCTCGCGTGTTGCTACGCGACGACCTCGACGCCCAGCGCGCGGCAATCGGGGTTTGAGCACGGATTCCGCAATCCCGCGCCGACGCGATCAAGCACCGCCGAGCGTCGGCTGATCCTTCACATGCTTCATGCCGCGGCGACGATCACGCAGACGACGGCTCTTGCCCGCCCGATCGCGCAGGTAATACAACTTCGCACGCCTTGCATCGGCCCGGCGAAGCACCTCATACTTCGCCACCATCGGCGAGTTGATCGGGAACTTGCGCTCGATCCCGATCTCGTCCACCAGCCGGCGAACCGTGATCATCTCGTTGACGCCGCGGCCCTTCCGCGCGATCAGCACACCCTGGAACACCTGGATGCGCTCCTTGTCTCCCTCGACAATCCGCACATGGACATTGATGGTGTCGCCGATGTCCATCCGCGGGAGGTCGGTCTTGAGCATGGACTGCGTGAGTGATTCGATCAGTTGCTGCGACATGGCGTGGTTCCAGGTTTCGGGCCAAGAGTCTAGCCGCCGCGCCCACCGGCTTCTAGCCGCCACCGTCGCCGTCTTGACTTCCGACCACGGCCCCTTTTCGCCGCGCCCCCCCCCAACGTGTTGACCCGGCGGGCCATGGAGACGGCGGCCCCCCCGGCACACAGAAAGTTGGGGCCGACTTCGCCCGCCTTGAACTCGGCGCGGAAACTCGGCTTGGTGGTCATGGTCAGAAACGTGAGCGCGGCGGGGTCGGTCGGTGCGGGCGTGTCGGCATCGACGAGCTTCACCCACACCTCGGCCCCGAGCACGCCCGCGGCCTGTCGCTCGGAGGCGAGATACACCGCGACACGCGGGCTCCTCGGGAACCGGTGCCCCGCAGCGACCGAATAATGTAAGATATTCAGCGCACGCCAGGCTGCGACGCTCGCACGCCTGAAAGGACCACGCATGGCTTCCAGTCCCACGCGTTTGTCGTTTACCTGTCTGGCCGTTTCGCTCTCGCTCGCGTGCGGACTTGGTTGGCCAAAGTTCACATCGGCCCAGGAGGCCGCCCCCACAGCCGCGCCGGTTGTCGCCCCACCCGCGCCAGCCGCTCCGGCACAGCCGCCCCCGCCGCCCGTGCTGCCGGCGTGCGTGATGGACCTTCGCCTGCCTGGCGTCATGAGCGACATTCTGTCGAACGTGCTGCTTCGGGTCGAGAAGAAGCCCGATTCCGATGTGAAAGCATTCCTGGAGGATGCGAAGCCGAGGCACGCCACAGGCGAGGAACTTCGCAAGGCCGCGGCCGACCACTTCAAGATCGACCAGAAGCGGCTCGAAGAGTTGGTCGAGCGCTGGCGTCATATCAACTGCAAGCACGCCGCGTTCCCCGGGTACGCCATCCCCGATGCCGCAGTGGCCGCCGTGACCGGCGAGCCGTTGTCACCCGTGCCCGTCTGTGCCTTCGCCGCCGATGTCACGTTGCACGTCGTACTCCACGAGCTCGGGCACGCCGTGATCCGCGAGTTCGATCTCATGGTCCTGGGCAACGAAGAGACGATGGCCGATGCGTTCGCCACGCATATGCTGACCGAATACTTCCCCGAGCGTGCCCACGCCGCGATCACCGCGCGGGTCACATCGCTCATGATCGAAGCGGACGAAGTGCCGCGGGACAAGTGGACCGTTCGCGGCGAGCACGACAACGACGCCCGCCGCGCGTACCAGATCGCGGCCCTCGCCATCGCGGCAGACAAGCAGAAGTACGCGAGCGTAGCCGAGATCGTGGGCATGTCGGAACGGGACATCAGCAGGGCCCGCGACTACGGCGCGGACATCCACCGCGCGTGGCGGCGCACGCTCACGCCGCTGATGATGCCCACGGGCAAAGGGTCGACCGAAGCCCGCATCCGCGCCGATGATGCCACCCAGGCGTTCGTCGAGGCCGGAGAACCAAGCCTGCTCTCGACGATCGAGTCGGCCATCAAGCGGATCGACTGGCACTCGCAAGTGACCGTTGATTTCGTCGGTGGCAACGGCGGGGCCGCGTGGAGCCGCAGCGATCGAACGATCAAGGTGAACGGCGAGTACCTCCGCCGCTTCATCGGACAGGGAGTCAAGGCCCAAGCCCAAGCAGCGCCCAAGACGCCGTGAGGGCGAGCCGCGCACATCTCACGCGCCTACGCCGCCACCGTCGCCGTCGTGATCTCCGACCACGGCCCCTTCTCGCCCCTCGTGTTGACCCAGCGGGTCATGTAGACCGCCGTCTTGCCGCCGTCGCCCGCCTTGAACTCGGCGCGGAAACTCGGCTTGGTGGTCATGGTCAGCAACGAGAGGGCGTTCGGGTCTGTCGGCGCGGGCTGGTCCGCATCGGCGAGTTTCACCCACACCTCGGCCCCGAGCAAGCGGCGTTTGCCGCCGAGCCGCGCGGGCGAATACGATGCGCACGCATGTTCAGGAACTGTCTCAGAACAATCGCCGTCGGCCTGCCCGCGCTCCTCGTTGTGTCGGGCTGCACCACCCAGCGCGGCGTGGACAGGGAGGCCGCTGTGAGAACACCCGCCGTGACCCCACTGTTGATGTTTCAGGATGGGCGGGCCGAGGAGGCGTTTGGCTTCTATGCCTCGGTGTTTCCCGGCTCCCGCGTTGTTTCGATGAAGAAGTTTGGTCCCGGACGGCCGTGCCCGGAAGGGACGGTCGAACTGGGCGTGATGGAGATCGCCGGGCAACGCATCATGTGCACCGAGAGCCCGCGTGTTCACGCCTTTGACTTCACGCCGTCAATCTCGTTTCATGTCGAGTGCGGCTCGGTGGAGGAGCTTGATCGGGCCTATGCCGCGCTCGGCACGGGCGGGGAACCCCTCATGCCGCCCGACAACTACGGCTTCTCAGCACGCTTTGCATGGGTGAAGGACCGCTTCAAGGTGTCATGGCAACTGAATTACGCAGGAAAGTAGTCTCCGCCAGTAGTGCGCGCGTGCCGTACGTTGTGTCTCCGGTCACGCCGCCACCGTCGCCGTCGTGATCTCCGACCACGGCCCCTTTTCGCCGCGGCTGTTGACCCAGCGGGCCATGGAGACGGCGGCTTTGCCGCCTTCGCCCGCCTTGAACTCGGCTTCTCGCGGAGGGGCGGAAACTCGGCTTGGTGGTCATGGTCAGGAACGTGAAACTACTTGGATCACGGGCGGGGTCGGTCGGCGCGGGTAGGCAGTACGAGTGTCCGCGATGCCGTGCGGCTTCACCACGCTACTGCCGCCCTCGGCTGTGGCGGCGATCAATGACCATCGCGCGATGCGGGCCGTGCAACCTCCAGACCTGCACACGCGTCGTGTCGCCTTGTTCAAACTCGACTCGGGCTTCCAACACCTGTTGTCCAGCGGCGCGGTGCTCGGTGAGCCGGATCGTGAACGACCCGCCGTTGCCCGCGGGCACGATGTCGCCCTCGTAGACGGACGCGTCGTTGGGCCCCTGGCCGGCGAGCACCAGGCAACGCAGAGTCTGCGTGCCCGTGTGGTGATAGAGGTAGACGTCCATCGCGTGCGACGGGCTTCCGCCCGCGCCGATGGCCTCGACGCGTCCGTAGATCGCGTCCGCGTGTGGCACATACTCAAACTTCGTGCGTGTGCGAAGTTCGTCGGCGGGCCGCGGCGCGTCGGCTCCAGCCGCGGCGATGCTCGCCCACGCCTGACCCAAGACCTTTTCGAGCGGGCGCATCAACTCCGAGAGAGTGCCCCCCGGCGCGAGAAACGGAGCCATCACAGGCTCGGCGGTCGGGGCCGCATCGACACGCACACGATCCCACGCAGCCAGCATCTCGTAGTCGCCCCGGACCTTCTCCGACAGTTCGTCGTGGTACTTGTCAGGCCCCGCGAAGGTCCAACGCTCGCGGAGATCGCGCTGGCCGCTGGGCCTGTCGCGCGGGCCGCCGACCTGATGGAGCGTCAACTCAGTCTCGGCGCTGTCTGCATCGAACTTCGCTCTCCCTTCGCCGACGCCCCGCCACACCGAGCCCACGCTGAGGAGCCGGACTTCCTTGAGCGCGGGATGCCAGTAGTAGACGGTCATGTTGCTCCAGGGCTCGCCGTCCGTCAGCGTTCCGGTGCGCATCGATCGGATGGACTGCTTCCCAGGCCCCCAGGTCCACGTGTCGTACGTGTCTCTGCCCGCAGTCGTCGTCATCTTCCAGCGCCCGCCGATGAACCGCGAAAAGGCCTCCATCGGCTGGGACGAAGACGCAGAGGGGCCAGCGTTCGTCGACGGCGTGCTCGGTGCGCTCCCATGCTGGGGCTGGCAACCGAGGATCGTGGCGATGGCCGCCGCGGTACAGAGCAAGAAAAAGGCTTTCACAGTCATTCCTCCAGTAACGCATCAAGGGACACCGCACGCTGAGAGGATAGAGCTCCACGCGGTTTGACCGGTTCGCATGATCGGTCGAGGGGGCCGCCGAGGGGTTTTCGCGGGCGAGTTCGTGCGTCATGCCGCCGCCGTCGGCAATCACGCCGCCACCGTCGCCGTCGTGATCTCCGACCACGGCCCCATTTCGCCGCGCGTGTTGACCCAGCGGACCATATAGACGGCGGTTTTGCCGCCTTCGCCCGCCTTGAAGTCGGCTTCTCGCGGGGGGGCGGAAACTCGGCTTGGTGGTCATGGTCAGGAACGTGAGTGCGGCGGGGTCAGTCGGCGCGGACTGATCCGCAGCGGTGCGGGCGAGGCCGATTCAGGCTCGGCGCGTCCGCGGCTCGATGTCGCGACGCGTCGCGAGATTCATCGGCTTCAAGCAATCGGCCTATCCCGTCAGCGTGACATCCTCAACCGCTCGCCGCACGGCAGGGAGCAGTTCCGGCCCGCGTCCGACGCGAATGAGGATCTGCGGGAACTCACTGGTCTCAAGGAGCCGAGACAGCCGTGGCCGAAGCGTGGGCACCTCGATGGGCTGGTTCAAGTACGAGCAGGTGAAGCCCGCCGCCGTGATTGAGAGCAGCGCACGTTCCATCGCCTGTCCAGCGGCGATCCAGTCGGCGGGTCGGTCCGCCTTGGTCGTGAACACGCCGATCGTCGGCGATCCTTCTGCCAGCGCCTGGTCGTGCGCCGCCTGGCCTTTGCCCATGTCGAACGTGCGGATGATCAGCGCGCCCGCTGGGGAGAGCAGATCGGGCATTCCAAAGGCGTATCCCGACATTCCGTCCTGGCTCGCGGCACGGCGAGAATGCACCCACGCGGCCAGTTCGCGACGAAAACTCGGGTCGGCGCACTGGAGGCGGTCGCCCTCGGCGATCAACTCCGCGATGCGGTGTTTCTGATCCGGCTCAACCACAATGTGCAGTGCCACACCGTGCGTCCCGGCCTCGGCACATGCCGCGGTCAGCACCGCCTCCGGCACGGGTGTTGGCTCGAACGCGCGACGCGTCGTCCGGCGCTTGACGATGGCTTGAAACAACCGATCGCCGGCCGCAGGAGAACGCGTCCCAACGTGCCGCACGACCGCCAGCAGGTCCGGCTCGTTGGGGTCGGGCAGCACATCGGTGACCACCTCGATGCCGAACCGCTCGGCGGCCAGCAAGAGGTTCGCCAGCGCCGCCCCGCAACTGATAACCAGTGCTCGATCCACGGGGTCCACCACCGGCAACGCCCGCGTGCGGTCGGCGAAGAGTTGAAGGCGGTCGCCATGGACCTTGAACAGCCACGGCTGCGTGTTGTGCCCCGAGGGGGCGAGTATGGCGTAGCGAACCAGGAAGCGGAGTTGCGCCTCGGCGGTGCCGCTGGTCGGAAAGTCGCGCTCGTCGATGGTCCAGGTGTCGATGCTTGCGTTGCTCATGCTCTCCCTTTGATCGGAAGCGCGGGCCAGCGCGACGATGCTGTACAACCAACCACCCTTGCCGTGCGCTGGCCCCAGTGCCCGCCATGTGCATGAGGAGTCATGGGTTCATTCGCCAGATGGTCAGGTTTAGCACCGCAGCGAAACTGACCCACCCCAGATATGGAAGGAGCAACGCTCCGGCAATCCTGTTCACCCGCCAGAAGAGCACGACCGTGACTGCCAGTACGCACCATAGCAGGACAATGTCGAGGAACGCCAAGCCGGGCCGATGAGCCCCGAAGAACAGCGGCGTCCACAACGCGTTGAGGAGCCATTGCAGACAGAACATGCGGAGCGCCCACGGATGCGTCTGCCAGCCGGCAGTTCTCCAGACGAGCCATGCCGCGACGGCCATCATCGCGTAGAGCGCTGTCCAAACCGGACCGAAGAGCCACGATGGAGGGTTCCAACTGGGTTTCTGCAGGCCCTCGAACCAGCCGTTGGTTGAAACGAAGAACCCTGTTGCTGCCGCCGCAAAGCAGAACACCAGCCACCCGATGAGTCCAACGGCCCGCTGGCCTCTGGAACGTGTTGGCGGGGAGAATGTGTTCATGTTCTTAACCAAGTGCTCGCGGTCGCTCAGGTCTAAGAGCCTCATAGGATCATCGAGGACACCCTCCCGGACCTGCACACCCGCGTCGCCTGGCACGGGGTCCGGGACCACCTGGATGCGAACCACCTCAGAGGGCCGAACTATGTGTACATCACGGTTTGCATTCAATCACGGTAGGCGATTTCTCCGCAGTTCGGGGTCTTCGGTGGCTACGCGACCAGCAGCGCGCGGTTGTCAACTCACGCCACGCTCGACTTGGAAGCCCGATGCCAAGATTCGCTCAGATGCCCGGTGGCCTGATCGGCAGCGTCTGGGTTCGCGATGGCGGCTTTGTCCATCCTGAGATCGGCGACAACGGCATGGGGGAGCAGGTCGCTCAGAGCCATGATGAGTGGCGGGTACTCCCGGATGTGGCGATGCGTCAGATCTACGGTGGCGGTGTCGTCGAGGGCCAAGGCGGTGGTGTAGAGCATTGTGGTGCAGGCGGTGAGAAAACTCATCGCCGTGTAGTCGTCGCGCAGCACGCGGGATGCCGTCTCGCCGCGCATCTTCCCGTACAGACCCGCCAACGCCCCGGTGGCTGTGGCCAGAATGTCTTTGACCATCCCACCACCGGTGGCACCGCCCAGGGCCTTGACGTGGGCTTGAAGATCGGCGTGCTGTCGCACGAGGACCGAGTAGAGGTTGTCGATCACGCTCCCGGCATGCGCCATCCGCCTCAAGTCGTCGTCACCTGCCTGCTTGGCGACCGCCCGCGACACATGATCGATAACGGCGATCAGATCGCCGAGGTAACTGCGAACGGTCTCTTTACTGGTGGCGGTCATCGAGAGTCTCCTTCCGAATGTGGTAAAATTGGGATCCAGGCGGGAAATGTGCCGCGGATGGAGATGCATTCATGCGCTGACTTGGGGGGGTCCTTGGTCGGATGTGCCGATCTACTTGCCCATCGCGCGGCACGCGGCGGCGCAGTCACGGCAGGCCTTGGCGCAGTCCTTCATCGCCTGGCCGTCGACCTTGTCGCACGCGGCGGCGCACTGATCGCAGCACTTGGCGCAGCACTCGCACATCGCGGGGGAGAGTTGGCTGTTGCGGCTCACGAACGCGAGGCACGAGGCGCAGCAGGCTCCGCAGTCCGACGCCAGCGCCGCCATCGCGGCGTGCTCACCCTTGCCATTCTTTGCCATGTTCGTGCAGTACTCGCTCGCCTTGCCACACGCGGCGGCGCACGCGGCGCTCATCGTGATGCACGCCTCGCGCTGGTCGCTGCTCATGGCGGCCATGGTCTGCTTCTCGGCAGGCTGGCCCAGGGCGACGGGGCTGTACACCGCGAACCCGGCGGCCACGAGGGCGGCGGTACACAGAAGAGACGCGAAAGCGTTGCGACGAATCATGGAGAACTCCTTACTGATGGTGCGTGACGCACCCGGCCTTGCGTCCAGGCGCTCCGGCGGAGCGTGTTGGACACGATCAAAGTCTCGGCGCGAGCGTTGACCCGGGTCGAGGCTACCGATGCAGGGTCAGACGGCGAAGACCGCTCAGACTGCAGCGCCGGCCATCTTCTCGCAGGCCTTCGCGCACTTGCGACACAGCGCGGCGCACTGCGTCATCATCGCGTCGCCCTGGGCGAGCTTGTCGCAGGACTCGGCGCACTCGTTGCAGATGTCCACGCACTCCTTGCAGATGTGGGCGGCGTGGTGCGAGTTGCGGGCCATGAAGCACGCCGCGACGCCGCAGATCTCGGCGCAGTCGCGCATCATCCCTTGGTGCTGCGGCGAAGCGTGCTCGCCGCCCATGTGCAGGCAATGAAAGCCGCACTGCGAGCACATGCTGGCGCACTCGCCGCAGATCTTCATGCAGTCGAGCATTTCCTTGGAGGGCAGTTCGTGAGACATGGTCGAGTCCTTCTGTTGAGGGTGTGGGAACAGCACAGCGCGACAGCGCAGCACAAATGGAACGATACATGTTGGGTGTGCTGCCACGACGAATCACTAGAGCAAGGTTCCCTTATTCCGCGCTCACGTCGCTTTAACGCTCCCCGCCCCCGGCATTACCGTACCATGTTCTGCCGCTGTGCTTTCGATCGTGTGCCGAACAGCTCCACATCCGGGCGCGTTGCCCGCGCGCGTGACTGCTTCTCCCGCCCGCATCCGCGAGCATCCTTGGAGTTTTGATATGCACGCCCTTTTCCGCTCGTTCATTCTCTCTGCCGTTGCTTTGTCGTTCGCATGCGTCGCTGCACCGGCCCTTGCCCAGCACGAACACATCGCGGAGAGGCCCACGCCCGCCGCCGCCGCGCCGGTCGCCGAGCGGTACTACTGCCCCATGCACTGCGAGGGCGAGAAGGTTTACGATAAGGCGGGGAAGTGCCCCGTGTGCAAGATGACCCTCAAGGTCCAGACCAGCAACCTGTACACGGCCAGCGTGCGCGAGGTGAGCGACGCGGGCAACGGCACCTTCAAAGCAGGAGTGCCCTCTTTGCTGGAACTGCGCATCAAGAATCCCACTGGGATGCTGCTCAAGAACTTTGAGACCGTCCACGAGAAGGTGCTGCACCTGCTGGTGGTTTCCAAGGACTTGTCGTGGTTCCGCCACGAGCATCCGGTGATGCAGCCCGATGGCACGTTCACTCTCGCTTTCGCCTTCCCCGCTGGCGGCGCGTACAACGTGTACCACGACTTCACGCCCTCCCCCGCGCCCGGTGCGGCGACTGGCCCGGGCCAGCAAGTGGTTCGTGTGCCCGTTGAAGTAAGGGGCGATGTGCGCGCGCCGGTGGCCATCGATCCCGACGCGACCACGCCCAAGACCATTGACGGATACACCGTGACGCTGAGTGGCGTGGATGCTGTCAAGTCCGGCGGCTCGACGACACTCACGTTCACAATTCTCAGGGACAGCAAGCCGGTGACGACGCTGGCCCCGTACCTGGGCGCGACGGGCCACTTGGTCGTGCTGAGCGAGAATGGCGAGGAGTTTGTCCACAGCCATCCGCTGGTCGGGCACGAGGGCCACGCGATGACTTCGGGTGGGCCGACGGTCGCGTTCGAGGCGCACTTCAG
The DNA here is from genome assembly GCA_046155605.1 of Phycisphaerales bacterium. GTDB lineage: Bacteria > Planctomycetota > Phycisphaerae > Phycisphaerales > UBA1924 > JAEUIZ01. The sequence goes on from JBJXFQ010000084.1 coordinate 12,589, forward strand.
TACGCCCGGTCTCTACAAGGCCTGGGGCCAGTTCAACGTGGGAACCAAAGACAAGGAACAGATTGTGACCGCGCCCTTTGTGTTCAAGGTCGAGGCGGGAGAGGCGGCGCACGGGGGGCACGATCACAAATGAACTGCGCATTCACCCATCGCCGGCCTCCGCGCGACGCTCTCCCCCTCCCCGCGCTCGGTCGCGTGCGGCGGCGGCGGGGTTGCCTGTCCGGTCGGCGCGCCGGTGGAGCCCGGCCATGAACACCACACTGACCATTTCCGGGATGCACTGCTCCGCGTGCGTGAAGCGGCTGACTGAGGCGCTCTCCAAAGTCCCCAGCGTCACGTCGGCGCTCGTCACCCTCTCCCCGCCCGAAGCGAGCATCGAGAGCGATGGACCAGTGCCGATGGAGGCGCTGGACCACGCGGCGCGTAGTGCGGGGAACTACTCTGTCGTCACGCCCACGCCGGGCGCAACGCCGATCCCGACGCCGTCTGCACTCGCCGCCCCCACGCCGCCGCACGAGAAGAAGCCGAGCCTCTACCCGCTGGGGCTGATCGTGGCCTACATCGCGGGGACGGTGGCGCTCTGCGCGTGGGCGCGGGGCGTGTGGGAGTGGCACACGCTCATGCTCGACTTCATGGCGGGGTTCTTTCTGGTCTTCTCGTTCTTCAAGCTGCTCGACCTTCGCGGGTTTGCGGATGCGTATCAGTCCTACGACATCGTGGCGAAGCGCTCGCGCCCGTACGCGCTGGCCTACCCGTTCCTCGAACTGGCCCTCGGGATCGCGTATCTCGTCCGCTGGCAACCGACGCTGACCAACTCGGTGACGCTGGCGGTCATGCTCATCGGTTCGGTGGGGGTGCTGCGGGCCGTGCTGGACAAGCGAGCGATCCGCTGCGCGTGCCTGGGGACAGCGCTCAATCTGCCGATGACGACCGTGACGCTTGTTGAAGACCTAGGCATGGCCGCGATGGCCGCGGCCGCGCTTCTATGGGAGCATTGATCCCCCCGCGCATCGCGGAGTCCTACGCCGCGACCGTCGCGCTGCAAGTCTCGCTCCACGGCCCGATCGCCCCACGCCGCGTCACCCAGCGCGCGAGGTAGTGGGCCTACATCCCGACCTGCGGCAAGTCGAACGACAGCACGGCTGATCCATCGCACACGCTCTGCACATAGCGGAACGCGCTGAAGTCGGCAGGCGCGGCGGCCGATGCGCGCCGGATCGTCTACCGCGACAAGGAACGAGCGACGCTCGGCACCTACGCGCCGAGGTGCAGGCGCATCAGACCGCGCTGCTGGTGGAGGACATCGTGCCGGAACAGGAGTTTACGGATGGCCGCGCCGTACTCGCAGGACCTTCGAGGCCGCGTGCCGGCCACATACGGCCGCGGCATGCCGACCAAGAAGATCGCAGAGACGTTCGCTGTGAGCCCCGCGTAGGCCCGGGGGATCAAGCAGCGGCTGCGATCACCGGCCCGCCGCGCCAAGGACGCGCTGTGGAGGGCGATGCAGTCAGTCCTCGACAACATCACCGCCTCCGATACCCCCAACTGCTTCCGCCACTGCGGGCACTCGCCACGCCATCATTGAAACCGCTCTAGCCTCCTGCCCAAGCCGCCTACCTTGATGCCTCCTTCTCTATCCTCCCACTTACGTACGCCGAATTACCAATGCCGAATGTCGCCCCTCTTCGCTTCCCCGTCATCGTCGGCCCGACCGCCAGCGGCAAGTCCGATCTCGCGCTCCGGCTCGTCGAAGCGCTCGGTGGCGAGATCGTCTCCGCCGACGCCTTCCAGATCTTCCGCTGCCTCGACATCGGTACCGCCAAGCCCACGCTCGACATCCGCGCCCGCATCCCGCACCACCTCATCGACATCCTCGAACCCACCGAGTCCTTCAGCGTCAGCCAGTGGCTGAGACGTGCCGATGCCGCCATCGCCGACATCACCTCCCGCGCGCGCACGCCCATCGTCGTGGGCGGCACACACCTCTATATCAAGGCCTTGCTCGACGGCCTTTTCGAAGGCCCCGAACCAAGCCTCGAACTTCGCGCGCGCCTCCAAGCCATGGTCCCCGCTGAACGCCGCGCCGAACTTGTGCGCATCGACCCCGCTGCCGCCGCACGCATCCATCCGAACGACGAACGCCGCACCGTGCGCGCGCTCGAGGTCTTTCATCAGACCGGTCGACCCATCAGCGATCATCAGAAACAGTGGGACACGAACGTGCGCGCGGACCCCGCCGCGCGCGCACAATGCGAGACATCCAGCAGCGCGCGCCATTCCTGCGTCCTCATCGGCCTCGAATGGGAATCCGACGCGCTCGCGCGGCGGATCAACGCCCGCGTGCGCACCATGCTGGACCTTGGCCTCGTCACCGAAGCGCGAGCGCTGTGGCAGTCCGGCCGGCTCGGCCCGCAGGCGCGCGAGGCGCTCGGCTACAAGCAACTCGTCGAGCACTTCGAAGGCAGGGGAGGGCGCGCGACGTTCGACGATGCCGTCGAAAAGATCAAGATCGAGACGCGGCGTCTCGCCAAGAACCAGCGGACATGGTTGCGCCGGCTGCGGACGACGCCGGGGGCGATCTGGATCCACGGCGAGCGTGCGCAGGACTCGCCGCAGGAACTGCTGGCGGCAATCGGAGCAACGTAGCGCGTGAGCCGGGGCGTACTCGCCCCGCACTCGCACCGCTTCCCTCCGTCCCTTCGTCCCCCGTCCCTTCGTCCCCTCCTACGAGCACCCCGCCGCGAAGACGTTGATGTAGCAGATGAAGTCGTTGACGTTCAGGACGGGCGGCACGGCGCTGCCATCGCAGTTGGCGTAGGTATCGCCCGCGGCAAACTTGTTGAGGAAGCAGATGAAGTCGTTGACGGTGAGCGTCGGCGAGGTCGTTGAGGCGTCGCAGTCCCCGTAAC
>JBJXFQ010000085.1:0-5463 GCA_046155605.1 Phycisphaerales bacterium
CCTGCCGGACCTGCGAGACCCTCTGGAACCGCATCCAATCGGTCATCGACACCGTCACCGCCTCCGACGCCCAGCACTGCTTCTCGCATTGTGGCTACACGCTACGAAAGAACTGAGGTTGCTCTAGCGTTTCCAGAGAGCCCGCCTGAGTTGATGTTGAACTGCCCCGCGTTCTTGGCCTTGATCGTCGTATTGTTGACGATCCGCAGTTGTTGGACGGTGAACGAACCGCTCGAGTCAACCGAGATCAAACCCAGATTTCGCAGCGTCTGGTTGTTGGTCACCGAGCCGGTGATGATCGCCTGCGAGCCGCGCAGCGTGACCCCGGCCTGGAGCGTGACCTCCGCCATGTCGCCCGTGAACGTGATCGTGCGCGTCCCGAGGACGGCTGGGTCGCTGAAGATCGTCCCGGTCGAGGTGGTTGTGATGGACTGCGTTCCCGCCAGCGTAAGACGCGCCGAACCGCGCATGCTGATCGTCCCGTTGAGCGTCAGGCCGTTCTGGACCGTGATCACGCCGTTGGTCGAGCCGATCGAAAGCGTGCCGGTCAACGAGACGCCGTCGAGTTTGTTATTGGCGTTAGAGTTCGCCGCGAGCGTCCCCGCTGCGACGTTCCACTGCCCGCCCAGCAGCCCCCCGCCCTGGAGGTTGAGCGTCACCGCCGTCACGGTCGCGACCGCGGCCACCGCTAGCGTCCCCGTGGTGAGATTCAGGTTCTCCCTGAGCACGAGGCTGTTGATGGAGGTCGTGCCCGTCGCGTTCATCACGATCGTGTGATTCGCGCCGATGTCGATCACGACATCGTCGCTCGGTCCGGGGAGTACGTCCCCGACCCAGTTGGCGGCACCGTGCCAATCAGTCCCGGTGCCGGCGGGGCCACCGTCCCAGGCGATGGTGGCGAGCAAGGCGCGGGGTTCGAGAGCCTCGACGATTAGGCCGATCGGGACTGGCATCCGGCGGTGGTCAATCGCAACGCCAACTGGGGGGGGCTGCACGCAGCTTCATGGCTTGACACTCCTCTGCACGAAACTTAGGCGCCCGCAGCAATCGCTACGCCAGCAATTGCTACGCGCGGCTCGGCGGATTGTACAGGACTCTTGACCCGCGCCGATCCTAACATTTCCCATTCGAATCTCCGCCCGAGACCGTCGCGGGTGCCGGATGGTGAGTGTACAGCATGATCGCCCTGGTTTGAGCCGAACGTCCCCAGCTGGCTGGTGGGCGGCGGCAGTAGCGCAGTCTCGCTACCCGTCATACGGAATTAAGTGGAGTGAGACCGACGGAACGTTATACAACTCGGCAGGCGCGAAGTTGCGAGGCGGGACCGGTTGATCATGGTTGGATCGCGGGGTTCCGAGGGCTTCTTCTCCCCTCGAATCATGCAAGCAGGTAGTTCCAAGGGCTGATGTTGACTTGCTCTGTCCAGAACAGTGTCGGTCCGCATGAGCACCCTACACCTTGACGGCGTAGGCGGCAACCTTGAGGGCGGCTTCGGAGAAGAGGGTGTTCTCCTTGCGGCTTCGGAGCGTGTCGCCGCTGATGCGCTTCACGGCGCTGTTGACGCTCTCGCACATCCAGCGCTCGCCGCACTCGATCACCGGGGCCTGGAACGCGTGGCGGTAGAACCCCCCGACATGTCCGTCGTCGCTCTTGACCACCGTCGGCGCGTAGCTCCGCACGCACCAGCCCTCCCAGTTGGCCCGGTGCCAGGCCTCGCTGTCGAACGCCCCATCGCCCCAGAGCCAGCCCGGCCTGCCGATCGCCCTCATCTTGTCGCGAGCGCCCAGGCCTGTTTCATGCCGTGGCTGGGTCCCCAGTCCACCACGAGCGCGCACGGGCACACCGCCGCGCACAGCACGCCAATCATCGGCTTCACGAACTTCGTGCGTTTCCGCCCCGCGCGACTCACGAAGTGGGCCGAGGCGCTGGTCGTCTCCATCCCGGTCCCGTCGGCGGCCGCGTTCTGCGGGCGCGACCTGAGCAGCGCCCGCCCGATGCTGGCCAGCACGCCGTCAATCAGCGCCAGGATCTCGGGACGGTCGGCGAAGGTCTGCAGCGTGGTGAACCGCGGCACCTCCGCCAGCCCCAGCGCCTCGCGCACGGAGGGCATGAGCCGCAGCAGCTCCTCGCACCTGCGGTAGGTGCATCCCAGGTGGGCCTTGAGGATCAGGCACGCGAACAGCTGCGGCTGCGTGAACTTCCGCGGGCTCTTTGTGTGCGAGTAATCGGCGAGGTGCCGACGGCCCAGCCGCACTGCCAGGCTCGCGATCCGCACGATCTCCAGGTCGCCCGCCTCGCCAATCGGCTGCCCGAACAGCCCGCGTCGCTTCGTTGCCATGCCGGACTGTTCGCACGGAACTCACCCGCGGTTTATTGGAAATCCCATCTTTTGGACAGAGCAAGTTCCATTCATCGAGGAGCAGATGCCGATCGAAAAGGATGCGCGGATACCCGAACGGCGGGACGATTGCGCGATTCGGGACCGGGCGTGCCCACGGGTATCGGTTGGCCCACCAGTTCAGTCCGGCTCTTTGGCGGCGTGTGCCCACCACAAAGGCGTACCAAAATCTCCCATGCGGCCCGCTGCTCGTCCCAGTCCTCCAGTACCACAATGGGCCGCAGGTCGCGCTCGGTGATGGGGTCCCGGCCGGTCTGCGGCGCGGTCAGAAAGAGCACGGCCTCGAGGATGTCGGGCGCGAGGTTCGTCAGTCCCATGACCTGTGCCATCCGGGCCCGCGTCACACCGCCCAGGCGGGCCGCCTCGGCGTGGTCACGGATCCGGCCCTCGCGGACCAGGTTCTCGATGCGGAGTGCGAGCGCCGCCAGCCGCGCCACCCGGGGCACGCGCGAGGGGGGTGGGGGAGGCGTCGGCTCGGCGCCCGTCCGCAGCTCCAGCCGTCCCCCGGCCCCACGCTTGATCCGCACCGCGATCTCGACCGTGGTCATCCCCCCTCCTTCTGACTATTCCACCCATCGCGGAACGCGATGCGGAGCGCGCCACGCGACCCGTCGTACTCGACGCGCTCGACCACCAGCCGCACCGCGCGGGCCCGCTCCGCCGCCACCATCGACTCCCACACCCCGGTCCAGTCCGCCAGCGCATCGGCCACCTCCGGCATGCTCGTCGTCGCGCTCTCCCCCCGCGCCGCCGCGAGCACGCGCGAACGCAGGTCCGCATCGACCGCCGCCTCCTTCACACGCTCGACCACCAGCGCCTCGACCTGGTTGGCCGGTAGCGACCGCGACGGGCAGGCGTCCCGTCCGTGCTTCTGCGCCCCCTGGCACGTGTAGTAGCGATAAAGCCGCTTCGCCTTGACGGAGTAGGTGTGCCCCATGGCGCGTTGGCACGGCCCGCACACCAGGAGGCCCTTGAGGAGCGCTCCGTGCGCGTTGCGCACGTGCATGCCGCCCGTCGCGCCGTTGGAGCGCAGCAGGTGCTGGACCTCGTCGAAGGTCGCGCGCTCGATGATCGCCGTGTGTTCGCCGGGGAAGAGGTCCTCCTTGTGCCGCACCATACCGGCATAGAGAACGTTGGTCAGGAGCGCCCGCATCGTGCACTTGTTGAGCCATTGCCCGCCGATGGCGTTGCCGGCCTTGGTCGTCCAGCGCTTGGTTGTCCACCCCCGCTCGTGCGCCACGCTCGCGGTCTGGAGCAGCGACCGGGTCTTGAGATACGTCTCGTAGAGCGCCCGCACGCGCACCGCCTCGTCCTCATTCACCACCAGCCGTCCGGCTTTGAAGTCGAGGTCGTAGCCCAGCACCGGCCGCCCGCCCATCCACATCCCGCGCTTCCGCGAGGCCCTGATCTTGTCCCTCGTCCGCTCGCTCACGAGCTCCCGCTCGTACTGCGCGAACGAGGTCAGGATGTGCATCGTCAGCCGGCCCATGCTCTGCGAGGTGTCGAACGATTGCGTGATCGAGCAAAAGCTCACACCGAGCCGCTGGAACGTCTCCATCATCCGCGCGAAGTCGAGCAGCGAGCGGCTCAAACGGTCGAGCTTGTAGACGACCACGCAGTCGATCTTCTTGGCCTCGATGTCGGCCATGAGACGCCGGAGCGCGGGCCGCTCCATGTTCCCGCCGCTGAAGCCGCCGTCGTCGTAGCGGTCGGGCAGACACACCCACCCCTCGGCCTTGTGGCTAGCGACACACGCCTCGCCCGCGTCGCGCTGCGCGTCCAGGCTGTTGAAGGCCTGGTCGAGCCCCTCCTCGCTCGACTTCCTCGTATAGATCGCGCATCGCACCGGTTTCATGACGACGCCCTCAGCCCGAAGAAGTGGAGCCCGTTCCAGTGCGAGCCGGTAACCGCCCGCGCCACCGCCGTGAGCGAGCCGTGGACCACGCCCTCGTGCTCGAACCCGTCGGCCCGCACATGGACCAGCACGCTCCGCCCCTTGTACGCCCGCCGCAGCACCGTTCCGGGCGCGGGCATCGCCGCGGTGCTGCGCGTCGATTCCGTCGCGATCGGCACCACCGCGCTTGATCCGCTCGCCCAGCCCCTGGGCGGCCGCACCCGCAAGTCCGCCTCGTTGGCCAGCTCTTCGGCACGCTTGGTCGCCCGCTCACTCAGCCCACCCTCGGCCAGCGCCTGCGTCCGCCACGCGATGCGGCGGACCAGGAACCGCTTGTTGAACGACCGCGCTGGCTCCCCGAACGCCTCGGCGTAGCGGGCCCGCAGTTCCGGCGTCGTCATCCGCTCCAGATCCATCAGCAGCCGCTCAACGTCCATCGCGCACCTCGCTCTCGGGCGTTAACCCGTGGGCTCCATCAAGGCGAGGGACGCCGCCCCCGTCAAGGCGAGCGGGCGGCAAGTCCGCCGACAATCCGCATGCTGGTGTGTGGGTGCCGCGGAGCCGCGTGAACCCCGTGGCGAGCAGCGCCGCCAGCTCGCGGCGGCGGTCCTCAATGCTCATGGTGGATGGGTCGGTGATCGAGACGCGCACGGCGAAGCCTCCTGGCCTCGCCGACGTGCGCTGCGCGCTCGGTCGGCCGATGGTCTGGTCATTGGGGCCGCGAACACGGCCCTCTATCCTCTATCTACGCCATCCGCGCGCCCTCGTCCCAAAACGGTTCGGATCGATTTTTGGCCACCGAACGCAACCCCCCGTCAACCAGAACACAGCGTCAACCCGGAGAGTGGGCGGGTTTGAGAGCGTTGAGAGAGGTTTGGCGGCCTTTAGCCACCCACCGGCCGCAACCCTCCCAAACTGGAGAGCGCGGCCTTGCGTGAGAGTGCGTTTGCGGCCCTAAATCAAGGCCAATTCCGCGAGCGCCGTTCGCTCTCTTGGCGGGGCATTCCGTCAACCACCGGAAGCCCGCCCTCCGCGCCGCAAAGCCAAACTCCCTATCCACAACAACCGCGAACCGTTTCTCTCTGGTGAATATGACCAATTGGCCTGAAATGGCCGGTTGACACGCGACGACCAGGTGTCAGCGGACAAACCGTTGGAGCAGATCGGGATG
>JBJXFQ010000087.1:0-47854 GCA_046155605.1 Phycisphaerales bacterium
CCTGCCGGACCTGCGAAACGCTCTGGAACCGCATCCAATCGGTCATCGACACCGTCACCGCCTCCGACGCCCAGCACTGCTTCTCGCATTGTGGCTACACGCTACGAAAGAACTGAGGTTGCTCTAAGCGCGGCCCGTGCGCAAGCGGCGAGGGCGCTCGAAGACGATGGCGTCGCCCAGCGCTCGGAAATTGCTCTGCACAGGAGCGGCGTGCCGACCGTGAGACTATCGCGCCTCGGCCCGCGATTCCGCTTCCTCCCATCCGCCCCCGATCGCCTTCGAGAGCGCGATCGTCGCCTGCACCACCGCCGCCCGGCTCTGCACGAGTTGATCCCGCTGTTCGAGAAGTTCACGCTGCGAATCGAGCACGCTCAGGTAATCCGTCAGCCCCTGCGTGTAGAGTTGGGTGGCGAGGTCCGTCGAGCGCTCGTTCGATCCCACGGCCTCTTGAAGCAGCGCCCGCCGCTCTTGCTCGCGTGCAAACGCCACCGCCGCGTTCTGGGCTTCCTCCATCCCCACCAGCACCGCCCGCTCGAGCAGCGCCAAGGCCCGATCCGCTCGCGCGTCCTCGACCTTCACCAACTCGCGCAGCCGCCCCGCGTTGAAGACCGGCACCCGGACGCTCGGCCCGATCGACCAGAACACGCTATCGCCCTCGGGGAGTGTCCCGAACTTGGTGCTTTCCAACCCGAACGAGCCCGTCAGGGACAAGCGTGGATAGAGGTCCGCCGTCGCCACGCCGATCCGCGCCGTCGCCGCCGCCAACTCTCGTTCCGCTCGCCGGATATCCGGCCTGCGGCGCACCAAGTCCGCCGGCAGGCCCATCGCCAGCGTCGCGGGCGCAGCCGGAATCGGCCCCGTCGCTGCCAGTTGCGCCGTCAGCGCCCCAGGCTCTTCGCCCACCAAGACGCCAAGCCGATGGATCGTCCGCGCGATCTCCTCGGCCAGCGCCGGCAGCCGGGCCTTGGTCGCCGCCACCTGCGCCTCGGCCCTCGTCGCGTCCAACTCGCTTGCGATCCCGCCCTCAAACCTCGCCCTCGCCAGCCCCGCCGAGTCGCCCTGCACGCGCGCCGATTCCTCCGCGATGGCCACCCGCGCCTGCAGCGCGCGCAACTCGACATAGTTTCTCGCCACTTCCGCCGTCAGCGACGCCAGTACCTCGCGCCGTCCCTCGGTTGCCGCCTCCAGATCGGCCTGCGCCGCCTCCGCGGTTCGCCGAACGTGCCCGAAGAGATCGATCTCCCACGACGCGTCGAATCCCGCCTGATACAGGTCCACGCCGTCCGTGTCCGATCCCGCCGCGAAGTTTCCGAATCGGCTGTTGGGGCTGGATCGGGTGCGCGAGTACGAAGCGCCCGCGTCGATGGTGGGAGACCGCAACGAACCCGCCACGCCGCGCTGCGCGCGCGCCTCGCGCACTCGCGCCGCCGCGATGCGCACGTCGTGATTCCCCGCCAGCGATCGTTCGATGAGGCCGTCCAAGGCCGGATCAGCCAGGACTCGCCACCACGCGCCGACCTCTGCCGCCTCCGCGCTCAGCCCGCGTTCGAGCGGCACCGTCCACGCCGGCGGCGCGGGCGACTTTGGTTCGGCATAGTTCGGACCCACCGTGCAGCCCGCGAGCGAGGACATGGCCACCGCCGATGCAACCACCGCTGATCCGTTGGCGCGCGTCCTCATGGCGTCCCGCTCCCCGCCGCGCCCGGGGTGGCCGCCGGCGCGTCGATGAAGACATCCATCTGCTGCCCCGGATAGACCGGGAGCGCATCACCGGCAAACGCATAGATCACCTGCAACACCCGCGTGTCCACGCGCTCCGAACTGTCCCCGGTGAGCGACCGCTTGGGGATCACATACGGCTCGATCCGCACGAACTTCAACTCGACCTTCAGCGCGCTGTTTCCGCGTAGCGACGCCCTCGCCGACGCGCCGGGCTTGAGCCGCCACGCGTCGTTCTCGTCCACGTCCACGCGCACATGCAGCGTCCGCGTCTCGCCCATGAGCACCAGCCCCGAGCCCGCGTTCGCCGGCGCGTATTCCCCGACCCGGATGTTGACCTGCAAGACCTGCCCCGACACCGGCGCGCGGACGGTCAGCCGATCCACCTCCGTCTGGGCTGCTTCCATCGAGGCCCGCGCCGACGCCACCCGCGCCTCGGCCACTTTCTTTAGCGGCCCCCAAGCCCCGGCCTCGAGCAAGGCCAACTGCGCCTCCGACTCGGCCAGACGTGATTCCGCCGTCTTCACCGCAAAGCGCTTCGAACTGAGCGTGTCCTGCGCCACGGCCCGCTTGTCGGGGACCGCCTCCCAGTTGGCCAACTGCGCGCGCAAATCCTCCAGAATCGCTCGCGTCTCGGCCACCCGCGCCCGTGCCGGCGGAAGGTCTTCGGACCGCGGCTGCGCGACGAGTTGCTCCAGTTCCGCTTCAGCGCCGCGCAGGGCCGCCCGGCGCACTTCCAACTCCGCCTTTGCGGCCCGGTCATCGACGCGAAACAGCGCGTCGCCGGCCTTCACCTGTGCCCCCGCCACCACCGGTACCTCCACGACCACGCCCGCCACGGGCGCGCCGATGGCGATGTTCTGCGTGCTGGCCTCGACCAGCCCGGCTCCCGCGACCGAAGCGGAATAGGGCGATTTGGCCGGCGCTGCCACCGGGGGCGCGGCCGGCTGCTGCCGATTCTCCGATCGCACCGTTTGCACGGCCAGCGCGATCCCCGCCAGGGCGACCAGCGGGATGACGATCGTTCTCACATACATGGGTCACCTCCCGGGCGCGCCCGCCGCGCCCGCCATCAGTTCCTTCGGGTCCGACACGATCCGCTCGATCCGTCCGTCATCCATTTCCGCGATCCGATCGGCGAATCCGAAGATCCGCGCGTCGTGCGTCACGATCACCAGCGCCCGGTCCTCGCGCAGCGCCACGTTCTTGAGCATCCGCATGATCACATGCCCCGTTTCGTGGTCGAGCGCGCTCGTCGGCTCGTCGCACACGATCAACCGCGGCCCGTGGATCAACGACCGCGCGATCGCCACGCGCTGCTGCTGCCCGCCCGAGAGTTGCGAGGGCAGCGACTTCCACCGCTCCCCGAGCCCAACCATCTCCAGCACCTCGCGTGCCCGCTTCACCGCCTTCCCATGCCCCTCGCCCAGGATCATCAAGGGCACCGCCACGTTCTCCGCCGCGGTGATTGTGGGGATTAGGTTGAAGGCCTGGAAGACGAATCCCACGTTCTCGCCGCGCCAGCGCGTCCGCGCCCGCCCGCTCATCGTTGCGAAGTCCTGCCCGAAGACCGTGCATGTGCCCTCGTTGCGATCCAAGACGCCCGCGATCACCGAGATCAGCGTCGTCTTGCCGCAGCCCGACGGCCCGACCAGCATCAACAACTCACCTTGCTTGACCGTGAGGTCCACGCCGCGCAAGGCCGTCACGCGCGACGCACCCTGCCCGTAGTGCTTCATGACACCCTTGCACTCGATCGCTATGGACGACTGGCCTGCCATGCTCACCCCTTGAAAACCATCCCCGGCTCCGCTCGGATCACGCGCATGAGGCTCAGCGAGCCCGCCATCACGCCGATCAACCCGATCGCGCCGCCAGCCAGCACCGGGATCTGCCACGGCATATTGAACGCCAGCCCCGCTCTCACGATCACGCGTCCGAGCAACACCGCCAGGCCCAGCCCGATGCCATAGCCGATCGCCCCGACGGTCAGCACCTGCGTTGCGACCATCCGGACCAGCAGCCAGTCGCCCGCGCCCATCGCCTTGAGCGCCGCAAAGTGCCGCAGGTTGTCGAGCGTGAACTGATACAGCGTCTGCCCGCACACCAGCACGCCGATGAGGAACCCCAGCCCGATCGCCAGCCCGAAATTCGCCAGAATGCCCGTTGAGTTAAGCAAGAAGTTCGTGCTGTGTGACTCGAACTCGGCGCTCGTCATCGCCGACAGGCCTGTCGCGCCCTCGATCCGAGCCGCCACCGCTTTCGGATCCACGCCGGGCCTCACGCCCACCAGCACGAAGGCGTTCACCCGTCGCTCCGGCGGCGCAAAGGCCAGCGCCCGGCTGTAAGTCGTGTAGACCACCGGCTCCCAGAAGAATCCCTTAGACGCGCGAAAACTACCAACGACCACCGCGTCCTCGTCGTTGAACGCCAGCCGGTCGCCGACGACCAGGGGCCTATCTCCACCGCGGGTCATCCGCATCTTCCCATTGATCTCGTCCGCATCGATGAGCACTCCGCCCGCTCGCCGAAGGTCCGACAGGCGACCCTCCACCATTTCCGGCGGCCCGCCGAGCAGTGTCGCATCATCCAGCCCGGTCACGATCGCCTGCACCAGCGTGCCATCCGGCAACCGGCACCGCAGCCAACTCCGATACATGGGCACAGCCCACGACACGCCCTCGATCCCGCGCACCCGAGGCAAGGCCGTCTCGCTCAGGGGCTTTAGATCATCGCTGAACCGCCGCTGCGGGTCCATCACCCATAGGTCCACCGAGCCCGTGTCCCTGATGAACGACCCCATCCGCAGGATGAAGCCCGTCATGATCGACGCCTGCTGCGCGATGAGCATCACGGCGAACACGATGCCCGCGATCAGCCCCGCGTACTTGAGCCTGTCTCCCACCAGCATCTTGAACGCCACCTGAAGCATCCGGTTCCTCGCCTACTGCTTGAACACCACGCCCGGCTCCAGCCGCATCACCCGCTGCACGCTGATCAGCGACGCGATCGCGCAGATCACCGAGACCGCGATCCCCGTTCCCACCAGCGTCTGCCAGAGCAACCGGAACGACAGTTGCGTCGGCCCCGCCAGCCTCCCGAACAGCGAGGCCGCGCCGACCCCGATCCCATATCCGACCACGCCCACGACGAGCGCCTGGAGCAGGATCATCCCCAGCAGCAGAAGGTTTCCCGCGCCCATCGCCTTGAGCGTCCCGAAGTGCCGCAGGTTGTCGAGCGTGAACTGGTAGAACGTCTGGCCCGCGATGGCGGTGCCCACCAGGAACCCGAGCATCACGGCAATGCCGAAGTTGATCGGAATGCCCGTGTATTTCATGAAGTACATCACCGTCTTCCACGAGAACTCGTCGCGCGTGAACGCCGCCAGCCCCGTCTGCGCCCGGATCCGCTCGCAGAGTTGCTTGGGCGACATTCCCGCCGACGCCCCGGCCAACACGAACGACAGCAGTTTCCGCTCCCGCGGCGCAAACTGCGTCGCACGGTTGTACGTCGTGTAGATCACCGGCTGGCTCTGGAACGTCCGCGACACCCGGCAGATCCCCACCACAACCGCCCGACGATCGTTCAACTCCAGCGTGTCGCCCACTTCTAGCGGCACGGGCTTCGCACCCGCGATCGGCTTGCCCTCGGCATCCAGCGGCAGCTTCGCGAGCCGCCCCTTCGCCCCGTCCTCGTCCACGATCACGCCCTCCGACCGCCGAAGGTCCGCCAGCGCGCCAGCCAGCATCACCGGCGGCCCCCCTGTCAGCGTCGCGTCATCGAGCCCGATTACGTTGCACGTCTGGAAGTTCCCGTCCGACATCCGCGCCTTCAAAAGCCCCTTGTAAAGGGGCGTCGCCCATTCCACACCCTCCACCCCGCGCACCCGCAGCAGCATCGTGTCCTGCACCGGCTTGATGTCGTCGATGTACTGCACCTTGGGGTCCATCACCCACACGTCGGGCTGTGAGGTGTCTGTCACGAAGCCATATGTTCGCGTCATCAACCCGATGAAAATCGACGCCTGCTGCGTGATCAGGAGCGACGCGAACGCCACGCCCATGATGATCGCCAGGTACTTCGCGCGATCACCGATCAGCATCCGCAGCGCAATGCGACTCATGCCAGCCCCGCACAACCGCAAGCCCGGGCACCCGCTCTCCCGTCAGCGTCGGGCCGCGCTCGGCTCACCACTCTAGCGGGGGAAGCCGGCTACGGAAGCCGCTTGAGCGTCCGCCCAAGCCTTGGCACATAGAAGTTAGCGCGGTCGAGCGAGAACGCGACGGCCGGGACGCTGCCATAGACGGTCGAGACGGGCGCGAATCCGAGATAGCGCGAGTCACGGCTCTGGTCGCGGTTGTCGCCGAGCACGAAGATGGTGCCCTGGGGGACCGTGACCGGGCCGAAGTCGCGCTTGCTGGCGAGGGCCGGCGTGAGCGCGATGGCGTGTCGGCGGGTGCCGAGCAGTTCGGTGGACTCCTCCATCGGGGTTGTTCGGCCATCGGGAAGGCGAGCCGGCGGGAGGGCCCCAACGAGGGTGGCGGTGGCAAGTTGGCCGTTGATGTAGAGGAGGTTCTTGCGGAGTTCGACGGTGTCCCCGGCGATGGCGGCGACGCGCTTGACGAGGCGGATGCCGTCGGCGGGCGAGGCCAGCGTGACGATCTGGCCGCGGTCAGGGTAATCCCATCGGGCAAGCCAGGTTGTGGTGAAGGGAACACGGAGGCCGAAGGCGAGTTTGTTCACGACGATGCGATCGCCCTCGACGATCGTGGGTCGCATCGAGCCGGAGGGCACGTCGTTCCAGTCGGCGATGGAGGCGCGGACGGGGAGAAGGATGGCGGCGGCGAGGGCGAAGGGATGGACCCAGCCGCGGATGAAGCGGCGAAGGCGAGCATGCCGAGGGTTGGTCGGTTCTGGTGCGGGGGGGATGGGCATAGGGGAGGTACGGAGGGGGTGGCGGGGGAGTTCGACGGCGGAAGGCTCCAAGCGCAAGCCGCGAATCTGAAAGGCGCGAAACACTGGCACGCCGCTTGAGAGGAGGGAGGCAGACAGGAGCGTGCAAGATGCGTGCGGAGCCGAGATCGCCGGGTACGGGTGCGTCGACCGAGCGAGTGACGGCGCGGGCTCTGAATGCGGAGTTGGCGGCGGCTTTGGCCTCTGGAAGGCTGGGGGCCGAACTGGTGCGTGTGGCTCGGATAGCGGCGGCGATGCACCGCGGGATCGAGGCGGAACGGGCGCACGCAGAGGCGCTGTCGCGCAGGGTCGGCGCGGGGGAGGGCGCATGAACTACGGGATGCAGATCTCGGCATCGGGCGTGCTCACGAGCCTCTATCGCATGGATGTGGCCGCGAATAACCTGGCGAACGTCTCGACGGTCGGGTTCAAGCCGGACTTCGCGGCGATCAGGCAGCGAGACGCCGAGCGGGTGGAAGCGCGGCTTTCCGACGTGCCGGCGAACGAACTGATGGAGCGGCTTGGCGGGGGCGTGTTCTCGATGCCGACGCGCACGAGCATCGCGCAGGGCGTTCTGACGGCCACGACGAACGCGCTGGACCTGGCGATCGAGGGGCCGGGCTTTTTCGCCGTGCGCGACGGCTCGGCGGATGGCGAGGTGCGGCTGACACGCGACGGGCGGCTGACACGAGATGCGAACGGGCGATTGGTGCAGGCGGCGAGCGGGCTGCCCGTGCTGGACGAGTCCGGGGGGGCGATCGTGATCTCGCAGGGCTCGGCGATCACGGTGGACACGTCGGGGACGATCCGCCAGAACGGGCAGGCGATCGCGCGGCTGCAACTGGCGCAAGTAGAGAACGCCGGCGCACTGAAAAAGGCCGGGCATGGGCTGTTTGCGGTGCCGGAGGAGGCGCTGGGAGGCCGGGCTTCGGGGCGGATCCGACAGCAGATGGTGGAGCAGTCCGCGGTGGACGCGGTGAGGGCGCTGATGGCGGTGACGGACGCGGGCCGAGCGGCGGAGAGCAACATGTCGATGGTGCAGGCGCACGATCGGCTGGCCGACCGCGCGATCAACGGGCTGGGGAGGGTGAGTGGGTAGCGAGTGGCCAAGGTCCGAACGGTCAAACGGCTAACTGAGGCAGAAGGCAGATGGCGAGGCAGACGAGCCGCGAGGCGGAGCGTGTGCCGCTGAGTGCGAGTGAAGGAAGGAAGCATGGCGAACATCGCGTTGCAATCGGCGGCCACGGGTCTTTCGGCGCTCAACACGAAGTTGGACGTGATCGCGAACAACCTGGCGAACGTGAACACCAACGGATTCAAGGCGAGCCGGGCGAACTTTCAGGACTTGCTCTACCTGGAGCGCGCGCAGCCGGGGGTCGAGAACGCGATCGGCGATCAGCGACCCACCGGGCTGTACGTCGGGCTTGGGGTCAAGGTCTCGGGCACCCAGGTGACCTTCGAGCAGGGGACGCTGATCAACACCAATCGTGAGTTGGACCTGGCCATCGAGGATGCCGGGTTTTTCAAGGTGACGGTCGAGGATTCGCTCGGCGGCGGGTCGGCGTACACGCGAGCCGGCGGGTTCGCGCTCAACTCCGACGGCGAGATCGTGCTCGCCAACGACCAGGGCCGGCGGCTGGACCCGAACATCACCATTCCCAGCGACGCACGGACGATCAAGATTGGTGCGGACGGCAAGGTCTTCGTCGATCAGCCGGGCACCACGGAACTTGCCGAGATCGGCCAGATCCAACTCTCAACATTCGTCAACCCCGCGGGGCTTAAGCAGGTGGGCGAGAACCTGTTCGTCGAATCCGCCGCCTCCGGGCCGGCCATCGAGGGCAATCCGCAGGAGGAGAACCGCGGCAAACTGCGGCAGGGCTTCGTGGAGGCGTCGAATGTCGATCCGACGTTCGAACTGATCGAGATGATCCGGACGCAGCGGGCCTTCGAGATGAACAGCAACACGATCCGCGCGGCTGACGACACGCTGCGAGCGATCGCGGCGCTTCGGCGGTAGTGGGGGCGGGTGATGCGTGAGCGACGGGCGGCATGAGGAATCGAGCCATGCGATGGATTCGCGGAGTTGTGATGACGGCTGCGGTGCTGATGCCGGTGCTCATGCCGAACGCCGCGGCGGGGCAGAGCACGATAGAACTGCGCGCGGCGGCGCGGGTTGACCCCGCGGCGGCGGTCACGCTCGAGCGCGTGGCGGTGCTGAACGGTCCGGAAGCGATGGCGCTGGCGGGAACGGTCGTGCTTGGCGCGGGCGCGACGATGACGACGCTGGGCGTCGAGCAACTCCGCGAGGCTCTGGAGCAGGCGGACAGGAACGTGAACTGGGGGCGCGTGGTGCTGCGTGGGTCGAGTTGCCGACTGGTGCGGGCCGAGCCGACCAAGGCGGCAGCGGCAAAGGTCGAGCGCGCGGTGCCGCTGGCGGCGGGGGCGGAAACAGTGCGGGCGGGAGTGGAGGAACGTCTGCGCGCGATGGCGGGGGTCGAGGCAGAGGACTTCCGCGTCACGTTTGCGCCGGGAGACGCGGACTTTCTGGCCGTGACGACGCGCGGGCGGACGCTGGAACTGCGCGTCGGAAGTGTGTCGGAGCGGCTGCCCGTGGCGGTGGCGGTGTATGAGAAGGACCGGGTGGTCGCGGAGCGCACGATTCGCGTGCTGGCGCAAGTGCGGCGCGAATCGGCGATGGCGGCCGGCGCGATCCGACGCGGCGAGGCCATCGAGAACGGTCACGTCGCGGAAGAGCCGAGGTGGATGGCGTGGGGGGCGACCAGCGCGAGGCGCGACGAGGTCGTCGGGCGCACGGCGAAGCGTGCGATCGCGGCCGGCGAGGCGATCGAGGCGGACGCGATGATCCAGCCGCTGGCGGCGAAGCGCGGCGAGGTCATTCAGGTGCGGAGCGTGAGCGGGACGGTGGTGGTGACGACCAAGGCGCGGGCGCTGGGGCCGGCGCGTGTGGGGGAGATGGCTGAGTGCCAGGGACTCGGGGGAGGCACGACGTTCATGGCGCGAATGGACGCGCCGGGCCGCGGCGTGGTGGCGGGAGTGAAGCCATGAGGGTGATCGCGCTGTCGATAGCGGTGTCGCTGGTGGCGGCGGTCCCGGCGGTGGGACAGAGCCAGTTGCTGCCGGAGCGACCGGTTGCGGAGCCGGTTGGGGCCGAGGTGGCGTCGCCGCTGCAAGGGCTGAGCCTGTTCATGGTTCGGCCG
Organism: Phycisphaerales bacterium; assembly: GCA_046155605.1. Lineage (GTDB taxonomy): Bacteria > Planctomycetota > Phycisphaerae > Phycisphaerales > UBA1924 > JAEUIZ01. The sequence goes on from JBJXFQ010000087.1 coordinate 9,894, forward strand.
CCCAAGCCGCGCGAGTTCAAACTGCACGACCTGGTGACGATCATCGTGGAGGAATCGAGCGAGCAGACGGCGGACCAGTCGCTCAAGACGGACAAGAAGTACGACCTGGATTCGAGCCTGAACGGGGTGATTGATCCGTGGAAGTTGCTGGAGTTGCAGTTGCGTGCGGGGGACCTGACGAACCTGAAACTGATCGACGCGGTCTCGAACCAGAAGTTCGACGGCAAGGGCTCCTACAAGCGCAACGATCGCCTCTCGATGAAAATCCAGGCCGAGGTGATCGACGTGAAGCCCAACGGGACGCTGGTGCTCGAGGCGCGCAAGACGATCGACAAGAACAAGGAATCGCAGGCGACGGTGCTGTCGGGCGTATGCCGGCAGCAGGACGTGACCGAGAACAACACCGTGCTCTCGAGCCAACTGGCGAATCTGAACGTGGTGACGCGAACCGAGGGCGAAGTCAACGAGACCGCCAAGAAGGGGCTGATTCCGCGGGTGCTGGAGGCGCTCTTCGCGTTCTAGGCGTGAGCGCGGCACGGGGCTTGCGGTGGTGATGGTGTGGCGCGCGAGGCGCGCATCGGATTTCGGAGGCGGCGAATGCGTCGAGTGATGATCGCGCTCGTGATGGTGATGCTCGCCGTGCCGGTTCGCGCCGACGACACCACGGTGGCGGCTGTCGCGCGGCTCGAGGGCCAGGGCGGGTATGTGCTCCAGGGCATCGGGCTGGTGATGGGGCTGAATCGAACGGGCGACTCGGGGAAGGACTTGCTGTTGGCGCGGCCGCTGATGGCGATGTATCAGAACCTGGGGCTTCCGATCGGAAGCGTGGAAGAGGTCAAGAACTCGCGCGCGGTCGCGATCGTGATGGTGCAGTGTCGGATCCCCGAGAGCGGGGGCCGGTTTGACGATCGGTTTGATGTGACGGTGACAGCGATGCACGGGGCGAAGAGCCTGGCGGGCGGGGTGCTGCTGGCGTCGGCGCTCTCGGGGCCATACCCGAACGCGCCGGTCTTCGCGCTCGCCGAGGGGTCGCTGGTGATCGAGAGCCCGGAGATGCCGACGCGGGCGCGGATCCGCGGCGGGGCGCAACTCACGCGGGATGTGAAGCGAGGGGCGGTGGGGGAGACGTTCAATCTGATTTTGCGACCGGCGTACGCGCACCACGCGGTGGCGACGGAAGTGGCCGGCAAGATCACTCAGAACATCTATGGGCGCACGGACGCGTCGGCGGCGGGGCTCAAGCCGATCGCGACGGTGCTGGACGAACGGACGATCCGGATTGATATCCCGCAGGCCGAGCGTGCGAACGCGGCGGCGTTCGTGGGCGACGTGATGAACACGGGGCTGACGGTCTCGCTGCTGGGCCTGCCGCCCACGGTGATCTACAACGCCGAGGCGGGGGCGATCCTGGTGGCGGGCGACGTGGAGATCAGCCCGGTCGCCATCACGCAGAAAGACCTGACGATCACGACCGCGACGCCCCCGCGAGTGGGGACGGCCATCAACCCGGTCGTCGAAACGACGCACTGGGCGGGGCTGGCACCGGGCGCGCGGCCGGGCGATCGGGCGAAACTGCAAGACCTCCTTGACGCGTTGAATCAGTTGAAAATTCCCATCGCCGACCAGATCGGGATCCTCAGCATGCTTGAAAAGACGGGCAAACTGCACGCGCGGCTGGTGATGGAGTGAGCCGATGAGCGCAGCAAGCATGGACATCCTGAGTTCTCTGCCTGACGCGGTCGCGGCGGGAGATTCGCGCATCGAGCGTGGCATGGCGTCGCGCGCCGATGCGAATCGCCGCGACTTTGAACTCGCGCTGGGGCGTGCGGGGCTGGAGCGTCAGGATGCCAAGGGGCAGGCGCGGGAACTAGCCGAGCAGATGGTGGCGGGGGCCTTTCTGCTTCCCCTGCTCAAGGAGTTGCGGGCGTCGAACCGAGCGGGAGCGCCGTTCGCGCCGACGTCGGCGGAAAAGACCCTCGGCGGCGTCGCCGACGCGTCTCTTGCGCAGCGGCTGGTGCGGGCGTCCGATTGGCCGCTCGTCGGCTCGCTGGCTGAGACCTTCGAGTTGCACGCCGAGCGGGCGCAGGAAGCGAAGCGGAGCATGGCGGAGGGAGGAACGAGATGACGCCAGAGCCGCGGCAACCCGCGTCGGAGGCCGTCGCACGCCTCGAAGCCTCGCTGACGGGACTGGTGGAGGCGCACGAGGCGCTCCTCGAGGCCACGCGTCGGCATCGCGCGGCATTGGCGCGGGCCGATCGCGCGGCGCTGGCGCGCTGCGTTGAGGAAGAGACCGACCTCCTCCAGCGGATCGCCACGCACGAGACCGCGCGCCGCGCCGCGATCGCGGTCCTCGTCGGGCCGGGCGCGATGTTGGCGCAAGTGACGGCGGCGCTCCCCGGCGAGCGCGGTGAGCGGATCACGACGCTCGGCGAGCGATTGCGCGGGCTGCTCGCGGCCCTGGCACGCGAGGCGCGAGTCGTCCGCTGGGCCTCCGCGTCGCTCCTTCGACACATGGATGGCATGGTGCAGCAGGTGGCCCGATCGCTCGACAAGACCGGTGTCTATGGAAGGCAGGGGCGTTTGGCGTCCGCGGGCACCCCGATCCGCGGCGGGCTTGACGTGATGCTCTAGCACGGGTTCGACCATCAGGAGATACGCGTGGGACTCAGCAGCGCGCTGAACATCGGAGCATCTGGACTCACCGCCAGCCAACTGGCGATCCAGATCACCGGCAACAACCTGGCGAATGCGGCCACGCCCGGCTATTCGCGGCAGGTCGCGATCCTCCAGCCGTCGCGCACCCAGATGGTCGGATGCTTATCGCTCGGCTCGGGCGTGACACTCGATCATGTGCGTCGGCAGGTTGATGAGGCACTGCAATCAAGGCTGCGCGACGGGCTCTCGCAGGAGGCGGGCGCGGGACAGGAGTTCGCCACGCTCGCGGCGATCGAGTCGATCCTTGGTGAACTGGGCGACAACGATCTCTCCAGCGAGTTGACCGAGTTTTTCAACACATGGTCCGAGCGGGCGAATCTGATCCAATCGTCCGCCGTCGTCGTTCAGCAGGGGGCGCGGCTTGCGGGATTCATGCAGCGGCTGCGCGGCGACGTGCTCGGGCAGCGCGACCAGATCGATCGCCAACTCTCGACGCAGGCGGCGGCGGCCGACGGGTTGCTGAACAAGATCGCGGCCCTCAACGCCTCGATTGCCGAGGCCGGCATGGGCGGCGGCGGAACGCTGCGCGACCAGCGCGACGTGGCGCTCGCCGAGTTGGCCGGGCTTATCGACATCACCGTCGTCGAGCAGGAGAGCGGCGCCGTGAACGTGCTCTCGGGCTCGACGCCGCTCGTGCTGGGGTCGCGGTCGCGGGGGCTTGAACTCGTCTCGCGGTCGGGGGCGGCAGGGGCCAAGGGCCTCGAGATCGCGATCTCGGTGCGCGAGGACGGCGAGACGCTTGCGGTGTCGTCGGGAAGCATGGGCGCGTTGCTCGCGCAACGGTCGGGCGCGATCGACGACACGGTCGCCAAACTCGACGCGGTGGCCGCGGCCCTCATCCATGAGGTCAACCGTCTGCACGCGACGGGCACGAACGCGGCGGGGCTGGCATCGGCGACCGGGACGCTGAGCGTCCCGCTTGCGGACCGGACGCTGGCGATGAACGATCCGGCGAACGCGACGTGCGCGGGGCTGGCCTTCCAAGCGGTCGATGGCGGGTTCACGGTCGAGGTTCGCGGGCCGGGCGGAGCGCGTCAGACGGTGCGGATTGATGTCGATTGCGACGGCCGCAACGCCGCGGGCGACTCCGGATTCGACGATGACACGTCGATCGAGGACATCCGTGCCGCCATCGACGGCATCGACGGGCTCTCCGCGACGTTCACGGCGGATGGACGGCTTGATATCAAGGCGGACACGGGATTTTCCTTCTCGTTCGCGGACGACTCGGCGGACGTGCTCGCGACGCTCGGGGTCAACTCGTACTTCACGGGAAACGACGCGTCGGACATCGGGGTGCGGGCGGCGTTGTCGGAGTCGCCAAACCTGTTGACGACAGGCCGGATGGTGAACGGGCAGTTCGTCGAGAACGGGACGGCGCTGGCGATCGCGGGGCTGCGAGACGCGGCCAACGCGGGGCTCGACGGACGCTCGATCACCTCGGCCTGGATCGACTCGGTGCAGCGGCTGGGCGTCAAGACGGACGCGGCATCGGCGAACGCGGAAGCGGCGGCGACGGTGCGCGAGGGGCTCGAAGCCCAGCGACAGTCGGTGAGCGGCGTCAACATCGACGAGGAGAGCGTGAACCTGCTGACGTACCAGCGGCAATACCAGGCCTCGGCACGGCTGATCACCGTGGTGGACCAACTGACGCAGGAACTGCTGGCGATCGTTTGAGAGGACCGCCATGAGCATGATGCCCATCGGACGAGTGACGAATCTCCTGACCGCGAGCACGGCGCTCTCGAACCTCGGGCGCACGAACCTCGCGCTCTATCGGCTGCAGGGCCAGATGGCGTCGGGCGTCGCGGTCGGTCGTTTCAGCGACGACGCCGTGAAGGCGGCGCTGATCTCGGTGCTCGACGAGCGGCTCGAACGTTCCGGCCAGACGCGGCGCAACCTCGACCACGCGGAGGCGTCCCTCAACGTTCTCGATCAGGCGCTGGGCGAGGCCAACGAGACCATGCTCGAAGCCAAGGGCATCGCGAGCGCGCAGGTCGGGCTGGGGTCGTCCGCGGCGGAACGGGCGAGCCAGGCCGAGGTGGTGAACTCGTTGATCCAGAGCATGCTCGGGACCGCGAACCGGCAGGGCGTGGCGGGATCGGTGTTCGGCGGGGCCACGCCAGGGGAGCCGGCGGTGCGGGCGCTCTTTGCCGGCTATCGGTATGTGGGGCAGGGCGGCGGGTTGATGACAGATACGGGGCTCGGGGTACCCATAACCATCGGCGGGGCGAATCCGATCGGACGGACATCGGCGCGGGTGAAGGGCGACGTGGATCTCGACCCGTCGCTAACGGCGGACACGCGCCTGGCCGACCTCAGCGGCGCGCGCGGTGTCGGCGTCACGCTGGGGCAAGTGGAGTTCTCATTTGATGGTGGGCCGCGGACGGTCGTGGACCTCTCGGGCGCCGACTCGGTGGAGGATGTCATTCTCACGCTCACGCACGCGATCAAGGACTATGAAACAGCGAACTCGGTGACGATCTTGGGGCCTGGCGGAGTCTCGATCGACGACGGTGGGCTGTCGATCGACGTCGCGCCGTCGGGTTCGGGACCGGACCCCCAGTTGCAGTTCTTTGATCCCACGGGTGGCTCGACGGCCGCGGACCTGGGCCTGGCGGGCGACCCGCCCATGATGTTCCAGGACGGGACGAGCGCGGGGCTCGAACTCGACGCCCACCTAACCTGGCGGACGCCGGTGACGGCGCTCCGAGGCGTGACCGGGCCGCTCGGGAGCCTCCGTATCTCGAGCCTCGGACAGACACGGGACGTTGACTTGTCCGGGGCGGCAACGCTGGCTGATGTTCGGAACCTGATTGAAGGGACGGGGCTGGGGTTGCGTGTCGAGATCACGGAGAAGGGGATCGACGTCTATAACGAGGTGGCTGCGGGCAAGGCGCAGGGGCTCTCGATCGCGGAGGTTTCGGGCGAGAACTCGACGGCGACGCGGCTGGGTATCCGGACGCTGACGGGATCGACGCGGATCGCGGATTTCAACGACGGCCGCGGGGTTTCGATCGCGGCCAACGGCTTCAATCCCAGCACCAACCAGCCGGACCCGACGTTGGACATCGATTTCGAGATCAAACTGGGGGATGGCCGGAGTTTCACGGTCGACCTGCGGTCACAGGACATGGCGACGGTGCAGACGGTTCTGGATCGGATCAACGCCGAGGCGACGAACGCGGGGATCACGGTGCCGGGAGACTTCGAGGCGGGGCTCTCGGACGGCGAGAACGGGCTGGTGCTCACGCAGGCCTCGACGATCACCGGAGCGATCACGGTGGGCGTGAAAAACAACTCGCCGGCGGCTGAGCAACTCGGGCTTCTCGCAGGGACGTATGCGAGCGGCAGTTTTCGCGCGGAGGACCGCGCAAAGGTGCGCGTGGACAACGTCTTCACGAATCTGATTGATCTGCGAGATTCGCTGTTGGAGAACAACACGGTTGGCATCACGCTTGCGGGGGAGAAGTTGGAAGAGTCGGTGGACGGGCTCGCGCAGTCGCGGGCGTTAGTCGGCGGTTATGCGAAGCGCGTGGAAGACGGGCAGCGGCGGCAAGAGGATCTGGACGTGCTGGACGAGACGACACGGAGCGGGCTGCGGGACGTGGACTATGCCGAGGCTGCCGTGCGGCTGAGCCTCTTGCAGACGCAGTTGCAGGCGGGGCTGGCGACGACGGCGCAGTCGTTGTCGCGGAGTTTGTTGGACTTCCTGGGCTAGCGCTCGGGAAGGGACATTGGAAGGCACCGACGCGCCCATCGGCCTGTGGGCGCGGAAGGACAGGAGGTCGCCCGGCGAAGGAGTCGGGACAGATCCGGTGAAGGAAGGCCGAGTGGATCGGAGCGCGCCGATGGATGTTCGGACGACACGATTCGGGGTGATCGAGATCGCGGAGGACCGCGTGATCACCTTCCCCAAGGGCCTCTTGGGGTTCCCGAAGGCAACGCGGTATTGTCTGTTGGAGCCGGGCGACGACTCGGTGTTTTTCTGGCTGCAGTCAGTGGATCAGCCGTCGCTGGCGTTCGTGGTGACGGACCCGACCTTCTTCGTGAAGGAATACTCGGTTCCGATCCGGACGGAGCAGATGGGCGATCTCGGGCTCGAACGGCTCGACGACGCGCAGGTCTTCGTGATCGTGAACAAGGTTGACGGGAACCTGACGGGCAACCTGCAGGGTCCGCTCATCGTCAACACGCTGAGCCGGCACGGCGAGCAGATGGTGCTGGCGGAAAAGCGATGGACAACGCGGCATGTGCTAATGCGGGTCTCGGAGCCCGCGCGGGCCGCCTCGGCGTGATGAGGGACCAGGAACAGGAGCGGCCCGGAGGGTCGCGGTCGGGGCGGCAGGCCCCGAGGCCGGCGCGGGAAACCCGCGCCGGGGCAGCAAGGAAGGAGCCGACCGATGCTGGTGCTCTCACGTCAACGAGACGAGACGATCATGATCGGCGACGAGATCGAGATCACGGTCGTGGATATTCGGGGGGACAAGGTGAGGCTGGGGATCACGGCGCCGACACGGATCGCGGTACATCGCAAGGAGGTGTACGAGGCGATTCGGCGCGAGAACGAGCAGGCGTCGCAGTTCGACACGCGGAACGGGGACCTGGATGTGCTCCGGCGGACGATCTCGCCGGGGCCGGCCAGGAACAAGCCGGGGCGGGCGGCGGAACTGGCGGCGGCGCCGGTCCCCAAGCAGAACGCCGGCGTGGTGCCGCCCGGGGCCGAGGCGAGGATGGATCAGCGTGGCGAGGGACGAGTGACCGCGTAGAGAACTGAACCAGGAAACGAAGCCGAAAGGCAGCGCATTCACGGAGGAATGCCGACATGGGCCGCATCAACACCAACATCCCGAGTCTCGTCGCCCGAGCGAATCTGAGCCGCAGCAGTGGCGAGCTTGAGATGCGACTCAATCGCCTCTCGACGGGCCTGCGGATCAACCGCGGGGCGGACGACCCGGCGGGCCTGATTATCTCGGAGCGGTTGCGCTCGGACCTCCGCGGGACGGATCAGGGCGTCAAGAACTCGGAGCGAGCGTCGTCGGTCATCGCCACCGCCGAGGGCGCGCTGGCCGAGGTCAGCGACCTGCTCAACTCGATCCGGGCGCTGATCGTAGAGTCGGCCAACACGGGTGCCAACTCGGCCGAAGAGCGATCGGCGAACCAGTTGCAGGTCGACTCCGCGATCGATTCGATCACGCGGATCTCGAACACGGCCAGTTTCGGCGGGCTCAAACTCCTCAACGGATCGCTCGACTACAACCTGTCGGGCGTCACGACCTCGGCGATATCAAAGGCGCAGGTCTTCGGCGCGAGTTTCATCGGGACGACGCGGCTCCAGGTCGATGTCGACGTGCTGGGCTCGGCGCAGACGGGCGCGCTCTACCTCCGCGGGGACTATCCGTCGGTGCCGGCGGGCAACGGGCTCTTCCTGTCGAGCATGACGCTGCGGGTCTCAGGGCCGCGCGGCGTGACCGAGGTCGTCGTCCAGCAGAGCGCATCGCTCGCATCGGTGGTGACCGCGATCAACCGCGTCTCGTCGCTGACTGGCGTCGAGGCGGCACAGATCAATCCGTCGGTGGTCGCGTCGGGGCTGGTCTTCCGATCAGAGGACTATGGCTCGAACGCGTTTGTCTCGGTGGACCGGATCGGCGGGCCGCAGAACTCCAGCCAGAGCAGCTTCCAGACATACCAGATCGCGAACAACGGACAGGTGCCGGCGTTCCCGCCCTTCGGTTGGAGCACGATGCTCACCGCGGGGGTATTGACCGCGTCGAATCGCGACGCCGGGAAGGACGTGTCGGCGCTGGTAAACGGGACGCTGGCGACAGGCGACGGGCTGGGGATCTCGATCAACTCTCCGGCGCTGTCGCTGAAACTACTCCTGAACGAGGACTTCGCGACGGACCCGACGGCGACGCCTACCTCATTCACGATCACAGGCGGCGGGGCGCTCTTCCAACTCGGGCCGGAGGTGACGGCACAGCAGCAGACCAACGTCGCCGTGCAGTCGGTGGCGGCATCGAACCTCGGCGGGACGCTCATCAACGGCGCGCTCGAGTTCCTCAGTTCGATCAAGAGCGGGCAGAACAACAGCATCCAGGAGAGTTTCAAGCGCAACGATTACACCGCGGCCAGTTCGATCCTTGAATCGGCGATCGACGAGGTCTCGATCGTCCGCGGGCGGCTCGGTGCCTTCGAGCGCAACGTCCTCCAGACCAATGTGCGCTCACTGCAGGCGGCGTTCGAGAACCTCTCGGCCAGCGAGAGCAAGATCCGTGACTCGGATTTCGCGGTCGAGACGAGCGCGCTGACGCGGGCGCAGATCCTGCAATCGGCAGGGACGAGCGTGCTGGCGCTGGCGAACCAATCGTCACAGACGGTGCTGCAACTCCTCGGGTAATCGGACTGTCGCGCCGAGCACGCGGCGTGGGGATGCGGCGTCATCCCTCGGGCCCGCGTGGTTTCCGGGCGTCGTGAACGCGTGAAGAGCCGTCGGCGCGAGAGCGCTGGCGGCTCGTTTCGTTGCGCACGCTCGAGCGAGCCTTGCTTCAAGATGCCTCCGAGAGATCGTGAGCGCGGCACGAGCGCCATCGGACTGGTTGCATCGGCGCAGTGGCGTCGGGCGCGATCGCCTCGTCCGATCACCGCGCGCGTCTGAGATTACCGGAGCGACAGGCCGGTGCAATCGGCATGTTCGGCGCGGTGCGTCTCGCTGCGACGAACGAGGTGCTGAACCCGACCAGCGCGGGGTCCGATCGAACGGGCGACCCGCCGGTACGGATGCCGGCCACGCGATGTCGTGCGTAGGGGCTGGGGAGCGTTGCCGGGCTTGGGTGCGGCGCGCAGGCAAAACGGAGGTCGGCATGAGCCGCATCAACACGAACGTGCAGTCGATGATCGCCCAGCGCGTGCTGGGTCAGAACGGGGTTCAACTGGGCCGGTCGCTCGAGCGGCTGAGCACGGGCCTTCGGGTGAACCGCGGCAAGGACGACCCGGCGGGACTGATCGCGTCGGAGAACCTGCGGTCGGAACTCAAATCGCTGAATGCCGCGATCGGCAACTCGGAGCGCGCGGACCAGGTGGTGAACATCGCCGAGGGCGGCCTGCAAGAGGTCAGCACGCTGCTGACGGAACTGCAGGGCCTGGTGACGGCGTCGGCGAGCGACGCGGGCCTGTCGGCCTCCGAGAAGGCCGCGAACCAACTCCAGATCGACTCGATCCTCCAGACCGTGGACCGGATCGCGTCGGCGACGAGTTTCCAGGGCTCGAAACTCCTCAACGGCAACTTTGACTACAAGGTCTCGGGCGTGGACGCGGGCGTGACGGATTACCGGATCAACGGCGCGAAGTTCACGGGCGACAGCCTGAACGTGGACGTGCTAGTGACGCAGTCGGCCCAGCAGGCCGGCCTCTACTTGTCGATGGGCGGGTCGTCGATCGACCTGGCGGCGGCGAGTTCGACGTTCACGATCGAGGTCTCGGGCGGCCTGGGCACTCGCGAGTTGACGTTCACCTCGGGCACGAGCATGACGAGCATCGTCGCGGCGATCAACTCGTTCAAGAGCGTGACGGGTGTGGAGGCCACGGCCGTCGCATCGAGCACGACCAACGGGATCAAACTGTCGTCGACCAAGTACGGCTCGTCGGAGTTCGTGACCGTGAAGGTGACGGACGACGGCGGGATCTCGACGACGAACCTCGGCCTCTACAACCTGCAGGCCGGCGACTTTGACAACATCAACACGACCCGCGTGAGCGACTTCGCGAGCGCCTCCAACGGCGTGACCGATGACGGGCAGGACGTGGGCGCGACGATCAACGGGATCACGGCCACGGCGAGCGGGCGCGACATCAAGATCAGTTCGGACACGCTCGATGTGTCGATGACACTGGCCACGAGCGACGCGCAGTCGCTGGGCACGGTGGGCACGCACGCCCTGACGATCACCGGTGGCGGTGCCGACTTCCAACTCGGCGGGCAGGTGGACTTGGGCGGGAAGGTGAGCATCGGCATCGGCGACATCACCAGCCGCAAGTTGGGGAGTTTCGCCGAGGGCTATCTGAGCACGCTCGCCTCGGGCCGCGACAACAACGTGGTCGACGGCGACCTGTCGCAGGCGCAGAAGGTCGTGAACGCGGCGATCGAGCAGGTCTCGTCGCTGCGTGGGCGTCTGGGCGCGTTCCAGAAGAACACGATCGGCGCGACGATTCGGAGCCTGGGCGTGTCGGTCGAGAACACGTCGGCGGCCGAGAGCGCGATCCGAGACGCCGACTTCGCGGCCGAGACGGCGGGCCTGACAAGGGCGCAGATCCTGGTCGCGGCCTCGACGAACGTGCTGTCCCTGGCGAACTCGAGCCCGCAGAGCGCCCTGCAGTTGCTGGGCTAAGCGAGTCCGAGAATCTGAAGTGAACGCCGCCCCGGTCGCATGGCCGGGGCGTTTCATTTTTCGATCGGACGCGCGATGCCCGCACAACCGGCACAATTCGCCCGCGCGTCACGGGCGGCGCGGTCAAAGGAGAGTTCTCGCACGAAGCCTTGACAGGTGCGACGGCGGCACCGATAGAACGGGCGGCGGCGACGGATGTGCCGCGAGAAATGCCCGCGTCGTGTGGCGCGGGAGTCACGGATGAACCCAATCGAAGAGGCTGTTTGATGAGCCGCATCAACACAAACGTGCAATCATTGATCGCCCAGCGGGTCCTCGGTTATAACACCACCGGGCTCTCCCGCTCGCTCGAGCGGCTCAGCACCGGCCTGCGGATCAACCGCGGTAAGGACGACCCCGCCGGGCTGATCGCTTCCGAAAACCTGCGCTCCGAGCTCAAATCGCTGAACTCGGCGATTGGTAACTCCGAGCGCGCCGACCAGGTGGTCAACATCGCCGAGGGCGGCCTGCAGGAGATCAGCAACCTGCTCACCGAACTGCAGGGCCTGGTGACCGCCACGGCCAATGACGCCGGACTTTCAGCGTCCGAGAAGTCAGCGAACCAGTTGCAGGTGGACTCGATCCTGCAGACGATCGACCGCATCGCCAGCGCCACGAGTTTCCAGGGGACCAAACTCCTCAACGGGAACTTCGACTACAAGGTCTCGGGCGTGGACGCGGGCGTCACCGACTATCGCATCAATGGCGCGAAGTTCACGACCAACTCGCTCGACGTCGACGTGCTCGTCACGCAGTCGGCGCAACAGGCCGGCTTGTATCTCTCGATGGGCGGCACGGCCCTCGATCTGGGCGCGGCGACGAGTTCATTCACCTTCGAGGTATCGGGCGCGCTGGGCAGCCGCGAGTTGACCTTCGCCTCGGGCACGGCGCTCTCGAACATCACGGCCGCGATCAACTCGTTCAAGAGCGTCACGGGCGTCGAGGCCGCGGTGGTCGGCTCGGGCACCAGCAACGGGATCAAACTGTTCTCGACCAAGTTCGGCTCCGCCGAGTTTGTCGGCGTCAAGGTGATCGACGACGGCGGCATCTCGACGACCAACCTGGGCGTCTACAACCTCGCGGCCGGCGACTTCGACCTCATCAATACCACGCGCGTCGCGGATTTCACGGACACAGCGGCGTCGAACGGGGTCCGCGACCTCGGGCAGGACGTCGGCGCGACCATCAACGGGATCACGGCCACGAGCACGGGCAAGTCGGCGCGGATCAACACGGACTTCCTCGACGTGGAACTCACGCTTTCGACGACCGAGTCGCAGAGCCTGGGCACGGTCGGGACGACCCACGCCCTGACGATCACGGGCGGGGGCGCGGACTTCCAGCTCGCCGGGCAGGTGGATATCGCCGGCAAAGTCAGCCTGGGCGTCGCGGACGTGGCGGTGCGGAAACTGGGCGGGACGGACGTGGGCTATCTGAGCGATCTGGGCTCGGGCCGCGACTACAACCTTGTTGATGGCGACCTGACCGCGGCGCAGTTGGCGATCGCCAAGTCGATCGATCAGGTCTCGGCCCTCCGTGGGCGACTGGGCGCCTTCCAGAAGAACACGATCGGCGCGACGATCCGGAACCTGGGCGTGGCCGTGGAGAACACGACCGCCGCCGAGAGCGTGATCCGCGACGCCGACTTCGCCACCGAGACGGCGAGCCTGACACGCTCGCAGATCCTGGTCGCGGCCTCGACGAACGTCCTGTCGCTGGCCAACTCGGCCCCGCAGAGCGCCCTGCAGTTGCTCGGCTAAGCCGCTGCGGACAACTTGGATTCCTCTCAACGCCCCGGCTTCGGCTGGGGCGTTTCTCGTTATTCGGACGTGAGAAGCAGGCAAAAGGCCGGAATCGTCGGGTGGCCGAGCGGATTCACGGGTCCGCTTCTTCAGTGCAGACGTTCTATCCCCGATAGAGGACACCGTCGGAATAAGCGGCACAGACGGAAGAGTGAACGCGGGTCGACGCCCGCTCCGTCCTGCCGGCTAGAGGGTCTCTCGGAGCCCGATCCATGAGCCGGATCAACACAAACGTCCAGTCGATGATCGCCCAGCGGGTGCTGGGCCAGAACAACATGTCGCTCAACTCATCGCTGGAGAGGTTGAGCACGGGCCTGCGGATCAACCGGGGCAAGGACGATCCGGCAGGGCTGATCGCCTCGGAGAACCTGCGGTCAGAGATCCGGGCGCTCAATGCCGCGGTGAGCAACTCCGAGCGGGCCGACCAGGTGGTCAACATCGCCGAGGGCGGCCTGCAGGAGATCAGCAACCTCCTGACGGAACTGCAAGGCCTGGTGACGGCGACGGCCAACGACGCGGGGCTGTCGGAGTCCGAGAAGTCAGCGAACCAGTTGCAGGTGGATTCGATCCTGCAAACGATCGACCGGATCGCGAGCGCCACGAGTTTCCAGGGCACGAAACTGCTCAATGGAAGCCTCGACTATCGCGTGTCGGGCGTGGACGCTGGCGTCACCGACTATCGAATCAACGGCGCGAAGTTCACGACCAACGCACTCGACGTCGACGTGCTCGTCACCCAATCGGCACAGCAGGCGGGCCTCTATCTCTCGATGGGCGGGGCGTCGCTCGACCTGGCGGCGGCGACGTCGGCGTTCACGTTCGAGATCACCGGCAGTCTCGGAGCCCGCGAGTTGACCTTCGCCTCGGGCACGGCGCTCACGAACATCGCGGCCGCGATCAACTCGTTCAAGACCGTCACCGGCGTCGAGGCGGCCGTGGTCGCGTCGGGCACGAGCAACGGCATCAAACTCTTCACGACCGGGTTTGGCTCGGCCGAGTTCGTCGGCGTCAAGGTGATCGAGGACGGCGGGATTTCGACGACGAACCTTGGGCTCTATGACCTTGAATCCGGCGACTTCGACCTCATCGACACGACGCGGATCGGGGACTTCAGTTCGTCGACAGCGACCAACGGTATCCGCGACCTCGGGCAGGACCTCGGCGCGACGATCAACGGGATCGGGTCGGTCTCGCGCGGGAAGACGGCACGGATCGCGACGGACTTTCTCGATATCGAGGTGACGCTCTCGACGGCCGAGGCGCAGGGCCTCGGGCCGGTGGGCTCGACGCACGCCCTGACGATCACCGGCGGCGGTGCCGACTTCCAACTCGCGTCTCGCGTGGATGTTTCGGGCAAGGTGAGCCTGGGCGTGGCCGACGTGGCCGTGCGGAAGTTGGGTGACTCGATCGTCGGGTTCCTTAGCGAACTGGGGTCGGGCAAGGGCTACAACGTCGTGGACGGCGACACGACCGCGGCGCAACTTGTCATCTCCAGGTCGATCGACCAGGTGTCATCGCTCCGAGGGCGGCTCGGTGCCTTCCAGAAGAACACCATCGGCGCGACGATCCGCAGCCTGGGCGTCGCGATCGAGAATACGTCGGCGGCCGAGAGCGTCATCCGTGACGCGGACTTCGCGAGCGAGACGGCAGGCCTGACGCGGGCGCAGATCCTGGTTTCGTCGGCGACGAACGTGTTGGCGCTCGCGAACGCGGCCCCACAGAGCGCGCTGCAGTTGCTCGGATAATCAAGCGAGGTAACGAGACTTGAGTTGGTGGGATCACTCAATCACAAGGACGTGATTGAGTGATCTCGTTTGGGCCTGCTGACCATCCCGCGCCTTTCTCAGATTGGTGCCGGCGTTGTCCGTCGAATCCCCGGCTCATTGAGCGGCGGGTGGCGATTCACTCGCCGCGTGCAGGCTTGCGATCCGTGCAAGGTAAGCGGGGCTCGGGGTGACATGACGCCGGGCCATCATCGCGCGGACGACCTCCTCGAACTTGCCCAGGCGATAGCGGTGCCGGCTGTCGTCTGTGCGCCAGGCGAAGGGCTCGACGCAGCCGGTGACGGCGGCGCTCGCGGCGATCATCGAGCCGGTGTGGATGACGGTGCCGGTCATGATGCGGGTGCAGATGGCGGTCTTGACATGATCGCCGATGATCGCGCCGAGAAACGTGAGGCCCGTGCGTTCGAGCGAGGCCGCTGGCGCGGCGCGGGCGATGACCTCGCCGTAGGTGTTGAGGAGGTTGGAGTTGGTGGTGCCCGCCCCGAGGTTTACCCATTCGCCCAGCCAGGAGTCGCCGAGAAATCCATCGTGGGCCTTGTTGGAATAGGCCTGCATGACGACGCCCGAAACCTCGCCCGCGGCCTTGCACCAAGGCCCGATGGCGGTGTTGCTGCGGATCACGGCACGGTCGAGGACCGTGGCGTGCTCGCCGATGGCACAGGGCCCGATGAGGATCGCGCCCGGGCGGACGACGGCGTGGGCCGCCACGAGGATCGGGCCGGCGTCTGCGTCGAGCACCGCCGAAGGGTGGACCCGCGCGGTCCCCGCGATCGCGATGGGGCCGGTCTCGCGCGTCAGGACCGCAAGATCGACCGCCAGCGCCGCGTCGCGGTGCCGCCGCACGTCCCACGGCCTCACCAGCATCCCGCCCGATTCGGTCGCCGAAATCTTCAGCAGTCGAAACGACGACGTGTCGCCCGCGAGCAGCGCGCCGAGATCATCGAGCCTGCATCGCCCGGCCAAAATGTGCCCCGACGCCTCATCAACCAGGATCATTCCCGCCGCCGTCAGCCGATCGAGCAGCGCGACGCGCGGCAGCACCCACCGCCCGTTGATGGCCAGAAAGTCCCCGCCGCGCGGCGGAGGAACATTCACCGGCACGCGATGCCGCTCGCGCGTCAGGTCCGCAAGCCCGTCGGGCACGAACAAGCCCAGCGGCTGGAAGGGGCCGGCGAGCGTGAGGCGATCGAGCGTGGTCAGCGCGCCGGTGCGCACGTCGAACGCCGCACGAAGGTCCGTCAGCGGCCCAAGCAGCCCGAGTCCATCGTCATAGACATATCCGGTGTGCATGGGCCGAGTGTAGAGGCACAGGTCCGCTGCCTGCGACACGGGAGCGTGGGCTATTCCCGCAGGTGCTCGACGGTGTAGTTCGGGCTCTCTTTGGTGATGCGGATGTTGTGCGGGTGGCTCTCGATCATGCTCGCGCCCGTGATCCGGCAGAACCGCGCGTCACGGTGGAGGTCGGCGATCGTCCGGCAGCCGCAGTAGCCCATGGCCGAGCGGACGCCCCCGACCATCTGGTAGACGAACTCGGCCAGTTGGCCGCGATAGGGGACGAGGCCCTCGACGCCCTCGGGGACGAACTTGAGCGCGGGCTTGCCGTCGGGTCCGAGTTTATCGGCTTGGCGTGCGCCCTGCGAGTAGCGGTCGGCGCTCCCGGCGTTCATGGCACCCTCGGAACCCATGCCGCGATAGGACTTGTAGCGTCGGCCGTGGGAGATGACGAGTTCGCCCGGAGATTCATCCAGCCCCGCGAAGAGCGAGCCCATCATCACGCAGTCGGCGCCGGCGACGATCGCCTTGGAGATGTCGCCCGAGTGGCGGATGCCACCGTCCGCGATGATGGGGACGGAGGGGTCGGCGGCGTCGCGGCCCTCGACGGCGCTCATGATGGCGGTGATCTGCGGAACGCCCACGCCCGTGACGATGCGTGTCGTGCAGATTGAGCCTGGCCCGATGCCGACCTTGATCCCATCGGCACCGGCCTCGATCAGATCGCGCGCCGCGTCGGCGGTGGCGATATTGCCCGCGATCACCTCGATCGCGAATCGCTCCTTGATCGTGCGGACCGTGCGCAGCACGTTCTCGCTGTGCCCGTGCGCTGTGTCGACGACCAGGACATCGACCCCGGCCTCGATCAGCGCCACCGCCCGGTCATACTGATCGACGCCGACCGCCGCGACGCACCGCAAACGCCCGCGCGAATCCGTCAACGCCCGCGGAAACTGCATGAGCCGCTCGATGTCGCGCATCGTGATCAGCCCCGCCAGCAGGCCTTGCGCGTCGGTCAGCAGCAGTTTCTCGACCTTGTTCTTGTTGAGAATTCCCTCGGCCTGCTCGAGGGTCGTGCCCGCCGGCGCGGTGATCAGGTTGCGGCTCGTCATGATCTGCGCCACCGGGGTCGACTCGTCCTCGACGAACTTGAGATCGCGGCGGGTGAGGATCCCCAGCGCCTTGCCCTTGCTGCGGAGCACCTGGTGCCCGTCGTCGGTGACGGGGAAGCCTGAGACGTTGTGCTGCCTCATCAGTTCACGGGCGCGGCGGACGGTGTCGGTGGGTCCGAGGGTGATGGGATCGGCGATGATGCCGTTGGCGGACCGTTTGACCTTGGCGACCTCACGGGCCTGCGCTTCAACGGGCATGTTTTTGTGGATCACTCCGATCCCGCCCTCTTGCGCGAGCGCGATGGCGAGCGCGGACTCGGTGACGGTGTCCATCGGCGCGGAGATGAGCGGGATTTTCAGGCGGATCGAGCGAGTGAGGCGCGAGTCGGTCTGCGCGTCGGCTGGCATGACCACGCTCCGCCGCGGCAGGATGAGCACGTCGTCGAAGGTGATGCCCTCGGCGACGATCTTCTGGACGTGGGCTGGAGTCATCGCCTCGCCAGGGCGGCGTTGGACGTTCGGAATCGTTTCAGTCGTCATTGACCAGTGTTGGGGCCTCCACCCTGACTGTCAAGCGACGGAGGCGGAACGGTCGCGCGTCTCTGATGAAGGGAACAATAAGGTCGGACGGGGTTCCAAGCCCTTCGGGTTAGGCGGAGCAAGAGACATGATGACGATGGCGCGTTCGGTGGTCGTGGGGTTGCTGGCGGCATGGTTACTGGCATCGCCGGCATGGTCGCAGAAGGCGGACGCGGGGGTTCAGGAAGACCTGCGGCACGCGCGCGCTCTCTCGCGGACGTTCGGCCGCGCGGTCAAGACCGTTGCTCCGTCGGTGGTTCACATCACGCAGACTCGACGCGTCGCGTTTCGTCGGGGGTGGTTTGAGCCGGTCGAGACCGAGATGCGGCCCACCGGCGCGGGCTCGGGTGTCGTCGTGAGCACCGACGGCTACATCGTCACGAACAACCACGTCATCGAGAACGCCGAGGGCGTGCAGGTCAAGTTCGCGGATGGGCGCGTGCTCGAGGGCAAGATCATCGGGCGCGATCCGGCGACCGATCTTGGTGTCGTGCGCGTCGATGCCGAGGGGCTCAAGGCCGCATCGTGGGGTGACTCGGAATCGCTCGAGGTCGGTGACTGGGTGATGGCGGTGGGCAGTCCATTCGGGCAGTTTGACAACACCGTGACCGCGGGGATCGTGAGCGCGAAAAACCGCACCGGGCTCGCATCAACGTCGGACGAACGGTTTGAAGATTTCATCCAGACCGATGCCGCGATCAACCCTGGGAACTCTGGCGGCCCGCTCGTCGACCTCGAGGGAAAGGTCGTCGGGATCAACAGCCAGATCGCCACGCGGACGGGCGGCTCGGTCGGCATCGGTTTTTCGATCCCCAGTTCGATCGCCAAGGCCGTAACAGAGTCGATCATCAAGAGCGGGCGGGCGCAGCGCGGGTGGCTGGGCGTGCGATTTGGCGGGATGGCCGCCGCCAGCGCCGATGGCGTGGCCGTCGCGGAGATCGTCCGCGGCAGTCCGGCGGACAAGGCGGGGCTCGAACTTGGCGACGTCGTGGTGCGCTACAACGGCCGCGTCGTGGGCAATGAGACGAGGCTGCGGAATGCGATCGCGTTCACGCCGCCGGGCACGGAGGCGACGATGGACCTCGTGCGCGATGGGGGCGCGAAGTCGATCCGGGTGCGAGTGCTCGACCGCGAGGACGCGTTCGCTCAGAGCGCGGGCGGCGCGGCGTATCGGAAGTTCGGGTTCATCGCCTCGACGCTCACCCCGCAGATGATCGCTCAACTCGGTTATCGCGGCGAGATCGAGGGCGTGATCGTCTCGCGGCTCGATCCGCTTGGCCCAGCCGCGACCGGCGCGTCGCCGCTGCAGCACAGAGACATCGTGGTGCAGGTCAATCGAACGCCGACGCCGGATGTTGAGACGTTCGACCGCGTGGTCAAGGAGTTCAACGGCTCGCGGCTCCGACTCGGCGTGATCCGCGGGCCGCAGCAGGGGTACATCGAACTGACGGCAAGGCCATAAGCGGAATCGTCCGCGGCGCAGCGTCAACAGTGGCCAAACTGCCCGCGAGCACACTCGCGCGTTCGCCGCCTCAAGAACTCCGAATCATGGGACGGATCCCGGTCGATCCAGGCCTCGCACCACCGCGCGCGAACCTTTGCGCATCGTTTGACGTCCAAATGGCTGGTCCGCGCGAGCGCGCGAGACTAGGCTATGCCCCCACTTTGTTCCCGAACGGATCCCCGACCAGTCCGGTCTTGGAGTGCTGATGCTGACGGACACGATGCTAAGCACCATCAAAGAGCACGCCGAGCGCGCGGGCGTGTTCGGCGATGTGGTGCTCCGCGCTGGTACGCTCGTCTGTCACGCCAAGGACGCCGCCGCTCCCGCGTCCTATCGCCTCTTTAGCGAGCGCGGACGGATTTGGGTCGCGCTCGTCATGGCCGACCGCTGGCTCAGCGAGTCCATCGAATCCGACCTCATGCACACGGGCGACAAGATCGAAGACCTCCTCGCCGAAGAACTCGCCGAACTCGGCGAGCCGCCCGCCGACCTCCGCGTCGAGCACTTCCGCTCCGACGATCTCCTGTTCACCTTTCGCACGCCGATTCCTCCGACCGCTGCTTCGTCGATCCCTGCCGTTGTTCATTGGCTACTGGCGCATGAGGCCTGCTTTCGACGGCTTGGCGACATCGGTGGAGACGGCCCATGAGAGTTGTCATGCTCGGGTGGGAGTTCCCGCCGTTCATCGCCGGCGGCCTGGGGGTGGCGTGCTACGGGCTAACTCGCGCCCTCGATCGGATGGGCCACGACATCCTGTTCATTCTGCCGCGTCCTGTTGATCGCTCGCAGGCCTCGCACATCACGCTGCTGAGCCCCGATGAAACCGGCAGGCTCGTGGTATCGCGCCCCAAGGCCGAGCGCGGCTTCGGCCCGCGCATCACCACCGGTGAGTTCAAGCACGTCGTCTTCCGCGGCGTCGAGGCCTCGTTCACCAGTCCCTATCCCGGTTTCGTTGCGCCCCCGCTCTCCATCACGCCCTCCGATCCCATCGCACGCCTCGCCGGCGAGTACGCCGAAGAAGACGCCGCTTCCGCCACCATCGCGCCCCCGCCCATGTCGGCGAGCGTCGCGCATTACTCCGGCGACTTGATCGGTGACGCCGAACGCTACGCGCGCCTCGTCGTCGCGCTCGCCCGCCGCGAGCGCTTCGACGTCATCCACGCCCACGACTGGCTCACCTATCCCGCCGGCATCGCGCTCGCCCGCGCCAGCAACCGCCCGCTCGTGGTCCATGTCCACTCCACCGAGTTCGACCGCTCCGGCGAGCGCGTCAACCAGCGCCTCTACGACATCGAACGCCGCGGCATGCACGCCGCCTCGCGCGTCGTCGCCGTCTCCGAGTTCACCAAGTCCATCTGCGTCAAGCGGTACGCTGTCCCCGAGGAACGCATCGACGTGGTCTACAACGGGATCGACCGCGAGGCCGACCAGCCCGCCCCCGGCGCGCAGATCGAATCCCGCGATCGCATCGTCCTCTTCCTCGGCCGAATCACGATGCAGAAGGGCCCCGAGTACTTCATCAGCGCCGCGAAGCGCGTCCTCGAAAAGGTCGAGAACGTCAAGTTCGTCATCGCGGGCTCCGGCGACATGACCACCCGCATGATCGAACTCGCCGCTCAGATGGGCATCGGGCACAAGGTGCTGTTCACGGGCTTTTTGCGCGGCCGCGATGTCGAACGTGTGTTCCGAATGGCCGACTGTTACGTCATGCCCAGCGTCAGCGAGCCCTTCGGTATCGCCGCCCTCGAAGCCATCCACCATGACGTTCCGGTCATTATCTCCAAGCAGTCCGGCGTCTCCGAAGTCCTCACGCACGTCCTAAAGGTCGATTTCTGGGACACGGATGAGATGGCGAACAAGATCGTGGCGGTGTTGCGCCATCCGCCGCTCTCGCAGACGCTGCGGCATCATGGGCCGTTCCAACTCCGCTGGCTCACCTGGGATGGTGCGGCGGAGAAATGCGTAAAGGCCTATGCCAAGGCGATTCAGGGATAGGAAAGACGCGGGTCGGCGCGCGGCCGGGCCGTCGAGCCGAGCGTATCAGTTCAGTTTGCGTATCCACACGTTTCGGAACTTCACCGCGTGCCCATGTTCCTGGAGCATGAGCGGCCCCTTCGCCATCTCGCCCTTCCCGCTCGCGCCGCCGGTCGGTCCCGATACCTTCACATGATCGTGGATCAGCACGCCGTTGTGCATCACCGTGATCGTCGCGTCCGCGGCTTTCGTGTCGCCATCGAACTTTGCCGCGCGGAAGATGATGTCGTACACCTGCCACGCGCCCGCGATGCGGCACGCATTCACCAGCGGGATCGCCTGCCCATAGATCGCGCCGCACTGGCCGTCGGGATAGGTCTGGCTCTGGTACGAGTCGAGCACCTGCACCTCGTAGCGACCGTGGATGTAGACGCCGCTGTTGCCGCGGTCCTGCCCCGTGCCGGCGGTCAAGGGAGTGGCAAACTCCAGGTGAATCTGCGCGTCGCCGAACTCCGCCGTCGAGATGATGTTGCCCTTGCCCGGCGCGACGATCATCGAGCCGCCGGGGGCTTTCTCACAGGCCCATTCCGCCGGCTTGCCTTCGAGCGTCGTCCAGCCGTCGAGCGATGACCCGTCAAACAGAAACTCCGCATCAGACGGCACGGCCGCGGGAGTCGTGTACGGCCCGGGGTCCACGATCGGCGGCGGTGTCTTCCCAGCAGGAGGCTGGCACGCGGCGAGCAACACGACAAAGGGAAGAATCATGGCGAGGCTCCTGAATACTCCGGCAAAGCGTTCGGCAACCGGTCGAAACAAACGCGATACGTGCATTCCCTCGCGATCATATCGGCAGTTCGTCCTCGGCCTCCGGCCCGCCGCCATCGCGGAAGTTCTGCACCGGACCCGTTCGCCCCCCCGAAGGGAACCCGCCGGGAGCCTGATATCCGCCCGGTGCCTGATACCCGCCGGATGGCTGCATCCCGCCGGGGCGCGGCTTGGGCTCCGCCTCAAACGGCGAATCGAACGAGTCGTAGTTGCCGTGGGAGGAGGCGTGGCTCTTGAACCGTGTTGTCTTGCTGTCCCATGTCAGCCGCACCGTCCCCGTCGGCCCGTTTCGCTGCTTGGCGACGATCAGTTCCGCGACGCCGACCTTGTCCGGGTTCGTCGCCGCCCATTCGTCGTTGCCCTGGTGGTAATAGTCCTCGCGGTGCAGCAACACCACCACGTCCGCGTCCTGCTCGATCGAGCCCGACTCGCGCAGGTCGCTCATCCGCGGCCGATTGCCTTCACGTTGCTCGCTCGCGCGATTCAACTGCGACAGGCACACCAGCGGCACGTTCAACTCGCGTGCCAGCGCCTTGATCCCGCGGCTGATCGCGGAAACCTCGACCTGCCGGCTCTCGCGGGCCGAGCCGGGGGCCGAGAGCAACTGGAGGTAATCGACGATGACCGCCCGCACGCCGTGCTGCGCCACCATCCGCCTCGCCCGCGCCCGCAGCGAGAGCACCGTCAGCCCCGGCGTGTCATCGATGAACAACGGTGCCTCGGCGAGGCCCTCGGCGTGGGTCTGGAGCGAGGCCATCTCCGTCGCCGAGAGGTGCCCCGTCCGCAGCCGATGCCCGTCGATGTTCGCAAACGCCGACAGCAACCGCTGCACCAGCGCCGCCTTGCTCATTTCGAGCGAGAAGATGCCCACGGCCGCGGGCGCGCCCTTGGGCGTGTCGCCCGGGCAGCGTCCTCCGCGTGCGATCTGCTCGGCGAGGTTCAGCGCCAGCGCCGTCTTCCCCATGCTCGGGCGCGCCGCCACGATCACCATCTCGCCCGGCTGCAAGCCGGACAGAATCTTGTCGAGATCGTGGAACCCCGTCGGCAGTCCCGTCAGCCGCCCGTCCGCGCTCGCCAAACGCTCCATTTCCAGGTCCAGCAGCCGCGCCAGTGATTGCGGGTCCGCCTTCTGATCCTCCTGCGCGATCTCGAATACCGCCCGCTCCGCCGAGTCGATCACCTCGCGGGCACCGTCGATCTGCGCGACGTTCAGCGCGTCATAGATGATCTGATCCGCCGCATCGATCAGTCGCCGCAACTTCGCCTTGTCCGCGACGATGCGTGCGTACCGCAGCGCCCCCGCCGCCGAGGGCGTCTCGGTCGCCAGTTTGTTCAGGTAGTCCTGCCCGCCGACGCGCTCGAGTTGGTCCCGAACCCGCAACACCTCGACGATCGCCACCAGGTCCGCTTTCGGATCCTTGTCATACGCGTCGATCAGCGCCTGAAAAATCGCCCCGTGCCCGGAATCGTGGAAGTCGTCGCCCGACGACACCAGCCCGATCACGTCCGCCGCCACCTCCGGCCCGATGATGAGCGCGCCCAGCAATGCCATCTCCGCCTCGAGCGAATACGGCAGCGGTCGCTCGTAGAGTTTCGAGAACGACTCGCGCGCCGCGGGCCGGCGGCCCCCGCGACGCCCGTTGCGATCCTGCTGGCCGGAGTTGGAGTCAACCTGCGACACGAGCGAAGTATCCTGTGCGAAGGCCGACGATACGCGCCGTCGTCAACTTCCCCACAGCGTACCCCCACACTCCGCCCGAATCCCCCTACGGGCACCCCGCCGCAAACCGATTCAGCGAGCAGGAGAAATCGTTGACGTTTAATATCGGCGGCGTCGTGCTCTCGTCGCAGTTCGCCGGGCAATCCGCGACAAACAGCGGCTCGAACACCGCGCTGTCCGAATGAAACCCCAGCAGATCCCGCACCTTCAGCCGAATCCCGTACACCCCACCGTCGATCTCCATCAACGGCCTGCTCGCACGCATCGGATTTCTCCCTGGGGCCTCCCGGTCGCCCAACTCGGCCGCGCGGAGCGTACCCTCTTTCGACGCTGACGCAAGCCTTTGCGGGCGAGCTTGCGCGACTCTTCACGCGCCCGTCTCGCGCCGGTCGCCCCGCCCTCTCGCGGAGTCCGCATGCCCCGCATCCTCTCCTCTCGCCTTAAGGTCGGCCTCGAAGTCCACGTCGAACTCGCCACGCGCTCCAAGATGTTCTCTCGCGCGCCCAATCCCGCCGCGCCAGGTGCCGGCGACGCACCGCCCAACTCGCTCATCGATCCCACCGTCCTTGGCCTCCCCGGCGCGCTCCCCGTCATGAACAGAGCCGCCGTAGAGATCGCCATGCTCGTCGGGATGGCGCTGGGCTGCCGGATCGCTGGCACGGCGGTCTGGGACCGCAAGGGCTACTTCTACCCCGATCTTCCCAAGGGCTACCAGATCAGCCAATACGCGCTGCCGTTGTGCGTCGACGGCCTCGTTGAAGTTCCGGCACTCGACGACCGTGGCCGCATCGATCTCGCGCACCCGGCTCATCCCGTCCGCATCATCCGCGCACACCTCGAAGAAGACGCCGGCAAACTTCTCCACGAAGCCCCGGGCGGGAGCGACGCCGCATTGGGCCCGATTACCGGCTCCATCATCGATCTCAACCGCGCCGGCACGCCGTTGCTCGAGATCGTTACCGCTCCCGATTTCACCTCCGCCGATCAGGTCGTCTCCTTCGCGCGGCTGCTGCGAGACCTCTGCCGCTTCCTCGGTGCCTCCGAGGGCGTCATGCAGAAAGGACACATCCGCTTCGAGCCCAACATCAACTCGATCCTCACGCTCGACGACGGCCGCGAGGTCTCGACGCCCATCGTCGAAGTCAAGAATCTCAACTCCTTCAAGTCCCTCCGCGGCGCGATCGATCACGAAACCGCCGCCCAGCCACAGCGTTGGCATGATGACGGCCAGACGTTCGCGCCGGGCACCAAACGCACCTTCGGCTGGGACGACACCCGCAACATCACCGTCCCCCAACGCGAAAAGGAAGAAGCCCACGACTACCGCTACTTCCCCGATCCCGACCTTCCGCCAGTCACGGTGGACGACGCTTGGCGCGCCGCCGTTGCCGCGCGCCTGCCCGAACTCCCGCTCCCGCGCCAGCGACGCTACATCACCGAACTGGCCCTCGCACCACAAGAGGCCGCCGCGCTCGTCGAAGAGCGACAGACCTGCGCCCTCTTTGAGGATGCGATGGCCGCGTCGATCTCCGCCGGCGTCGCGCGCGATCGCGCCGCCCGTGCCGCCGCCAATCTCCTGCTCCAGAGCGGCCTGAAACGTGCCAACGAGCGCGGCATCGCGGTCCACGATCTCGGCGTCTCCGCCGCTTCACTCGCCCAACTCATCACGCTCCGCGAGGGTGGCCGCCTCGGCTCGAACGCCGCCGACGAACTCTTCGGCATCCTCGCCGATCGCGCGGACGATCCCGCCGCGTCCTCCCCGCCCGAATCCGTCGAGACGCTCGCGCTAGCGCGTGGGCTTCTTATCGTGCGCGACGATGCGGCGCTGGACGAATGGTGCCGAACGGCAATCGCCGCCCAGCCCAAGGCCGCTGAGGATGTTCGCGCCGGCAAACAGGCCGCCATCGGCCGGCTCGTGGGCGAAGCGATGCGAGCCAGCGCCGGCCGCGGCGACGCCGCCGCCATCCGTCAGCGGCTCGTCTCGCTTTTGTCGGGCTGAGCGCGCTCGAAGAGCGACCGCTGGTCCTTGATGTTCTTGGGCCGCTGGTTGAGTTCGTGGATCTCCGCGAGCAACTCGCCCGCCGAGCCGAGTTTGAGATACTCGCTGGCGAAGCGGATGTACGCGACCTCGTCAAGGTCGCGGAGTTTGCGCATCACGCGCTCGCCGATGACGCGGCTCTCGACCTCGCGATCGAACTCGCGGTGCAACTCCTCCTCGACCTCGTCCACGAGCCTGGCCTTGGCTTCCTCCGAGATCCTCCGCTTCCCGCACGCGATCAGCACACCCTTGAGGATGTTCTCGCGGTTGAAGGGGACGCGCGTGCCGTCGCGCTTGATCACCACGAGCCGCGCCGTCTGCTCGACTCGCTCATAGGTGGTGAATCGCCGATCGCAGCCGAGGCACTGGCGGCGACGCCGGATCACGGCACCGCCCTCGCTCGAGCGCGAGTCGATGACCTTGTCGTCGTTGATTCCGCAATAGGGGCAGATCACGTCACGAGTTCCCGCATGGCGCGGCCAGCATACCTGCCTCGCGCCTTCAGGGCCAGCGGAGGCGACTGGCCACCTACGCCGCGACCAGCCTCAGCAGGCTCTCGAAGTGGCTCACATCGGCCCTGTCGAGTTGCTCGATGCCCAGGGCGGCGAGCACCGCGTCCGCCGGCTCGCTCCCCATGCGGAAGGAGTGGGAGAGCAGACGTTTCCCGCTCGTGTCGCGGATATAGGCCACCAGCACGCCGTCGGTCCCGCGTTCGACCTCGATCTTCTGCCCCCCGACCTCGACGCAGGTGGGCGATGCCGATGTCTCGCGCCGGATGTCCGACGCCATCGCGTCGTCCATGGCCTCGACCAGTTGCCGATGCACCTGGTCCGTCAACCTGTCCATGTCCTTGATCGCGTCGGCGACGTCGCGGAAGACCTCGTGCAGCGCCGAGCATTCCTCGCGCGACCGCTTGATCACCGCGCCCAGGTCATCGGTACTCAGGCCCAGCGTCCGGTTCGCCATCGTGGGCAGCGGCTTCGGCTCCGTCGGCTCCTGCTTCACGTCGAGTTCGATCGCGCCGACGTAATATGCGATCCGATGCACCCACTGAAGCGGCCCGGGCGTCCCGCCGTCACCCGGCGGGTTGTGATGCCACTCGATGGGCTTGGCCAGCACCTCCGGCAACTTCCACCGGCGCACCATCGCCGACGCCACGTCCACATGCGTGAACCGCAGGCCATCCAACTCGGCCCGGAACTGCCGGGCGGGTGGGAGTTTCTGAGCCACGATCGCCGTCATCGGCTCGCCCAGGAATGACTGCACCAGCGGGATCCCGGAGTCGAGCATCAGGCCCGCGACGAAGGCCTCGGGCGCTACCCCCGGGCAGAGCCGCCGCGCGATCTCGGCCGCGAGGCACGCCCGAAAGACGCCCTCGCCCCAGACCCGCCGCGAGAGTTCCGCCTTGGCGTCACCCGCGGCCGCCCGGCTGAGGTAGAACCCCAGCGAGAGAGCCTTGAGTCGTTCGAGCCCCAGCAGCACGCACGCGCGCTCGAGTTTCGAGACGGGCTGCCGCTGGGCAAAGAACGCCGAGTTTGCCATTCGCAAGAGTCGGCCCGAGAGCCCCGCATCCGCCTTGATCACCGCCGCGAAGTCGCGAAGGCCCGACTTCGGGTCCGAGACCAGCGAAACAATCCGTGCCGCGACCTCCGGCTGCGTGTCGAGGCCCATCCCGGCAAGCCGCTTCTCCAGCCCCGCGCGAAGTTCCTCGACCTCAACCGATGACATATCTTTCCGTGGCTTCATGCGGTCGCTCGCGCAAGACGGACAGCGCTCCTTGGGCTCTCGCCCTGTCCTAGGAGGCGGCACGCTCTCTTCAGCATTTCGACCGATAGCGTTGCCGTCTTGACCCCAACGGCAACGGTCCATGCCGTTATCAGGGTTGCAGTCGCGTCGCGGACCACGGCCCACCCACAAACCCCGTCGCGCCAGCCGCTGACAGTCGCCGCTCCCATCGCGCCCGATCGTGCAGTCGGCCCGATCCCGCAACCCACAACTCGACGCGATCGGCGTAGACCCGATAACCACCCCAATGCGGGGGCCGAGGAATCGCCGCCGTGCCCTCTACGACTTCCGTCACGCCAAATCGCGCGACCGCATCCGCGACCTTCTGTTCAAGCGCCTCCCGCGATTCGATCGGCTCGCTCTGGTCGCTGGCCCACGCCCCGACCCGACGCTCGATGGCGCGGGTCTGAAAGTACGCGTCGCTCTCCTCGCTTGGCGATTTGACGACCACGCCCTCGATCCGCGCCTGCAGATCAAGCGCGTCCCAGTGAAAGACCACCGCCGCGCGGGGGTTGGCACTCAGCGCCCGGCCCTTGCGGCTGCGGTAGTTGGTGTGGAAGACCAGAAAGCCCGCGCCGGCATCGATCGACTTGCAGAGCACGATGCGGGCGGAAGGTCGGCCGTCGGGGTCCACTGTTGCCAGCGTCATCGCGTTCGGATTCGGTTGCTGCGCGCGCCGATGTGCCTCGTCAAACCACGAGATCAGCGTCGGCATGGGGTCGGCCGGCAGGGGTTCCGGAAGCGTCCGCTCGCCGCTGGTTGCCATGTCGAGGATGCCCATCGAGCAAGGCTAGGCGGTGGGAGCATCGGCCAGCGGCGCTGCCATCCGCTCCGCTAAAACGCCCACGACAGCAGCGCGAAGTACTCGAAATCGTTGCGGCTGCGGCCCGGGCCTGGCGAGGCGTCGTAGCGATCCTCGACGCCCAGTTTCAGCGTCAGTTTGTTCTTGGGATCGACGAGGTACTCGTACCCCGCCTTGGCCACGACGCGATAGTCCGGCCATTCAATCAGGTCCGGGTAGTAGTCGGCGGTAAAGAAGATCTTCTGGCGATCGTCGAACTTGTGCGTGAAGTCGATCCCCAGAATGCCCTCAGGATGGATGCGGTTGTCGCGCCCGCCGAACTCGCGGAAGGCCCCAATACCCACGCGACCCACGAGCAGGGTCGTGTCGTTCTCGATGAAGGCGTAGCCGATGCCGACCCCGGCGCTCAGGCGATGGTCCCAATCCTGGAAGTCGTCGTACTCATACACGGCCTGCGCAAACGCCCGCCACGGCGAGCCCTTCTCAAAGATCCAGTCGTTGCGGCCGTTGATCTCGAAGCGGTTGCTCGTCACGTCGCCCTCGCGCGTCGCGCGGGTGTACACAGCGCCGAACTTCGTGACCATCAGGTCGGTCTTCCGCTCGGTGGCGGCACCAGCGCGAAAGTTGAAGTTCTCCGAGTTGCCCGAAGCCCCGTTGAGGCCGAGTTGGAAACTTCCGGCCCACCCGTCCCAGAACGAATCGGGTTGCGGAGCGGGTGGGGGTGCAGCGGGCGCGGCGGCGTCTTGCGCGGACGCCGCCGAGACGCCGGCGAGCATGGTGATGACCGAGGCCAGGTGACGCATGACACGTTCCTTTCTGGGCGTGGGATAATGTGGATCGGTGGAGGCGGTGAGGGATGCGGGACAGAGGGACAGAGGGACAGAGATGCGGCGTAAGCCGCGTGACAGAACGCGAACCCAGGGCCGACGCTCCGCGTTACCGCTTCTTCAGCGCGTCGCGAATCTCGGTGAGCAGCAGCACCTCGGCGGTCGGTCCCGGAGGCGGTGCCGCCGCGGCTTCCTTCTCGAAACGCTTCTTCGCCGTGTTCATCAGTTTGATGATGATGAAAATGCAGAACGCCAGGATGAGGAAGTTGATGACGATCGTGATGAAACTGCCGTAGTTCAGAAAGTTGTCGGCGGAAGCCGGGTCCGTGGGATCCTTGGCCTTCAGCAGCAACTTCATCGCCGAGAAGTCCGCCTTGCCGGCGAGCCCGACGATCGGCATGATGATGTCCTTGATCATCGAGTTGACAATGGTGCCAAACGCACCCCCGATGATCACGCCCACGGCCAGATCGACCACATTGCCCTTAAGCGCGAACTCACGAAACTCTTTGATGAAGCCCATCGATCACCTCTGCCCCGTTGAGGGCGAAAGGCGCGCTCCACAAACGGAGTCACGCCGCAGCCCGGCCGCCTGTTTACCTTCTCTCGGGCTCGCGCGAATCCCGTGGATTCCTGCATCCGTGGCGCGGCGGGTATGAATACCCGCGGACGTACAACGTCTCCCGAGGGCTCCTAAGATAGCGAACGACTGCCGCCTGTCAAGTCGGAACCCATGAGGCAAAACCCTTATGAGCCGACTGTCATGCGTGCCACGGGCAATCCGTCACGATGGGTCGAGGCGCATCGGCTGCCGCCGGCCGTACGAGATCGTGCGCCAGAGCCACTCGGCGGGACCGAACCGGAACCGCGCGGTCCACCACGGGCTCCATGCCAGTTGCAGCGCCCACACGCCGAAAACGAACAGGGCAAGCGTCCCGCGCTCGAACTCGCCAAACATACCCAGCCCCCAGCCGTAGAAGATGAACGTGCAGATCAGCGATTGGGCGAGGTAGTTCGTCAGCGGAATGCGCCCGACGGCCGCGAGCCGCGCCAGCACCGATCTCAACCATCCACGCCGCCACGCGAGCATGATGAGCGAGATGTAGCCGAGCGACACGAGCACACTGCCCACATAGTTGAAGTGCATTCCCACCAAGTACGCGTGCGGGATATCAAACCGCGTGCGCAACAGGTCGTACGCGCCCACCGCGACCAGCGGCATGCCGATCCCCAACCCCGCAAGCGCCATCCGGACATAGAACCGGTCCGTGCGCTCCGCCGAGAAGACGCGCGACTTCATCAGCGCCATCCCCAACAGCATGCACCCCGTGATCCGCCAGCACATCATGGTCAGAAAGATGAACGTCTGCATGAAGAACGAGTGCATGGCATTCTCGCGCAGTGCCGAGAGCGCCGAGCCCGAGATCGCCGCCACCTCGCGGCTGATCTCCTCGGACGATGGCTTGATTCCCGCCTCGATCCCCGTCCATGTCTCGCGCATGCTGCTCTGGAGATCGCTGGGCGTCCCGCCGGCGGCGATGATCTCCTGCGCCTGCCGGGCCTGCTCTCGGGCGTAGCCGAAGAAGGCCCCCGATGTGATGCTGAAGACCATCGTGACGCCCATCAGCACCACGCCGAGGACGATGAGCCGCGACGGTCGCACGTTGCGCAGCGGATACAACACGAGCCCGCAGAGCGAGTACGCCACAAGGATGTCGCCGTACCACAGCAGATATGCGTGCAGCATGCCGATCACAAAGAGAACCAGCAGCCGGCGGTAGTAGAGCCCAGCAAAGCCGTCGAGCCGCCCCGACGCCGGATCGGACGCACGCCGCCCGATCAGCACCAGCCCGGCGCCGAAGAGCATCGAAAAGATCGTCATCATCTTCAGGTCAAAGAACTGGTGCGTGATCAGCCACCAGGCATAGTTCCAGCCCGTCAGCGAGCCGCCATACTCCGATGCCGACATCGGGTCCATATAGGCGGCCATCGGCAGCGCAAACGCGCCGATGTTCATGGCCAGGATGCCCAGCACCGCCACGCCGCGAAGGGCGTCCACGGCACCGAGGCGTTCGTGCGGTGCGACAGGCGTTGCAGTCGTCATGCGATACTCCCGGGTGATCGGCGCGCGGGCGTCCAGACGGCCATTGTTGGGGGCACGACACGCCGGGTTTCGTCCACGACCTGCCGTAGACTTCGCCCCATGACCGTCGTCACCCGCTTCGCGCCCTCGCCCACCGGCCACCTCCACATCGGCGGCGCCCGAAGCGCCCTCTTCTGCTGGGCATACGCCAAGAAGCAGGGCGGGCGTTTCATGATCCGCATCGAGGACACCGATCAGGCACGTTCCTCCGACGAATCCGCGCGAGGCATCCTCGAAGACCTCGCCTGGCTGGGGATCGAGTGGGATGACGGGCCGGTACTCCGCCTGGGCAACCGCGCCATCGGGGCCGATTCGCGCCCCGTCGGTCCTTATTTCCAGGCGCAGCGGCTTCCTATCTATAACGCGTACGTTGAGGACCTCTGCCGACGCGGCATCGCGTACCCGGCCTTCGAGAACACTGACGACCTCGAGGTCAAACGCAAGGCCGCCGTCGCCGCCAAGAGGACCTACCGCTACGAGCGACCCGGCGATGTCGTGCCTGGCGCGCCGAACGAGGCTCGCTGGCAGCGAGCCCAGCGAGGCGAGCCCCACGTCATCCGCTTTGTCGCGCCGCACGAAGCGATCGTCGTGCCGGATCAGGTACTCGGCGACGTCAAGATCGCCGCTGGCGAACTCGACGACTTCGTCCTGCGGAAGGCCGACGGCTTCCCGACCTACCACTTCGCCGTCGTCATCGACGACGAACTGATGGGCGTGACCCATGTCATGCGCGCGCAGGAGCACCTGGCCAACACGCCGCGGCACGTCGCCATGCAGCGCTACTTCAAACGACTCGACACGGGCGAGAGCTTCAAGACGCCCGTCTACGCGCATATGCCGCTCATCTTTAATAACGATGGCTCGAAGATGAGCAAGCGAGACAAGGCCAAGGCCGCTCGAAAGGCCGCCAAGGACGCGATCGCCAAGGGCGCGTTGGCCGTGGCGCTCGCCGTCGCCACCGGCCTCGACCCCGCAACGCTCGACCAGTTTCTCGCGGGCGACAACGACAGCCTCGACGTCGCGCAGTCGCTCGGTGCGCACCTCAAAGTTCCCCTGCCGGAGGTCGAGATCTGGGACTTCCGCCAGAGCGGCTACCTGCCCGAGTCCATCATCAACTTCATCTCCCTGCTGGGCTGGAACCCGGGCATGAAACTGCCCGACGGCAAGGACCTCGAGAAGTTCGATCGGGATTTCCTTGCCGAGCACTTCTCGATCGATCGCATTGGCCGGACGAACGCGAAGTTCGACCGCGCCAAACTGCTCTCGTTCAACGCCGACGCGATCGCCGCGCTCCCCGACGACGAGTTCGCCCGGCGCTGGCTCGCCTGGCTCGCCGAGTACGAGCCCGATGCGCACGCCCGTCTCGCGGCCTCGATCGGCGCGGGCGTGACGCCGCGATTGCTCATGCTCACGCGAGCGCTCAAGCCCCGCGCCAAGACCTTTCGCGACGCGCTCCGCCCCGCCGCGTTCATCCTCGTCCGCGATGATGAGTACGCCTTCGACCCCGCCGCGGTGGAGAAGAACCTGCGCGCCAACAACGGCGCGGGCCTCACCTTGCTCACCGAGGCTCGCGCCCGCCTCGGAACCCATGTCGACTGGGATGCCGCCGCGCTCAACACGCTCATCGAGGGGCTCGCAAAGGAGTGCGGCCTGCCCAACGCCAGCCCGATCGCCCAGCCGCTCCGTGTCGCCCTGACCGGTGCCGCGATTAGTCCCGGGCTGGGCGAGACGCTGGCGATTCTGGGACGTGAGTCGTCGCTTCGCCGCATCGATCGGTGTGTGGCGGAGGTGAGGTAGCGGGGTTGTTCTGCTGTGATGTTTCGAACTGTTCCGTCGCCACTGCCGGGGCGACTTTGTTTGGGCCTGCGTTCCACGGGTTACGCGACGAAGCGCCGCTCCACCCATGGCTACATTCCGGCGACCCTCCGGGCCGAAAGCGGGGATGTCAATAGCGCAGCGTTTCATCTCTGCGATGCAGGTTGCGTAGCCCACCAACCCGAGGATTCGTTCGCCAGAACCTCACTCATCCTCGGCGTCATCGGCGCGACAATCAGGCATGATTCGCGTCCCTCTCCTCGTTCAGGTTCTCCCTCTTGCGTCGCAGTCATCGTGTAGGGACGAAGGAGCACGCGGTGTCGCGGCCCGGTCCCGAGATGTCTGTGACCGAAAGGAGTTCCCCGTGCTTCGTACCTCCCTGACTGCTGCCCTCGTGCTTGCCGCCTCCCTCCCTGCCGCCGCCTCGATCACCGGCACCACCGGCATGGCGTCGCAGATCGGCCCGCCCGCTTCGTGCTTCCCGACCGCCCTGATCACCCCCATCGTCCTGTGCTGGGACGAGCAGCAGGGCCGCGGCACCAGCGCCCTCCCCGTCGATATCACCGTGAACCCGAGCATCGTCACCACGGGCGGCGTGGGTGCAACCCCCGGCGTCCTTGCCGGCATCTTCGACAGCCACTTCCTCCACTTTGACTTCCAGGGCGCGCCGGCCGTCATTGGCACCGTCTCGTTCAACAACCCCATCGTCGGCGTCGCCTACCAGGACACCTTCATCGATCTCTCCGACTCGTTCGGCGCGTTCGGAACCGCCTATCCAACCTCTTTCCCGACCCGCGGCTGGAACCAGATTGGCAGCATCGCCATCAGCGGCAACACCATCAGTTTCACGCTCACTCCCAATGCCGCCGGCGCGATCGATCCCGAGCAGATGCGCGTCTTCACTGCGGTTCCCGCGCCAGGCACGATCGCGCTCGCCGGCCTCGGCGGCCTCGCCTTCATCCGCCGTCGCCGTGCCGTCTGACTTGGCGAGCATGCCATTCTGCCTTGATAGCCCACGCTCTCTCCTCCACGGCGGTCGACCCCTTTCCCGGGATCGACCGCCGTTGTTTGCGCGCGTAGGGAACGCGAGCCGGTGCCTTCGCACGCCGCGCGACTCGCACGGTTCACGCCTTCCCGTTCAGATTCGTCCCGATCCGTCGCAATCAGGGTGAGCCAGGCGCCGTGCCCGGCACGAGCAAACGTTTGAAAGGACCTCCCATGCGTTCACTTCTTCCCGCCGCAGTCGCCCCGCTCCTCCTCGCCGCCGCCGCCAACGCCGCCATCGTCGGCACCACCGGCATGGCGACGTATCTCAGCACGCCTCCGCCCTCCGCGCTGCCCGGAGCGCTCACCGGCCTGACCCTCTACTGCTGGGACGAGGCCGTCAACGCCCCCACCGGCGGCGTCCTGATGCAGATGTCCGTCAACCCCTCCACGGTCCTCAACAACATCGGAGCGACTCCCGCACCCGCGCCCGCTTTCGTCAACAGCCACTTCCTCCACCTCGAAGGCCCGGTCCCCGCGATGGTCCTCGGCACGATCACCTTCGATGCCCCCATCCTCGGCGTCATCTACGACGATGTCCCGCTCGACATCACCGACGGCCCCCTCGGCAACGCTTCAACCTTCTATCCCACCAGTTTCCCGCAGCGCGGGTGGAACGGCTTTCGCATGATCTCCATCAACGGGCCCGTGCTCACCTTCGAGTTGCAGCCGGGCATCAACAACGGCGGCCCGCTCGAGCAACTCCGCGTCGTCACCGCCGTCCCCGCTCCCGGCCCGGTCGCGCTCGCGGGCCTCGGCTCGCTCCTCATGCTCCGCCGCCGTCGTGCGAAGGCAGAGTAACTCGCGCGAGTACAACCAACTCTCGCTCCTTTCCCGCGGCCGGCTCTGGCTCTCAGCGTCGGCCGTGGTCTTTCGGAGGGCGCGTCCGGTGCTGGTGCTCTCGGCTTTGATCGCAAATCGATTGCTTGTGCTGACTCGGCCGCGCTCGCGCTAGCGCGCAACGCCTCCGCACCCGCCCTGTCGCTTCCCGCACCCGCACATCCCCGTATGGACGTGCCCCCCGCCCGCGCCGCCGCCCGCGCCGCCCGACGCGAACACCGAGTGTTTCCGCTTGAAGACCCGCCCCTTGCCATCTGGGTCCGTCACCGGTTTGTCCGCGTCCTTCGCCGACCGCAGCAACTCCAGCACCGTCCCATCATCCGCTTCGTACTCGTACAACGGCATGTGACTCGTCCTCATGACCCGGTCGCGCCGGCGATGCTCTCTTCATGCTAGCCGCCCAACAATCAGCCATGAACATCGACTTTGCCGGCCGTTCCATCGTCGTCACGGGTGGCACCGGCGCGCTCGGCTCCGCCGTCGTGAGCCTACTCCTCGAATCGGGCGGCTCGTGCATCGTCCCGGTCTTCGCGCGCGAGGAGTTGGCCCGCTTCCCGTATGCGAATCACCCCCGTGTCCGCATCGTTGAGGGCGTGGACCTATCCGACGACGACGCCGTCACTCGCTTCTATGCGGCCGCGAGCGATCACGCCAAGGCCGGAGCCGACCCATCCTCGCGCCTGTGGGCCTCGATCCACATCGCTGGCGGGTTCGCGATGGCGCCGCTCGCCGAGACCACCGCCGACCTCTTGCGTCGGCAGTTCTCAACGAACGTTCTGACGTGCGCGTTGTGCTGCCGCGAGGCCGTACGGTCCATGCGCGCCGCCAAGGTTGTGGGCCGCATCGTCAACGTCGCCGCGCGCCCCGGGCTCGAGCCCGAGCAGGGCGTCGGCATGTCGGCGTATGCCGTCGCCAAGGCCGGCGTCGCCGCGCTCACTCGTTGCCTTGCCGCCGAACTCGCGCCCGAGGGCATCTGGGTCAATGCCGTCGTGCCGTCGATCATGGACACGCCCGCGAACCGCCGCGCAATGCCCAGCGCCAACCACGACGCCTGGCCCAAACTCGCCGACGTCGCGGCCACTATCGCCTTCCTCGCCTCGCCACAGAACGCCGTCACCCGCGGCGGCCTCGTGCCGGTCTACGGCAAGGCGTAGGGCTTGCGTCGCGACGATCGACGACCTGGGATCATCGGCCGCGATCAGTCGTACCCCAGGTTCGCCAGGTCGTCCTCGTCAAGCCCGAACTGGTGCCCGATCTCGTGCAGCAGCGTCGTCCAGACCTCTTCATAGACCGCCTCGTCCGCCTGGTCCTGCTCCCAGCCGCCCGCCAGCGACACGATCCCGCGGCGAAACAGGTGGATCACCGGCGGGAGTTCCGCGCTCTGCTCCACGCTCCGCTCCGTCACCGCGATCCCTGAGTGCAGCCCGCAGAGTTCGTCCAGCGCCTCCTGATCGCCCGGATCGATGCCCACATCGCGCAGCATCGCCTCATCCGGCTCGTCGAGCACCACCACCGGGCACTCGTCGAGTAACTCGCGCACGCCGGCCGGCAACACCTCGATCGCGTCCTCGACCAGCCGATCAAACCGCGCTTGCTCGTTTGGCGTCATGGCCCGATCGCCTCGCTGCGTGAGAGCGCGGGGCGCACGATCGCCGCCCGCACCCGCCACGAATCAAGGACCATGCCCGCCAGCCCGATCGTGAGCAACATCGACCCGACCGCGATGAAAAAGATTCCGAGCGTCCGTGCCCAGAACGCGATCACATCAAAGCGATCGGCGAGCAGGTGCAGTCCGTCGCCGCACGCCGCCAACCCGATCGCCGAACCCATCGCCAGCATCGTCTGCCGATCGACTCGACCCGTGCGCATGAGCAGCGACCGCGACGCCAGCAGCCGCGCGTTGCTCCGCAGCCCAAAGAGGATCGCCAGCGCCGCCGCCGCGATGCCGAGCCGCAACAGCGTGCGATCGTGGGGCATGCCCAGCGCCTGAAAGAACGGTCGCGAGTGCGCCAGATCATGCCCCGCGTGCAACCTCCAAACGGCCCAGATCAGCGGCCCATAGGCCAGCACTCCCGCTGCCGCGGCCGCGCTCTGCCAGCGCGGAACTCCGCCATGCGGCCGGATCAGCACCACCGCGCCGAGGCCCGAAATCGCCGCCAGCACCGGCACCAGCAGCGCCACCGGCCGCGCCACCATGATCGGCCGATCGAGCAGGAACGAGGCCACGTCGAGCGCCCGCAGCGCCCACACCGCCAGCGCCGCCGCGAACGCGCCGCACGTCCACACCAGCAGTCCCGCCGCGAGCAGCCTCGGCCGCGCGATCGGCCTCAGCACGCTCGCGTACGGATCAACCCGCGCCAGCACCGTCGCCCGCACCGGCACCCCGCACTCCGGGCACGTCCCCAGCACCGACACGCCACGAAGGTTGTACCCGCATTGCACGCACGGTAAATCGCCCGTCAGCGACCGCACCAACTCTGCCGGGGACGTTCCCTCGTTCGTCGGCTCTCTCGCCGCCGTCCGCGCGCGACCCGACCCGCTCGGTTCACGCGCGGCACTCGACGGATCAGCGGCGTCATTCATGCGTCGTGGCCAGGCCCCACAATGGCCCCACCGACGCCACTATACTGCCCCCCACGACCCCCCGCCCATGACCGAAGCCATCGCCAAACTCCGGGAGAGCATCGCCACCGTCTTCCTCGGCAACCGCCACGCGATCGACCGCGTCATCTGCTGCCTGCTGGCCCGTGGGCACGTGCTCATCGAGGACGTCCCAGGCGTCGGCAAGACCGTCCTCGCCACCGCGCTCGCCAAGAGCATCGACTGCGCCTTCAGCCGCATCCAGCTCACCCCCGACATGCTCCCCAGCGACGTCCTGGGCGTCTCGATCTTCAACCGATCGACGGAGACCTTCGAGTTCAAGCGCGGCCCGATCTTCGCCAACATCGTCCTCG
>JBJXFQ010000096.1:0-59807 GCA_046155605.1 Phycisphaerales bacterium
CGACGGTCAATCCGCCAGAGCCAGGCGGCGGGGGCGGCTGCGAGCAGGAATGGCAGCCATAGTGGGATCGAGACATACATGCTCGAACCGACAGTTACTATCGCCGAGCGGCCGTTGTCGAACCACCACGACCACGATGGTGCCGGAATGCCGGTTGAAGCAACTGGAACGCATTGCAGGCGTTCAGGCGAGGAGGGAGAGATGGGCCAGGTGAACAAAAGGTCTGAAAGCTCCCTTTGAATCTCGAGACGGCCTGAGTAACACGCGATGCTGATCGCGTTATAAGAGGGTCGCCCGCTCCAACTCACCATCCACCACCCGCTCACGGCCCACGCGGCAAGAATGAACATCGCTATGGCAGTTGAAAGCCACTTCCCCACGCGTCGGCATCGCGCTCGATAACGCATGGGCGAAGGGTAGTCGCTTTACCGGTTTGGCTTGGGTGAAATGCTGTTCTTGGGTACCCCGCGACTCCGTCGCGGAACAGAGTTCGGGGCACTCGAATCCGCCCAGGAGGGGCGGGCTACCCGAGAGAGGGAAAGAGCATCGACTTCGCTTCGAAGTCGATGGCACGGGAAGCGCACCGACCGTCCAGAGCGACGGTCGGTGGCACGGGAGAGAGATCGACGGGGACCGTCGATGTACCCAAAGAGCACCGACCGTCCAAGGCGACGGTCGGTGGCACGGGAGACAGATCGACAGGGACCGTCGGTGTACGCGAGAGAAGAGACGACGCGGAGCGTCGAACTACCCAAGAGACGCCCCGGCTACCATGCCGCGCCGTCGGAGGACGGCGCTGACGCCGCCGGGCTCATCGGACCGATGAATCTGGTAGCCTTGGAGTGCTCGGATGCCCCGCCTGCCCGTCTCCGCTTCGTCCGCCACGACCGTCACGCTCGACGGCCGCCGCGTCGTCTCGTTTGGCGGCTGCAACTACCTCGGGCTCGCCCACCACCCCGACGTGATCGCCGCGGCCATCGCCGGAATCAGCGACTTTGGCCTCAGCACATCGGCTTCGCGCGAGACGACCGGCAACACGACGGCGCACGACGAACTCGAGCGCGATCTTGCCGCGTTTGTCGGGCTGGCCGCTGCCGTCGTCGTGCCTGATGGCTATTCGGCGAATCTGGCCGCAGCGCAGGCGCTCGCGCCCGAGCATCCGATCGCGCTGATCGACCGCCGGGCGCATCGCAGCATTCGTGACGCGGCCGCGTGCGCCGGGATGCGAGTGATCGAGTTTGAGCATCGCGACGCGGACTCCGCGGCCCGCGTGCTCGCCGACCTTGACCCTGCGACGGCGGCCGCGATCTTCACCGATGGCGTTTTCGCGACCGATGGCGGGGTCGCGCCGCTGCGGGCGCTGCTCGCGGCGATGCGACCGAGCGCTGACACGCTCGTTGTCGATGATTGCCACGGCCTTGGCGTGCTGGGGCCGGGCGGGCGCGGCACGCTCGCATCGCTGGGCGTGCGTGATGATCGCATCGTGCTGACCTCAACGCTGGCGAAGGGCATCGGGTGCCACGGCGGGATGGTCGGAGGCACGCGATCGCTGGTCGATGCCGTGCGCTCGCGGGCGAGCGCGTATGTCTGCACGACGCCGGCCTCGCCCGCGCTGGCGTGCGCGGCGCGGGCGTCGATCCGCGTGCTGCGGGCCGAGCCGGAGCGCGTGGAGCGGCTGCACGCGAACGCGGAGCGGCTGTCGGCGGTGATCCGTCACGCGGGGCTGCAAGCGTCGGAGTTTGCGACGCCGATCCGGGCGTTTGTGGTGGCGGATGCTTTCGGGCGACCCGATGCGGCGGCGATGCGGGCGACGCACGCGTTCCTGCTCGAGCAGGGGTTTCTCGCGCCGCTGATCACCTATCCCGGCGGGCCTTGGCCGCTGTATTTCAGGCTCTCGGTCACGAGCGAGCACCGTCCCGAGCAGATCGAGGCGCTGGGCGAGGCCTTGGCCGATGCGATGGCCCGGCGTCCCGCGGTGGTGGCGCGCACGCCGGATGCGCCAGCGCGGCTGACGGCCTGACTGGTACGCTAGCGGCATGAGTGATTCGCCGTTGATGGTGGGCGTGAGCGGGCTGCGCGGGATCGTGGGCGGGAGCCTGACGCGCGAGGTGGCGGAGGCCTTTGCCGGCGCGTGCGGGCGCTGGCTGCGGGAGCGGGCAGCGGGGGCGGCGCGGCCGAAGGTGGTGATCGGGCGCGACGGCCGCGAGGGCGGGGAGACGATCCACGGGTGGGCGCTGGGCGCGCTGATGGCGGCGGGATGCGACGTGGTTGATCTGGCAGTGGCGATGACGCCGACGGTGGGCCTGATCGTGGACCACATCGATGCGGCGGGCGGGCTGATCGTGACGGCGAGCCACAACCCGCAGGAATGGAACGGGCTGAAGTGCCTCGTTCGCGCGGGCGGCGAGGTGAGCGTCGCCGTGGGAAGGTCGGCGGCGTGCGCACCTGGCGCGGCCGAGGCGGGCGAGATCGTCGCACTGTTTCGCGCGGCCGGCGGCAAAGAGGCCAACGGCGGCGCGGCGAACGGCGACGCGGGACATGGTACGGGAAGCGGTGCGACGCGGCTGCCCGGGCGGCACTTCGATTATCCCGAGGCGCATCGCGTGCATGTCGGACGCGTGCTGACGAGCGTCGAGGACGAGCTGCCGGCGATTCAGTCGCGGCGGTTCCGCGTGCTGGTCGATTCGGTGAATGCGTCGGGCGCGGATGGCGCGCGCGAACTGCTGACGCGGCTTGGGTGCGAGCTGATCCATCACGGGGCCGAGCGGAGCGGGGTGTTTCCGCATCCGCCCGAGCCCACGCGCGAGAACCTCGCGGGCATGGCGTCGGCGATGGGACGCCTCGCGGCGGATATCGGGTTCGCGCAGGACCCGGACGCGGATCGGCTCGCGATCGTCGACGGTCAGGGACGCTACATCGGGGAGGAGTACACGCTGGCGCTCGCGGCCGAGGCGGCGCTGGGGGAAGGGACGGAGGGACGGAGGGACGGAGGGACGATCGGGAAGACTGAGAGCGGAGCGGCGCAGCGCGTGCTCGTCACGAATCTCTCGACGAGCCGCATGATCGACGACGTGGCGGCGCGGCACGGGGCGCGGGTCGTGCGCACGCCCGTGGGCGAGGCCAACGTCGTCGAGGCGATGAAGCGCGAGGCCGCCGCGGGGGCGGACGTGGTGCTGGGCGGCGAGGGCAACGGCGGCGTGATCTGGCCGAGCGTGACGTATGTCCGCGATTCGCTCTCGGCGATGGCGCTGGTGCTGTCGCTGATGGCGCGGACGGGCCGGAGCGTGGCGGAGCTGGTGGCGGGCGTGCCGAGCTACGCGATCGAGAAGCGGAAGGTGGAGATCGCGCGGCGCGAGGACGCCTCACCGGCGGTGGAGAAGATCGCCGCGGCGTATGGCGAGCATCGGGTGGATCGGCAGGACGGGGTGCGCGTCGATTTCGCGCGTGGGCCGCTCGCGGGCAAGGCGTGGCTGCATGTGCGTGCGAGCAACACCGAGCCGATCATGCGGCTGATCGCCGAGGCGCCGACCGCGGCAGAGGCGCGGGCCGTGCTCGACGAGGCGGCACGGGTGATCGGCGGGTAGCGGCCCCCATACAATGCCCGCGATGAACCAGACCGAAACCCTCGCCCCCGGCCTTCGCGTCCGCATCACGCAGCAGGTCCCGCGCCAGACCGGGGCGATGACGATCTCGGTCGAGGGGACCATCGTGCGGCTCGGGCAGGGCAAGACCGGCTCGTGGTTCGCGCACAGCAAGGACAAGAAGCTCTGGCTCGACCGCGTGGAGATCCGCAAGGACGACGGCGAGATGGTCGTGTGCAACCTGGACCAGTATTCGCGGGTTGAGGTTGTCGGGTAGGCGAAGCGGCACGAGGTATGCGGAGCAGCGCGGGGCGGAGGAGCGTTGGTCACGCCTCGCCGCGGCGACGGAGCTCGCGGATGGCGTTGAGTTGCAGGAGCGACTCGCGATCCTTGGCCCGCCGGATGTGCTCCTTGACCCGGATGAGGTCATCGAGCGAGATGGTGAGGAACTCGTCTCCCGCGAAGCGATGCCGTTCGGCGCGCGGGATGATCGCGTCGTAGTCGCCGATGGGCTCGACCCACCCGAGCAGATCGAGATCGCCCAGGGGCGTCGAAAATGTGAAGTTGGAGCCCAGCGCGAGCGATTGCTCGTCAAGTCTGAACGGCAGGTCGGCGGGCGCGCCACGGAGGGTCACGCCGATCTCCTTCAGGGCCGCCGCGAGGCGTCGAAGGTTTTGCTCGTTACGGCGGTAGCACAGGTCAACGTCGTAGGTGACGCGCGGGCTTCCGAAGATCGTCTCGGCCTGGCCACCGATGACAACAAACTCAACCCCGTGCCGGCGCAGGATCGTTGCGATCTGTCCGAGGCTGCTGTTCGCCATGGACACGAGCATATCGCCGCAGCGTCAGGGCGGATTCGCGGCCACGGTCGCCCTTGAGGAGGCGCTCGTCAGTGCTCAGACGCAGATTCGCGCGGATGAGCGAGAGGTCCACGCCGTTGGCGTCCTGCTCGCCATACCAGTTGCGATCGCCCCAGCGCGGAGGCTGGGAGGGCGCGGCGGGCTGATCCGATGGCGTGGTCATGGACAATGCTAGGTCGCGGGCTCAGATTTGTTGCATATGCGTTCGACGTGGCTTTGCCGCTCTTTCGCGTCGGCGAGCGAGGCGTTGGCCTGCTTCTCGATCTCGCGGCGGGTGCGCTCATCGAGCGTGGCCGCGTTGACGGTCACGTTCCAGAGCGACGCGCGGGCGGCGGATTCGGCGAGCACGGCCGCGATCGCCAGGTCGCTGTGCAGATGCCGGTTGGTGATCGGTGCGAGGCGCTCGAAGAGCCGCAAGAGGTCGGCGCACGCGGCGATGACGGCCAGCGGCGGGCGGCTCGCGGCGAGTTGGGCCGCGGGCAGGTCGGCACGGCGCGGATCGCCCTCGGGGAGGCGCGAGAGGCCGTTGAGCACCTCATAGGCCGCGGCGTCCTCATCGGCGAGCGTCAGCAGCATCTCGCCCGCGCGGACGAGGGCGGCATCGGCCTTGGCGAGATCAGGCTGGTGATCGGCGAGCGATTTCTTGCCCAGCGAATAGGCGACGACCATGCGCGCGAGGGCCGCGGCGAGGGCGGCCGAGGCCGACGCGACGGCACCGCCGCCGGGCGCGGGGGTCTTGGCGGCGACACGGGCGAGGAGGTCGCCGAAGGGGAGGGAGGAGAGGGGAGGGGGGGGCATCGGCGGATGGTAGCAATTCGACCCTGGGCGACGAGTCCCTTGTAAAGGTGGAGGTGTGCGGCGCGATTAAGGCGATGTGATGTGTCGTTCACTGAAAGGGAAGCAGATGCCGGTGGCATGGCTGGTCGTGCTTGGGCTG
The DNA here is from genome assembly GCA_046155605.1 of Phycisphaerales bacterium. Classification (GTDB taxonomy): domain Bacteria; phylum Planctomycetota; class Phycisphaerae; order Phycisphaerales; family UBA1924; genus JAEUIZ01. The sequence goes on from JBJXFQ010000096.1 coordinate 5,379, forward strand.
AGCGTGGTGGGCGTGCTCTTCAAAGCGGTGACGTGGGACGAATCGGCCGAGGAGTTCCGTGTGCGACGCGGTGTTGTCGGCGGGGTGGCGCTGGTTGTGCTCACTCTTCTGCCGATGCTCGTTTGGGTCGATCCCATGGGGATCGCGTCGGGTGCGACAATTGGGATGGCCTAGGAAGGACGCTGGCGGTTAGCCTTTTCGATCTTCCACCATGCGCTGTCGACTAGCTCGTCTGCTTTGGAATTAGACAGCTTGAGCTTCTTGGCGATGTCTTCGGAAGACATGCCGTCGAGCGAGAGTCGCCACACCTTATACTCAAGCGAAGTCAGAAGGGACTTGGCTTTGCGTATCGCGCGGGCTTCGCGCTCGAGCGCGCGAAGTTCATTCGTCAGCTCCTGGTTCGGATCAAGTGTCAGATCCGGGCTGCCAGCGTTCGCCCTTTCGGCCATTCGCTGAACGGCCTTGACCTCGGCCTCCATCGCGCGAACGGCGTTGTCGGCTTGATCGCTATCGACCTTGCTCCACTCATTGACGATGGACTCCGTGAGTCGAAAGTCTGGTGGTTCCCTGTCGACGATGGCACGATCGAGTTTCGTGATGAATGGATGGGCTGTCGGTGGCATCTCGCCCATCCGGGCGACAGCACTGTTCCAGGTGTCGCACAGCGCCTGAACGTCGCTAAACTTGTGCGCACGCTGCAGCGCTTTGCGAAAATCCGGACCTGGGTTCTTCCTTCCCATGCAGACCTCCCCTGATTGGGGTACTCAGCGCGGAACCGCGCGTGCGTGATCTCGGAGACCTACGGACATGGATCTCGAGCTGTTCCGCGCCAAAAAGAGAACGCCCGCCAGGATTTCTGGCGGGCGTTCAGAGTCGGGCGGAATGAGTACCCCGTTCAGATGCGCTTTTGGCGTGCGAGCAGTGCTGCGGCTACCCACAGCCGCACCCGCGAAACAAATCGGTCGGTGATGCGCTTGGGCTTATCGACGACCCATGTAGCGGCCCAGTGCCGAAGCGAATCATCGCTTTGGAGAATTTTCTTTTGGGTGGCGAAAAACTCTTCACGGGCATCTTTGAACCACGCCGGATCCTTGACTCGCTCGGCGCGACGTCGCTTGGGAGATTTCCGCAAAGCAGTCGATGTGTCGTCGACGATTGACATGGGTTGTTGCCCCTTGGTGGGGGGCGATGATAGCGGCTGTCGGGCGTTTCCGCGCCGCCCTGTGAGAGCTCGCTCGCCGCTCGACCCTCGCTCACGGGCTTTACGAACAGAGTCCGAGCGCTTTTTCGGTCGGCGGAGCATTCGATGGTGACCATCGGCTCGATCAGCGAGCGCGAAGAGTGGACCCTGGCCCGGTTCGGGGTGCCAGGGTCCACTGGAGGTGACATGCACGATGCAGTCCGCACAGTTCTCTCTCTTCAAGACGCCCGATACCCCCGTTCCCTGCCGATCCACGACGAATCCCCCCGGTGAGACGACGCGACTACTGGAGCCAGGTCCACCATGACCAGATCCAGGCGCTATCCCATGACCAAAGAGAACCTAACCAACTCCACGCCACAGCAACCCCCAGCCCGACGCACATCCACGCGCATGGCGCGAGCCCGCGGTGAAGCGCGAGCCTCCACCACGGACGATGAACATCCGCCCACCGCACGCCGTTCAAGCCCTTGGAACGCTGAAGATCCCCCCACAGCAGGCGAGCAACCCACCGCCAGAAGGGCATGAGCGGAAGCGGCCACATCCAGCACCAGACGGCATCCCAGACCGACCGCGAACTGCCGACCGGCTCGAGCGCGTCACCCGGAGCATGAATCTGCGGCGAGGCCAGATCCTCGATCGCAAACTGAGAAACGTCCTGCTGCGGCTTCGTGCAGCCATTCGCATCAAACTTCGCCATTGATAACCTCCTAGCACCTCTGTAAAGGACCGGGGCGATCACATTCGTCGCCCTCACCCATACAAGGGACACTTGGAAGTCATCATGCTGTGGAAATTTTCGTACGTCGATCGCGTAGCCGGGATTCGCATCGAGTTCGGGTCATCCGGGCTACGCGTGAATCACCCGTCCCTCCGCCGCCAGCGCCGCCTCGTGGACGGCCTCGTGCATCGTCGGGTGCGCGTGCATCGTGCAGATCAGTTCCTCGGTGGTGGCCTCGAGTCGGCGGGCGAGCGTCAGCTCGGCGATCAGTTCGGTCGCCTGATCGCCCATGATGTGCGCGCCCAAAATCTCGCCGCGTGGCAGGCCGCGGATGATCTTGACGAGGCCCTCGGTGTGTGCCGCGGCGATGGCCTTGCCATGGGCCTGGAACGAATACTTGCCGAGTTCGTAGTCCTTGCCCTTGGCCTTGCCCTGGGCGATGAGGGCCTGCTCGGTGAAGCCGACGCTGGCGACCTGCGGGTGGCAATAGGTGCAGCCGGGGATCACGGAATAGTCGATCGGGTGCGGCTCGTGGTGCTTCTTTGGGTCCTTGCGCCAGGCGAGCCGCTCGACGCAGATGATGGCCTCTTCGCTGGCGACGTGGGCGAGCCACGGCGGGCCGATGACATCGCCGACGGCATAGACGCCCTCGATGTTGGTCTTGTAATCGATGGCCTCGGCCTGCGTGACGCCGGGCTTGAAGTCGGTGACGATGTGGTCTTTCTCGATCTTGAGGCCGAGCGATGCGTCACAGAGGCCGTCGGTGCGGCCCTTGACGCCGATGGCGAGCAGGACGCGATCGGCCTCGAGGACTTCCTGCTTGCTCGTGTCGGCTTTACCCGCCGCGAATGGCGCGACGGTGACCTTCACGCCGCTCGCGGATTTCTCGATGGCGGTGGTCGTCGTGCTGGTGCGGATGTCCATGCCGGCTTTTTTGTAGTGGCGGAGGAGGGCGTCGGAGATGTCCTTGTCCTCGACGGGGAGGATGCGGTCGAGCATTTCGACGACGGTGACCTTGGTGCCCATGGAGTGGTAGAAGTAGGCGAACTCCATGCCGATGGCACCGGCACCGACGATGACGAGGCGGGCGGGCTTCTGCTTGTTATACATGGCCTCGCGCGCGCCCCAAATCTTGTCGCCGTCGAAGCGGGCGAAGGGCAGATCGCGGGCCACCGAGCCCGTGGCGACGAGGACGTAATCAGCGGTGATGGTCTCGATGGTCTTGCCGGGCGTGGCGGGGGCGGAGGTCAGTTCCTCCTGCACCTTGCACTCCTGGACGTCGATCTTGCACGGCGTCGCGCCCTTTCGGCCTGAGACGATCTTGGCGCTACCGACGATGTGCGTGATCTTGTTTTTCTTGAGCAGGAACTCGATGCCCTTGTTGAGCTTGCCGGCGACGTCGCGGCTGCGGCCGATGATGCGGTCCCAGTCGAGTTCGACGGTGCCGCCGATCTTGAGGCCCCAGAAGGCCTGGTCCTCCTTGTCGGCGATTTTCTCCATGAGCTCGGCGTTGGAGAGGAGGGCCTTGGACGGGATGCAGCCCCAGTTGAGGCAGACGCCGCCGAGCTTGGCCCGCTCGACGCAGGCGACGGAGAAGCCGAGCTGAGCGGCACGGATGGCCCCGACATATCCGGCGGGCCCGCCGCCGATGACCACGACGTTGAAATGGCGATCTGCCATGAGAACCTCCCGAAAGGGCGGGAGTATAGGGGCGGGAAGCGCCGGCCCAAGCCAGAGGGACGCCTACGGGCAGCCGCGGCACAGGCTTCACGAGCCCGGAGCGCGAGCGACGGGTCTCTTGCCGGGGCGGAGGAAGACAGAGGAAGCGAACTCAGAGGGAACAGAGTGAACGGAGGGACTCGGAGAAGAGCCGTGAGAGATAGCAACTCGACCCGTGCCACCGACTTCGGCTTTGCGAAGTCGGTGCGGTTGGACGAGAGGCACCGAGTACGCTCCGCCGACTCCGCGAACGGGGATGGCACGACTCAACTCAGTGCCACACGCCTACGGCGACATCGGCGCCACATACCAACTCTGATTCAACTGCTGGAAGTTGGTGAAGTCGACCCATTGCGAAAGCGGCGATTGCAAGCCGTAAGAGAGAGCATCGGGCGCGCCTGGTGCGTTCGGCGAGCTGCCCGCGCCTCGCAACTGGAGTTTCGTTGACTGTAACGACGAGGCAATTCCGCCGACCATCTCGAACGCTTTGCGCGTTACTGGCGGGGCGTCTTCTGAACTTGCTTCGCTGCGGCACAAGCCTGCGGCCTGCGCGGCGTCACCCGTCAGCGTGAGCGCCACGGACTTGCCAAGCCGAACGAGCGGCAGGCACGCACGCACGACCGGGGGGTAGCCCTCTTCAACTTCCTGGAACGACCGTTCGGCCGCGTCGAGGTGCTGGAGCGCCTCGGTCCATTTGCCACCGTTGGCTGCGACAAGGCCATCCGAGAAGCGGGTAAGAGCCGTTTGCGCCGTGGCTCGTCCCGTCGGCGAACCGTCCAGAGGGGCATAGGTCCGTACTGCCTGCGCACACTCGTTGCGAAGCCGTTGTGTTCCCTTCACGCTGATGAACTGGCGTAACGCGCGCTGGGCGAGGTAGTGCGCGTCGGCAGGGCTCCGCTCCGAGAGCACGCGCAACGCCTTGCCGACGTCACTCGATCTTGGATAGCCCTCGTAACGCAGCCCTTCCTTTGCCACATTCACTTCAAAAAGCAAAGTGAGGAACACCGCACGCTTCTCAGGCGGCACTGGCGGACGGGTATTGTCGAAGAAGCCTCCGCCCTCGCCTTCGGGTGCCAATTGCGAACCATCGGGCTTGACATTGAGGCTGTTCTGAAGAGATTTCCGAGGATCGCCGCCCAGCCATCCGCGATACCAGAGCACCGCGGCCAGAACCTCCACATCTCCGGGGAATCGGGCGCTGCCGATGTCCTCCAGGAGCCGGGCGGACGCATCGGCGAAAAGTGCGGAGAAGCCCATGTACGCCTCGTCGAACTGATCGGGCGCGACGCCATTCCGGTAAGCGTGGGCCGTTGCTGCGCCATAGGCGTGCATCAGTCGCACCAGTTGCTCTCGCGGCATAGCGTCAAACAATGGATCATTCTTTTCCAGCCGCAGCCTCATTGTCGTCATCGGGCTGCTTCGCGGCTTCAACAAGGCCTCCATGCGAGAAGCATCAGATCGTTGCTGCGAAGTCGGAGTGGGGACGTTGGCATCGAACCGTTGGCCGGGCTGCGTTGACTCGGTCTGTGCAAGGCAGTCGGCGTTCAACGCCAAGGACGCGACCACAGCAGCAAGGCACACGGCAAAGCTGGTCTTTGAGCGCATGATATCGTTCCTTCTCGACTGACGCGACGAGGGCCACGCATGTCGCCCACAACGTCGACTCCGAGATACCTTGGCGTGCCCTTGGAGACCAGGCTGCAAGTTTTGTGGACCCTTTTTGTTCGAGAGATTTGGGCAACCGCCCGACTGTGCCACGACTGACCGGCTGGGCGGTCAGTCGTGCGCGAGCATGGGAGTGGCGAAACTGCTTTGCCCGCACACATTACGACTGAGCCGAAGCGTCTCAGTCGTGGCACATGGGACCCTCCGCGTCCTGAGTTGCCCCCGCCCCCAGCCGGCGGGGAATTCTACATGAAGAGTCACGGGTCACGACCTTGGCGGGCGTTGGCGTTCGATCGCAACGCGGGTCACCGTCTTGCGCCGCCGTGCTGGGTGCGGGTGGGTCTGCCGCTGCGAGGGGTCGCCGCGTGTAGGCGCGTTCGTTCCATCTGGGGATGGAGGTCCGGAGGAAGGGGCTTCCCCTTCCTCTGGCATTCGGCAGTTCCAGCTCGGCGTCGGGCCGACGTCCGAGCCGATCGGTCCCGAATCCTTCCGACTCGGTTCCGCGCGGCGACGGTTCGGAGGTGAATCGGAGGAAATCGGTTCCGCGCGGTTGCAGTTCGGAGGTGAACGACGACAAATCGGTTCCGCGCGACGACAAATCGGTGCGGTGTAGGTCCCGCGAATCTGCATCGCTGTCTCACCGTCTCACTGAGGCGCCGCTTTGTCTCCGCCGGCGCATCGCGCCGAGCGCCAGCCCGCCCAGCGCCAGCGACCCGACGCCCGGCGAGGGCACGATCGTGTTCACATGGTCGATCAGCGTGCGCAGCGTGATGAGTGTCGCCTGCTCGGCCGCGGCGGTGGGGGTGTTGATGCCGACGTGGATGTGGCCGGCCGCGACGCTCCAGGCGGGGTCGCTCGGGTCTGAATGGATGGATTGGTACCAACTGCCGTGGTAGCCGATGAACTCGGAGAGGAACCCGCCGGCGAGGTTGGCGGAGTTGGTGTCGATGAAGGCGGGGACGCCCAGGCCCGCCGCATTGACGTTGTTCACGATGTTCTGCATCGGGAGCGTCGAGAAGCGGATGGCCTCGGCGGGCACGGACGAATCGGGCGGCGAGGGCGTGGGCTGAAACGGGGCCGTGTAGTCCGCGACCCACGTCGCGCGGTTCTTCGTGCGGTACTCGACCTCCCAGTTTGAGCCGTTGCTCCCGCGGCTGAAGGTGATGATGGCCACGGGCTTGATGTCGTTGGTGATGCGCCACCAATCGGCGGAGGTGTCCTGGTAATCGACCTCGAAGTCGCCGTTGCCCTGCGGATTGGTGGCGGTGCCGCCCGGGAACTCGGGGAAGAAGGAGTGGATGTTGTAGCCGCGGCCCTCCCAGTTGTTCCCGATCCAGCCGAGCGGGTTTTGTGTGGTGCTGGTGCTGAAGCGGCGGACCATCTCGTTGGTCGGGGGCCAATAACCGGTGATCATGATGTTGTTGGTATAGGCGGCGAGCGCGGGAGTGCTCATCGCGGCAGAAACGACCAGACCGAGCAACGCGGCATGACGCATGAGGGCCTCCCGGGCGCGCACCGCGCCCCTTCCACCCCCCCTCCCCGCCACAAAGAGCCTACACCAGGATCTTCGGAATACCAACCCGCTGAACAGTTTATTTCGCGCTATCCGCGCTCCCTGACTGGACGCCGAGGCTTGGCGACTGATCCCGAGGACTGACGCGCAGCAACGGGCACCTCGGGCGGCGCGGCCTGTTGCGCGAGGTCTCGCTCCAGCGATTCGATCTGCTCAATGATGCCGATGAAGCGTGCCCCGAGGCTCGTGAGCCGGTATTCGACCCGCGGCGGAACCTCGGGGAAGGCGATTCGCTGCAGGATTCCGAACCGCACCATCTTGGTGAGCCGCTCGTTGAGAACCTTGGTCGAGAGGCCCCGCGTGGCACGGACCATCGCGCCCGGACGATTGACGCCCGCGCGCACGCTCGCCAGGACATGCAGCGACCACTTGCACCCGATGATGCTCTCGACCATCTGGGCCACGGTTGGGGAATCGGTGCTCAATCGCGGCATCGGCATCGTGAACTCCGCAAGAGCAACCGGTTCGTACGTACCGCACCATAAAGTGCCCTCTTGGCCGGAGGAGCAATGAGTTCTACGGTGGTTCACGCGCGGGAGCAAGTCACCCCCGCCGTGAGAACGCCAACCCGAAGGGAGCAGATATGAAGACCAAGGCCGTGTTTTATCACGCTGGTTGTCCCGTGTGCGTCAGCGCCGAGCAGTCCGTGGCCCGGTCGCTCGACCCCGCCAGGTTCGACGTTGAGGTCGTTCATCTGGGCACCGCGAAGCAGCGCGTGGCCGAGGCGCGGGCCAAGGGCGTCAAGTCGGTTCCCGCGCTGGTGATCGGGAGCCAGGCGTATCACATCAACTTCGGTGCTGATCTCAGCGCGCTGGGCTAGGCGGGCTTGGCGAGGCCGGCAGATTCGCGCCAGGCGCGACCGGGCTTGCGGAAGGAGCGGGTTGCTGCGCGGGCGGCTGCTTGCGTGCCATCATGCTGCGCGCCGACATGAGCAGCCCCAGCAAGACCAGGCCGATGGCGACGCCCAGGGCGTAGTAACCGAGGCGTTCACGGATCTGAACCGACGATCTCGCGTCGCCCGCCACGCTACCCCTCCAGGTATGTGTACCCCTCGAGGCCGTCGTCGAAGTACTGCAGCAGGCTCTTGCCCTCTGCGAGCGTGAGGCGGTTCTGTCGGCACGCGGCCTCGATGTCCTGCCGGATCGCGCGTTTCATGTCCTCGATGTCGTACTGTACATATTGCAGCACCTCCTCGACGGTGTCGCCCTCGATCACCTCGAGGATCTCCCACTCGCCTTGCTCGTTGAGGTCGAGGTGGACGGCGTGCGTGTCGCCCAGCAGGTTGTGCAGGTCGCCCAGAATTTCCTGGTAGGCCCCGAGGAGGAAGACGCCGAGGTAGTAGGGCTCGACGCCCATGGCCTCGCCGGGCCGATCGCGGACCTCGTGCAGTTCGAGCGTCTTCTTGTCGATGCGCTTGTCAACGAAGTGATCGACCTTGCCGTCGGAGTCGCAGGTGATGTCGGCGAGGATGCCGCGGCGTGTGGGCCGCTCGTTGAGCCGATGGATCGGGCAGATCGGAAACAGTTGATCGATCGCCCACGAGTCCGGCATCGACTGAAAGAGCGAGAAGTTGCAGAAGTAAATATCGCTGAGCAACTCCGGCAGCCCCTCAAACTCGTCCGGCAACTCGCCCTTGCGCTCCGCCTTCTCCAGCAACTTGTGCCCGATCGCCCAGAAGACCTGCTCCGCCGCGGCCCGCATGGGCAGCGACAGATACCCGAGCGCGAAGAGGCTCATCGCCTCGTCGCGGGCCTGCGTCGCGTCGTGGTACGTCTCTTCGAGGTTCCGGTCCGTCATCGCGCGATAGGCGTCGAGCAGATCGACCACGGGGCGCGGTGTTTCCTTCTCGGCCTTGATCGCCGCCTCGATCCTTTCAAGGTCCGGAGCGGCCTCGAACTTGCTTGTGCCGAGCACATCGAGCACCAGCACGCTTGAATACGCCACCATCGCGCGCCCGCTCTCGGTGATGATCGTCGGATGCGCCACCTGGCACGCATCGCAGACGCTCTTGATGCGGTAGACGACGTCCGCGGCATACTCCGCCACGGAGTAGTTGATCGAACTCGACCACGCCGACTGCGAGCCGTCGTAATCGACCCCCATGCCCCCGCCGACGTCGATCATCGAGAGCCCCGCGCCGGCCTTGACGAGTTCGGCATAGACCCGCGCCAACTCATTCACCGCCGTCTTCAGCACCCGGATGTCGTACAACTGGCTCCCGACGTGGCAGTGCAGGAGGTTCAGGCAGTCGAGCATCTCGTGCTTTTTCAGGTACTCGACGGCCTGCAGCACCTCGCTCACAAAGAGCCCGAACTTGCTGCGCACGCCTGCCGAGCCCTCCCAGCGCCCAGCGCCGCGGCTGGAGAGTTTCACGCGCAGCCCGATCCGCGGGCGCACGTTGTACGCCTTCGCGTGCTTGACGATCAGTTCCAACTCGCTGAACTTCTCGACCACCGGGATGATGTTGCGCCCGAGTTTCGTCGCGAGGATCACCGTCTCGATGAACTCGTCGTCCTTGAATCCGTTGCAGATGATCGGCATGCCGTTGACGCCCGGCCCGCCCGCCGCCGCCGAGAGCCCCAGCACGGCCAGCAACTCCGGCTTGCTGCCCGCCTCAAGCCCGAAGCCCAGATCGACCGCGAGCCGCGCGATCTGCTCGCACACGTGCCGCTGCTGGTTCACCTTGATCGGATAGACGCAGGAATAGCCCCCGCCGTACTTCTGCTCGGCGATCGCGTCGTCAAAGGCCTTTCGGATCTCGCGGAGGCGATGGTCGAGGATGCCGTTGAACCGCAGGAGCACCGGCGTGTGGATGCCGCGCTCGCGGAGGCCCTCGATGACCTCGGCGAGATCGATCTGCTTCGCGGGGTCTTTGCCGGGCAAGACGGTGACATGGCCCTCGGCGTTGACGCCGACGTAGCCCTTGCCCCAGTCCGGGATGCCGTAGAGTTGCGCGGAATCCGCGGCCGTCCATTGTCCGTGGAGAAAGACGCTTCGGGAGGTGGTGAATGTGGCCATCTCTGGCTGCGTGACCCTGAGCGGTGTGTGCGAACTCCACCACCGGATGGTCCCGAAACGCTGTCGTGCCTCCGCTCGGGGGCGCGGCGTCCGGGGCCGGAACTCTCGCGCTTAGGCCACCACGCCCGCGACGCGTCACTAGACAATACCACTTCTAATCGGGCGGACAAGGGGGACGCGTCAGGTGGGTGCGGCGAACCGCCATGACTTTCCTTGACGGATTCGCGCCGACGGATTCGCGCCGGTAGAGCAGGCTCACCCCTTGAACACCGTCCCGATATCCAGTTTCAGCACCCGCATCGCGCTGAGCACCGCCGAGACCACGCAGACCATCAGCACCACCACGCCCGCGAACAGCAGCGTCCACGGCGTGAGCGCGTAGGGCATGGCCTCGACGTTGACGGTCGATCCGACCAGCGCCGAGGCACCGACGCCCATGCCGAAGCCCGTCGCCCCTGAGAAGAGCGCCTGCACCGCCACGATGGCGAGGATGAGCGAGGTCGAAGCGCCGAGGGTCTTGAACGTGACGTAGTACCGCGCGTTGTCGACGGTGAAGAGGTAGAGCAGCAGCGAACTGACGGAGACGCCGACGATGACGGCGATTCCGATCATCAGCGCGATGCGGGCGACCACGCCGGTGGTGCGAACGTAGTACCAGTAGGTGTCCGCGGCGAACTCGGCCGAGGTGCGTGCGCGCAAGCCGGTCTCTGTCTCGATGCGGCGTGCGACGGCGGTCGCGTCCTGCGATTCGGCCGGGGCGGCGAGCACGAACGACATCAAGTTCCGCTGCCGAGGCGTCACAAAGAGCGCGCGGCTGTAGGTCGTGTACACCACCGGCTTGGCGAGAAACCGCGGCGTGAGGCGCGCCACCCCCACCACCACCAGCCGATGGTCGTTGGCCAGCATCTCGTCGCCCGCGCGCATCGGGCGGGTCGGAGCGTCGAGGTGCGGCGGGTTCCAGCCTTCGTGCCGCTGCGGACGCTCATCGATCGTCCGCAGCAACCCGCCCGCCGACGAGGAATCGATGATGACGGCATCCGAGCCCTTGAGGGCATCGAGGCTGCCGGAGACGAGATCGCGCGGCGCGCCGATCAGCGTCGCGTCATCGACGCCGATCAGCAGGATCGGTTTGAGCGCGCCGCTCGGCAGGCGGACGCGGGTGCTGCCCGTGTAGAGCGGGACGGCCCAGGCCACGCCCGCCACCCCGCGGACTCGCGTCAGCGCTGTGGGCGGCATGCCCGCCGGCTCGTCGACATATTCGACCGCCGGATCCATGATCCAAATTCTGGCCTCGGGGATATCGGTGACCAAGGCGTAACTACGCCGCATCATGCCGCTGAACATCGAGAGCATGTGCGTGATCAGGAATGTGCAGAGGAGGACGCCGAGCACGACCCCGAGCCATCGGGCGGTCTGGCCCATGAGCATTCGCAGGCCGAGGCGGATCACTCGGCAATCGTATGCGAATCGCCGCGTGACGCTTCGAGACGAGGGAGCGCCCGCGGCGGCACGGCCCGGCCAATGATCCGGCTCGCGTGACTCGAATCGCCCACGACACCCTCGCACGCCTCGAACGTTGGCACTTCGCACGCGCCGCGAAACACGGCACCATCGACGGTTTGATCGAGCGCTCGCTGCGGAACGCGGCGCGGCACTGGGCCCGGGCCGAGATGCCCCTCGCCATCCCCATCCTCCAGGCTTTGCTCGTGCATCGCCAGCGGTTCTGGACGAAGGCGGGGACCGCCGAATCGCGCGGCGTGTGGGATGGCTGTCGCGTCCGCCTCGACCTCTCCGACTTCTACCAGCGCTGGGCCTACTTCCTCGGGCGCTATCACGAGGAAACGACGCTCCGCGCGATGCGCCGGTTGCTGCGCCCGGGCGACTGTTTCATCGACGGCGGCGCGAACGTCGGGCTCGTCACGCTGATGGCGGCCCGGCTCGTGGGCAGCGGCGGCAGCGTTCACGCCTTTGAGCCGCATCCTGATTTGAGCGCGCGCGTGCGATGGCACGTCGAAGCCAACGGGCTCGGGCATGTCGTGGTGCATGAGGCGGCGCTGAGCGATGCGCCGGGCGCGGCCACGCTCGCGTCGCCCGACCCGTGGAACACCGGTGCCGGCACCTGCGCGACCGTGCCCGATCGGTATGGAAGCGCGCCGCGGCCCAGGCACGCGGTGGCGTGCGTCACGGGCGATGCCGTGCTGGCCGATCTGCCCGCACGAACGCCGCTGGCGATCAAGTTGGATGTCGAGGGATTCGAGTTGAGGGCGTTGCGCGGACTGGACAGCGCGGTGCGAGATCGGAGGCCGCTGGTCATCACCGAAGTGAACGAGGAGATGCTCCGGGCCGCGGGCGCGTCGGCCGAAGGGCTCGTCGCGCACATGACGGAGCGCGGCTACACGGGCTACGACATGCGCCCGGCGCGTCGCGGCATGCGGTGGACGGGCATCGAGTTGGTGCCGGTGCGGCAGGACCGGCCGCTCCCGCACGACATCGCCTGGGTTCATCCCCAGAGCGAGTTCGCGCGACGATTGTGAGGCAAGTGGCGGCACGATCATGCACGGCCTCATGAGCGACGGCGGCTCGCGCGGGCCTTCGGCGCGTGAGGTCGGCACCGCGCTTCACGCCGGCACGGCGCGGATCATCCCCATCAACTCGTGAACTCGCGCGAGGTGATAGTCGTCGTGCTCGGCGGTGAAATACGCGAGGTCCACCACTCGCATCGGCATCTTCAGCCGCGGGTGCATCCCCGCATCGTCAAGCCGGGCGGGATCCCAGGCCTCGAGCCGATCGACGAGCCTCGCTCGCCCCGCGCGAAACTCCGCGAGGACGTCGGCAATCGGCCGCGCGTTGTGGTTCGATTCCCACGTCCGCCGATTCAGCACATCCGCCGCGCGAAGCACGGCCACGCGCGCGGCAAGTTCGACCAGGCGCGACAGATGCAGGTCTTCGAGGTCGGTCAGGTGCGCGATGTTCTCCTGGATCGACCAGGTATCGCCGAAGCGCCGGCGGAGGTCGCCGTCGCCCAGGCCGCGGACTCTCTCTTCGATTCGCGCGGGCGTGCCGCGGAGGCGTTCGATGAGGTAGGCCATCCGCGAGGCGGGGATATCGAAGCGAAAGGTGCGATCAAACCACTTCTCACGCATGGCGACCTTTCCTCGCGCGTGGCGGCGCGAACGAGGCCTACTTCGCGACTCCTCGAACCACCGACCCGCCGCGCATCACAAAAGTGACTCGCTCAAACTCCGTCGCGTCCGTCAGTGGGTCGCCGCGCACGGCGATGACATCCGCCTGCTTGCCCGGCTCGATCGTCCCGATCTCGCGTTCAAGCCCGCAGAGCGCCGCGGCGTTGATCGTGGCGGCGACGATGCAGTCCGCCGGGCTCATGCCGGCCTGCACCATGAGCGCGAACTCGCGGGCATTGAGCCCATGCGTCGAGACGCCCGAATCCGTGCCGAAAGCGACCTTGACGCCCGACTTGATCGAGCGCGAGAAGTTCGTCATGCGGGCCGGCCCGGCCTCGAGCGCCTTCCTCGCCACCACGTCGATGTAATATCCTGGCTTCCTCGCGTTCTCTGTCACCGTCGCGCTCGCCAGCAGCGTCGGCACCATCCATGTGCCCTTCTCCTTGAACAGCCGCAGCGACTCGTCGTCGATGAACGTGGCGTGCTCGATGGAATCGACACCGGCACGGAGCGCCGCGTTGATGCCGTCGGTCCCGTGCGCGTGGGCCGCGACCTTACGCCCCATGGCGTGAGCGGCGACGACGATGGCCCGTAGTTCGTCCTCGGTGAAGTGCAACGCCAGGCCCGCGCCGGAGCGCGAGAGCACCCCGCCCGTCGCGGTGATCTTGATCACATCCGCCCCGCGCTTGATCTGCGCCCGCACGGCCTTCATGCACTCGTCAGGCCCGTCGGCCACGCCCTCCTCCGGCCCCGGAACGCCGAAGACATCGGCGCGGTAGCCGTTGGTCGGATCGGCGTGGCCCCCGGTGATCGCCACCGACTTGCCCGCGGCGATGATGCGCGGACCGACCACGTCCCCGCGCGCGATCGCATCACGCAGCGCGAAGATCGCCTCGGCCTCGGCCCCGAGATCGCGAACCGTCGTGAACCCGGCGTCGAGCGTCCGCTTCGCGTAGACCACCCCGCGCATCGCCTTGTCGCTCGCCGTCTCGGTCACCGCCTTGAGCGCCGTATCGGGCGAGAACTCCATCGTCAGATGCACATGGCAGTCGATCAGCCCCGGGAGCACGAAACTGTCCCGCAGGTCAACCTCGCTGATCGTCGCGCCGGCCGTGCGCTCCTTGGACAGGTCCGGGCCGCCAAAACCATCGACCACGCGATCGACCTTATCGTTTCGAACCACCAGCGTTGCGTCGGCCCGCGGCGGCTTCCCGGGCACGTCCAGCAGCCGCCCGCATCGCACGAGCACATAGCGGTCGGGCTTGGGGGACTCTTGCGCCAGCGCGGGCAGGCCGCCGAGCCCAGTCAATGCCGCCGTGACGATGCGAGAAACGATCGTTTGCATGGAGTCAGCCTATCGCATCGGACCAATCGACGCCCGGCATGGACAATCCCGAGGCAGGGTCATGCCATCCTGACGCCGCCTCAGCACATCGTCATGCCGCCATCGACGCAGAGCACCTGCCCGGTGAGGAACCCGGCCTGATCGCTCGAGACGTAGGCCACCGCCGCGGCGATGTCGTCGGGCTGGCCCAGCCGCTTGACCGCCATCAGTTGCAGCACGCCGTCTTTGATCTGCTGCGGCAGGCCGGAGGTCATGTCCGTCTCGATGAACCCCGGCGCGACGAGGTTACACGTCACTCCCTTGGAGCCCAGTTCCCGCGCGATCGTCTTGGTCAGGCCGATGAGGCCCGCCTTGGCCGCGGCATAGTTCGCCTGGCCCGCGTTCCCGATCACGCCGCTGGTCGAGCCGATGTTGACGATCCGCCCGAAACGGCCCTTCATCATTGCGCGGGCACCGGCGCGGATCGCCACGAACGCCGACGTGAGGTTCGTCTGGATGACCTGGTTCCAATCCTCGTCGGACATGCGAAGCACCAGCCCATCCTTGGTGATGCCCGCGTTGTTGACGAGAATATCGAGCCGACCGAACTCGTCCGCGACGGCCTCGACGGCCTTGCCCCACGCCGCGCTGTCGGCGACATCGACCGCCAGCACCGAGGCCGACCCGCCCGACGACTCGATCTGTGATTTCAGGTCATTGAGCGGAGGGGCGGAGCGGCTGGCGAGCACGACATGTCGGCCGTCTCGCGCAAGCCGCTGGGCGATGGCCTTGCCGATGCCTCGGCTGGCACCGGTGACGAGCGCGACGCGACGATCGGGTGGGAGGCTGGACAACGCGAACTCCTTCATCGCTTACGAGCCGCTGCCGGGTGTGTTGCCGCGACCGGGCTGCGGGCTGCCCCCGCCGCCGCCCGAGGGCGCGGGCGTGCCGGGCCGGGGCGTCTGGTTGCGTTCGGGGTTGAGCGCCTCGCGGAAGTCGGACTCGCTGACGCCGATGGAGGTATCGAGCGAGACGCCGTCAAAGTCCGAGGCGCGCGGCTTGGTGTCGGGCTGGCAGAGTTCGTTGCCGAAGACCCACCTGTCGCCCGTGCGAGTCGCCGACCAAGCGAGCAGCCGCGCCCGCCCCGGCTCCTGGATCGCGAAGCCCACGAGCGAACTCGTCGGCGCGGACTCCGTCGTGTTGCTCAGCGACACCACCCGGACCTGCCCGATCTCCTTGGTCCCCTCGGCCCAGCCGCCATCGGCCACGAGTTGATCGAGCACGGCCTGCGCGCCGGGCGTGAGCATCGGGCGCATCCCGGGGGCATCGCCCGCGGCCAGGGCGCTGGCCAACTTGATCACGCCCTCGGCGAGCGACCGATCCGCCGGTGCCTGCGTCTGCGGGAACTGCACCCGTGCATCCGCCTTCGCCTGTTGCAGGACCGCGCCGACATCAACAGGATCGGGGATCACCGCCACCGGCTTGGGCGCGGGCGGCGGAGGCGGCGGGGCTTTCTTCTTCTTCTCGCACCCCGCGAGCACGATGCCCGCGCACGCCGCGACGATCGCGACGCAACGGATCAAGGACTGTGTATTCGGTGACGACTTATTCGGGTTGGTCATGGGAGATCACCTTTGCGGAACGATCGATTCGACGCATCAGGCCGGCGAGCGTTCCGCCGGGGGCCAGTTCGTGGAGTTCGGCCTTGGGCTCGGTCTCGGAACCAGGATTCGCCAACAGCCAGCGACAGGAATCGGCCCACCGCACCGGGCTCGTGAGTTGCCGCGTCAGCAGGTCGCGGATCGTGGCATCAATTCCTCGCGAGCCATCGGCGGCGTGCGGGCGGGCCGTCACGTTGGAAACCACCGGGCACCGCGGCTGGCGGATCGGCGTCTTCACCAACGCCTCACGCAGGCGATCGGCGGCGGGCACCATCAGCGGCGAATGGAACGCGCCCGCGACAGCCAGTATCGACGAACGCAGCCCGCGCTCCGTCGCCACCTTGGCCGCTCGCTCGCAGGCCGTCTTGTGGCCCGAGAGAACGACCTGACCCGGCGCGTTGAAGTTGGCGCACACCAGCACCTCACTCCCGCGGGCCGCCGCGCAGACCTCCTCGGCTTGCGTGTCGTCGGCCCCGATCAGCGCCAGCATCCCGCCCGCCTGGGCCTCCGCCGCGTCCTGCATCGCGCGCCCGCGGAGCGTCACCAGTTCCAAACCCTCCTCAAAGGTGATCGCGCCGGCGACGTGCAAAGCCGTGTATTCACCCAGGCTCAGGCCCGCCGCCGCGGCCAGATTCGCCTCCCCGTTGCCGAACCCCCACTTCGCCAGCAGCCCCTTCCAGCACGCGATGGATGCAACATAGATGGCAGGCTGGGAGATGTTGGTGCGGTTGAGCAACTCGGCGGGACCGGCAAAGCAGCACTGCGAGAGCGGCACCCCAAGCCGATTGCCCAGGAGCCGGTCGGCCGCCTCGAAGACCGCTCGGGCCTCGGGCGCGCGCTCAAACCAGGCCCGGCCCATGCCGACAGCCTGCGCGCCCTGCCCGGGGGCGAGCGCGAGGATGCCTGATGGAGCAATTGCGCTCATGCCGAATCCTAGCAGCGAGTGGCTCCAGGCCGCGAGAGGCTCGAAGCCGAGATCGTCGCTTCGTCCGCGATCAGTCCCCGTGCCGCTCGCGCAGTTTCGGGCTCAGCCGCACCATCAGATGGACACGCTCGAACTCGTCGATCCAATCCTGCGTCGTGGCGGCCAACTCCTGAGGCGGCACCGGCGCGCCAGGAAGCGGGCACGACGGCCCCAATTGCGCGGCCGCGAGGGCACGGTACCGCGAGAGCGTTCGGTCGCCCAGGATCGCCAGAAAGTCGTCGTCCTCGTTGGCGAAGATGACCGTCGGGACGCGGAACCCGCCGCAGATCTTGACTTGCTCGGCCAGGTCGCGATGCACGTCGCGGTCCACAAATCGCAGGTCGATCGCGCGTGACGCGGCGGCGATGTGGCGGAGGATCGGGCATTGCTGCGCGCAGTCCCCACACCATGTCCCGCTGAGCACCAGCACGCGGATCGGGCGGATGAACGCGCCAAGCAACTCGCGCTGCGCGGGCGTGAGCGAGACCGCGGCGTCGATGCGGCCCCAGGCGTCGCGGTGGTGCGGCTTGCCGGTGGCGAGATAGGCGTCATAAGGCAACGCTTGCGCGAAGGCGGCACGGAAAGCCTCGTTGGTGAGCATGCGCCACGATAGGCCCTCCAAAGGTGCGGCCAAGACGCGGCGCGGACCGACTATTCTTCGCCGATGTACCAAGCGCTGCTCACGAGGCGATATCTGACGAGCAAGGTGATGCCGCTGCTGGCAGCGCTGGCGGTCACGCTCTGCACGGCGATGGTGCTGATCGTCTGGTCGGTGATGGGCGGCTTCCTCGTCATGCTCATGGAATCCGGCCGGACGCTCATCGGCGATGTCTCGATCAGTTCGCCCGGCAACGGCTTCGCCCACTATGCCGATCTCATCAAGCGGCTCGAGGCGGATGAGCGGGTCGAGGCGGCGACGCCGATGATCGAGGGGTATGGGCTGTTGCAGTTGCCGCTCTCGAGTGGGCCGGAGACGGTGGTCATCAAAGGGGTAGACGGCCCGAGCTTCGAGCGCGTGACGGGATATCGCTCGACGCTGTGGTGGCGGCCGCTGGAGAAGCCGCTGCCCAAGGACGCGAAGGGCGACGACCCGCGGCTGTCGCCGGATCGCAAGGAAGAGTTCGCGAAGTGGCTCGAGCAGGGGGCCGCGCTCACGTCGCCCTCGAAATCCGGCGAGCCCGTTGGCGCGGTCGTGCTCGGGGTGGAACTGGGCGGCTACAACAACCGGCAGGTCGAGGGGTGGTATTCGCCGACGTACTTCCTGCCCGGCGATACGGCGACGCTCAGCGTTCTGCCGCTCGATCGGCGGGGGCGCGTCATCCCCGATCAGGCGACCAAGGTGCTGCCGATCGCGAATCATTTCCGCTCGGGGCTCTATGACATCGATGCCAACACCGTCCTCGTTCGCCTCGACGTGCTCCAGAAGCTATTGAAGATGGATGCGACGACGGCGATCGAGCCCGGCGCGCGCGGATCATCGATCACGACGCGCGACCCCGCAACCGGACGCGAGACATTCTCACGACCCGCGGCGACGCGGCAGGTGCCGGCACGGATCACGCATGTGCTCGTCCGCGCCAAGCCGGGGACCGATTCCGACGCGCTGCGCGAGCGGTGCAAGCAGATCTACCGCGAGTTCGCGCTCGCGCACGACAAGGCCATTGATCCGCCGCCGATGGAGGGCACGGGCGTGCGGATTCTGACGTGGCGCGACCGCAACATGACGCTGATCGCCGCGGTCGAGAAGGAGACCTATCTCGTCCTTTTCATCTTCGGGATCATCTCGCTCACGGCGGTCTTCCTCGTCCTGGCGATCTTCTGGGCGATGGTCAGCGAGAAGACCCGCGACATCGGCATCTTGCGGGCCATCGGCGCGGGGCGGCTGGGCGTCGCGTGGCTCTGGCTGCGTTACGGGCTGGCGATCGGCGTCGTCGGATCACTGCTCGGCGGCACGGCGGCGATCCTCATTATCACCAACATCAACCCGATCCACGACTGGATGGGCCGAAATCTGCAACTGACCGTTTGGGACCCGCGCGTGTACTACTTCAACGAGATTCCCAATGACATCGAGCCGCTGAAGGCGACGATCGTGCTGGTGGGCGGCGTGCTGGCGAGCGTGGCCGGGGCGCTGGTGCCGGCGATCAAGGCGGCGCGGATGGACCCGATCCGCGCCTTGCGATTCGAGTAAGGACTTTCTTGCCGCTGATCTCTGTCGCCAACCTCAAGAAGACCTTTCGCCTCGGGCGGGTCGATGTGCCCGTGCTCCGGGGGGTCGATCTGGCCATCGAACGCGGCGAGTGGATCGCGATCCTCGGGGCCTCGGGCTCGGGCAAGTCCACACTCTTGCACCTCATGGGCGGGCTCGATCGGCCCGATCGCGGCGGGGGAGAGATCGTCTTTGACGGACGGACGCTGGCAAGGCTCTCGCCGCGGCAACTTGATCGCTTCCGGGCCGCCAGCGTCGGGTTCGTGTTCCAGTTCTACCACCTGCTACCGGAACTGACCGTCCGCGAGAATGTGTCGGTCGCGGGGATGGTGCTGCACCGCAGCCGATCTCGCTTTCGTGCCGCGGGAACGACCGATCGCGCCGGCTCGCTCCTCGCGGCGTTCGGACTCGACCATCGGCTCGGGCATCGACCCGCGGAACTCTCGGGCGGCGAGCGGCAGCGCGTCGCCATCGCCCGGGCGCTGGTCAATCAGCCCGACGTGCTCCTGGCTGACGAGCCCACCGGCAATCTCGACCGCGCGACCGGCCAGAAAATCCTCGACGCGGTCGCGGCGTGGCGAAAGCAGGGTGGCCAGACCATCGTCATGGTCACGCACGACCCGGAGGTGGCGGCCCGGGCGGATCGGGTGGTTCGTTTGGAGGACGGGCGGGTGGCGACTGCTTGACACCCGTTGCTTCGCGCGACTTTGGCGTATTATGCTGGCCTTGATGGTGTGGGTTGGGCCGGATGCCCACCAAACCGAACGGAGCGTGCCCTGTCACCCATGTCTGCCAGTTCGGGTGCCGCGACGACCGAGATCACCCCGCAGTCGGTGGTTCTTCGCGGGCTCGCCGAGAATGAGGTTGTCGCCAAGGTCGTCGATGTCGGCGAGGGTCGGCCGATTGTCTTCCTTCACGGGCTTGTGGGCCTCAACGACCACTGGGACGAGGTCGTGCAGCGTTCTCGCCACCGCGCCCGCTGCGTCATGCTCGAACTTCCGCTCCTGAAACTCCGCGGCGACGATTGCTCGATCAACGGCGTCGAAGTCCTCACCGAGCGCTTCCTCGAGCGGTTGGTCAACGCCGGGCCGCCCCCGGTGCTCGTGGGCAACTCGTTCGGGGGGCATGTGGCGCTGCGGCTGGCGCTGCAGAGGCCCGATCTCGTCGGCGCGCTCGTTCTGGCCGGTGCCTCGGGCCTCATCGAAAAGACGATGGTCGCCAGCCTGCAGATCAGGCCGACGCGGGAATGGCTGCGACGGAAGATCGGGGAACTCTTCTACGACCCGGTCAAGAACATGCGCGAGGCCGACCTCGACCGCGCTCATCAGGAACTCTCCGAGCGTTCCGGCGCGCGGGCGATGGTCCGGCTCTCTCGCTCGGCCCGCCGCAACCACCTGGGCAGCCGGATTCCTCAGATCACGGCGCCGACGCTGCTGATCTGGGGCAAGAACGACATCGTGACCCCACCCGAGGCCGCCGAGCAGTTCATGTCGCTGTTGCCCGATGCGCGGATCGTGTGGTTTGAGCACTGTGGGCACGCGCCGATGATCGAGAAGCCCGAGGAGTTCGCGCAGGCCATCCTCGCCTTCGTCGACGAACTCGATCGGCGGGAGCGCTCGCGTTGACCCAGATCGCCGGGGCTTCAGGGGGCGCAACGGGAAATGCGGCCAGAGGCGATCGACGCGGGCCGCGGTGGACCTCACTCGTCGGCACCGGGCTGCGCGTGCGGCTGCTGCGCCGCATCGCCCACCTCTCCAACCTCGACACATGGCGGCAGCACTCCGGCGCGATCCAGCGGCAACAACTCCGCTGGCTCCTTCGCAAGGCCCAGGGCACCGTCTTTGGCCGCGAGCATGGCTTCGCCCGAATCGCCCAAGTCCCCGACGCCGAACTGGTCGCGGCCTATCGCGCTGCCGTACCCGTCGTCGATTGGTACGCCTTCCGCTCGCTCATCGCGAGAATGCGCGAAGGGGCCGAGCCCAACGTCCTCTGGCCCGGGCTCGTCCGCGACTTCGCCCAGACCAGCGGCACCACCGCCGGCGACAAGTACATCCCCGTCTCCAAGGCGATGATGCGGTCCAACTTCCGCGCCTCGCTCGACATCTTCGCCAACCTCGCGCGCTTCGGCGTGCCCCTCCCGCGAATCACCGGCGGACGCATCCTCTTCCTGGGCGGTTCGTCCGATCTCGCCCAGAGTGATCGCGGCATCCGCACCGGCGACCTCTCGGGCATCGTGACCCCGCTCATCCGCTGGCCCATCACCGAGATCTACTCGCCAGGCCCGCGGATCGCCCTCATGAGCCACTGGCCCAGCAAGATCGACGCCATGGCACGCGCCTGCATCGACCAGGACATCCGCATGATCAGCGGCATGCCCAGTTGGGCGATCGTGCTCTTCGAGCGTGTCCTCGCGCTTGCCGCCGAGCGCGGGCGCCCCGAGCGAACCATCCGCGAAATCTGGCCCAACCTGACGGCCTTTGTCCACGGCGGGGTCAAGTACGCCCCCTTCGATGCCCGCGTCCGCCGGTTCTACAGCGGCGATGCCGGCGGCCCCGGCGTGCCATGCCGACTCGAGTTGTACCCGGCGTCCGAGGCCTTCGTGGCGATCCAGGACACCCGTGGCGATCCGGGCCTCCGCGTCCTCGCCGACATCGGCAACTTCATCGAGTTCGTTCCGCTGGAGCGCATCGGCGACCCAAGCCCGCCCGCCCATGCCATCGACGAGGTTGAGAAGGGACAGCGCTACGTCGTCGTCCTTTCCACGTGCGCGGGCCTGTGGCGCTATGTGCTCGGCGATGTCGTGGAGTTTGACACCGTGCCCGCCAGGCCAGGGCGCGCGGGCGATGGCCCGGCCCGCCTGCGCATCGTCGGACGCCACCGCCATTTCATGAACGCCTTCGGCGAGAACCTGATCGTCGAGCACATCGAGAATGCCGTCGCCGACGCCGCACGAGCGGCCGGCATCGTCGTGGGCGAGTTCACCGCCGCCCCGCTCTATCCGCGCGACGGGCAACGCGGTGCCGTCGAACTGGCGGTCGAGATCGAATCCAAGCCCCCGGAAGCATCATTGCGCGTCTTTCGGGATCGCTTTGACGCCACGCTCAAGACCCAATCCGTCGATTATGGGGTCAAGCGGACGGACGATCTGGGCATGACGGCACCGACGATCACGCCGCTGCCGCTTGGCACCTTTCATCGCTGGTTGGAATCAAAGGGCAAGTTGGGCGGCCAGCACAAGTGTCCTCGCTGCGCCAACGGGCGCGAGGTCATCGAAGCCGTGGTACGGTCGGCGGGCGGGGGTTTGTGACGCCAGAGAACCAAGCGTGCGGCTGAAACGAACGCCGACATCGGCCCAACCACGATCAGGCGGAGCACGCGCGAAGGCGGTACCATCCGCCCAATCCCGTTGGGAGATCGAATGAGCGCCCCAAAGACCAGCCCGGGACCAGCAACCAAACGCCAGGGGCATCCCGGCGCGCCCGTCGCCCTGGCCGGTGCCGCGCTTCTCGAACAATGCGCCTCGGTCATCCGCTCGTCCGACACCCGCTGCTATTGCGGGGAATCCGCGACCATTCGCGGCGGCACTCTGGGCAAGCACGTTCGCCACGTCCTCGATCACTTCCGGGCCGCCCTCGACGCCGCGGACGATCCCCGCCTCGTCATCGACTATGACCACCGCGAGCGCGATGTGCCGATGGAGAGCGACCCCGGCGCGGCACTGGCCTCGATCGCGAACCTCCGCGAGCGGCTCCTGGGCGTGACCGACGCGAGCGTTGATCGTCCGGTTGTCGTTCGCTTCATGATCACCGGCGATGGCACGGAGGCCGAACTGCGCTCGACCCTTGGGCGTGAACTCGCGTTCGCCGCTCACCACGCCGTCCATCATCACGCGATGATGGGCGCGATCGCGACAGAGTTCGGCCTGCGCGTGGGGCCGGAGTTCGGGAAGGCACCGTCCACGATCAATCACGATCGTCACGGTCGATAGGAACAACCCCGCCGCATGTGTACGGTGACGATCATCTCGGGCGCGTCGGCGGATGGGGTGGGGATGCGCGTGGTCTGCAACCGCGACGAGTCTCGCTCCCGTCCGCCCGCCATGCCCCCCAAATGGCGCGAGGTCGAGGACATGCCCGGCGCGCGCGCCATCTGGCCCATGGACCTCGAAGCGGGCGGCACCTGGATCGCCGCAGCCGAGTCCGGACTCGTTCTCTGCCTCCTCAATGTCAATCCCGAGCCGCCTCCGCGCCTGCCTCGCTCGGGCCTGCAATCTCGCGGACTGGTGATCCCGTCGCTGATCGGGCTCTCGAGCCCGCAGGCCGTCGTCCGCCGACTCTCGCAGACTTCGCTCAAACGCTTCGCCCCCTTCCGGTTGGTGGCGATGCAATCAGCCCGGGCCGGGGCCGAGCCCGCGGTAGCCGAGGTCCGCTGGGATCGCGCCGCGATGAATGTCACATGGCGCTCCGGTGCCGCGGCCTGCTTCGTCAGTTCCGGGCTGGGCGATTCGCTCGCCGCGCCCCGGCTCGAACTCTTCGACGACCTCGTCGTCACGCCCGGCCCGACCGCCGAGCGCCAGGACGAGTTCCATCGGCACCAGTGGGCCGATCGGCCCGAGATCAGTGTTCTGATGTCCCGCGCCGAGGCCCGCACCGTCTCGATCTCCACGCTCGAAGTCACGCAAGGCGGCACGATCTCGATGCGGTACGAGCCAGTGCCCGCGACGCCCGCCGCCGTCCCTTGATCGAATACCATGCTGCGGGATGATGCGGATCCTCATTTCCAACCCGGACACGATCGGTGATGTGGTGCTCCGCCAGCCGCTCTTTGCAGCGCTGCAGGCCGCGGGCCACGAACTGACGCTGATCGTCCGCCCGCTGCTGGGTCCGCTGGTCTCGCTTGTCGCGCCCGGCGCGCGGGTGACTTTGTGTGACGCAAACCTCTATGACCCCACGCTGCGGGTGGACGCGATCGAACTCGACGATGCGGCCGGCGCGGCGGCGGAGGCCGATCCCGACCTGCTCGTTGTCGCCCCGTTTCAATGGACGCCGCTCGAAGAACGACTCGCGCGCGACCTGCCACGAGCGCGATCGATCGGCATGGCCGGGCGTCGATTCGTCGCGCTCGACCACGGTCCGACGGGCGAAGCGTCCTGGTCGCCGACGACGGCCGTCTCCGTCGCCGAGGACGTTCCCGAGGTCCGCAAGAACGAACTGCTCGCGGGTGCGATCCTCGAACGGGCCGTCACGCTCCCCGATCCGCGCCTCGAAGCGACGCCCGCCTACCTTGCCGCGGGGCGCGTGGCCCTGGCGCGGCTCGGGCTCGACGAGGACGAGTTCTGGATCGCGTGCGTCGGCGACGGCCCCTTCACCGCCGTTCGCAACTGGCGGCATGAGGCCTGGGCCGAGGCTCTGGCCCAGTGGTCGAGTCGCCACGATCGCCGGTTCCTCTTCATCGGCAGCGCGGAAGAGTCGGAGTCGTGCGAGCACATTCGCGGCCTGATGGGCGAAGCCGGCGCTCGATGCGCGACCTGGACCGGTGCCGCAGGGGGCGACCTCGACACGCTACTCGGGCTTGTCGCGCTCTCGCGCGGGTATGTCGGGCGCGACACCGGCCCGATGCACCTCGCCGCGGCGCTGGGCAAGCCTGTGCTCGCGGTCTTTGGCGGCGGCACCTGGCCGCGTTTCCTCCCCACCGCCACGCCCAGCATCTCGATCACCGTCGGCGTGCCGTGTGTGGGCTGCGGGTGGAACTGCCATCTGCCCGAGTCGTATTGCATCAAGCAGGTGCCCGTGCCGGCCGTGGTTCAGGCGGCGGATGAACTCGAATCCGGGCGCGTCCAATCGCGCGAGGCCCGCCAACTTCGTCCTGACGCGGCGCTCCTGGCCCGCATCGGTCGCGAGAGCACGCACGCCGCACGCGAGCGACTGCTCTCGCTCAGCGTTTCGCGGAGAGAAAGCATGGACACCACCGCCACCCTGACAGCGAGCCTCGAGCGCGCGCTCAAGGAAGCCGGCCGCGCCGAGGCCGTCGCCCACGAACTCGAATCGGCACGCGCCGAGGCCAACCGCCGCGAATCGGTGCTTCGGCAGCGCGTCGCGGCGACCGAAGCCCTGCTCCGGTCTCGCGAACGCGAACTCCTCGAACAGATCGCCGCGCTCGAAGCCAAGGCCGCGGACGGCACGCACCGCGAACAGGCGCAAGCCGCGTTGGCCAGGGCCGTCGCCGCGGAACACCGCGCGAGCCAACTCGCCGCCGATTTCGAGCGCCGCGCCGCCGACATCGAAGCGCGACTCGCTCGGGCGCACGAGGCGCTCACACCAGCGCAAGCCCAACTCACCGACGCGCGAAACCAGGCCGCCGACCTCAAGACCCGCCTCGCCAACGCCGAGCGCGAGATCGCCGTCCTCGCCTCGCTCTCGCGGCAACGCGAGGACGAGGCCGAACTCCTCCGCATCCGAATCCACGACCTCATGGCCTCGCGCTGGCGCAAGTACGGCCAGCGGCTCGGCATCGTCATGACCATGCCCTGGGAGCGAGAGGCCCGCAACGGCCACCACTGACCATGCACCTCCCCATCAACCCGCCGACCTTGATCGTTCCCGACCGCGAAGGACTCGGACATGCGCCGAGTTGGCCCAGCGCAGCCTTCCTGAGCGACGAGCACAGCGGGATCTTCGACGCCACGAAGCACCTCCCCGGCTGGCAAGACCCGCCCGACTCCTTCAAACTCTACGAGATGGCCTTCCACGCCGGGTCGGTCATCCTCGAAGTCGGCGTCTATGGCGGACGATCCGCCGTCATCGAGTTGCGCGGCGCGCTCGCCGGCGTTGCCGCTCGCGGCGGACCCGCACCACAGTTCTTCGGCGTCGATGTCGATCCCTTCTACCTCGAACGCAGTTACCCCTCCATCGACGGCGCGGGCGTCTCGCAACACGCCCTGCTCTTCCACGGCAACCTGGCCCGCTTGCTCGGCGAGGTGCCGATTGTCCCGACGATGGTCTTTGTCGATGGCGACCACCGCTACCCAGGCTGTTGGTCCGATCTCCGGCTGCTCGCCGATACCCTCGCGCCGGGCACGCCCGTGATGTGCCACGACTACGGCGGCATCCCGGACGTGCGCCGCGCGGTCGATGAGTGGATCGCCACGGGCCGCTACACGAGCATGGGCCGCTTCGCGGGCTCGATCCTGCTGCGCGTCGAATCGCGCGATGGCCGATCGTCGCCCGGCGTGGGGCGCGGGCTCTCGCCCGAGCGTTTCGCGGCGTTGCGCGAGGGTGCCCGCGCTCGATACACCAGCGCCACGCCGCCGATGCTCCGCCGCGACGCGCACTACACGCCCGTGAAAGACCTGACGACGCCGGCGCGGCTTGAACTGCTCGGCCCGAGCGGTTCGCGGATCACCTCCGGCCGTGCCGAATGGCCCTATGCGGCGGCCGGCGATCCTCTGCCGCCCGCGATGCCCGGCGGGGTGCCTTGGCCACGCATCTCCATCGTCACCCCGACTTTCAACCAGGGCCGATACATCGAGGAGACGCTGCTCTCGGTCCGCCGGCAGGGCTATTCGAACGTCGAGCACATCATCATCGACGGCGGCTCGACCGACGACACGCTCGACGTGATCGACCGCTACCGCGACGGGTTGGCACGGGTCATCTCCGAGAAAGACCGCGGGCAATCCGACGCGATCAACAAGGGGATGCGTCTTGCCACGGGCGACATCCTGACGTGGCTCAACAGCGACGACATGCTCGCCCCCGGCGCGCTCGCCGCCGTCGCCCTCGCCTTCCACATGGGCGGCGCGGACCTGGTCGCGGGCGAGTGCCACGTCCGCCGCGACGGCAAGCCCTGGCAGCGCCACCTCACCAGTTGTGACGACGGCCCGATGCCGATCGACGAACTGCTCGACATCGAATCGCGCTGGCTCCAGGGGCAGTTTTTCTACCAGCCCGAAGTTTTCTTCTCGCGCGAAGCGTGGGAGAAGGCCGGCGCGAGCGTCCGCGAGGACCTCTATTTCAGCATGGACTACGACCTCTGGACGCGCATGGCCGCCCAGGGCGCACGCCTCCGCGTCATCGGTCGGCCCGTCTCGCTCTTCCGCGCGCACGACGAGCAGAAGACCGCGAACAACCACGGCGGGGGCTTCCGGGTCGAGTTGCCGCGCGCCCGCGACGAGGCCGTCGCGCGGCTCGATCGCCCCTTGCCGTCGCCCGCGCCCGCCGCGACGCGAGATCGCCTCCGCGTCGCCCTCTTCAACGACCTTGGCTATGCCTACGGCGCGGGCATCGCGCACCGCCGCATCGCCGCAGCCCTGCGCCTCGCCGGCCACGATGTCAGCGTCGTCGCCGCCTCGGGCAGCGAGATCCACGCTTCCGCGGCCCGCGTCACGTCCGATGCCATCATTGATCGGCTCGCCGCCGGCAACCCAGACCTCGTCGTTGTGGGCAACCTCCACGGCGCCGACCTGGATGCCGAGGTCGTCGGCGCGATCGCCGCCCGCTGGCCCACCGCAATCCTGCTCCATGATCTTTGGTGGCTCACCGGCCGCTGCGCCTATCCCGGCCCGTGCGCGCAGTACCTCCGCGGCTGCGACGCCGCTTGCGCCTGCGAGGCGCAGTATCCCGCGATGGACCGAGGGCTCGTCGCTGCCGCATGGGAGGCGAGGCGTCGCGTCCTCGCGATGCCCAACGTCCATCTCTGGGCCAACAGTCGATCGACCCTCGCCCGTGCTCGGCAGGCGCTCACCGCTCCAGGTCACGCCGGACGAACACCCCCGATCGACTGGATCAGTTTCGGCGTCGAACTCGACACCTTCCGCCCGCGCTGCAAGGCCGATTGCCGCGAGCGCCTCGGCCTCCCGCAGGACCAGTTCATCATCATGTCCTCGTCGTCGTCGCTGGCCGACCCGCGCAAGGGCCTCACGCACCTCGCCGAGGCGCTGAAACTCCTCGATCTGCCCGACACGCAAGTCGTCTGCGTCGGCTGGTTCGCGGCGAACGAAGAGCCGCCGATCCCTGGGATGCGGGCCATGGGCTATATCGACGACCCGACGCGCCTCGCCGACCTCTATTCCGCCGCCGATCTCTTTGTCGGGCCGAGCCTCGAAGAGGCCTTCGGACAGGTCTACGTCGAGGCCGCCGCCTGCGGCACGCCCAGCATCGGCTATCCCGTTGACGGCAAGCCCGAAGCGATCGCGGACGGCATCAGCGGTCGGCTCACGGCGCGCGTCGATCCCGTCGCCCTCGCCGACGCCATCGGCGAGTTGTATTCCAACGCGCCCCTCCGCCGCGACATGGGCTCGTGGGCTCGCATCTGGGCCGAGAATCACTGGTCGATGTCGGCCTCGGCCCGTCGCCTCGCCGTCGTCCTCCGCAAGCAGGGATTCGCGTCTCGCGCCGGCATCGGACCCAAACTGGGCCTCACGTTCGATCCGCCCGCCGCGCCCGAACCCGTGCTCGTCGCCCCGGGCTTTCCCGCGTGGCGCGCCATCAGCGGCTTCGACGCGTGGGAAGGGCCGTACCCCGATCGCAACCTCGCCCGCTGCCGCTGGGCACGCGGGCCGGTTGCACGATTCAGCATCGAAGCGCCGGGCGGCCCGATCCGCATCCTCCTCGCCGGACGCAACCACGAGCCCGGGCAGCGCGTCCGCCTCGTCGCCAGCGGCGTCTCGCTCGGCGAGCGCGAGATCGGCCCCCACGCCGCCGACGCGCCCGATCAGGTGCTCCAGTTCGACGCCGCGCTCCCCGCAGGACCCGTCGCCCTCGAACTCCACTTCTGGCGCTGGAAGGCCGTCGGCCCGCGTCCCCTTGCCATGCTCTTCACCGATATCGTGGTGATCGAACCAAAGCCCGCCGCGGGCGTCGTCGAGCCCAAGCCCGTCCCTCAGCACGCGTAGCAAAGCGCCGCATCCTCACGCCGATCGAATCGCTCGCGTCGCCTTTCGCCACGCCACGCCCACGCCAATCAGCGCCACCACTGCGACAATGACCACCATCGTCGGCGCGAAGACCCGATCGGACGACGCCGCCGCCATCACCAAACCACCCGAGGCCAACCCGCAGACCGGCCCGATCGAGTAGCCCACGCCGATGAGGGCCTCGTGCGTCCCCCCCGCATCGACTTCCGCCTTCCCGACCTCCATCGCGTAATACAGCGCCGCGGTATAGACCGTGGCCATGCCCATGCCAAAGAGCACCAGCCCGGCGATCGTCGCCGCCACGCCCACCGTGCCCGTGAGCAGCACCGGTGCCAGCACCGCCGTCGCGAACCCGCCGAGCAGCACGATCATCGCGAGCACCGCCGGATACCAGCGACCATGCCACCCGTGCCAGCGCGTCAGCACGAGAAAGACCACCACCCGCGCCGCCGACCATGAAGACGCGATCGGCGTTTGCCAGTCCTTCGCCACGCCCAGATTCGAGAGCGCCGTCGGCAAGTACGGCCCTAATGCCGTCGAGACCACATAACTCGTCGGGAGCAACACGCGAAACGTCGAGAGCAGCCCGAGATACACCGGCGGATGCGGGTCGTGGTGCTCCTCCGGGTGCCGCCCAGGCTCGCGCGGCAGGCGCGCCACCACCACCAGCGTCAGCAGGTGCAGCCCGCCCAGCCCCAGAAGCAACTCCACCGCATGGTGCTCGACCAGACGTCCGATCGACGCCAGCCCCACCACGATCGCGCCGGCCCACGTCACGTTGAAGGCCCCCAGCGCCGACCGCAGCGATGTCCCGCTTCGCCCGCCCGACAAATACCCCTCAACGATCGGCCAGAGCGTCCCCGTGATCGGGCTGTACAACCCGATCATCAGCCACACCGTCCACGCGCTGCTCGGCCCCAGCCGCCCACCGGCCCACGGGAGCGCGCACAACACGCCCAGCACGACCAATATCGCCACGAGAACCGCCCGCGTCGAGACGCCGAAGGTCCGACGCGCCCAGCGCACACCCGGCCCCGCCGCCATTGCCCCGGCCACATACGTCACGCCTTGCAGCAGCCCCAATCCGAAGTTCGCGTCGCGCGAAAAGTGGAACGACTCCTTCGTGAGGAAGTAGATCCCCGTCGTCACGATGCCCGTGCCGAGGCTCCCCAAAAAAGCCAGGCTCAGCACCGTCGAGAGCGGCACGGCAGCCTCGCCGTTCCTCGCGGCGCGCGGGATCAGGGGCTGGATTGTGGTCTCGGTCGGCACGTCGGCTCGCCACGGAGGAGGGGGGCGGCGTTGCCATCCGGGGCCAGCCATCGTAGCATCGTCCGTCACGTCCCTGTAGCTCAATTGGATAGAGCGCTGCCCTCCGAAGGCAGAGGTTCCGCGTTCGACTCGCGGCGGGGATATTCGGACCGAGCACGCCGGGCCAAGAACGGCGCTCGTCTGGAACGGCCCAGACGCTGCCGCGTCAAACCGCACACCGGGCCTGTCCGGCTCGTATGAAGCCTGTCACCCGACTCGACGATCCTGGTTTATCAGTCCCCTCCACACCACCGCCGCCGACCCCGGCGCGACATCACCATCGGAGCCCAACGAATGTCTCGATACGCCCTGCTCGCCACCCTCTCGCTTGGTGCCCTCGTCGCTCCCTCGTGGGGCCAGGAGCAGCCCGCCGAACTTCCCGCTGCCGAGCAACTCTTCGCCAAGCACGTCCAGGCCGTGGGCGGCGAGGAGGCCATGAAGGCCGAGAAAAATCGCGTCGCGCGCGGCAAGATCGCCGTCATGGGACGTTCCGGCGACGGCATCCTCACCACCCTCCGCATCGCCCCCAACCGCCTCTACAACCAGGTCGAGTTCCCAGGCGTTGCCACGATCGAAACCTGGTGCGACGGCGAATCCGCGTGGATCCGCGATTCCAACGGCGGCACCCGACGCCTCACCGGCGAGCCCCTCATCGAGGTCCGTCGCTCCGCCGATTTCCTCGGCGAGGCCAACTTCCGCAACCGCTATTCCTCCCTCAAGACCCAGGCCAAGACCACCTTTGCCGACCGCCCGGCCTTTTCCGTCAAGGCCACCACCACCGAGGGCAACGAGCGGACCCTCTTCTTCGACACCGAGCGAGGGTTCCTCATCGGCTACAAAATGCCCGGCCCCACCGGCGACCCCACCAACGAACGCACCACCATCTTCTCCGATTACAAGCCCTTCGGCGGCGTCTCCCACCCCACCAAGACCATCCAGAAAGACAGCCGCTCCGAGACCACCATCACGTTCACCGAGATCGAAGCCAACGTCGTCACCATGCAGAACATCGATCCCCCAGACGAGGTCCGCAAGGCGAAGTAGTCACCGCTCGCCTCAACTCCGCCGTCCCGCGCTCACCGTCAGCGGCACGCCGCCATACAGCGCCTCCGTCACCACCGGCTTGCTCACCCGAATCCCCCCGGCACCAGCCTCAAGCCCGCGATCACCCATCAATCGCCGCAGCGCCAACGGCAGCGCAAACTCCACGTCTTCCTCAAAGACGTCTCGCTGCTCGATCGCCCCGCCGTGCCGCGTGAGCAGGTGCCGGCAGATCGCCGCGACCAGATCCTCGGGTGCCGAAGCACCCGCCGTGAGAAGCACCACCAGTTCATCGCCGTGGCATTCCGCCGCCGGGCGATCGGGCCGCGCGACGAACCATTCATCGCGCAACTCCGTCACGTCGTCGAGCAGATACGCCGGCGTCCCGACATTGCGCGAGATCTCCGTCAGCCGCACCGAGTTCGACGAGTTTTTCGACCCCACGACGAGCACCAGGTCGCACTCGGGCGCGAGTTCACGAACCGCGTGCTGCCGGTTCGTCGTCGCATAGCAGATGTCGTCGCTGGGCGGTGCCTTGATCTTCGGAAACGCGATCCGCAGCGCTTCGATGATCGCCGACGCATCGTCCGTCGAGAGCGTCGTCTGCGTCAGATACACCAATCGCTCCGGATCGTGGATCACAAGTCCTGGGATGTCCTCGGCCGATTCGACGACCTGGATCGCACCGGGTGCCTCGCCGCGCGTCCCCACGACTTCCTGATGATCCGCGTGCCCGATGAGCAGAATCTGGTACCCCTGCCGCGCATAGCGGATCGCCTCCGAATGCACCTTGGTCACCAGCGGGCAGGTCGCGTCGATGGCGGTCAATCCCAGGTCCGTGGCCTGCTTTCGGATCGCCGGGCTCACGCCGTGCGCCGAAAAGACCACCAGCCCGCCCCGAGGGACATCCGACAAGTTATCCACAAACACGACGCCCCGATCACGAAATCGCCCCACGACATGCCGATTATGCACGATCTCGTGGTAGACGTGGATCGCACGGTCCGGAAACAATCGCACGGCACGATCGACGACCTCGATCGCCATGCGAACCCCGGCACAAAACCCGCGTGGATTCGTCAGGACTACTCGCACAGCCCATGGTACGACGGCCCGCCGCCCATGGCTCGCGCCAGGTTCCGCTTCTCGCGCTCGACGGGTACGCGTCGGTTCGATGAGGTCCGGCAACATGAAGTCTTTACAAAGGTGCGCTCGTCTCCCGCATTTGGCCGGCTGAGCGGTATACTCTGGGTGTCGCCCGGAGGGCGCGCTGGCCCGCTCGTGGCCTGTGATGGAGAGTCACCTGTGGCGAGCTCGTCGGTCAAGCCTTGGCAGATCGTGGTCTTGGTAGCAGCCCTTGTGGTCGGCGCTGTCTCGGCCTACTACATGTTCGGTAATCAGGAGCGCGTCAAGTTCGCCGGCGAGATCCTCCTCGTCGATGTCACAACGGGCGACCTCTACTCCTACCCCATCGGCGGCAAACGCGCCATCATGATCCCGGCAAAGAATCCCGACACCGGCAAGGTCGCCCTGTTGTCGGTGGACAAGATCGAAGGCAAGTGGATCGTCGGCCAACGCGATCTGGCCGCGCTCCCGCGGATCGAGGGCGATCCCAAAGCGCTGGTCGACCGCAAGACCGGCGAGGTTCGTGTCACTAGCGAGAAGGCCACGCAGTTGAAATGAAGTGGAGCGGGGAACAGCGCCGGCAGAGGCCGGAAGGAGCGGGTATGAGGATCAGAACGGCGGCGCGAGGCGCGTTCACACTGATCGAACTCTTGGTGGTGATCGCCATCATCGCGATCCTCATCTCGTTGCTGCTCCCCACGCTGGGCCAGGCACGCGAGGCGGCGCGCCAGGTCGTCTGCTCGGCGAACATGCGCGGAGCGGGTCAAGGACAATCGATCTACGCCACCCAGAACAAGGATTTCATCGCGGGTCCGACGACCTCGGGCTATCGCGGGCAGGTGGGGCAGGCGGGCGACACGCTCTACCTCTTTGACAAGAGCCCGGAGACGCCCACCACGACCTTTGACTGGATCAGCCCCACGCTCGGCGAGAGCCTGGGACTCTCGGCCAACCGCGCTCGTCGCACCGCCCAGATCTTCAACCAGTTCGGCTGCCCCTCGGCCCGCAACTTCAACGCCAAGATCTTCAACGCCGCGGGCATGGGCGACGCCACCCAGTTTGACACCATCCTCAACCGCGACGGCATCCGGCAGGTCAGTTTCCTCGCGCCAGCGAGTTTCCACGATTGGCCGGCACGCCTCCCGCAGTCGCTCCAGAATCAGTACAACGCGCTCTGCAACAACAACGCCACCATCGGCTTTGACACCCCGGTGAGCATCCCCGGAACCTACAAGCCGCGGCTCGACCTCATCGGCCAGAACGCCGCGAAGAAGGTGCTCGCCGCCGATGGGACGCGCTACCTCGCCATTTCCGGCACCGGTGCGATCCTCGACTTCGACATCGACTGCACCCCGCGCTACTTCAGTTCCTTCACCGACTCCGGGCCGATCTTCCACGGAGGCACGGCCTATGGGCGCGGATCGAGCAGCGGCGCGGCACAGGGACGCCATCTCCTCTCCTTCCGACACACGGGGCAATCCATCGACGTGGCGTACTTCGACGGCCATGTCGGTCGCATGAAGGCCGACGAGGCCTATCGCGACGCTTCGCCCTGGTACCCCGGCGGCAGCACCTACAACGGGAGCGGTGCGACCCCCGAATCCATCGCCTATTACAGCCAGCCGGGCATCAGCCGGAAGATCCACTAGCAAAGCAAAGGCGACCTTCAGCCGCGCGAGTCCCGAACAGGGTGCGCTCACGCGAGCCTTGATTCCCACGCATCGAGCGCCGCCACCACTGCGTTCGGTCCCGTCCCGCCGGTGATCTCTCGCCGCGAGAGCGCCGATTCAATCGTGAGCCAGCCGCGAACGTCCTCACCGATCGCCGGCGCGATCGTCCGCAGTTCCTCGATCGGCATGTGCTCAAGCCGCAGACCGAGTTCGATGGCACGCCGCACGAGACGCCCGGTCGCGTCGTGCGCGTCGCGGAACGCAACACCCTTGCTCACCAGGTAATCCGCCAGTTCGGTCGCATTGGTGTGCCCGCCCAGGGCCGCGTCTCGGCAGCGGTCCCGGTCGACTCGCGTCCCATCCGCCACGCGCGGGACGATCCGCAGGCACAGCGACAACGATGCCATCGCATCAAACAGCGGCTCCTTGTCTTCCTGCATGTCCTTGTTGTAGGCCAGCGGCAGGCCCTTGAGCATCGTCGCCAGTGCCGTGTGTGCGCCCAACACTCGCCCGCACTTGCCGCGGATGAGTTCGAGCGCGTCGGGGTTCTTCTTCTGCGGCATCAGCGACGAGCCGCTCGTGACGGAATCATCGAGCACGACGAACCCGAACTCGGACGTACACCAGAGGATCAGTTCTTCCGCAAGCCGCGAGAGATGGATCGCCGTGGTCGCCGCCACGGAGATCGTCTCGAGCACGAAGTCCCGATCGCCGACGGCGTCGAGACTGTTCGCCGTCGGGCCGTCGAAGCCGAGGTCGCTCGCGAGCGCCTCGCGATCGATCGAGTAGGCCGTGCCCGCGAGCGCGCCCGACCCAAGCGGACAGCGATTCGCCCGTCGCCGCGCATCGGCGAACCGCTCCGCGTCGCGGGCCAGCATTTCGACATACGCCAGCGCCCAGTGCGACAGCAGAATCGGCTGCCCGCGCTGCAGGTGCGTGTATCCGGGCATCGCGGTGGCCAGTTCGCGGCGCGCCAGCCGCGCGAGCGACCGCTGCGCTTCGTGAATCTCCGTCAACCTCGCGTCGATGGCTTCGCGACACCACAGCCGCAGATCCGTCGCCACCTGATCGTTGCGGCTTCGGCCGGTGTGGAGCCTTTTGCCCAGCGCGCCGACACGCTTCACCAACTCCGCTTCGACCCATGAGTGGATGTCCTCGTGCCCGGAGCCCAGCGGGGCGTCCGGGTTCACGCTCACGAGCGCCGCCAACTCTTCGAGCGCCGCGACGAGCCGCGGCAACTCGTCACCGCTGATGACGCCCGCGCGCCGGATCGCCCTGGCCCACGCGATCGAGCCCGCGATGTCCTGTCGCGCCAGCCGCGCGTCAAACGCCAGCGAGTCATTGATCTCGCGGAAGAGCGGATCGGCCTCTTTGTCGAATCGTCCCTGGGCGAGTCCTCGTGACATGCCCCATCGTTGGCCCGCCGGCCCAGGCCCGCCGGTCGTCCCGGACCTCAGCGCACCTTGAGCGAGGCCAGGCCCGCGACGGCGAGGATGATCGCGACGATCCAGGCCCGGGCCACGATCTGCTGCTCGGTCCAGCCGCCCAGGTGAAGGTGATGGTGGAAGGGCGCGACGCGGAAGATGCGTTTGCCGCCGCTGAGCCGGAAGTAGCCGACCTGGAGCGCCACCGAAGCGATCTCGATCAGGAACACGCCCGACATGAGCAGGACGACGACCTCTTGTCGGATGACGACCGCAATATAGCCCAGGAGCCCGCCGAGGCAGAGCGCGCCGGTGTCGCCCATGAACACCTGCGCGGGCGAGCAGTTCCACCACAAAAAGCCGAGGCACGCCCCCGCCATCGCCCCGGCGACCACCCCCAACTCATTCGCCCCCGGCACATGCGGGACCAGCAGGTACTGCGCCGCCTTCAACTCGCCCGCGATCAGCGCCAGCACGCACACCGCCAGCGCGACCGCCACCGTCACGCCGCTCGCCAGGCCGTCCATCCCATCGGTGATGTTCACGGCGTTGCTCATCCCCGCGACCATGAGCACGGCGATCACAATGAATGCCCATTGCGGCAGATAAAGTAGCGACGGGTTCGCCAGACCCGTCCCGACATACGTTTTCTGGAACGGCAGATTCAAGACGTGGGCCAGGTCGTGCGGCGCGGTCGAATCGCCGTGGCGGAACGCGAAGAGGGCGACGAGCAGGCCGATCCCGATCTGGAAGACGAGTTTTTCCCAGGCGTGCAGTCCCTGGCGGCCCCCGCCGCGGCGCGCGCCGGTGAGTTTGAGCCAATCATCAACGCCACCGAGCGCCGCCAGCCACGCGAGAACGACGAGCGCCGAGATGACATAGAACTCGCGGATGTCGGCGAGCAGCACAACGCTCACGCCGATCGCGCCCGCGATCAGCACCCCGCCCATCGTCGGGGTGTTGGCCTTTGATCCCGCGGCCTTTTCGAGCGCCCGCGCATCGGTCAGCCCCGTATCGCCGATCTTCAGCCGGGTGAGCGTGCGGATCGCGCGCCGCCCGAACAGGATCACCAGCAGAAACGACAGCCCCGCCGCGGCCAAGGCCCGGAACTGGTCCTGGTACAGAATCGTGAACGCCCAGTCGAGGTTGTGCTCGACGAGCCAGCCACTCGCGGACCTGGCGAAGTAGTAGAGCATCAGATGGCCCGGAGGGCGGCCTCCACGCGCTCAAGCCGCATCCGTCGCGAGCCCTTGAGCAACACCACGTCGCCGGGCCTGAGCATCGCCGCCACGCTGGCCGCGGATTCAGGGTCGAGTTCGGGCACATGCCGCGCGCGCCCGTTGAGCGCCTCGCCCGCCAGCCGCATCGATTCACCCACGAGCACGACCAAGTCCAGATCGGTCATCGACGCCAGCAGCGAGCCGATCTCGCGATGCACGGCCTCGCGATGCTCGCCCATCTCGAGCATGTCGCCCAGCACCGCCACCCGCCGCCGCGCGCCCGCTCCCGCCTCGGCGAGGGTCACGAGCGCGGCCCGCATCGAATCCGGGTTCGCGTTGTAGGCGTCGTTGATGATGCGGATGCCGCGGACCTCGCACGGCTGCAGCCGCATCTCCGCGCCATGCACGCTGCGCAGCCCGCGCGCGATCGCCTCATCGGGCACGCCCAGCCTTCGCCCGACCGCCACCGCCGCCGCCGCGTTGATGGCGTTGTGCCGGCCCAGCAGCGGAATCTCGAACTCGCTGCGGTCGTTCAGCCGGAATCGCTGGCCCGTGCCGGTTGCTTCGACGGAAACGACTCGCACGTCCGCGCTCTTTCCTTCTCCGAATCGGATGATCGAGCCCGGTCGCCGCGAGAGGCCCGCGATCGCGTCGTCGAGATGCGGCGCGTCGGCATTGACAATCCCCGCCCCGCCGGCGCGCACCGGCTCCAGCAGGCTCGCCTCCTCCTGCGCCACTTCACGGACGCTGCCCAGCCGCTCCAGATGCTCGCGACCGATCGAAACGACCACGGCGATATCCGGTTGCACCAGCGACGCCAGCGGCGCGATCTCGCCCCGCGCGTTGGTCCCGATCTCCGCAACGAGGTACTGATCGCCCGGCCGCGCCGCGAGCACCGTCAGCGGCACGCCCACGCTGTTGTTGAAACTCTTGATCGAGGCCGAGCCACGGAGCGTCTGCCCGAGCACGGCGTCGATGAGCCGCACCGTCGTGGTTTTGCCGTTGGAGCCCCCGACCGCGACGACGCGCGTCGATTCGAGCGCGGTGCGCCGATACGCCTCGCCCAGCCGCATGAGCGCCCGCCGCGTGTCCGTCACGCGCAGCAGCCCCAGGCTCTCGGGGACGTCGCGGACCGCCGCCGGGTTGTCGATGATCGCCAGCGGGCTTCCGCGATGGGCGGCATCGGCGAGCATCGCGTGCCCGTCGAATCGATCGCCCGCCAGCGCGAGAAACACCTGCCCCGGTCGGAGGTCTCGCGTGTCCGTTGAGAGCCCGATCACCTCCGCGCGCGTCGGCAACGACACCCACGTCCCGCCCAGCGCCGCACGCAACGACTCCGGCGACCAGAAGGTCATCGGCCACGCTCCGGGAAAGCCTCGCGCGTCCCAAGCGCCGCACGCGCCGCCTCTCGATCGTCAAACTCCAGCCGCCGCAGACCACCGCCGCCGTCCGACACGATCTGCTCGGTCTCGTGCCCCTTGCCGGCGATCACGAGGATGTCGCCGGGCGAGAGCGAGCCAACCGCCAGCCCGATCGCCGCGGCGCGATCGGCCTCGACCTCGACTCGTGCGCGTTGCTCCAGCGGCACACCCGCGACGATCTCGCGGATGATCGCTTCCGGCTCCTCCGATCGCGGATTGTCCGAGGTTACGATCACGCGATCCGCCAGTTCGCTTGCCGCCTCCCCCATCCGAGGCCGCTTCGTCCGATCCCGATCGCCGCCGCAACCAAACACGACCACCAGTCGCCCGCCCGGCCCGCGCAGCGGCCGCAGTGTCGTCAAGACCTTTCGCAAGGCGTCGTCCGTGTGCGCATAGTCGACCAGCACCTGGAACGGCGACCGCCGAGAGGTCACCGGCTCGAGCCGCCCGGGAGGCGCGACGGCTCGCTCGATCCCGCGGACCAACTCTCGCATCGGCACGCCCAGCGCGTAGCACGCCGCCAGCGCTTGCACCGCGTTCATCGCGTTGTGCGCGCCGATCAGCCCGACCTCCGCGCGCTCACTCCCCCATGGGCCGGCGAGCGTCAGCCGCATCCCCGACATCGACGCCGACTCGATCACGGCCCGCGCCTCGGCCTGTGCTCCAACCTGGCCCGCGACTCCCACCTCGCACCGCACGATCCGGGCTCGGCAATCCCTCACCATCCGCTCGTGCCACGGGTCCTGGGCATTCACGATCGCCCACCCATCCACGGGCAGCATCGCAAAGAGCCGCGCCTTCGCATCGGCATACGCCTCCATGGTCCCGTGATAATCGAGGTGATCGCCCGTCAAGTTCGTGAAGATACCCACATCAAACCGCAGCGCCGCGACGCGCCCCTGATCCAACGCATGGCTCGACGCCTCCATCACCGCCGCCACGCACCCGCTCTCGACCATCGTTCCGAGCGTACGGCTGAGTTCCCAGGCCGGAGGGGTGGTGAGCGTCGCCGCCGCCACCTCGCGCCCGTCGTCGATCTGGACGGTCCCGATGAGCCCGCAGCGTCGCCCGACGCCGTTGAGCAGTTGGTGGATGAGGTGGGCCGTGGTCGTCTTGCCGTTGGTCCCGGTCACGCCGATGAGGTCGAGGGTGGCGCTGGGCTCCCCATAGAAGCGCTCGGCGATCGCCGCCCCGATGCGGGCCACGTCCGTGGTGACGAGCACGGTCGCGCCGCCCGCCGGGGCCGCCTCGGCCGCGAGGACCGCGACCGCTCCGGCCCGCACCGCCTCGCCGACGAACGCCTTGCCGTCGGATTTCGTGCCCGCCCGCGCGACGAACAGCGACCCCGGCACCACGGTCCGGCTGTCGTCGGTCACGTCACAGACGCGCACACCACGCGGCCCGGGACCGCCCGCCGGGCGAACTTCAAGCCCCGCGATGAGTTCTGACAAGTCCATCGCCGCGTTACACCTCGGGCATCTATCGGTGGGACGCGCCCGCCGCCTTCACACGATCAGCATCGCGTCGCCATAACTGTAGAAGCGATAGCCCCGGGCGATCGCCTCGGCATAGCACGCCCGCAGCCGCGAAACACCGCCACCGACCGCCGAAGCACCGCTCCCGCCCGCATCCGCTCCGCCGGCCTCCAGCATCGCGCCCACCAGCGCCATCAGCGTCGAGCGCGGCAGATGAAAGTTCGTCATCAGCCCGTCCACCCACCGAAACCGCCACCCCGGCGCGATCAGGATCCGCGTCTGCCTCGGGCCTATCTCTCCCGCCGCGTCCATCGATTCCATGCTCTCGAGCGCCCGCACCGTGGTCGTTCCCACCGCGATCACCCGCCGAGCCTCGCGCTTGGCCCGCGAAACCGCCTCCCGCGTCTCCTGCGGCACCTCGAACCGCTCGCAGTGCATCGGGTGCTCCTGCAGCGTCGCCGCCTCGACCGGCCGAAACGTTCCCGCGCCCACATGCAGCACCACCTCGCGCTGCTCGACCCCGATTCCGTCCAGCCGTGAGAGCAGTTCCCGCGTGAAGTGCAGCCCCGCCGTCGGGGCCGCCACCGAGCCAACCTCCTCGGCATACACCGTCTGATACCGCTCCCGATCCGAACCGTCCTCCTCGGCTTCGCCACGCAGTTTCCGCGCCCGGCGGATGTACGGCGGCAGCGGCGTCGACCCCACCGCGCCAAGCACCGCCTCGCTCGCGCCCACCGAGGCCTCGCCACTCACCTCGACCTCCCACCCCTGCGGCTCGTCCTCGCTTCGGCCAACCACGCGAAGGCGAACGCCTGCCACAAGCTCAACCTCCGCGCCGGGCCGAAGGTGCGCGCTCCGTAGCAAGACGACCCAGCGCAACCCGCCGCCCGTGCCCGGCCCGCTCTCCGCGTCGCGCAAATACAGGCCCTCGACGCGCCCGCCCGTGCCCTCCCGCCGGCCAACGAACCGCGCCGGCACCACGCGCGAGCGATTGAAGACCAGCAGATCGCCCGCGCGGAGCAACTCCGCCAAGTCGCGCACATGCCGATGCGAGACGCCCGATCCGGCCCGCTCGACCACCATCAGCCGTGCCGAATCCCGCGGCTCCGCAGGCCTCGTCGCTACCGCCGACTCCGGCAGGTCGTAGTCCAACTCTTCGGTCCGGAGCGGCTCGTTCACACCGCCATTGTCGCAGGCTCACACGAGCCCCGCCTCGACCTCGACTTGTTGAGCCGATCGCGCGAGCGATCGGTTCCCTCGGACCCATTACACTCCGTCCATGACACACGCCCCTCTTCGCCTGGGCATGGTCGGCGGAGGCCGCGACGCCTTCATCGGTGCCGTCCATCGCCGCGCCGCCGCTCTCGATTCCCGTTTCGTGCTCGTCGCCGGCGCGCTCTCCTCGAACCCCGACAAGGCTCTGGCCTCCGGGCGTGACCTCGGCCTGCCGCGCGTCTACCCCACCTGGCAAGCCATGCTCGAGGCCGAACGCGCCCGCCCCCGATCCGATTCGTCCATCGGCGAGCGATCGACAACGGCTGAAAGTGACCGGGGGCGCATCGACGCCGTCGCCATCGTCACGCCCAACCACGAGCACCATCCGATCGCCCGTGCCTTCGCCGAGGCGGGGTTCCATGTCATCTGCGACAAGCCGCTCTGCCTCGATTCCGCCCAGGCCGACGACCTCATCCGCGTCACCGATCGTGCGGGCATCGTCTTTGCCGTCACCTACAACTACACCGGCTATCCCATGATCAAGCAGGCCCGCGCGATGGTCCGCCGCGGCGACCTCGGCACGATCCGCAAGATCGTCGTCGAGTACAACCAGGGCTGGCTCGCCACCGCGCTCGAGCGGACAGGCCAGAAACAGGCCGATTGGCGCACCGACCCAGCACGCTCGGGCGTCGGCGGGGCCATCGGCGACATCGGCTCCCACGCCGAGAATCTCCTCGCCACCGTCACCGGCCTGCACATCCGTGCCGTCTGCGCTGACCTCGCCCGCTTCATCCCAGGCCGACGCCTCGACGACGACGCCAACGTCCTGCTCCGTCTCGCGCGGCCCGGCTCGCCGCCCGACGACCCCGAGCCCCGCGGCGTCCTCATCGCCTCGCAGATCGAGATCGGCCATGAGAACGACCTCCGCCTCCGCGTCCACGGCGACAAGGGCTCGCTTGATTGGCACCAGGAATCGCCCGACACGCTGTGGTTCCGCCCGCTCGCGGGGCCGGTGCAGATGCTCCGCCGCGGAAATGCCTACCTCAACGACGACGCCAAGGCCGCCACGCGCCTGCCCGCGGGCCACCCGGAGGCCTTCATCGAGGCGTTTGCCAATGTCTACGCCGCGGCGGCCGATGCGATCGTGGGGCATCAACCCCGCGCCGGCGCGAGCCGCATCGCTCCAGACACCGCCGCTGATTTCCCGACGGTCCGCGACGGCGCGCGCGGCATCCGGTTCATCGAGGCCGTCGTCCGCAGCGCGGATTCCTCTGCGAAGTGGACGCCGGTCGATTGATCGCCCCGCACGACCGCCGCTTCCGAGGCCGTGCTCGCCGCCGTCCACCACTCACGGACACCCGGCCGCAAACGCATTGACGAAGCAGGTGAAATCGTTGATGTTCAGCGTCGGGGTCGCCGTGCTGCCGTCGCAGTTCGCGCCGGGGTCGCCCGCGGCGAACGCGTTGAGGAAGCAGGTGAAGTCGTTGATGTTGAGAATCGGGCTGGTCGTGCTGCCGTCGCAGTTGGCGTAGCAGATCCCGCCCTCGACCGCTCCATACAGAATGAACGACGTCGCGTCGCCGGGTCCGGGCACTGCTGCCGCGATGTCCAGCGCCTGTAGGTTCGTCGTCGGCGCGCCGGGGAACGACGCGCTCAATCGCAACTGATTCCCGAACATCGACGGCCCGACCGTCGGCACATACGTCACCGGCACCGAGAGGTCCACCCATACCATCGGGTCCGCCGTCATCACCGTCGGCCGACCGCCATAGCCCGTGACCGCCGGCGTGCCCCCGGCACCATTCACCAGCGTCCCGAGCGTGCCCGCCGGCAGCACCACCTGACCCACGAACAGCGTGTTGTGGTAGACCTCGACGCGCACCTGCGCCGACCCGATGCCCGCGAAGGTGCCGGTGATGGTCGTGTTCGGTCCCGACGTGATCCGCGCCACGCCCACTCGTCTCGCGCCCACTCCGCCCTGCGTCCCCCACGACGTGATCGTCACCACCGCGCCCGCGCTCAGCGGGATGTTGCTGTTGGTCGCGCTGATCCCCACCGTCGTCGGCACCGTCGGCGAGATCGTCGCCCCGTCATCCCCCGCCGTCCCCACGTTGCTCACCAGGATATTCGTCACCTGGTTCGTCAGGTTCGCGTTGAAGAACGCCGTCACCGGCAGGTTGGGAAACAAGTTCACCCGGATCGGGTCGCGCGTGCAGACATCCAGCGCGCCCATCTGGATCGGAATGATGACCGAGTTCGGGTCGAGCAACCGGAACGTGATGGTCCGTGCGTTCGGCCCCGCGATCGTAATCATGACCTGCGAGTTGATCCCCCGTGCCGACAGTGATTGCAGGATCGCGTCTCGCACCCGATCCGCCAAATACTGCGCGTTCCCACCCACGCGCAGACGAATCTGGATCGCCTCGAGGCACGCCCCGACGCCCGGCTGCGCGCCGCTCGCCTGCAGCAGCAGCCGCACCGTCGTGTTCGGCTCCACGTCCCCGTTCACCGTCACCACCAACGCGCCAGAAACCGTGTTCGAGAAGAACCACTGTGCATCCGGCGGCGGGGGCTGAAACACGGGAACGAACACCGTCGCCGACTGCGCCGACCTCGGATCGCCCGCGCGATCCATCACCGACACGCCGAAACTGTTCTCGGGAATATG
This sequence comes from Phycisphaerales bacterium, assembly GCA_046155605.1. Classification (GTDB taxonomy): domain Bacteria; phylum Planctomycetota; class Phycisphaerae; order Phycisphaerales; family UBA1924; genus JAEUIZ01. The sequence goes on from JBJXFQ010000096.1 coordinate 49,096, forward strand.
GTCCGGCAGCGTCGGCGTAAACGTCCCTCGAACTCCCGACCCGCGCGACACCACGATCGGCCCCGGCGTCGCCCCAGGCGGCACCGGACCCAGCCGTGCCTGGATCACCGTATCGGACACCGCCACCACCGACATCGGGATCATGCCCGTCGGCCCGAGCCGCACCCCCACGCACACGTCCTCGACGCGGTCGCCAAATCCGCATCCGAAAATATTGACGATCGTGCCCTCCGGGCCGCCGCCCGGCGCGAACCCCGACACCACAAACGGACAGATGTCAATGTTATCAAAGCCGGTGATGTTGCCCGCCGACGCCCCCCCGGCAAAGGTCCGGATCGCCGTCGGCACCGGCAGCCCAGGCGCGCTCCCCCCGCCGAGGAACCAGCCCGTCGGCCGCGCCGACGCTGTCGGCCCGCCGACTGTCAAATCCGCGATCGTTACCTCGACCACGCGGTTCGTCGCATAATCGATCGTGACCGTCTGCCGATACCAGTGGTTCTTCTGAAGATTCTGCCACTCCGGCCCGGCGGAGAGACCCGGCGCGGGAGCCTGAACTCCCGCCGCGTCGTACACGATGAATCCGCTGTTGAATGCCGCGGCCGCATTCGGATCAACCCAGGTATAGAGCGCGTTGAAATCACGCGTTGCGTTCGGCTGGAGCGAGAAGCCGCCAAGGTTCTGCGTCGCGGGAAGCACGCCGTCGAATCGCGCGCAGAAATCCCACGAGATCGTCCAGCGCGACGAACTTCCAAAGTTGTGGTCTAACTGCGCGCGGGCCTGCTGCGTTCCACCCAAACTCCGACCGCCGATGAACTGAGCGGCACCCGTCGGATTCGGCGGCAGCAGCAGCACGTTGCCCGCGTAGGTGTAGACATCAAAGTCCGCGCTCCCCGGCACTGGCTGATACCACAACTCTTGCGGCGGCAGCGGCACGCCCGCGGGGCTGCCCGAATACGGCGGACTCTCGAAACTCGCCGAGAGGTCCGCGCGCACCGGCACCGCGATCATCAACAGCGCAAGAACAAACGACAGCCAACGCATGCAGAACCTCCTCAGTCGCCGCTCGGGCATTCTACTGGAAACTGCGGAAGTCCCAACCAGGACCCCGCAAGAATTCCGCGAAGAATCGATGTGCCGATACGGAAAGACTGTGCGAAGGCCGCTTGCCGCTAGGTGCCTGTTCGCGCTATCGAGTCCGCAGCGCTATCGAATCGGCCGCGCCGCTTCTTCCTCCTCGGATTCGTCGATGTGCGATCGATCCGTCCATTCCTCCTCGCCCACGGCCAGGCCGGATTCCGGGAAGTCCGGGTCTGCCGCGATCGTCACATCCTGCGTGTACTCCTTCCCGTCCACCACGAGCACCACGCGATAGACGCCCGTCGCCACCCGTTGCCCACCAAAGCCGCGGCCACCCGGACCACCGGCACCCGGAGCGCCGGCAACGACCGGATTACCCGTCGTCGCCGCGCCAGGCGCGCCCACTGGCACCGCACCCGGCGCGCCCGTCGCACCGCTTGCCGCACCTCCGGGCGCTCCACCCGGTCCACCTGGCGTCCCAGCGCCGGGCGTGCCGCCCGCGGGCCGCGCCGGCGGATCGCGCCGCAAGTCCCATACGACCCGGTTCAGCCCCGCTTTCATCGAAGGCTCCCGTAACTCACGTACCGCCACACCCGCCTGCGTCGTCACCCGCAAGGTCAACTCTCGCGCGGGCGTCGCCAGCGAGTAATAGATCGTCGCGCCCGCCGCGCCACCCTGCGCGATGAAATGCCGCGAGCCGCTGATCCCGCGCGAGGGCTCCGACCGCCACACGTGCGCAGTCGCGGGCTTGTAGAGCGTCGCCGTCTGCGCGATCGCCTCTGTCGTCATCTGCCTGAGCGCCGTCGCGTCAAAGACCCACAAACTCCGCCCGTGCGTCGCCGCCACGATCTCGCCCGTCGTCGGGTGCTGCGCGAAATCATGCACCGCGACCGTCGGCAGATTGCCGTTCATCTTCGTCCACGACTTCCCGCGATCGATCGATACGAAGCACCCGAACTCGGTCCCCGTGTAGAGCACGTCCTCGCGCGCAATGTCCTCGCGGAGCACCCTCGTCGAGCCGTTCGCCGGCAGATTCGTCGTGATCGATCGCCACGTCCGACCATAATCCTCCGACGCCAGCAGCATCGGACCGTCCTCGTTCGAGCGGTGCCCGTCGAGTGCCATGTACACGCGCCCCGCCACGAACCGCGACGCCTCCAGCGACGCCACCCACCGCGGCTCGGGTACCAGTTCCTTGAGCGCCTTCCCCGGCTCCGCCGCCGGCTGGCGCGCCGAGCGCCGTCCGGGTCGGCCCGAGGCTTGCGTCTGCTCGCGCATCCGCGTGCCCTCGAACGGGACCGAGAACCCGCCCTGCCCGCCCATCGTCCCCGTGATTTTGTCGCCCGACACATTCGCCTCGATCGTCACCGGACCCATCGGACCCTCAAACCCGATCCGAATCTTCCCCGCCGACGCGTCGAATGTTCCCGCGTTCAGCGGCCCGCTGTACAGGTCCGAACGAATCCGCCCGCCCACCTTGCCCTCCGCCTCGAGCGTGAGAATCAGATCGAACGCGATCTCGGTCGGCAGTTCAGCACCTGTTGCCTTGGCGTTCCACGTCCCCGCCACCGGATTCGCCGCGGGCTCGGGCTGCCGCGTCGCGCCCTCACCGGCGCGCTCCCCACCGTTCGCGCCGCCCGTTCGCGGCGGCGCTGCCGTGGGCCTCCCGTCCGGTGCCTCGGCCGGCGGCTCGTCATTGGGCGTCTCCGCCGCTTCGTCCCCGCCGCGGCCCCCACCTCCACGACCGCCGAATCCGCCACGTCCTCCGCCGCCGAAGCGCCCGGCCATCGCCGTCATCTCCTCCGCGTCCAGCACCCCGTCCTGGTTCGCGTCGGCGTCATCGAACATCCGCCCCATCTGCTCGGGCGTCTCCGACCGCTGCAACTTCCCGTCCCCGTTCTCATCCATCCGCGCCAGCATCGCCGCCCCGCCCCCGCGCGGCCGCTGCGGCGTCTGTTCACTTTCGGACGGCGCCGGCGGATTGAACAGATCAACCCACGTCTTCCCGCCATCGCGCGTCGCCCACAACGCCCCGTCATCCGTCCCCACATACAACACGTCGGCGTCGAGCGGCGACTCCGTCAGCGCCGTCGCCGAGCCCTTGTCCGTCCGCGAGATCTCCGGGCTGATCCGCTTCATCGCCCGCTCCGCCGTCAGCGTCCGAAAGACATAGTTCCCCGCGCTGTAATAAATCTTCGAGTTGTGCGCCGACAACAGGAATGGCGTCTCCCAGTTGAAGCGATACCGCGCCCCATCCGGCGCGGGCGGCGGACGAAGGCTCCCGCCCCGGCCCGTTCTTAGGTTGCGCCACCCCGTCGCCCCGTTCTGGCTTTCGTAATACACCTGGTCCGCGTCGTTCGGATCGACCGCGCAGAGGAACCCATCCCCGCTCCCCACCCGGAACCAATCCTCATTCACCGCCCCGCCCGTCCGCGACCGCGCCGGCCCGCCCCAACTCCCGTTGTCCTGCAACCCGCCATACACATTATAAAACGGCCTCGCGTCAACCGCCACATGATAGAACTGCCCGATCGCCGCTCGATTCAGGTGGTCCCAGTTCTTTCCCTGGTCATAGGTCACATACACGCCGCCGTCACACCCCACGAGCGCGTGCTTCGGGTTCGCCGGGTTGATCCACATCGCGTGGTGGTCCGCGTGGACCTGCCTCGCATAATCCTCCGTGAACGTCGCGCCCCCGTCGCGGCTGATATGCAGCGACACGCCGAGCACATAGATCACCTTCTCGTCCGTCGGATCGATGCGGATCTTGCTGAAATACATCGGCCGCGGCGTCAAACTGTTGATCCGCCGCCAGGTGTCGCCCGCGTCGTCCGACCGGAAGACTCCGCCGGTCTGGAAGCCACTGACGCCTTGCTCGTTCTGGATGTTCGCCACCTGCCCGCCCAGCCGCGTCCCATACGGCCGATCATCCGGACTCCCGGGCCGCTTCCCTAACTTGATCGTCGCCTCGACGGGTTTGCGTTCCCGCGCGAGCACCACCTTGATCTCATCGTCCGGCGCACGCTCGCGCAGCGCCGCCTGGAACCCCGCATACGACAAGATCGGCTTGCCGTCGAGCGACAGGATGATGTCCCCCGCCTTCAACTCCGCCCCCGCCGCCGGGCCGCCGTTCACCACGCGCGTCACCCGCGCCCCGGCCTCGGCGTCCTCGCCCGTCAGCCCCGCGAACGCCGCGTTCTCCTGCGCCGCCCCGCTCTTTTCCGTCTCGATCACGATGAACGCGACCTTCGGATCCTTCTGGTAAAACTCGATCCCGATCCGCCCGATCTGCACCTCCGGCAGGCCCGACGACAGCCGCTTCCACGTCTCCCCGCCATCGCTCGACTTCCACAGCCCCGACCCCGGCCCCCATCGTTTGATCGGATCGTTGCTGTCAAACCCGTCGCGCTGCCGCTCCCATGTAGCCGCGAGGATGATGTTCGGATCGCCTGGGCTGATCGCGATATCGATGACGCCGGTTTTGTCGTCAGTCTCGAGCACGCGCTTCCACGTCTCCCCGCCGTCGGTGGTCTTGAAAAGCCCGCGCGAGCCGCCCGTGCCCCAGCACCGCCCCATCGCGCCCACGAGCACCACATCCGGGTTCGTCGGATGGATCACCACCGCGCCGATCTGGAACGAATCGCGCAGGCCCATGTTCTTCCACGTCTTCCCGCCATCAACGGACTTGTACACCCCGTCGCCCCACGAGACGCTGTTCCGCGGGTTGGCCTCGCCCGTCCCGACCCACACGATGTTCGCGTCGCTCGCCGCCACCGCCATCGAGCCGATCGACACGGTGGCCTCGCGGTCGAAGAGGTGCTCGAAGGTCATCCCGTTGTTCACCGTCTTGAGCAACCCGCCCGAGGCCGTCGCCGCGTAGTACGTCGCCGGGTCGCCGGGCACCACGGCCAGGTCCGTGATCCGCCCGCCCATGTTCGCCGGGCCAATCGAACGCCACGGCATCTGCTCGATCCATGCCGGATCCAGCGCCGGCGGATCGGCCGCCATCACCGGCATCGTCACCAATGCGCACACCCACGCCAGCAGTCTTCGAGTCTTCACAACGAACTCCTTCAGTCTTGAGAGGCGCTGCAATGTACCGCGCCCGTCAAGGCGCCGGGTCTTGCCGTTCGCTTCTCGCCCTACGGCCGCTGCTCCCGCCCCGATCGGCCCAGGCCGCCCACCCGCCGCGCCAGCCCTAGCAGGCTCGCCGCGACGCCCGACCGACCCCCTGATTCGCCCCCCAACCCCCGCCGGAGTGCCTCGGCCATCCCGCGCGCCGACGAATACCGCCGACGCGGGTCGCGCGCCGTCGCCTTCACCACCACCCCGTCGACCGCCGCACGCAACGCACGATCGGCCGGGCTCTCAGCCTCCCCCGGCCCGCACCCCGCCGCGAGTTCCTTCAGCACCACGCCCAGCGCGTACACATCCGCGGTCGGCCCGACCGACTTCCAATCCCCCGCCGCCTGCTCCGGGCTCCAGTACCCCGCCGTTCCCGCCGGCAGGTCGGCCTCGGAATGATTCCGGGAGCCCCTCGCCTCCGAAATCCCCAGCCGCGCCACGCCAAAGTCCACGATCCGCGCACTCCCGGCCTCGTCCACCAGGATGTTCGACGGCTTCACGTCGCAGTGGATCACGCCGTGCGCGTGCGCGTACCCGATGGCCTCGCACGCCCCGGCCATCACCTCGAGCCGCGGCCGCAGCCCCGGCCGCGCCGCCCGCGACCATTCACCAAGCGACACGCCCTTGACCAGTTCCATCGCGACAAACGGCAGCGCGCCAGCGGGCGTCTGGGCGGTTCCCGCTTCAAAGACCCTTGCGATCCCCGCGTGCCGCAGCGAGAGCAACGCCTGGCTCTCAACCACGAACCGCCGCGTCGCGCTCGGGCCGGCGATCCCCGGCCTGATGATCTTGAGCGCCACCGTTCGCCGCGGCTCATCCTGCTCCGCCTCATACACCAGCCCGAGCCGGCCCGCGCCCACGAACGTCCGCACCGTGTAACTCCCGATCCGTTCGCCCGGCGAAGGCGCGCCCAGCCACGTCCGAGCCGCCTCGCGCGCCCGCGCCGCCTCGGCTGCATTCGGCTCGAGAAACCCCTCCGCCGACGCGTGATGCGCCAGCAGTCCACGCACTTCGTCGATCAACCCGACGTCGTCGCCGCACACCCGCCGCAGCGTGGCTTCCCTCTCCGCGGGCGCGGCAGCCAGCGCCGCGCGAAAGGCGTCGCGCACACGCACCAGGTCGATCACGAACGCGTCCCGGGCTGGTCCCCGCGGATCAACTCTCGATGCAGCCACGCGCGGGCAAACGCCCATTCATCCTTGACCGTCGTCATCGAGAGGCCCATCGCCGCCGCCGTGTCCTCGATCGAAAGCCCCGCAAAGAAACGCAGCATCACGATCTGCGCCCAGCGCTCGTCCCGAGCCGCCAGCCGATCGAGCGCCTCGTCGAGCGCCAGCATGTCCACCGCCTCGGGTTCCGCCGCCAGCGAGCCCTCATCGAGCGAGACGGACTTGCGCCCGCCCCCGTGCTTGGTCGCCATCTTGCGCCGCGCCCGCTCGACGAGAATGCGCCGCATCGCCGTCGCCGCCGCCGCGAAAAAGTGCCCGCGACCGTGCCACTTCACGTCCCCCGAACCCACCAGCCGCAGATACGCCTCATGGACCAGCGCCGTGGGCTGCAGCGTGTGGCCCGCCGGCTCGCGCGACATCTGCGACCCCGCCATCCGACGAAGCGCGTCATACACCAGCGGCAGCAACTGGTCCGACGCCTTCGCCTCGCCGGCATTGATCGCGTCCAGCAGCCTCGTCACGTCCTGTGATGCCGGTTCGCTCATGTTCACGCCCTCCACGCTCCGCCCGGATCGTAGTTCCCCCGTCCCGCGCCCGACAGATGCCCCGAACCGCGCTCGCCTCGTCGGCATCCAAGGTTGCAGTCCTTTCCAGGCCCGCCATCCCAGCGCCACATCCGGCAATCCATGAGGCCCACATGTTCCAGCCCAGAACCTTCTCCCGCGTCGGCCTCGTTGCCGTCGCCACTTTCGCCGCACACGCTCAGCCCGACGGCCAGGCACTGCACTGCATGGCCTCCAACACCGACATCGCCTGGTCACAGATCCGCGGCCACTACGCCGCCTTCCACTTCCTGAGACTTCCCGCCTCGCCCGAGTCCACGGGCCTTGCCAAGCAATACGCCGCAAGTTGGCCCACCGTCGCCGGCGTGCGTCACCTCATCATCACCAGCGAGACGGGCGCGGCCGATTGGGCCAAGCAGTTCCACGAGTCCGGCCTCAACATCATCGACGATTCCACCGGCACACTCGCCGCCAAACTCAAGGCCCATGAAGGCACCGCGAGCGGCCTGCCGGTCACGATCGTCCTCGACCACGCCGGCAACGAACTCTTCCGCCACGCCGGCACCAACGAACACGACAACCTCACGTTCACCCAGTTCGCCACCACCTTCGCGGAAAAGGGCCGTCTGCCAGCGCTCAAAGACTACAACCTCCCCAAGGGCTCCACGCTTGCTCTCGAGGGCTACGACCCCGTGTCGTACTTCGTCGCTTCCAAGCCCGTGAAGGGCAAGCCCGATCTCACGTCAACCTATCGAGGCGTCACCTACCGCTTCGCCTCCGCCGACAACCGCCGCCGCTTCGCCCAGAATCCCGAGAAATACCTCCCGACCTACGGCGGCTGGTGCGCCAGCGCGATGGGCGACAGCGGCCGCAAGGTCGAGATCGACCCCACCAACTACAAGATCAAGGACGGCCGACTCTTCCTCTTCTACCTCGGCACCTTCGCCGACGCCAAAAAGGACTGGAACAAGCGCGAAAAAGAGTGGGAGCCCGCCGCCGATCGCAACTGGAAGAAACTGACAAACGAGGACCCGATCAAGCCATGAGCAGGCCACAGCGCATCGCAAGTTGGGCTCTCCAACTCATCGTCGCCGCGATTCTCTTTCAGACGCTCTTCTTCAAGTTCACCGGCGCGGAGGAGAGCAAGTACATCTTCAGCACGCTCGGCATCGAGCCCTGGGGCCGCTACGCCTCCGGTGCTGCCGAACTCGTCGCCGTCGTCCTCCTCCTTGTCCCCCGCCTGGTCACGCTCGGCGCCGTCCTCTCGCTGGGCGTGATCAGCGGGGCGTTCATGAGCCACGTCACCAGCCTCGGAATCGAGGTCAAAGGTGACGGCGGCCTGCTCTTCGGGCTCGCCATCATCGTCTTCCTCGCAAGTGCGACCATCCTCGTCCTCCGTCGACGCGAGATTCCTGTCCTCGGCAAACGATTCACCTGCGGCTGCCCCACAGGCCACGCCGCTCACTGACATCCGACCGGCCAAAGGGCCACACCCTTGAGCGAACACGCCGGATCAAGGCGGACGTGGCTCGACCCCATTTCCTCTCTCTCCCGCTCTCGAACCGCCCGATAATGGAGCACGCCGATGGCGATCCTCGCCCCACGCCCAAAGCCCCTCATGCCCCCCGCCGAGATCAAACCCGCGCGCCACCATCACGATGACGAGCCGATCTCGCGCACGGCACCGGACGCCGAGTCCCAGCGCCTCGAGGCCGACGAGCACCGCAACGCCAACTGGAAACGCTGGGGGCCGTACCTCTCCGAGCGCCAGTGGGGCACCGTCCGCGAAGACTACTCCGAGAGCGGTGACTGCTGGAACTACTTCCCCCACGACCAGGCCCGCTCCCGCGCCTACCGCTGGGGTGAAGACGGCATCCTCGGCATCACCGATCGCCAATGCCGCCTCTGCTTCGCACTCACCCTCTGGAACGAAAAAGACCCCATTCTCAAGGAGCGCCTCTTCGGCCTCACTGGCCCCGAAGGCAACCACGGCGAGGACGTCAAGGAACATTACTTCTACCTCGACTCCACCCCCACGCACTCATATATGCGCGGGCTCTACAAGTACCCGCAGGCCGAGTTCCCCTACGCCCGGCTCGTCGATGAATCTCGCCGTCGTAGTCGCTCCGAAGCCGAGTTCGAACTCGCCGACTCCGGCGTCTTCAACGACTCCCGCTACTTTGACGCCGAGGTCGAGTATGCCAAGGCCTCGCCCGAAGACATCGCCATCCGCATCACCATCCACAATCGCGGCCCAGAGCCCGCACGCCTCCACGCCCTCCCCACGCTCTGGTTCCGCAATCACTGGTCCTGGGGCTGCACCCACGAGGGCTGCGAGCCGAAGCCCACCCTCTGGTCCGATCGCCACGGCATTATCGAGGCCGACCACACGTCCCTGGGCAAACGCTCGCTCTTCGTCGGCCTCGCGCCCGACGGCTCCGCGCCCGAACTCCTCTTCTGCGAGAACCAGACCAACACCCAGAAAGTCTTCGGCACGCCCGGCCCGGCATTCCCCAAGGACGCCTTCCACGAACGCGTCGTCCACGGCAACGCCGCCGCCGTCAACCCCGCACGCCGGGGCACCAAGTCCGCCGCCTGGTACAAACTCACCATCCCCGCCGGCGGCAAAGTCGTCCTCCGACTCCGCCTCACTCCCCCGGACGAGGCCGCTTCCGACCCCCTCGGCCCATCCCTTGACCGCCTCTTCGACGAGCGACGGCGCGAGGCCGACGAGTTCTTCAACTCCCGCACGCCCGACCTCGATCCCGAGCGCCGCAACGTTGCGCGGCAGGCTTTCGCCGGCCTCCTCTGGAGCAAGCAGTTCTACCACTACGTCGTCAAAGACTGGCTCGAGGGCGACGCGGCGCAGCCCGCCCCGCCCGAGGGCCACAAGCACGGCCGCAACGCCGAGTGGCCCCACATCCACGCCCGCGATGTCATCTCCATGCCCGACAAGTGGGAGTATCCCTGGTTCGCTGCCTGGGACCTCGCCTTCCACACCATCCCCATGGCCCGCGTCGATCCACACCTCGCCAAGGAACAACTCATCCTCTTCCTCCGCGAGTGGTACATGCACCCCAACGGCCAGATCCCCGCCTATGAGTTCGCCATGGGCGATGTCAACCCGCCCGTCCACGCCTGGGCCTGCTGGCGCGTCTACAAGATGACCGGCCCGCGCGGCCAGCGCGACCGCCTCTTCCTCGCTCGAACCTTCCAAAAACTCATGCTCAACTTCACCTGGTGGGTCAACCGCAAAGACCCCAACGGCAAAAACCTCTTCTCCGGCGGATTCCTCGGGCTCGACAACATCGGCGTCTTCGACCGCTCCAAGCCCCTCCCCACCGGCGGTCACCTCGAACAGGCCGACGGTACCGCCTGGATGGCCTTCTACTGCGGCACCCTCCTCTCCATGGCCCTCGAACTCGCCAGCCAAGACCCCGCCTACGAAGACGTCGCCTCCAAGTTCTTCGAGCACTTCGTCGCCATCACCGACGCCATGAACACCCTCGGCGGGTCGGGCCTCTGGGACGAGCAAGACGGCTTCTACTACGACCAGATCAGCATCGACGGCCGAACCATCCCGCTTCGCGTTCGCTCCCTCGTCGGCATCATCCCCATCCTCGCCGCCGAGGTGCTCGAGGACACCGCCATCGACAGGCTCCCGGGCTTCAAGAAACGAATGAAGTGGTTCCTCGACAACCGCAAGGACCTCTCTCGTCACATTTCTTACATGTCCGACGACGGTCCCGACGCCCAAGGCGGGCAGGGCGGCCATGGC
>JBJXFQ010000097.1:0-13000 GCA_046155605.1 Phycisphaerales bacterium
CGTGCCCGTCCCGATCCCCGTGCCGGTCCAGCCCGAGCCTGCTCCGACGCCCCCACCTCCGGCACCGCCGCCTCCGCCGCCGCCAGCACCGACCCTCGACGAAACCATCCAGTATTGGACCTCCGACTCCAACCGCCTCCGCATGGCCTATCCCGCCTTCACTCGCTTCCGCGCCGACCTCATCAGCATGAAGCGCGGCAAGGCCCCCTTCATCTCCTTCGCCGCCATGGACGACGCCGGACGCATGCTCATCGAGGGCTATGAGTTCGGCTCAGCGCCCGAAACCCTCGACGACGCCATGGAAGTCTGGGAAGACGCCATGGACGACCTCGACATCGACTACGACCACCAGTCCAAGTTCGACAAGCCCGTCGGCGACTTCCCCGCTCGCGTCTTCATCACCACCCTCGCCGGCAAGGACAAACGCAAGCGCACCGCCGAGTGCTGCATCGTCCAGACGCCCACCGGCTACGTCGGCTGGCTCGTCGCTGTCGACGATGTCTTCCTCCACAAACTCACCGCCAGCCGCGACCGTGTCATCGCCGGTTGCGCCTACCTCCCCTGAAATCCCTCAATCCCGATTCAACTCCACCCCCCGCACGCATCACCACTCACCCACCTGTCCGCAGACCGCCCGTTTCTCGACCGAAAGCAGCCGCCATGAAGACCCTCACCCTCGCCGCCGGCCTCGCGCTCCTCGCCTCCGCCACCTCCGCCGCGCTCGCCCAGCCCTCCGCCTTCGGCGCGCCCGACCCCAACCCCGCCATGGTCAACACCAAGCCCCTCAAGCAATCGATCGAGTTCCGCCCCGACCGCGTCGGCGACTGCCGCGTCACGATCTCCATGACCCTCACCGCCTCCGAATGGCAGGTCTGGACCAATGGCGCCTTCTACACGTGGCCCTCCCTCTGGAAGCGCGAGATCATCCGCAAACTCCCCGGTGCCCAGATCAAGCCCGAGGACGTCAAAATCACCAACGACCTCGACGCCCGCCGCGTCCTCGTCCAGTTCACCGCCCGCGGCATCGCTCGCCCGCGCCCCAACAACCGCTACGAACTCAACCTCACCGACCTCCGCAACAAGACCGACCAGCGCGAACGCGAGTTCCTCTTCATCGAGAACATCACCGACGGCTCGCTCAACATGCAGCCGGAGATGCGCGTCTTCGTCCCCGACGAGGCCACCGACATCCGCCTCGAGAAGGGCGACAACGACCTCGGCTACTCCATCTCCTACGCCCTCCCCGCCCCCGCCATCGACAACACCTGGCTCTTCGGCAGCGCGGGCCTGGGCATCGCCGCCATCGGGCTCACCGTCCTCCGCGTCACCGCCGGCAAGCCACGACCCTCGGCCCCCGCCGCGAGCAGCGCGCACGGCACGAGCGCCGCTCCCGGACTCCGCATCGCGCAAGACGGCAACGTCCAACGTGGCGCTCGAGTGGGATAAACGTGCGGTCTTTGGTGGCACCGCTCTCCGGAGCGGTGTCTACCACATGCGGCCTTTGGTGGCACCGCTCTCCAGAGCGGTGTCTACCGCTTCTACCTCGACTCTTCATCGTTGCGACGAACGAGGTTTCCCTACGCGCCCGACTTCACAAACGTGCCCCGCTCCCGGTCCTTCCTCACCCCCGGAAACCGCAGCGCCCGCCCGTGCGACACGCAATACACCCCCGCCGGCAGCACTCCCACCGCGAACACCGCCTCCGTCAGGTTCTGCAGCGCGTCCGACCTCGTCATCTCGAACGGCCGCATCGCCCCCGTCAGCACGATCGGCACCCGCGGCGGGCTCACCTCCCGCTCCAACCGCTCGCCCGTCGTCGCCAGCGTGTCCGTCCCGTGCAGAATCACGATCCCCGTCGTGTCCGTCGCCCCCGCCCCACCCCCCGACCCGCCCCCGGCCACATGCACCGCCTCGACCACCCGCGCCCGGTCGTCGTCGGTCATCGCCAGGCTGTCCTTGCTCATCAGTTCGATCGTGCGGATCGTCGTCTCCTCGAGCCGTAGCCGTCGCAGCATCCGGCGCAGGATCGAACCCCGGTTGGTCAACAACCCCGAGGCCTCGTCATAGGTCTTCTCGATCGTCCCGCCCGTCGTGATCAACGTGATGGATCGCACGCGATCAGCATACCCCGCACGCGCGCTCCCGGCACGCCATCCGCGCGGCCGCTCACCCGTTGATCGCCGTGATCTTCACCTGCGTGTACCGCTGCCGATGGCCCGTCTTCTTCTTGTAGGCCTTCTTCGTCCGGTGCTTGTGGATGTGGATCTTCTCCCCCATCACCACCGGATCCATCACCTCGCCCTGCACCTTCGCCCCGCCAACATACGGCGTCCCCACCTTCGCCGCGCTCTCGCCGCCGATCATCAGCACGCGATCAAACGACACGGCCTTGCCCACCGCCGCCGCGCCCGCGTCGATCAGATCAACGAGAATCACGTCGCCGGCCTGAACCTTCCGCTGCGAGCCCGAGTCTTCAATAATCGCGTACATGACGGCCTCCGATGTAGGGCCGACATCGTAGCGCCCCTTCACCCCTCGGCCAAGCCGAATCACCAAGATGATGCGGCAGGCCGTGCGAGAATCGTTCGGGGCCGTATGCCGTGCAAAAACAGAACCCCCGCCCGGATCGCCGGACGGGGGTCGTTGAGTTCAAGAAATAGCAAAGACTTATGGAGCCGAGCAACCGGAGGCGAAGGCGTTGTTGAAGCAGATGAAGTCGTTGACGTTGAGGATCGGAACCACCGTGCTCAGGTCGCAGTTCGCCCGGGTGTCGTTCGACGCGAACCGGTTGTTGAAGCAAACGAAGTCGTTGACGTTGAGGAAGGGCACGACCGTGCTGGCGTCGCAGTTGGCATAGCAACCGCCGCCGCCGCCACCCGTGCTCGTCGTCCCGTTCACGATCATGATGATGTGCATGTTCGGGAAGCCGATGCCCGCGAGGTCACCGGGAGTAGCCAGCCCGCAACCGACCGACTGGATGTACGACGGGCCGCTCTGGCCGAGGGCATTGGAACCGATGAAGAAGGTCGCGGCCTCGCCCGTGGCATTCGTGTTGGTGCCGTTGGGCGGCGGGGCGTAGGTCGGGATGTAGTCCGGGTGCCCGATGCGGACGACCATCGTGTCCGTCTTGGCGAAGACGCCCGCGACGTTGCAGGTGCCGAACTGAAGCGTGCCGTTCACCACGTTGAGCACACCCGTGCCCGCGAGGACAAGGTCGGTGCCGACCGCGACCGGCGCGCCGCCGTTGGTGTCCTTGTAGAGCGTGACCGTGATGGGCTGGCCGGCGGGCACTGGGAACGTCGCCGCCTCCCAGCCGAACTGCACGTTGGAGACCGTCAGGCCGCCAGCAAGAACCGACGCCTCACCCGCGAGGCTGAAAGAGCGCCAGTAATCGTTGTCAGCGCAGATCTGGTTCGGGGCCACCGTCAGGTTGCACGACACCGAGTTGCCGGCGGTGATCGTGGTCGTATTCGTGGACTTCGTCAACGCCACCGGCTGCGCACAGGCAACCGACGCGCTCACCGCAAGACCGGCAACAGCCAACAGACGAGTATTCGACATTCGAGAATCCCTCCGGGGATCAATCCCCATGCGACGTGGACCGTGCCGGCGGATGCCGGCCCCTCAATAACCCATCCGCGACTACACAGACGCGGATACCTAACCCTCGCCCATCGCGTGCCAAGACGCGTGGGCACCCCACACGATCCGAGCCTCTACTTTACCACATCTTTCCGCACCTGCCTAGACCCCGGATGCGGATTTCCGACAAATACACCCCAGTATTTACGTCCGATATCTGCCCGAAAGCGCCCCGTCTACCGCCTCCGCTCCGCCATCAGCATCACAAACTCATCAAACGACGCCCCCGCGTCATGCGGCCCAGGTGACGCCTCCGGATGGTGCTGCACCGCAATCAGCGGCCTCCCCGCAACCCGAAATCCCGCCAGCGTCCCGTCATTCAAGTTCACATGCGTCGCCTCGCCGCCCACCGCCTTCAGCGACTCCGGGTCCACCGCAAACCCGTGATTCTGGCTCGTGATCTGCACGCGGCCCGCCACCGAATCGAGCACCGGCTGATTCACTCCGCGGTGCCCGAACTTCAACTTGAATGTCTTCGCCCCCAGTGCCAGCGCCAGCAACTGATGCCCGAGGCAGATGCCGAACGTCGGAATCGCCCGCGCCGCCGGCACTCCCGCCAGCGTCCGCAGCGTCTGGATCGTCCCCTCGACCGCCGCCGGATCACCCGGACCATTCGACACGAACAACCCGTCGATCTCGCCCGCCTCGTACAGCCGCTGAATCTCCGACGCCGGCGTGTCGTGTGCCGTCACCGTCACCACGCACCCCCGATCCGCCAGGTTCCGCAGGATGTTCCGCTTCGCCCCGCAATCCAATGCCAACACCCGCAGCGGCCTCCCGCTCCCCTTCCCCGCCGCGCCGGGCGACCATTCCCCCAGCGTCTCGCTCCACTTCGTCGCCGATGAGCAGCCCACCAGCGGCACCAGGTTCTGACCCGCCATCGACGGTGCCGATCGCGCCCGCTCGACGAGTTCCGCGTCCGTCAGTTCGGCCCGGTCGGTCAACACCCCGCTCATCACGCCCGCCGACCGCAGCCGGCGCGTGATCGCCCGCGTATCCACGCCCTCGATGCCCAGCACCCCATGCCGCGCGAGATACGTTGACAGATCGCTCGTGGCTCGGAAGTTCGAGGGCCGCCGCGCCAGTTCCCGAACCACATACCCCGCAACCTGCACCTTCGCCGACTCCTCGTCGTCCTCGTTGACCCCGTAGTTCCCGATCAGTGGAAACGTCGCCACCAGAATCTGCCCGGCATACGAAGGGTCCGTCAGCGACTCCTGATACCCGATCATCGCCGTGTTGAACACCACCTCGCCCACTGACAACACGCCCACCGCGCCAAACCCACGTCCATGCACCACCGTCCCATCGGCCAAGGCCAGTCGCGCGGTTCGGGTGCCCCGCTGGGGCGTCGTCGTCTCGGGCATGCCATCATTGTAACCATGGCCCCCGCCACCCTCTTCGGAATGGAAGACGAACCGCGCGGGCCGTACGTCCGCGTCGCGCTCCATCGCCGCGCCGGCCGTGAAGAAAGCCTTACCTACCGCGCGCCCTCGCTCCTCCCCGTCGGCCAACTTGTCGAAGTCCCGCTCGCCTCTCGCACCGTCACCGGCATCGTCATCGCCGGCGGCCATGACGAAATCCTCGACGGCATCTCTCCCGCTCGCGTCAAACCCCTCGCCCGCGTCCGCCCCGCACGCCTCCCCGAGCCCCTCGTCGATCTCGCTCGCTGGATCGGCGCCTATTACGTCTGCCCCCTCGGCATCGTCCTCGCCACCATGATGCCCGCCGCCGTCCGCCGCGGCGTCGGCACCGTCCGCGAACTCAAGCCCGTCTGCCCAGAACTCGCCTCCGCAGCGCTCGCCAACGCCTCCAAGGCCACCATCAAGGCCTGGGATGCCGTGCAAGCGCTCGACTGGAACGGTTCCCGCTCCGCCGCCACGCTCGCCCGCGCGCTCGGCCACAAAACCAGCGCCACCGTCCGCCGCCTCCAATCCGCCGGCCTGCTCGAATCCATCGATGCCGTCCGCCCCTCCGTCGGCATTCCCGATTCCTCCACCACCGAATCGCGCCCCGCTCAGCCCATCCACTGGACCGCCACCCAGCGCTCCGTCATCGACGGCATCGCCGCCTCGCTCGGCTCCTTCGGCGTCCACCTCCTCCACGGCGTCACCGGCTCCGGCAAGACCGAGGTCTACATGGCCCTCGCTCATCACGCGCTGCAACGCCTCGCCACCACCCTCATTCTCGTCCCCGAAATCGCCCTCACGCCCCAACTCTCCGCACGCTTCATCGCCCGCTTCGGCCCACGCGTCGCCGTCCTCCACTCCGGCCTCTCAGCCGCCGAACGAAGCCGCCAATGGGCCCGCGCCGCCGACGAAGGCCACGAAGGTGCCGCCCTCGTCATCGGCGCTCGCTCCGCCGTCTTCGCGCCCCTCCCGCGACTCGGCCTCATCATCGTCGACGAGGAGCACGCCACCGATTACAAGCAGGACCAGGCCCCTCGCTTCCACGCTCGCGACGTCGCCATCAAGCGCGCCCAGATGCAAGGCTGCGCCGTCGTCCTCGGCTCGGCCACGCCCTCCCTCGAATCCTGGGCCAACGCCGCCTCGGGTCGTTACTCGCTCTGGCGGCTGCCCGAGCGCGTCGCCGGCGGACGCCTCCCTCGCGTCGAGATCATCGACCTCGCCCGTGAACGACGCGATGGTGCCGATGCCTCATCCCACACCAACGCCGCCCTCTCCCGCGTCGGCGCACTCGGCCCCACCCTCCGTCAGGCCATCGCCGACACCCTCCGCGACGACGGTCAGATCATCATCCTCATCAACCGCCGCGGCCACGCCCACTACGTCTGCTGCCCCTCCGCCAACTGCGGCTGGGTACTCACCTGCGCCGAGTGCGACGCCTCCATGGTCATCCATCGCTCCCGCGCCGGCCGCCTCGCACGCTGCCACCACTGCCTCGCCGAACAGATCATCGCCGCCGATTGCCCAGCCTGCGGCCGCCGCGCCATCGCCATCGGCTCGGGCACCCAGCGCGTCGAGGAAGAACTCGCACGCTTTGGCCTCGAGCCCGGCCGCTCCCTCATCCGCGCCGACGGCGACACCATGCGAACCGCACGCGACTGGACCAACGTCCTCGCAGGCCTCGCCAACGGCTCCGTCCGCGTCCTCGTCGGCACCCAGATGGTCGCCAAGGGACTCGACTTCCCCAACGTCCGCCTCGTCGGCGTCGTCAATGCCGATACCGCCCTCGCCCTCCCCGACTTCCGCGCCGACGAGCGCACCTTCCAACTCGTCAGCCAGGTCGCCGGGCGCGCGGGCCGCGGCGAAGCCCCCGGGCGCGTCATCGTCCAGACCGTCAACCCCCGCCAACCCGCCATCCTTCTCGCCGCCGCCCACGACTTCGAGTCCTTCGCCCGGCGCGAGATCGAACTCCGTCGGGCCGCGGGACTCCCACCCGTGTCGCGCCTCGCCCGCATCGTCGTGCGCGATGAAGACCTCTCCAAGGCCACCGCACGCGCAGAGCGGCTCGCCGAGGCCCTCCGCCGCGCCGACGGCCTCCGCGTCGAAGGCCCCGCTCCCTGCCCCATCGCCCGCATCGCCGGCTATCACCGCGTCGGGCTCGACGCCTACGCCGAATCCTCCGGCCCGCTCACCCGCGCACTCGGCACCCTCCGCGCCGCGGGCCTCCTCATCAGCGACGCCCGCACCGCCGTCGATGTCGATCCCGTCGCGCTGACATAGAACCGAGCGTTTGGCTTGCGCACTGCTCTTGGGTACATCGACGGTCCCCGTCGATTCTTCGTCTTCGCCTGGGTACCCCGCCACTCCGTGGCGGTCTTCGCGGGTGCCATCAGTCAACCGCCCCGGTTGACTGATGCTCTTCTCACGCCAGATCAAACGCCAGCACTTCCGACGCTTCCTTCGCGCGGATCGTCACCGCCGCCGCATCGCTGATCGCCGCGCCATCCCCTTGTTTGAGTTCGACTCCATCAACCGTAATCGCGCCCCGCGCCACCTGCACCCATCCATACCGCCCCGGCCCAAGCGTCAGCCGATCCTCCGCCCCCGCACGCAACTTCCCCGCCAGGAGCCGCGCGTCCGCGTTGATCGTGATCGGCCCGCCGCCCTTTGTGGCCCCTGCCGCGACCACCCCCAGCCGATCCCGATACCCCGACTCATCCAGCGCAACCTCCGCATAATCCGGCTTCACGTTGCGCACGTTCGGCTCCAGCCAGATCTGCAGCAGATGCACCGCCTCGCTCCCGCTGGCGTTCGTCTCCGAATGCATCAGCCCCGTCCCCGCCGAGATCCGCTGCACCCGTCCCGGCACCAGGTCCGCCTGATGCCCCAGCGAGTCCTTGTGCCGCAGCGTCCCCGACAGCAAATACGTGATGATCTCCATGTTGTCGTGCGGATGCATCGAGAACCCGCGCCCGGGCGCGACCCGATCCTCGTTGATCACCCGCAGCCCGCGAAAGCCCATGTGCGCCGGGTCGTAATACCGCGCGAAACTGAACGTGTGCCGCGCGTCCAGCCACCCGTGGTCCTCGTGCCCCCGATCCTCCGACTTGCGAATCGTGATCATGCCACACCATAGGAGCCCCCCGAACCATGCCACCTTCAACCCGTAGAATCGCCGACCTCACGGAGCCCGCCATGCCCACACTCCTCCAACGCCTCGTCCTCGTTCTCGCTCTCCTCGCGTCCTCCTCTCGCCTCCTCGCCATCGACGACTTCGACCGCTGGTACGCCCTCGAACTCGCCGGCCGGCGCGCCGGTTGGATGCACGGCTGGCAGAAAACCGACGGCGACCGCATCACCACCGGCACACGCATGGAGATCGGCATCGGACGCGGCCCCGCCGCCGTCCGTGTCAAAATGGAGTCCGAGTTCATCGAGACCAAGGCTGGCAAGCCCCTCTCCATGAAATCCGTCCAGCAACTCGGCGCCATCCCCACCACCACCTCCTACACCTTCGGCGATTCCGAACTCTCCATCGAGTCCACCCAGGGCGAACAGACCACCCGCTCCACCAAGCCCCTGCCCAAGGACGTCTGGCTCACCCCCGCCGCCGCCGGCGAGTACGTCCGCCAGCGACTCGCCGCGGGCGCCGACATGATCGAGGTCCGCTCCATCGAGCCCACCACCGGCTCCGATGTCATCACCATCAAACGCGACAAACTCCAGAAGGTCACCCTCGAAGTCCTCGGCAAGCAGCACGATCTCGTCAAGTGCATCTCCACCTCCTCCGCCTCGCCCGGCATCGAATCCACCGAGTTCATCGACGCCCAGGGCGTCCCCGTCAAAACCACCATCCCCCTCGGCGGCCTCAGCATGGCCGTCACCATGACCACCCGCGACGACGCCCTCACCGCCACCGGCGAAGCCCCAGAGGTCATGGTCAAAACCCTCGTCAAGCCCGACCGCGAGATCGCCAAGCCCCGCGGCACCAAGCACGCCGTCTACCTCCTCTCGCTCCCCGCCGACGACGGCGCTGCCGCCGCCATGCCCGCGCTCCCGACCACCGGTGCGCAAACCGTCGAGCCCGTCGATCAGGCCGCGCGCGTCCGTGTCAAGGCCGACGCCTGGTCGCCCGCCGATCCCGCCGACGTCGCCAACAAGGCCTTCGTCGCTTCCAGCACCATGATCAACGCCGAAGACCCCGAGATCGTGCGCCTCTCGAAGGAAGCCACCAACGGCGCGGGCGACGATCCCGTCCGCCGCGCCGAAGCCATCCGCGCCTTCGTCAGCCGTTACGTCACCGCCAAGGACCTCTCCGTCGGCTTCGCCACAGCCTCCGAGGTCGCCCGCTCGCGCCAGGGCGATTGCACCGAGCACGGCGCGCTCCTCATCGCCCTCCTCCGCGCCGACGGCATCCCCGCTCGCGCCGCCTCCGGTCTCATCTACGCCGACCAGTTCGCGGGCGAGCGCGGCGTCTTCGGCTACCACATGTGGGCCCAGGCCCTCCTCACCATCGACGGCAAACCCCGCTGGGTCGATCTCGACGGCACCCTCCGAGGACTCCCCTTCGACGCCACACACATCACCATCGCTGTCAGCGCGCTCGCCGACGGCGAAGAGACCTCCTCCATGGCCGCCCTCCTGCCTCTGCTTGGCCGCCTCAAGATCAAGGTCGAGGAGATCGAGTGACTCTGCCGCTGCTCCCACGCCGCGATCCGAGCGGGCACAAGGGCAGTTTCGGAACCGTCGCCGTCTTCGGCGGCTGCACCTCCGACGGCCGCCTCATGGTCGGCGCGCCGGCCCTCGCCGCGCTCGCCGCGCTCCGCGCCGGCGCCGGCCTCGCACGACTCTTCATGCCCCGCGACGCACTCGAAGCCGGCCTCGTCATCTGCCCTTCCGCCACCGGCCGCGCCCTCGACACCAACCCCGCCGGCGACCTCATCGCCCACCTCGCCGCCGAACGCTTCGATGACGCCGCCGACGAGTCCCACGCCATCGTCGTCGGCCCGGGCCTCGGCACCGGCCCCGGCGCGCAGGCCCTCGCCCTCCGCGCCGCCGGTTGCGACCGCTGCCCCATCATCCTCGACGCCGACGCCCTCAACTCGCTCGCCGACGTGCCCGAACTCGCCCGCGACTTCCGCGCTGCCGCCGTCCTCACCCCACACCCCGGCGAGTACCGCCGCCTCGCCGGCTCCCTCGGCATCTCGCTCGATCCCACCGATCCCGCCACACGCCCCCGCGCCGCCGAGGCCCTCGCCCAGCGCCTCGGATGCATCGTCGTCCTCAAAGGTGCCGGCACCGCCGTCAGCAACGGCCAGCAGACCTGGACCAACTCCACCGGCGGCCACGAACTCGCCACCGCCGGCACCGGCGACACCCTCGCAGGCCTCATCGCCGGCCTCGCCGCTCAGCACGTCCGCCTCGGCACGCCGCTTGGCCCATCCAACGCGGCCGATCGTCCCGCCCTCTCCCTCTTCGATGCCGCTCGCATCGCCGTCGCCGCTCATGGCCGCGCGGGCGACCTCTGGCGCGAACGCGCTCACGCCTCCGCCGGCCTCCTCGCCGCCGAACTCGCCGACCTCTTCCCCGCCGCCCTCGAACCCCTGCGCGAACGCTAACGCACTTTCATTCGATCAACGAGCGGCCTCTTCACCCTCCACCGTCGCCGATGGGGGGGCGGGGGAGGTGGCACGAGCGCGAGCGAGTGCCGGTCGAGGGCTCTTGGATCCCCGACTTGGGTACCCCGCCCCTCCGGGGCGGTCTTCCTCTTCTCTTCATCCTCCCGATTTCACTTCACCCGCACCGTCACGCTCCCGTTGCTCGTCCGCACCGCCGACTCCTCGCCCTCGCCCCCAAACTTCACCAGCCGCTTCCCCCGGCTCGGCTTCTCGACCTCCACGCCCTTGGGCGTCACGATGCTCCCGTTGCTCGTCTCCACCCGCATCGTCCCCGCAAACGATCGCGTCACGTCCAGCGAAATCGCCCCGTTCGACGACCTCAACTCCACCGGCCCAGACCCCGCCACCTCCGCCGATATCGCCCCGTTCGATGTCCGCACCTTCAGCCGCCCGCTCACGCCTTCCACCTTCACGCTCCCGTTGCTCGTCTCCGCCTCCACCGGCCCATCGTGACCCGCCACCGTGATCCGTCCGTTCGATGTCTTCAACTTCGCCGGCCCGCTCATCCCCGACAGCGAAATCGACCCGTTCCCCGAATCGAGCGTCACCCCAACCGCATCCGGCAACGAAATCTCGAAACTGCAACCCTCCCGGCTCTGCCACTTATCCTCCGGCGGCCGCAACCGGATCGACACCACGTTTCCCTCGCTCCGATCCACCCGTAACTCCGACTCCTTGATCCTCTCTTCGCTCGCCATCCGCAGCATGGCCACGATCGTCAACTCGTTCCCCTCCGCACGCTTCACCACGATCGTCCCGTTCCGCGCCTTCACCTGCAGCCCGCTCCCTTGCACATGCGGCAACGGCGTCGTGATCGTCTGTTCCACCAGCGGCCCAAGACACCCCGACAGGCACACCATCGGCACCGCCGCCAGCCACCCCATCCGCGCCACCATCGTCGTCGCCATGACACCCTCCAACTCCCACCCCCGCGCCATCGACAATCATCCTGGCGTCCTTCTTTGGACCTTCCAGCCGCCCCTTTCACAGCATACCACGCCCATGATCGCTTTCTTCTGCGTGGCACCGGTCTCCAAACCGGTGACTACACCTCCTACCCCCAGTCTCCCTTCTCACCCTCTGCCCTCCCCCCGCGAACAATCCCCCGTGAATCCCCTCCTCCGCATCCTCGACGCCAACGCCAACCGCGCCCGCGAGGCCCTCCGCGTCCTCGAAGACTGCGCCCGCTTCGCCCTCGACCACGAGCCGCTCGCCCGCCGCGCCAAAGAACTCCGCCACGACCTCACCGCCGCCCTCGCCCCCTTCCCGCGCCTCGACCTCCTCGCCGCACGCGACACCAACGCCGACGTCGGCACCTCCATCTCCACCCCCGGCGAACTCGCCCGCGCCGGCCTCCCAGCCATCGCCGCCGCCGCCGCCTCGCGCCTCACCGAGGCCCTCCGCTCCATCGAGGAATCCGCCAAAGCGCTCGGCACCAGCGCCCCAGTCTTCGAATCACTCCGCTACCGCGCCTACTCCCTCGACCGCGACCTCGGCCTCGCCCTCGCCTCGCGCGCCGCGCCCCAGTGGCGACTCTGCGTCCTCCTCACCCAATCCCTCTGCACCCACCACCACTGGCTCGACACCGCCTCCCTCGCCATCCGCGGCGGTGCCGATTGCCTCCAACTCCGCGAAAAATCCCTCGACGACGCCGACCTCCTCGACCGCGCGCGCCGCCTCGTCGATCTCGCTCGCGCCGCGCCACATCCCGTTTCCGTCATCATCAACGACCGTCCCGACATCGCCCTCCTCGCCCGCGCCGACGGCGTCCACCTCGGCCAGACCGACCTCCCCATCGCCGACGCCCGCAGCCTCGTCGGCGCTCGCCTCCTCATCGGCGCCTCCACCACCAACCTCGACCAGGCCCGCGACGCACTCCGCCAAGGTGCCGACTACCTCGGCCTCGGTCCTATGTTCCACACCACGACCAAACATAAGAATCACATCAGCGGCCCGGCCTACCTCCGCGACGCCCTCGCCGACCCAGCCCTCGCCGCCATCCCTCACCTCGCCATCGGCGGCATCTCCGCCGTCAACGCCCACCTCCTCACCAACTGCCGCGGCATCGCCGTCTCCTCCGCCATCTGCTCGGCCCCCGACCCCGCCGCCGCCGCCCGCGCGCTCCTCACAGCCCTCTCGCCCGCGCCCTAGGTTCTGTCTGACGGATCATCTGTTCGGCGCTTGTACGGCGCGGGCGGGGATGAAGCGGGAAGAGTGGAACGGCGGGGCCTCGGGGTCCGATGGAGTGATCGTCGCGGAGCGACGATGGAGGCC
>JBJXFQ010000111.1:0-8852 GCA_046155605.1 Phycisphaerales bacterium
CCCGCCGCCACGTCGTGAACCGATGCCGCGGCGACCAGATGGTCTGCATCTCGCGCGAGGCGTTCCGCTGCGAAAGCGGACTGACATAGCCGTCATAGGTGCTCTCGCTCATGCGCACAGCCTATCAAGTCGCTGCAGATGTTCCAAGCCGGCTCCGCCCCGTTCGCACCGGGTTCGTACCTCCGCCGCGTGCCCGCGCTTTACTTCCCGGCATGTGCGGCATCGCCGGCATCCTGAAAGTCCATCCGCCGGGCGAGGCCCCACCGCCGCACCACGTCGCAATCCCCGAGCCGTGGCTCGACATCCTCGATGACTCCATCAAGCACCGCGGACCCGACGGCAACGGCCGCTTCCGCGACCGTGCCATACGCCCCGATGGCACGATCGTCGATGTTGCCTTGGTTCACCGACGCCTCTCGATCATCGACCACGCCGGGGGCCACCAGCCGATGGTGCTCCTGGGTACCCCGCCCCTCCGGGGCGGTTCTTCTGGTGGTACTGGTCTTAGTGGCACCGGTCTTGGTGGTACTGGTCTTAGTGGCACCGGTCTTGGTGGCACCGGTCTTGGTGGCACCGGTCTCCAGACCGGTGCGCTTGCCTCCGGTCGCGCCTCTTCTGGAGCCGATCGCGCCAGCGATCGGAGTGCGGGCGATGGCGTGTCCGACCGCTCGCGCGGTCGGCTCAATGGTTCCGGTCTCCTCGGCAATCTCATCCCACCCGGCGCCGACGAAGGCCCCTATCGCCGCACGCTCCAGCACGCCCTTCGCCCCTGCCCCCGCTGTGCCGCGCTGGGCAAGGGCACGATCGCCGTCGTCTTTAACGGGTGCATCTACAACCACCGCGACCTTCGGCGGGAGTTGCAGGCCGCGGGCCACGAGTTCAGCACCGACCACAGCGATACCGAGGTCCTGGTGCATGGCTGGGGGGAGTGGGGGGCGTGCCTGCGTACACGGCTCGAATCCATGCACGCCACATTGATCTGGAACTCCGGGCAACTCTACTGGATGCGCGACCGCTTCGGCGAAAAGCCCCTCTACGTCGCAGATCGAACCGGTTCGATTTCCGCGGCAGCCAGCGCGCTCGCAGGGCTGGTGCGGCTTCGTCATCAGCTCGGCTGTACTGCCCCGCTTCTGGAGGACAGCTTCCTACGAGCCTGGACTCAGTTCGGCTGGAACCAGACGGGGCCTTTCAGCGGCATCAACGGCGCGTGGATCGACGGCGTCGGCGAACTCGGCGGCGACGGCTTGCCAGTCGACACGGCCCCGAGCCTGTGGACCGACGTGCTGAATGTCGATCGCCGGCCGCTTGACGAACATGAGGTAGATCACACGCTTCGTCACGCGGTCCACTCGCGGCTCGAGGCCGATGTGCCGCTCGGGTGCTTTCTCAGCGGCGGAATAGACTCCGCGCTCGTTGCGAACTACGCGTCGGAGCTTCGTCCCGATCTCACGACATACACCGTAAGGATGCCAGCGGGTACGTTCGATGAGTCTCGTGTCGCCGCGCGAACGGCCGCGCACCTTGGCGTGCGCCACGAGGTCCTCGACTGCAACACGAACCTCGGGGCAGACCTCGTATCACTGATCCAACAACTCGGACTGCCCTTCGGCGACAGCTCTCTTCTGCCGACGCACTGGGTGAGCCGGGCGGCCCGTGACCGGGTGAGGGTTGCCTTGACAGGTGATGGCGGCGACGAGCTCTTCATGGGCTATGACCGCCACCGAGCGCTTCCCCTCCTCGCCCGCCTCCAGCGCACCGACCGCGAATTCCTGGACCTCGTCGCACGCCTCATCCCAGGCGGGCAACGCGGCCGTTCGTTCGGTGCGCGCGCCACCCGACTCCTCGCCGCCGCGCGATTCAGCGGCTATAAGGAGCTCGTCGCGATCTTCACCACGAACGAGGCCTGGAAACTAGGTCTGGCGCCACAGGGACACGTCGGCTTTGGCACCATTGGTCACTTTGGCATGACGATCGCCGCCAGCGCCGACCCCGATGATCAGCTTTGGCTCGACTGTGCCCGACGATTCGACCTCGCGTTCTACCTGCCGGAGGATCTGCTTCGAAAGTCGGATACCGCGTCGATGTCATGCGCCCTCGAGGTCCGCGCTCCGTTCCTCGATGCCGCTCTCTCCCGGGCGTGCATCGCCGCGGAAACGACCTCCCTCATGCCCCGCGGTCGGGAGGGGGGGCGCAAGGGCCTCCTCCGCGCCGTCGCCCGCAAATACCTTCCCGCCGACATCGTCGATCGTCCCAAGCAGGGCTTCGCTATCCCCATCGGCGAGTGGTTCCGCTCTGATTACGGCGGCCTGCGCCAGCTCCTCCACGACCACCTCCTCCGCCCCGAGCCCTTCGGCCCCGACCACCTCGGCATCAACTCCATCATCAACATGAGTTTCGTCCGCCAGATGCTCAAGGAGCACGACGACGCCGGCACGCGATCCATCTGGCCCTGGAAGGGCCGCGACCACTCGCAGCGGCTCTATATGCTCCTCGTGCTCTCGATATGGGCCAAGTGGCTCGGCAAGTTGTAAGTCCGTCATTGCCTGTGGCCGAACCAGCGCGCTTGCCGCCCCGCGCGCTTCTCCCTTTCCGCTTTCCTTCACACTCTTCCGCTCTTTCTGCTCTCTTCCCCGCCTCTCCGAGTGCTCTGTGCCTCTGTGTTCGATCTTCGTTGATAGGCCCCGCCACCCCGCGATATCCTCAGCCTCACCCGGAGCCCTCCCATGCCCGACCTCACCATCGCAGTCACCGGTGCCACCGGCTTCGTCGGCCGCTGTGTCGTCCGCGAGTTGCTCTCCCGCGGCTGGCACGTTCACGCTCTCGTCCGTGACCACGCCAAGGCCGCCGCCACGCTCCCACGAAACGACCGCCTGCGATTGGTCGCGGGCGACGTGGCAACCCCCGCCGCGCTGGCCGCGCTCGTGGCCGCCACCTCCGCCTGCGTCAACACCATCGGCATCATCCGCGAGACCGGCAGCGCGACCTTTCAAAGAGCCCACGTTGACGCTACTCGCGGCCTCATCGACGCGTGCCGCGACGCCGGCACCAGGCGATTCGTCCACATCTCGGCGCTGGGCGTTCGTGACCACGCCCCGACCCGCTACCAGCAGACCAAGTTCACCGCCGAGCAACTCCTCCGCCGCAGCGGCCTCGATTGGACCATCCTCCGCCCTTCGCTCATTCACGGCCCCGAGGGCGAGTTCATCCGTCTCGCCAAGGGCTGGGCCTCGGGAGGCAAGCCGCCGTTCTTCTTCCTCCCCTACTTCGTCGGCGGGGGCCTCGCCAGCGATGTTCCCCTCGCCCCGCTCAAGCGCGATGCGGCCTCCGTCCAACCCGTCGCGGTCGAGGACGTTGCCCGCGCCGTCGCCGCGGCCATCGAACGCCCCGACGCCATCGGCGAGGTCTACAACCTCGTCGGCCCCGAGACGCTGACGTGGCCCGATGTCCTCACCGCGATCCGCGATGCCGTGCCCGGCAGCCGCCCCGACCTCGAGCCCCGCCCCATCCAATCGGAGCACGCCGTCATCGCCGCGATCGCCGCCAAGGCCGTCGGCCTCGGCTCGCTCCTGCCTTTCGACGCCGGGATGGCCACCATGGGTGCCGAGGATTCCACCGCTGAGGCCGACAAGGCCCGCATCGATCTCGGACTCGCGCCCGCGCCCTTCCGCGCCGCGCTCGCGGGTTATGCCGGTCGCATCGCCTGAGCCGACCTTTCGCGCGACCGCCCAGGCCACCCAGATCGACTCCCGCTTCGCTCATGCCGATCCCTCTCGTTGGAGAAAGGGGTCTCATGCCCAAGGACAAGCGCATCAACGAACTCCCCGGCATCGCCCAATCCGCGGTCGTCGGGCTGAATCGCATCGGGATTCTCAGCCTCGCCGATCTGCTCGCGGCTGATTTCGATCGTGTCGCCTACATCGTCGAGAACGCCGACGAGGCCACGCGCCTGATGAAAGAGGCCCGCCGCACGCTCGGCACCGAGACGCCCCGTCGCCGCCACAGCGAGCCAACGTCGCGCCACCGCGCCCACGGCTCCACCACCACCCACAGCACCATGCCCGCGTCGCTCTCGCACCCCGCCGGCCCGACGCAGCCGGCACCACCGGGCCAATCCGCGCTCGGCGCGGCCCTCGCGCTCGCGGGCAAGGGCCTCGAAGGACGCACCGCGCTCGCCAACCGCATCGGCGCGCTCTCGATGCTCTTCGATCACGGCGCCAGCGACGACGAACTCGCCGCGGCGCTCGTTCTCGAGCCTGCCGAGTCCGGTGCCGTCGCCCTCGACGAGATCGCCTCGACCCTCGGCAACGACATCGCCCGCGCCGTCGAAGAAGCCGCCGCGCTCCGTGCCGTGCCCATGCTCCCCACCGGCAAACTCCCTCGCTACTACCTCGACATGGCCCGCAACGCCACCGTCACCTCGCGTCGCATCTGTGCCGCCTTCGTCCCCTCGATGCTCGCCGCCGACCACGGCCCACAGGCGTATTACGCGGGGCTGCTGCTCGAAGGCCTCGAAGCCGGCGGGCCGGATGATCTCGTCGCCGCTGCCAGGGCCGCCGCCTCGCGGCTCTCTCGCTCCGCAGCGTAGAGCCGATGCACGCGGATCCCCCGCGACTCATACACCCCCCGCCGCGACCAGATCGCGCCCTCGTGCATCCATGAACTGATCACCACGTCCGTCGCGCCGAGTTCCTGAGCGCGCTCCGGACCCACCACCGGCAGCCCGAGCATCGCCGTCCCCTGCCGCTGCCGATCGTCATCGACTAAGGCCGCCACCCGCGCCGGCCCGCGCTCGATCACCGGCCACAACCCTCGCGTGTGCTCGCCGCATCCATGAATCACGATCCGCCGGCCCGAGAGCGACGCCAGCACCCGCGCCATCCGCGCCGCGCCGTCCGCCGGGATCGACCCTCCCTCGGCGAATCGCGTTGATCGCTCCACGGGCCAAGGTCGCGCCGGCCCTGCCGCTGCTTCATCAATCACACGCTCCACCGCCTCGACGTGCCGCTCGATCGAGTATCGCGCGCTCGCGGTTGCCCAGGCCGCCCTCGACATCGCCCCGCGCGCCGCCTCCGACCCTGCCAGCCACGAAAGCGCCGCTTCCAACAGGCCTCTTGCCGCGGCCTCTTCATCCGCTTCGGGTGAGACCTCCGCGATCAACCCGCTTTCTCCGTGTGTCACCGCTTCGAGCGCCCCCGATTCTGTTCGCGTGACGATCGGCACGCATCCCGCTGCCATCGCTTCCAGCATCGCCACGCTCAGCCCCTCATACCGCGATGCCAGCACCAGCGCGTCGTGCGTCTCCAGCGCTGCGCGCACGCCCTCCGGCCCCGTCGCGGGCACAAGCCGGCAACCCGGCGAGCTCTCGATCGCCCGCGCCACGTCCTCTCGCGCCGGGCCATCGCCCATCATCGTCATCGTGTGCCCAATCCCGCGCTCCGTCAGCATCCGCGAGAGCATCGGCAACGCCAGCACCCGCTTCTGCCGATGCTCGAGTCGCCCGCAATAGAGCAGCCGCACCGGCCCGCCGCTCCTTCGCTCCGGGCACGCCGCCGGCACTTCCACGCCGTAGGGCACGCGCGCCAGCACGCCCGCGAGTGTCCCCGCGCCCAGCCGACGCTCGAGTCGCTCGCTCACCGCCACCGCCGCGCCCAGCATCGCCGCGTAGTGCTCGAGCACGCGCACGTCATACTCGTTGTCGCTGTGCGCCCAGCCCACGACCCGCACTCGCGCGTCCCGTGACACCTCCGCCGCCAACCCGTAGCACGACGCCAGCAGATTGGGGCTGAAGACCACCGTTCCCGGCATCGACTCCACCGCCCGCGCATACGCACCCGCCATCGCCCCCGTGTCCGCGTTCGCGTCGTCCAGCGCCCCCAGGCCCTCCGGCCCAAATACACGCACGCTCGCCGGCAGCTCCACCTCCAGCCGCCGCTGATCGGCGGGTTCCGGATGCAAGAGAAGCCCGACGTTCCGCCCCCGTGCCGCCAGCCCGCACGCCAGACGCACCGCCCACGCCGTCACCCCGCTCACGTTCAGCCCGTGCGGCAGCGCGATCAGCAGCGACGCCCTCATCGCTCGCTCCGATACGCCTCGTCTCCGAAGATCAGGTCCATGTACCGCCGCGTCACGCTCGCCAGCGTCGGCACCGCGATCAGCCGTCGGTACATCGCGTGGTGCTCGCGCAAACGCTCCAGTAGCGGGGGAATCTCCTCGGGCCGACGAAACGGCAGCCCGCCGAACCCCGTCAGTTCCGGGTGCCCGCCCGAGTCGTAGTACAACGCGGGAAGCCCGCACGCCAGCGCCTCGATGAGCGCGTTGGAGCACGGGTCGTTGCGGCTCGCGGTGATGTACACGTCCTGCTCGCGGAGCAGCGCCGCCAACTCGGCCGACGGCAGGGGCTTGACTGCCCGCGCGTGCCGAAGCGTCGCGGGCGTGTTCCCGACGAATGTAAACTCATATTGAGACGGATCGAGGTTGCGGTCCATCCATTCATAGATCGCCGCGCCCTTCCCGGGGCTGGGCGACCACGCCGACGCGACGATCCGCAGCCGCGCGCCGGGCTCCCGAGGCACGGGCGGCGGGTGGAAGATCGCCGGGTCCGCCGCGTTGAGCACGAGCACCGGCCGCACCGGCTCGAAGCCCAACTCCGCCAGCGCCCGCACGGTGTGCCAACTCTGGATCACCGTCGCCGTCGCGTGCTTCCGGTTGAACTCGAAGCACCGCCGGTCCTGCTCCATCGAGTCGGGTGTCCCGCGCAGCACGCTGATCGGCCCGTCGATGCGGTGTACGACCCGCGCCTCGCCGGGCTTGACCATCGCCTCGAACCGCTCCAGGTCGAACTGCACGCTGTTCACGACGTGCCCGGCGAATCCGCCCGCGTCTCCCGGCGCGTCGCCCGGCTCGCCGTTCGCCGACGTGCGCACGCCCGCGCGACCCGCCTCGGCCATCAGCGCCGTCATGAACTGGTTGCCCCCGCCCCACGGTCCAGTCGTGAACTTGTTCCAGAACGCGACCCGTCCCGCCCGCGCTGGCCGCGCGGGCACGGCCATCCCGCGCGCCGCGCCCTCCGCCGTCGGGTTCACCGTCGCCACCGAGGTGCCGCCCAAGCGGATCGCCGGCCTGCCCACCGCGCCACTCCCATGTCCCGCGTCGAGTCCGCGATACACCTCCGCCCATCGCGCGCGATTCGCCTCGACGGTGTACGCCGATCGCACCAGCGCCCTCGCTGCGGGCGCGAGCCGGCGGAGCACCCCGCCCGCGAGGTCCGCGCACAGCCTTTCGATCGCCTTCGCCGCGTCGTCGACGACCGCGTCCGGATGCAAAACCTCCGCCGCCAAGCCCGTGCGCGTCGCCAGTTGCGCCACGCCCGCCGCCGCCGCCTCAAGGATGCCCCTCGGCCCGCCCTCGCTCCGGCTCGTCGAGACGCACACGTCCGCCAACGCGTACAGCCGTGCCAACTGCTCCCGCGGCAGCGTGTTCCCCGGGTAGTCGTCCCCTGCCCGCTCGTCCCCCGCATAGACCACCGGCACGCCGCGCTCCGCCAGCCGCGCCCGAACCCACTGCCGCCGCGGACCCGCCAGGAGTGCCACCACCGGCACGCCGCGCTCCCGCAGCCCCGCCAGCACCTCCACCAGCACGTCCGGACCCTTCACCAGTTTGGGAATGTCCATCGCCGGCGAGACCTGCGGCCCGGCGGTGTCGCGGTGGAAACTCGCCACCACATACGCCCCGCGCTCTCTCGCCGACCGCGCCCGCGACAATTCCGCCCGCGCCCGCGCCACCCGCGGATCATCCGGGCCGTTCTCGCCCAGGAAGGGCGTCGGGTCCACCGCATAGGGCACCAGCGCCGCGCCCGCCGAGAGCACCCGCATCCGTTCCCATCCGTGCCGCGACTGCGCCACCCATTGCGTCACCCGGCTCATCGCCCCGATGAACGCCGGCTCCGCCATCACCCGCGCCGGGTCCCCCGCCATCTGGCACACCACCGGCTTGCCCGCCACCGCCTCGCGCGGGAGTCGCATCAACGGCTCCCACCAGCACGAGTGGATGACCTCCGCCTCGTCCGGCCTCTCCACCAGCCGCGCCACGCCATCCAGCGCCGCCGCCGTCAGCCGCCGATCCTCGTCGATCGCCCAGCCAGATTCGTCGCCGGCGCAGAGAAAGACCCGCTTCACGCCGTCCCTCCGCCCCCCGCTCGCGTCGGCTTCTCGACGCGCACGAGCGCCCGCGCCACCCGCTGATTCGCGCCCAGTTGCATCCCCACCTCCGACCATTCCAGTCGCCCGCCGATCACCTCCGCGATCGTCTGCGGATCGCCCAGGTCCCACATGTCGCCCTTCCGCCGCTCGCACGCGATCGGCACCTCCACGATCGCCACACCCCCCGGCCCGAGCACCCGCCGAAACTCCGCCCCGACCTTCCGCACGTCGTACGCGTGCTCCAGCGAGTGGCACGAGTACACCGCGTCGAAACTCCCGTCCGCGAACGCCAACTCGTGCATGTCCATCACGCGAATCCGCGGGTCCGCCGAGTGCAGGTCGATCCCCACCGCGCCCGCATATCCCGATTCCGCGAGGTGATCCAACTCGAACCCGTTGCGACACCCCACGCACAGCACCCGCGGCGGCGGCTCCTTCGCCAGATGCTTCGCCAGCACCCCGACCAGGTACATCGCCCGCTCGCGCGGATCGTGCCCGCGCATCCGCAGGCTCCGTTCCATCTGCACGCGCACATACTCGTCGTACCCGATCTCCGGCGGCGGTTGCGTCAAGCCCATGGCGGTTCCTCATCGCTCCATCGGCCCGCCACACGCCCACGATTCACAAATCGATCCCCTTCCGCCGATACTTCCC
>JBJXFQ010000121.1:0-31399 GCA_046155605.1 Phycisphaerales bacterium
TTCGTCGGCGGCTGGCCATCCTGGCCAACTACGGTGCGACCGTCTGGCGAGATGCCCCAAGTGTCTCTCATGGGAAAGGTCGAAAGGCCGGGCTGAGCGTTGGCCTGACCAAGGGCACAACCTGCCATGACAAAAAGCACTTGAGTTGACCGTGTCATGAAAAACTCCTGCAAAGTAGTCCCGGTGGTGCTTGCCTTTCTCGTTGGCATTCGGCACGGTATCGCCCGAAGCACAATGGATCAACGAGAATCGGGCATCTTCGCATGCCAGACCAGGAGCAAAGTCCATGGATCGTCCATTCATCAACGTCAAACTTTTGGGAGCGGTCGGCGATGGCGTCACGGACGACACTCAAGCGATCAAGAGGGCGATCGCCAGCATCCCAACTACCGGCTCCGCGCTCCGGCGCAACGCTGGTCCCGTTCTGTACTTTCCAGAAGGCATCTATGTGATTTCTGAAACGCTGCTGATCAAAGAGTTCTTCGGCCTTGAAATTCGCGGCACGGGCGTGCATCCTTCGATCGATGTGTCCGATCCCACGGGCGGCGTCTTCGGGCCACGCTCCGTCCTGATCTGGAAGGGGAGTTCATCAGATCCGCTGCTGAAGCTTGAGGGTGTGCAGGGCACGACCGTGTGTGATCTGAACTTCATGGGGAAAGAAGAAGTGGGAACCGGCTCTCGTGCCTCGGTTCTCATCAACATCATCTCGGTCAGTGGCAACGGCTCCTCATGGAACGCGATCCGCAACTGTGCGTTCCGCGATGTCACCGTCGGCATTGAGTGCGGTGGCGGTTCCGGCAAGACGGATTCCGAAATTCTGATCGAGCGAGTGACGTTCTACACCTGCGACACGGGATTCAAACTCACACATCCGCAGAATCAGAACTATCTGTTCACGATGCTTGGCGCGAACAACTGCAAATGCGTCATCGACGCCGACAACGGCGGCGGCGTCAACGTGCAGACCGCGGCCTTGACGGGTTGCGGCGGTGAAGGAGCCGACGACTACGCCTTCAAGTTCGGCGGCGGTGCCGAAAGCGGGGTAAACGACGGCATCAGCGTCCTCAATGCGGTGCGATACGAGAGTTGCCCGAAGTTGATCCGCGTCGCGGGCTATGTCCGCGTGACCTGCGACGGCTTCAACCAGTCGGCCACGGCGCCGCCCACAACTGGCTCGCCACTGATCAAGGTGAGCAACGGCGCGCTCGTCTTCCGCAACTCACGGTGGCAGTATGCCGCGCCGTTTATCATGGAGTTCGGCACGCCGCCGACAGGCGCGTGGTGTACCGTCAGTTACGACCGCTGTCAGTTCCCGTTCGAGCCAGAGGACACCACACCGCCGGTGTTTCCGGTGACGTTCGTGATCAGCAACCCAGCGGCCACCCGGTGCGCGTACAGTTTCTTCCGCTGCGACGGACTCGAGAACAAACCTCTGCCCGACGCCAAGACCTCCGGCGCGTGGTAGCAAAAAGGGAAAGGCCACGCCGAAGTCACAGGGCGTGGGGAGGCGAGCGACGAGCGGTGTTAGGTTCTGTCCGCCGCGCGGACGGCCTCGCAGAAGGCCTCGATGAGCGCTGGGTCTTTGATGCCGCGTTCGCGTTCGACGCCGGATGAGACATCGACGGCGAAGGGTCGCACGATGCGGATGGCGTGGGCGACGTTGGCGGGGGTGAGTCCGCCGGCGAGCATGAGGGGAGTGGCGATGTCCTCAGCGGCTGCGGCGAGCGCGGGCCAATCGAGGGTTGTGCCCTCCCCGCCGGTTGAGCCGTCAACGAGGATGGCATCGACCTCGTCCATCTCGTCCCAGCGTTCGAGGTCGCGGCGGATGGTGGCGGGATCAAAGCGGACGGCCTTGATCGCCGGGCCGCACGCTCGGACGGTCTCCTCGTCCTCGTTGCCGTGGAGTTGGACGGCGTGCGTGGGGCACTGCTGCTCGATGTCGGCGAAGGTATCGACGGAGGCGTTCATATAGACGCCGACGGTGGTGACCATCGGCGGTAGTTGCCACATGATCGCGGCGGCGTCTTCAGGTTCGATGTGACGGACGGACGAGCGCACGAACATGAAGCCGAGGGCGTCAGCGCCGGCCTCGACGGCGGCGAGCGCGGCCTCGGGTGTGCGGATGCCGCAAATCTTGATTCGGGTGCGAGGCATGATGAGTTCCTGTGAAGCGGTGGACACCGGTGCCACTCAGGCGAACCGAGCGAGACGGCTAGCCGATTTCGGCGAGAAGTTCCTTTGCGAGGTTGAGGTGATCGCTCTCGGGCAGGCCGACGACCGCGGACTTCAGGCGCTGCTTGGCCTCGACAGGGTCATTGAGGTATCGAGCGGCGATGAGGCCGAGCATGAGTTCGACGACGTAACGCTCGGGGTCTGTGGGATAGGCGGCGAGGAAGATGGTGTAGGCGGTGGCGGCGTTCTGGAAGTCTTCGGCGGCGAAGAAGTGGTTGGCAATGTCGTATTGAAGGCGGCGGCTGAGAATGGCGTGCGCCTTGCCGTGTTTGTCGAGGAGCGTGCGATAGGCGGCGAGTGAGGCGGGGATGTCGTCGGCGCTGAGGAAGGCGGAAACGTCGGCACGAGCGAGCGCGACGGCGTCGGTGGCGATCGGCTCCTTGGCGGCGGAGGCCTGAGCCTCGGCAGCGCGTTTCCGGCTCTGGAACGAGGCTTCCTTGAACTGGCGTCGTCGCGCGGCCTGCTTGGAAATCGTGAAAAGGTCGTAGGGCTCGCGAGAGAGGACACGCGTGCCGAGGAGCGCGAGGCTCACGGCGATGCCCATGGCGTAGCCCCCGAGGTGCGCGAGCGTGGCGACGCTGCCGGAGCGGCCGGTGCCCTGCGCGAGGAGGTCCCAGGCGATGCGGCCACCGACGAACCACCACGCGGGGATGGAGATGGTGCCGGCGAGGAAGAGGAGAAAGATGGCATGGATGATGGTGCGCGGAAAGAGAACGAGATAGGCCCCGGTGACGCCGGCGATGGCACCTGAGGCACCGAGGACCGGGTTGGGATAGAAGGCGGCGTGGAGGAGCCCGGCGGCGATAGCGGAGGCGAGGTAGAAGAGGAGGTAGCCGAGGCGGCCGAAGCGATCCTCGACGTTTGGCCCGAAGACCCAGAGAGTGAGGAGGTTGCCGAAGATGTGCCAGAAGCCGGCGTGGAGGAAGGCGTAGGAGACGGGTTGCCACCAGCGCGTGGCGGTGGGGTCGAGGATCAGGGCGTGCTCGATGCGCTGCCAGGATTCGGGCGAGAAGCGGACGAGAAGTTGCGCCGCGAGAAAGACGGCGAGATTGACGGCGATGAGGGCGTGGTTGACGACGGTCGGTCGCGTGAGCGGGCGATCGGTGCCGAGCGGGATGATCACAGGGGCATGGTACGGCGACAAGGCGGTAGACTGGCGTCATGCCGATACGGATCGCGATGTGGTCGGGGCCGAGAAACATCTCGACGGCGATGATGCGCGCGTGGGGGAGCCGGGCGGACACGGCGGTGACGGACGAGCCGCTGTATGGGGTGTATCTGCGGGAACGGCCGGAGGTGAATCATCCGGGGCGCGAGGAAGTGATCGCGGCGATGGAGACGGATTGGCGGCGCGTGGCGGCGGGGCTGGTTGGGCCTGTGCCGGGCGGGAGGGAGGTGTGGTATCAGAAGCACATGGCGCATCACCTGGTGGAGGGCGTGGGGCGCGAGTGGGTGTTTGGCGGCGCGCTGACGAACTGTTTTTTGATTCGTGATCCGCGCGAGGTGCTGGTGTCGTTGGCCAAGGTGATGCCGAGTCCTGAGTTGCGTGACACGGCGCTGCCGCAGCAGGTGGAGTTGGTTGAAGCGGAGCGTGCGCGCACGGGGCTTATGCCGCCGCTGCTGGATGCGAAGGACGTGCTGCTGGACCCGCGCGGGATGCTGTCGGCGCTGTGCGCGGCGGTGGGCGTGGCGTTTGATGAGCGGATGCTGCGGTGGGAGGGTGGGCCGCGAAGGACGGATGGCGTGTGGGCGAAGCACTGGTACGCGAATGTGGCGAAGAGCACGGGATTTGAGGCGTATCGGGAGCGGGATGAGCCGCTGCCGCGGGGGCTGGAGGGGGTATTGGAGCGGGCGCGGGAGTTGTACGAGGGCTTGCATCGATGTCGGCTGGTGAAGTAGATCGGAACTCGCTCGCAAGATCCGCGTCCCACTTGACCGAGGAAGTCGGGCAGCCAACGATGCTCGCCCTTCGAGGAGTGCCCCCAGTGTCCCGCCAGTTGTTGACCAATCTCGCCTGGCTGATTCCCGGTTGCCACCGGAACGTGGACACTACGCGCGGCGGCTAAGCGACCATCGCCGCATCGCCGCGCCTCTTCGCCATCTCTCCTGATTGTTGAAACGTAACGAAAGATCGATCGCGGTCGCTGCGCGGCCGCTCGTTGAGCCCATCCATGAGCGAATCTACGTTCATTGCGCGCCCGCTGCCGCCCGAGGACATCCGTCCCGGGCTGTTCGTCGTGGTGCTGAGCGGGGTGCATGAGTATTACCCGCCCGAGATGCTTGCGATGTGGTCGTCGGTCCCGATCCGGCCTCTGCGGCTGCGCTGCCTTGGGTGCGCGAACGGCGAACCGCGGCTGGTGCTGTCGGTCTGCCTGCCGTTCGTGCAGGCCGAGGATGCGCGTGGCCACGTCGCAATGTTCGACACTCGCCAGCACGAGTTGGCGCTGGTGAACGAGGACTTCGCGCTCGAGCAGTTCACTCGGCCCTGGCCCGAGCCGCCCGAGGATGACGAGTGAGGCAAGTCAAGTGCGCCCCGGCCGCCCGGGGCTTCTCGCTACACTTGAGCATGGCCCTCTCGCCCATCTATCAGGAGCATGCGATGGCGGTCGATCGCGTGGAGGAGCGGTTGCGGCGAGTGACGGCCGCGCTGGATGCCGCAGGCGTCAACTATGCCGTGGTGGGTGGAAATGCTGTTGCGGCGTGGGTCGCGCGGGCTGATCCCAGCGCGACGCGGGCAACCAAGGACGTTGATCTGCTTGTCGATCGCGGCGATCTCGATCGAGTCACCGCGGCGCTCACCGGCGTCGGGCTGCGAAGGGAGGACTTGCGAGGTTTGACTCTCTTTGTCGATCCCGCGGAGCCGAGCCGTCGCGCGGGCGTGCATCTGGTCTGGGCGGGCGAACGAGTGAGGCCTTCGTACACGCACGCGGCACCCAGCGCGACGGAGACGGTGCGAGATGCCGCGGGCTTTCGCGTGCTGGAACTTGCGGCGCTGGTGCGCATGAAACTCACGTCGTTCCGGGATATCGATCGCGTGCATGTCGGCGACTTGCTGGAGGTTGGGCTGATCGATGATCGCGTGAAAGCGTCGCTGCCGACGGACCTTCGAGCGCGGCTTGACGAGATCGTCGCCGGCCGCGAGTGAGTGACCGTCTATGCAGCAGCAATACGACCCTCGCAACCGCGACCTCATCGTCAACATCAACGGGAGGCTGGTGCATCGCGATCAGGCCGGGGTCAGCCCGTTTGATTCGGCGGTGCAGGGCGGCGACGCGGTGTGGGAGGGCCTGCGGCTGTACGAGGGGCGCATTTTCAGGCTCAAGGAGCATCTGGATCGGTTGCGGAGTTCGGCGGCGGCGCTCGCGTTTGTCGAGATTCCGAGCGACGGGGCGATCACACAGGAGATTCGCCGAACGCTGGAGGCGAACGGCATGCGTGACGGCGTCCACATCCGGCTGACGCTCACGCGGGGTGTGAAGTACACGAGCGGGATGGACCCCCGGCTGAACACGAGCGGGCCGACGGTGATTGTGCTGGCCGAGCACAAGCCGCCGGTGTATGGAACGGGGGGCATCACGCTGGCGACGAGCGCGGTGCGGCGGTTTCCGCCGGATTGCCTCGATCCGAAGGTCCATCATTGCAACCTGATTCAGTCGATCCTGGCGAAGATTCAGGCGAATCAGGCCGGCGCGGATGATGCATTGATGCTCGACGTGCGCGGGTTCGTCGCGGAGACCAACGCGACGCATGTGTTTGTAGTGGAAGGGGGTGTGGTGCGGACGCCGACGTGCGCGGCGTGCCCTGAGGGAATCACGCGGGCAGCGGTGCTCGAGTTATGCGCGCGGCACGGCATCGCGTGCGAGGTGCGAGACCTGTCACTGACCGAGGTCTATCGGGCCGACGAGGTGTTCTGCACGGGAACGATGGGGGAACTGGTGCCGGTGGTGCGGGTGGATGGGCGCGCGATCGGTGGGGAGCACAGGCCGATGACGGAACGGCTGCGCGGGCTCTTCCGCGCGCTGACGGCGACCGAGGGTACGGCGGTGGTGGAGTGTGGCGGGGAATGAGGGCGAGCGGCGACGACAATCGAGTCGGGATGCGAGAAACGCACGTACGACAAGTGCAAGCGTGCCAGCCCGTTGTCGTTGTGTGATCCGGTGCTTCGCCGGTCAGGGCGCACGATCGTTGCGAGTGGCGGCGTGGCGCCACTTCTGGCCGAGGAGGACAATCTCTTTCTTTTCTTATTGCTCCGCTGCCAGAGCGGACGCTTCGTTTCGATTCGCCCAAGGGGCGTGGCATAGAAAGGAGTAAACCGGGTGTGCCTTGACGAGTGGTGCAAAGCCACCACTCGCAACCATCGACGCCCGAAGCGGGCAAGCGATCGAGCTTGGAAGGGTGGAAACCAACGAATCAGAGGCTACGAGGCTGAAGAGGAGATCAACGACCGAGGCCACTTCAGGCCTTGGGCGCGTCTTTCTTCTCGCCCTCAGCGGGGGCGGCGGCCGCGGCGGCCTTGCGATCTTCCACGATCTTGCGCTGGCGTGTGCGTTCCTTCTCCCACGGGCCGGAGGGCATGAGGCTGCGTTTCACGAGCACGTCGCGGACGGTGTCGGAGGGCTGGGCACCGACGCTGAGCCAGTGCTTGGCGCGCTCCTCGTCGATCTTGAGTTGCTTGGCGGGGTCCTTGGCGATCGGGTCATACCAGCCGATCTGCTCGATGAAGGCGCCGTCGCGACGCTCGCGCTTGTCGAGCACTTGGATGCGATAGAAAGGCCGATTCTTGCGACCCGTGCGTGTCATGCGAATGCGAACCACTTCGGACCTCCGTCGCCGACCGGCCAAGGGGCTCGGCGGCATGGCATCGAAAACGACCAAGGGGTGAAGTGTAGGCAGGCCGGGGGGTGGTGGTGTGTGGTAGGATGATGAACGGAGGTGCGGACATGTGGCGAGGAAGGCTGATGATGATCGTTGCTGCGGGGACCGCGGCGATCGGGTGCAGTGCCGTGGCGCAGGACCTTTCGATGCCGGGGCCCTATCCCGGGGCATGGCGATCGGTCACGGTGACTCGCGCCAACTCGACGACCTTTACGGCAAGGCTGTTTTACCCGGGCGTGGCGTCGGGGCAGAACGCCGAGTTGCAGACGGCCGGGGTGCCGTATCCCGCGGTGTCGTTCGGTCACGGGTTCCTTCAGCCGGTGGATCGGTACCAGTCCACGCTGCTGCACCTGGCGACCTGGGGCTATCTGGTCATCGCAAGTGACTCGGAGTCGGGGTTGTTTCCGAGTCACGCGAACTTTGCGGCGGACCTGCGGCAATCGCTGACCTTCCTCGAGCAATCGAACCAGAACGCCGGCTCGTTTCTGCACCAGGCGGTCGATGCGTCGCGGTTCGGGATGTCGGGACACTCGATGGGCGGCGGGGCGAGCATACTGGCGACGGCGGCCGACCCTCGGGTCAAGGCGCTGGCGAATCTGGCGGCGGCGGAAACGAACCCTTCGGCTACGGCCCAGATGGGCTCGATCGGGGTGCCCGTCTCGCTCATCAGCGGCAGCGCGGACTCGATCGTGCCGGTGGGCACCAACGGGCAGGTGATGTACAACGCTGGTGGCGCACCGAAGATTCTGCCGGTGATTCAGGGCGGCTGGCATTGCGGATTTGAGGACGTGTCAACGTTTGGGTGCGACTCGGGGCCGATGCCCAGAGCGGAGCAACTGGCGCTGACGCGCCGCCTGGTGACGGCGTTTTTCAACCTGTATCTCAAGGGGGATCAGGGCGCATGGCGACAGGTGTGGGGGCCGGAACGGAACGCCGACCCGCGCGTGGTGACGACATCCTTGTCGGGGATCGTGGTGACGCCGGCGACGGGAATGGCGGAGGCCGCAGGCGGTCGGGCGGCGGAGGTCGATCTGCGGGTGATGAACGCTGGTCGTACGGCGACGGCGTATCGCGTGTTTGTCGAGGGCGCGGCATGGCCGACGGCCGCGTCGCCCGATGTGACGGGGGCGATCGCGCCCGGGGCGGAGGTCGTGGTGCGAGTGACGACGCAGGTGCCGTATGGCTTTGCGGCGGCAACGCAGACGGCGCTCGTGAGCGTGCGGGCGGATTCGGACGGCGGCACTCGCTCCTATTCGTTGATCGAGATCCGACGGAGGTGCTTGGCCGACATTGACCGCAGCGGCGTGCTCAACATCAATGACTACGTCGCCTTCCAGAACGCGTACGCGGCAGGCTCGGGGGATGCCGACGTTGACGCGAACGGCGAGCTCAACATCAATGACTTTGTGGTGTTCATCAACGCGTATGCCGCGGGATGTATCTAGTCGCCAGGGACGGATGGGGATAAGGCGGCAAGCCACTCGGCGTTGCCGCGTTTGTTCTTCTTGCCCGCACCGCCCTCGATGGGCGAGCGCGTGAGCCCGACCACGCGGACGCCGAGCGCGGGCAGGGCCTCGACGGTGGCCTTGGCGATCTGCTCGGCTTCGGCCTCGTCGAGCACCCCCTCGCGCAGCGTCCGGCGATGCTCCGCCGAGGCCTCGTAGTGCGGCTTGATGAGGGTGATGATCCTGCCGACGGGCGAGAGCCAACGGAGCGCGGCAGGGATGGCGTGACGCTGCGGCGTCCACCCGAGGTCGATGACGACGAGGGCCGTCTGGCGGGCGGCGTCGGGCGGCGGCTCGGCGTGGAGGGCGTTGGTCCGCTCCATGACGACGACGCGGGGGTCGTTGCGGAGTTTCCACGCGAGCATGCCGTAACCCGTATCGACCGCCCAGACGCGAGCGGCACCGGCCAGGAGGAGGCAATCGGTGAATCCGCCGACATTGCAGCCCAAGTCGGCACAGGCAAGTCCGCGCGGGTCGATGGCGAAGGTGTCGAGGGCGTGCCGGAGTTTGACGCCGCCGCGACCGACGTATGGATGCTCCGAGGTCACGCGGGAGGATACGGGCGACATCGGTGAGCGAGTGAGATCGCGGCCGCGCGGTGGATTCCTACGCTTCATCGTGATCGGCGTGCCGCTACAGATCGGTCCGGTTCGGCTCTCGACGAACCTGCTCCTCGCGCCGATCGCGGGATATTGCGATCTGGCGTTTCGGCGGGTGGTGCGTGAGGCCGGCTTCCTTGGCGGCGGCACCGGCGGGGTCGGGCTGGCGTGTACGGACCTGCTCTCGCCACAGGGGCTGCTGCGCGGATCGGCGTCATCGCTGGACTTGGCGCGGACCGATGCGGCCGACAAGCCGGTGGGCATGCAACTCTACGGCAGCGACCCGGATGTCATGGCGGAGGGAGCCAGATGGGCCGTCGAGCACGGGGCGACGGTCGTGGACATCAACATGGGGTGTCCGGTTGACAAGGTGACGAAAAAAGACGGCGGCTCAAAGTTGCTGACGGACCTGCCGCGCACGGCGAGGATCGTCGAGCGGGTCGCGCGGGCCTTGGAGGCCTGTCCGCTGTCGCGCGAGGAGTGGGGACTGCGGCTGGGCGACGCGCGGCTGGCGGATGGTTCGGGAGGCACGGGCAATGTGGCCGTGCCGCTGACGTGCAAGATTCGGCTTTGCTGGTCGAACGCGGACTTTGAGGCGGGGCGGGCGTGCTCGCCGGGGCTGGCGAGGTCGCTGGCGGAAGCGGGTGTTTCGGCGGTGACGGTGCATGGACGCACGACGGAGATGAAGTTCACCGGCGCGGTTCGGCACGAGGGGATCGCGCGGGTGGTCGAGGCGGTCGGCGGGCGCGTGCCCGTGATCGGCAACGGCGACGTGACGAGCGCGGAACTGGCGGTGGAGATGAT
Source organism: Phycisphaerales bacterium (assembly GCA_046155605.1). Lineage (GTDB taxonomy): Bacteria > Planctomycetota > Phycisphaerae > Phycisphaerales > UBA1924 > JAEUIZ01. The sequence goes on from JBJXFQ010000121.1 coordinate 10,016, forward strand.
CCGGCGGACGGGGTGCGCGGGGGTGATGATCGGCCGCGGGGCGCTGTCGAGGCCGTGGATCTTCAGGGATGCGTGGGCGCTACAGAGGGCGTGTTTACCACAGAGACACAGAGGGCATGGAGAAGAGGCGGAACGGGTGGAAGCATTGGCTGCCCGGGTCAGCGAGTCAGCCGCGCAGCCGACCTTGCCTTCCCCGCGACTCGCTCCTTCCCTTCCTGCCGCTTCTCAGTGCCCTCTGTGCCTCTGTGGTGAGTCTCTCCCTCCTCCGCCGACGGAGGCCGAGAAGGTGGGGCTGATTCGGCGGTATTTCGGGCTGATGCTCGAAGGCCGCGGCGAGCACTATGCGATGGTGCAGATTCGCCGGCGGATCAGTTGGTTTGCGAAGGAACTGGTGGGGCGGGACGAGCGGGGCAAGCCGATCGGGTGCCGGCCGCTGAAAGAGGCGGTCCGCGACGCGGCGGTGCCGGGCGCGGTGTGGGCGGCACTGGCGGAGTTTGAGGCGGGCGGGCTGAGGTCGCGCGCGGGAGAGGCGCTGGCCGCAGAGGCCGAGAGCGCGTAGAGCGATCGTGGCAGCGACAAGCCGCGCGCGATCGTGCAGGATGGTGTGCGGCGGTTGAGTTTACTTGCCGCCGGGCGCTGCGCGTGGACCACCCTTGGGCTCCACACCGGGCTGAAGGGTCGGTGTCTGCACGTTGCTGCCGCCGAGGAGGCCGAACTGCCACGCGAAGAGCGCAGCGACGGCGACAAGCAGGACAACGAGAACGATGATCTTCTTCGAGTCTTGTGAACTGGTCATAAAATCCCTACGAGAGAAGCATGCCAAATATGAGAAGTGCCGGAAACAATCTATTGGGATTAGTTGCAACCCGTCGCATAGACATTAAGATAGCAAATAAAATCATTGGCATTGAAGATTGGCGGGGCAGTACTGCCATCACAGTTTGCGTACGGATCGTTCACGCCGTAGCGATTCTGAAAACAGATGAAGTCATTAACATTCAGAATCGGAGGAGTAGTGCTTCCATCGCAGTTTGCATAACACGAACGAACAGGATTGTCGTTTCGGTAGATATCGGCGATATTATCAAAGTCGCCGGAAGGGTTCAGGTTAGTAGCGTCGGACTCAAAAACAACATGTCGCCCATCCTGCGAAATGGAAGGCAATCTGCTGTGATCATTGCCTTCGCTTCCGGTGCCACTGATACTCGCGATCGTGATTCGATATGAATCGAACGAGCCACTTACAAGCTCGCGAACATACACCTGACGCAAATCCTGAATAGTAAGAGGAAGAATGTCTCGGTACGCGCTATCCCAGGTGATGAAACTTCCGTCCAAGTCAGGGTCTGTATGGCTTGAAATATCGGGATAACTCCAAACGGAGAGAGGCGAGGTTGTCCCCGCCTCGGCGTTAGTTGGGGTGACGTCGATCAATAAAGTTCGAATGTCGCCAACTTCATCAAATATGCCGTTGCGGCTTACGTCGCGATCGTGAACATAGACATGAATAAGGCCGCTCTGTGTGAGCGTGGACGGATAGGCCAGATTCCGAGCCTTGCTCGCAAATGCGACAAAACGTCCCGAATGCGAGATTGAGCAGTTGTCGCTCGGGCCACCGGTCGCCTCTGCACCGGAGGTCGAAATGCTAACCCTTCGAGTCGTACCTGTGTCAAGATCGTGAACGAAAATGTCAGACTCTGCGTTCAAATCATTGAGCGGCTCAATGAGATTTGTCGCATCACTCGTGAATGCCACATAGCGACCATTTCCAGAAATTGACGGGCGATAACTCGCTCCGTTACCCGGAGTAGCAATCGCGTTCTTGCTCGCTCTAACCGTAGGCAGAACAAGATCGTAGACATAAATATGAGTCGGAATTTGTGTAGTGATGCAACTTAGCACGTCAGGCGGTGGAAGAATCCCGCCAGCACCGCTGAGAAATGCTACGCGCGCTCCAAGAAACGAGACGCTAGGACAACTGCTACCATGGCTTGGAATCAGAGGATGAGGAGGGGGGTCGCAATACGCACCCCTGCGAGACACGAGCGACGGCTCTGCGCCGAACACAATCACATCATAGTAGAACAGTGGCCCCGATTGACAAAGGGGATCAAGCGGAGGTGGAAAGTCTGCGGCAGCGCCCGTCCATGACGGCGCACCGCCATTGCCTCCAATAGCGGTAAGTCGTCCGTCTAAATCGGAGGGCGCACCGATGTGAGAAAGATAAACTCCCAAACCAGCTGCGTTGCCTGTCGGAACCCATCCGTTCGACCCGTTGCTGCGAATGAACGGATCTCGTTTTCCTGCGCGGCATGAAGGCCTCACCGGAACGAGAAAGTCTGAGTTGCCAATAAACAAAACTTTTTCGGCAAGAGAGTCGATGGCTGGTTGACTCCCTCCAACTGGTGTTTGAGTGCCTTGCGCTACGCTCTCGCAATATGTGGCTTGTGCGAAAGCATCAGAGACGCCTGCGGTGGTACCGACCACCGCAGGCAGCAGCGATTGAAGTGAAATGCGACAAATGACGTACGCCGTGTTGGATTGACGAGCCATCGAGTTGCCTTTCACACGGGATTTCGCGGACGATTACGGAGGGGGCAAAGGCTGACCTGACAACCTGAAGATGAACATGTACTTGCCGACGGCCCAGTTGTTTGGAGCGGGAAGGTTGGTGGCGATCGGATCATACAACGAGCCGGTGGTCATTTTGAGGTATTCCGCACGGCCGTCGAGGAAGGCCATGACGGATTTGTTGGGCTCGGCAAACTCCCCTGGGAAGCTGGGGCGTCCGATGAGATTGCCGTTGCCGCCGGTGACCCAGTTGGCCACGACATCCGCGGTCTGGTCGTGAATCCATACAAACTTGTTAGTGGGATCAAACTCCGTGGCGAGCTTGGTGCGGCGCACGCCTTCGTTGTACTTGGCGGTGAACCCAGCCGGAAGGCCGGGTTGCACCCACCACTTCATGTTGAGGTGGTAGGAGGTGCCGACGTCGTCATAACTGGAGCGAAGGAAGTTGGCGGTGCCGTATGGAATGGGTCCAACGGTACCCTGGAATGTCGCCCGGTCACCGGGCGAACTAAAAGCAGGCATCTTGATCTTTTCGCGATCGTTCGCGCTCGGGACACCGCCGTTGAAGGTCCATGTTGAGCCGCTTCCGGTGTTAACGTATCCTGGCGGCTGTTCGAGCGGAATTTCTGAATACAGGTAGGTGTTGAGTGGGCGACTGTACGCGCTGTCATCAAAGACATTGCCCGCCCACAGGGGATCGTTGTTCTTGCCGCCGTAGTTCCAGGTGTCCCAGCCACCAGTGATCTGGCCTGCGGCGTATCGACTCCCGAGCATCGGGATGTTGTCCTTCTTCTCGAAGCGATAGGTGGCCTGGCCGATGAGGATCTGACGATTGTTGTTGAGGGAGATGGTCATCCGGGCGGCATTGCGCGCCCGGCCCAGCGCCGGCAACAGGATGCCGATCAGCAGCGCGATGATCGCGATGACGACCAGCAACTCGATGAGTGTGAATCCCCGCTTTTTGTTCAGCATCTGTTCAATCTCCGGAGGCGAAAGGCCTCAATAACACGGTTCGCGGAATGGTTCCGAATGGTTCCGACGGAATCCCCGAATGGGGGCGGATGGTAGCCACTTGGTCACGGAAGCGGGAGCGCCTGGCCGGGCGTGCGGAAGATGAAGGTGTACTTGCCGACGGCCCAGTTGTTGGGGGCTGGGAGGTTGGTGGCGATGGGGTCATAGAGGGCCCAGGTGGTCATTTTGAGGTATTCGGCGCGGCCGTCGAGGAAGGCCATGACGGATTTGTTTTTCTCGGCGAACTCGCCGTCGAACAGGGGGCGGCCAACGAGATTGCCGTTGGGCACGGCGGGCGCGCCGTTGTGGGTGACGACGTCGGCGGTCTGATCGTGGATCCAGACGAACTTGTTGGTGGGGTCAAACTCGGTGGCGAGGCGGGCGCGGCGGGTGCCCTCGGCGAAGCGCTGGGTCCAGTTGGAAGGCAGGCCGGGCTGATAGAACCACTTCATGTTGATGTGGTAACTGGTGCCGACATCGTCATAACTGGAGCGGAGGAAGTTGGGCTGGCCGTAGGGGATGCCGGAGACGGTTCCCTGATAGGTGGCGCGATCGCCGGGGGATTGGAAGACGGGCATCTGGAGGCGAGCACGGTCGGACGCGGTGGGCGTGCCGGTGACGAGGGTCCAAGTCGAAGGAGTTCCAGTGTTGACGTAGCCGGGCGGTTGCTCGATGGGGATTTCCGGATAGAGGTAGGGGTTTAGGGGGCGCGAGAAAGCGCTCTCGTCGAAGAGAGAGCTGCCCCAGGCTGCGTCGCTATTCTTGCCGCCGTAGCACCAGGTGTCCCAACTGTTGAGGACGCCGTTGGTATACCGGCTGCCGCGCCAGGGGATCTGGTCCTTCCTTTCGAAGCGATAGGAGGCCTGCCCGATCAGGATTTGGCGGCAGTTGTTGAGCGAGATGGTCATGCGTGCGGCGTTGCGGGCGCGGCCGAGGGCCGGCAGCAGGATGCCGATCAGCAGGGCGATGATGGCGATGACGACGAGCAACTCGATGAGGGTGAACGCACGACGGTTCTGGATCATGGCTTTCTCCTGCCGGCAGTTGCACCGGCGATCCGTCAAAGCCCGAAGCGGCATCGGGCAGGCTCGACGGTCCCGAATGGGACGTGTGTCGGCCCTCATGCTATTCATCGTACCAAGTCAGGCAAAAGATGCAAGCCCCTCCCTCTGTCGCGGCACAGAAGTGCCGGTGTCACCCAGCGGGTGGCACCCCGTGGCACGCACCGGCCAATCGAAGCGCTTGACCGGTGCCACCCGAGGATTGACCGGTGGCACCCTGTGACGGACCGGTGCCACCGGGTGAAGCACCCCAGTGGATTCCCCGCTGCCGGTGCTTTGGCGGGCCGATAATGGGAGGACATGCCGCGCGATATTCCAGTTGGTAATGGCGATCTCTTACTGTCGTTCGACCGCGTCTATCGCGTTCGGGATTTGTACTTTCCGAATGTGGGTCGGCTGAACCACACGGACGGGAGCCCGCAGAAGTTCGGCGTCTGGGCCGACGGGCGGTTTGCGTGGATCGAAGACCCGGAGTGGACGCGGCGGATGGGGTATCTGCCGGACACGCTGGTGACGGATGTTCGGCTGGTGCATCATGGGCTGGGGCTGGAGATCACCTGTCACGACGCGGTGGACCATACGGAGCCGGTGTACTTTCGCCGGTGTCTGGTGCGTGACTTGCTGGGCCGGCCGAGGGATGTTCGGCTGTTCTTTCACTTTGATCTGTCGATCCGGGGCACGGCAGTCGGCGACACGGCGAACTACGACCCGGCGACGAACTCGGTGATCATCTACAAGGACGATTCATACTTCCTGGTGTGCGCGCGCGACGAGCACAAGTTGGGGATCGATCACTGGGCGATCGGGACGAAGCGGCTCGGCGGGGCCGAGGGGACGTGGCGCGACGCCGAGGACGGCGTGCTGGGGAAGAACGCGATCAGCCAGGGGTCGGTGGACGCGACGGTGGGGCTGCATGTGCCGGTGCGCGCGCACGAGCAGGGCGCGGCGACGCTGTGGGCGGTGTGCGGGCCGTCGTACCAGGCGGTGAAGCAACTGAACAAGCGAGTAGTGGAGGTCGGCCCGGAGCGGATGATCGGGCGGACGGAGGCGTATTGGCGGCTGTGGTGCCGGCGTGACTCGGTGGACACGGGGCCGCTGCCGTCGGCGATCCGGCAGTTGTTCATGCGATCGCAGTTGGTGATGCGGACGCAGATCGACAACCGCGGGGCGATCGTGGCTGCGAATGACAGCGACGTGACGGCCTTTGGCGGGGACCATTACAGTTACTGCTGGATGCGGGATGGTGCGCTGGTGGCGCACGCGCTGACGCTCTCGAATCATGGCGAGGTGGCGCGGCGGTTTTTCGATTTCGCGGCGAGGGCCATCGAGCGCGATGGGTACTTCCTGCACAAGTACACGCCGCTGGGGCAACTGGCGAGTTCGTGGCATCCGTGGATCATCGAGGGGCAGCGGGTGCTGCCGATCCAGGAGGACGAGACGGCGTTGGTGGTGTGGTCGCTTCGGCGGCACTTCGAGGCGTTTCGCGAGGTGGAGTTTGTGAAGCCGCTGTACGAGTCGCTGGTGGTTCGACCGGCGGAATGGATGATCTCGTACCAGGACGAGAACGGGCTGCCGCTGCCCTCGTGGGACTTGTGGGAGGAGCGGCGGGGGATCCACACGTTCACGGTGGCGTCGGTGATCGGGGCGTTGCGTGCGGCGGCGGCGTTTGCGCAGGACTTTGGGGAGCCGGATCGTGCGGCGCGGTATGCCGAGCACGCGGACCGGATGAAGCGGGCGATGAAGAAGTACCTGTGGGTTGGGGAGAAGAAGCAGTTTGCGCGGATGGCGACGCCGATGGCAGGCGGGGGGTATCGGCTGGACATGACGCGGGACTCGGCGAACTTCGCGTTGTTCGCGTTTGGGGCGTTTCACGCGCGCGATCCGATGGTGGAGGCGGAGATGGCGTCGATCCGGGAGCGGCTGTGGATCAAGACGGACGTGGGTGGCTGCGCGCGGTACGAGCACGACTATTTCCACCAGGTCGAGCGGGAGCGGATCGCGGAGATTCCGGGGAATCCGTGGATCATCTGCACGCTCTGGCACGCGCAGCACCGGATCGCGCGGGCGGCCAACATCGCGGAGTTGCGGGAGGCGCTCGAGTATCTGGAATGGACGGCGGGCCGGGCGCTGGAATCGGGCGTGCTGGCGGAGCAGTTCCATCCGTACACCGGGCAGCCGCTGGGGGTGAGCCCGCTGACGTGGAGCCACGCGACGCTGGTGCAGGTCGTGATTGAGTATTTGCGAAAGCATCAGGAGTTAACTCGGGGCACCGCCCGCGGGCCGGGTGGGGCTGAGGTGGAGACGGAGATGAGTTCGCTGGCGTAGGCGATCGTGCAGCGCCCACCAAAGCCAAGACCGCCCCGGAGGGGCGGGGTACCCAAAGCGAAGAGGAAGAATCGACGGGGACCGTCGATGTACCAAGAGCGAGCACGAGCGGCGGAGTATCATGGCCCCGATGCGTGCAGGGATCATTCGATGGATGTTCTACTTGGCCGCCTTGATGGTGGTCGGCCCGGTGGCGGCGTCGTTGCTGTCGTCGCTGCGGGCGGCGGACGGCTCGCTCTCGGCAAGCCCACTCGTCTCGGTCGATCCGGCGGGGGGCCTGTTGCGGGCGATCGCGGCTGTGACGATCGCATTGATGTTCGGCGCGGCGGCGGCGCGCGTGAGCGGCGTGCAAACAGGGCTAACCACGGCGGGATTGGTCATGGCGTGGGTGGCGTGGCGGTCGGGGCAGGTGCAGGACATGGTGCGTGAGTCGCATTCGTCCGGTCCGCTGTCAAGGCTGGCTGTTGAAGGGGCGATCCTCGGGCCGTTGGGCGTCGCGATGGCGTGCGTGATCGTTCTGGCATCGCGGCCCGCGGGCGAGGGCACGCTCCGGCAACGGTTGTGGGGTGGGAAGGGCACGATTCAGGCGTGCGCGATTGGGTTGGCCGCGGGCGGGTTGGCGGCGTGGCTGGTCGCCGTGACACCTTTGAAGGGGCAAGCGGTGGCGGCGGCGATCGCGGCCGGCGCGGCGGCGGCGGCGGCGGCGCGGCTAGCGGACGTGCATGTTCCGGTGGCGTCGATTGCCGTGCCAGTGGCGGTGCTCGGCGTGCTCGGGCCGATCGCGGGGTTGGTGCTGGCGGGGAGCGGGAACGTCGTGGCGGCGTCGTATCAAGGGGCGCTGGCACCGATTTCTCACATCACGCCGCTCGACTGGATCGCGGGAGCGCTGCTCGGCATCCCAATGGGCGTCGGCTGGGCGGGCTCGATGCTGGAAAAGCGTTCCGTCGCATAGAGGTGCATCGGTGGGGTGAGCGGCATCGAACCTAGAGTAGGGAAAGGGGAATCGATGCCGCGAAGCAAGGCGAATCAGGCGGAAACAGCGGCTAGGCCGGGACGGCGCGGGGCGGCGGGGTCGAACGCTGGAACGGCGACGGCTCGAGTCCGGGCGGCAGCTCGCGGGACGACACTGGGTGTCGGCACCAAGGCAGCGGCGCGCGACGTGGCGATGCCCGACGTGCAGGCGCTCCAAGACCTGCGGAACGTGGCGATCGATCGCGTCGGCGTCAAGGACGTGACGTACCCGATCCGTCTGCGAACGCCCGAGGGGGGTGAACAGGCAACGGTGGCGTCGATCAACATGTATGTGAGCCTGCCGCACCACCAAAAGGGAACCCATATGAGCCGGTTCCTGGAGGTGCTGAATGAGTACGCGGAGAACGCGCTGACGCCGGACTGCTTCCCGAAGGTGGCGAAGGCGATCTGCGAGCGTCTGAACGCGGCGGAGGCGCACTTCCAGGCGGAGTTCACCTATTTCATCAAGAAATTGGCACCGGTGACGAAGTCGGCGGGCCTGATGGATTACCGCGTGCGGTTCCAGTGCGTCTCGAACGGGCACGAGGATTTCGTGATGACGGTTTCGGCACCGGGCACGAGTTTGTGCCCGTGCTCGAAGGAGATCAGCCGGTATGGGGCGCACAACCAGCGCTGCCGGCTCGAGGCGTCGGTGCGGATCAGGGAGCGGGTGTGGATCGAGGAGATCGTGCGGTACCTGGAGCGGGCGGCGTCCACGGAGGTCTATGCGGTCTTGAAGAGGCCGGACGAGAAGTATGTGACCGAGGCGGCGTACGACAACCCGAAGTTCGTCGAGGACATCGTGCGCGACCTGGCGCTGCTGCTGGAGGGCGACGACCGGATCTCGTGGTATTCGATCAACTCGGAGAACTTCGAGTCGATCCACAACCACAACGCGTATGCGCAGTTGACGCGGGATAAGCGGTAGAGGCGAAAAGCGCAAAGCAGCGAAACAGTGAAAGAGCGAAGCAGCGAGACGGGAAAGCGGCAGATCTCAACGCAGCGACGCACGAAGTCGAGAAGTGAGACGTGAAATGGGGCTGGCGCAACTCGGCACGAGGCGGACCTCGGGCCGATAAATGGATTGCCGCCATGCCCGCCGCTCGCGATCCCATGTCGATGTTTCACCGCCGTCTGCTGCTCGTTGGAGCGGGGATGGTGGGCGGCTTTTTGGTGCTCGGTGGGCAGGTGTGGCGGCTGGCGGCGGTGCAGGGTGAGGAGCATCGGCACGCGGCGGAGTCCAAACTCGTCGATCTTTCGTGGGAGCGGGCGGCACGCGGGCGGATCCTCGACCGCAAGGACCGCGTGATCGCGCAGGATCGGCCCAGTTTCAGCGTGTGCGTCGAGTATCGGGTGCTGTCGGGGCAGTGGGCGCTTCGGCAGGCGGCGGAGGCGGCGCGGCAGGTCGATCGGGCCGCGTGGCGCGCGATGAGCGCCGAGCAGCGGCAGCAGCGGATCGACGTGCTGGCGCCGGCGTTCCAGGAGCATGTCGAACGGATGTGGGAGCGTCTGGCGTCGGAGACGGGGACGCCGCCGGATGTGCTGGCACGGTCGCGGGACAAGATCGTCGGACGGGTGAGCACGCTGGCGGCGTCGATCTTCGATCGCCGCGTGTCGCGCGATCTGGACGGTCGGCTGTCGGCGGGATTGGAGATCACGGAAGAGGCCGAGGCGCGGATTGTGGGGGCGAACTCGGGCGATGTGGCGGAGCAACGGTCGCCGCATGTCGTGTTGGAGGCGATCCCGGATGCGGCGGGGTTTGAGTTGAAGCGGCTGGCTCGGGCGGGCGTGGAGATTCGCGTGCCGGGGATAGATCGGCCGGTGACGGTGCCGATGATGCCCGGGCTGACGGTGGTGGATGCGGGGTCGCGTGAGTATCCGTTTGAGCGAGTGACGGTGGAGGTGGATGCGTCGTCGTTGCCTGGGCCGCTGAAGGCTGAACGGAAGGTGCCGGTGACGGTGGAGGGCGTGGCGTATCACGTCATCGGGCGGACGAGCGCTGGTGCGAACGCGGATACGGAAGTGATGGTCGATGGCAAGGCGGGCCGCACGCTGGGGCACCGGGCGCGGCGGGCGCGGCGCGTTGATGCCGAGTCGCCGGCGTATGAGGCGGCCTTTGCGGACCGGGCACTGACGCCCGAGGGTTGGGGCGGGCTGCCGACGCGAGTGGATCGCGGGCGGTACGAGGACACGGACGCGGCGGGCATCGGCGGCGTCGAAGAATCGCAGGAAGAGCGGCTCCGCGGGCTGCGCGGTGTCGAGGTGGAACGGCTGGAGACGGGCGAGCGAGTGACGCTCGAGCCGATGTCGGGGCAGGACGTGCATCTGACGCTGGATGTGATGCTGCAAGCGAGGATCCAGGCGATCATGTCCCCGGATTTGGGGCTGGCCGTCGCGCAGCGCTGGCAGCGGCCCGAGCAAGTCTCGGAGAACCCGTCGGTGCCGGATGGAAGTCCGCTCAATGGCGCGGCGGTGGTGATCGAGATCGACACGGGAGACATCCTGGCGATGGTGTCGTCACCCTCGATGCCGCGGCGGTTGCTCAGGGAAAGCCCGTCGGCGGTCTTTGGGGATCCGATGAACGCGATGGTGGCGGTGCCGTGGCTGGATCGGACGGTGGGAAGGCCGTATCCCCCGGGCTCGATCGTGAAGGCGATCTTGCTGAACGCGGCGGTGAAGTTGGGCGAGTCGAATCTCGATGCGCCGATCGACTGCACGGGGCACTTGTATCCGAATAAGCCGGACCAGTTCCGGTGCTGGATTTTCAAGGACGAACGGTTTCAGACGACGCACACGGCACGGCTGGGGCACGCGCTGAGCGCGCGCGAGGCGCTCATGGTCTCGTGCAACATTTACTTCTTCACGATCGGGCAGCGGCTTGGGCCGACGGGGATCGTGCAGGCGTATTCGATGTTCGGCGTGGGGCAGCCCTGGAACCTCGGCGTGGGGACGGAGGTGGTGGGGATTCTCGGGCCGCGGGGGAATCCGGCGGGCATCGGGATCGGTGACGCGACGCAGATGGGGATCGGGCAGGGGCCGGTGGCGTGGACGCCTTTGCACGCGGCGGATGCGTACGCGACGCTCGGGCGTGGGGGGGTTCGGATCGCGCCGCGCGTGATCGCGGGTGCGTCGCCCGAGCCGGTAAATCTGGAGTTGGATCCGCGCGCGGTGCGTGCGGCGCTCGACGGGCTGGATGCCGCGGTGAACGAGGAATCGGGCACGGGGCACCATGTGGATGTGGCGGGCGAGCGGCTGGTGCACTTTGCCGGGATGCCGGGGCTCAAGGTGTGGGGCAAGACGGGGACGGCACAGGCACCACGGATTCTGGTGAAGCGGGATGATCCAATGGGCAAGCCGCTGTTCGATCAGGCGATCGCGGACCCCGGCCTTCCGGAATCGACGCGGGTGCTGCGAGAGGGCGATCACTCGTGGTTTGTCGTGCTGGTGGGTGAGGCGGCGGACGGGCGGCCGCGGTACGCGATCTCGGTGATGATGGAGTATGCGGGTTCGGGCGGGCGGGTCTCGGGTCCGATCGTGGCGCAGATCATCCGGGCGCTGAAGGTCGAGGGGTATCTGTGACAGCGCTGGGGACGGAAGCGCGGCCGTATGTCTTGGGCGCGCCGGGAAAATGGCGTGTGACGGTGTGGCACGGGGCGTGGTTGTGCCTGCTGGCGGCATTGGCGCTCTCGTTGCTGGGGGTTTATGCGATCGACCTAGGGGTTGTCGATGGTGCGCGGCGGCAGGCGGACCCGACGAAGCAGTTGATGTTCCTCGGTGTGGGGCTGCTGGCGGGTGCGATGGTGGCGCTGCCACACTACCGGTTGTTCGGATATCTGGCGTGGCCGGCGATGATGCTCTCGATCGGGAGCCTGGTGTTTCTGTTGTTGCCTGGCGTGCCGGCGTGGCTGGTGACGCCGCGGAACGGCGCGCGCGGCTGGATCAATCTCGGCGTGGTGGATTTCCAGCCCGCGGAGCCGGCGAAGATCGCGTTCGTGCTTGCGGCGGCTTATTTTTTGAGGTATCGAAGCACGCATCGGACGTTTCTGGGCCTGGTGCCGGTGGGGCTGATAGCTTTTGTGCCGATGGCGCTGATCACGCTGCAGCCTGATCTCGGGTCGGCGAGTTTGTTTGTGCCGGCGCTGTTTGCGATGCTTCTGGCGGCGGGAGCGCGGCTGCGGCATCTGGCGCTGATCGTGATTCTGGCCGGGCTGGCCGGGCCGGCGGCGTATCCGATCCTGAAGCCGCACCAGAAGGAGCGGATCGCGGCGCTGATCGGGCAGTTTGAAGGCCGGCGCGAGGGCGCGCTCGATATCAACTATCAGAGTTTCACGGCGCAGACGCTGGTGGGCGCGGGGCAATGGACGGGGAGCACGGCGGGGCACGCGCGGGCGCTGGTGCGGTTCAATCGGTTGCCCGAGCGCCACAACGACATGATCTATGCCGTGATCGTGGCGCGATTCGGGCTGCTGGGCGGCGTCGCGGTGCTGGGGCTGTATGTGATGTGGCTGGCGGGGGCGCTGCTGACCGCGGCAAACTGCAAGGACCCGTTCGGGCGGCTTTTATGCGTGGGATTCGCGGGATTTATCGGGGCGCAGGCGGTGGTGAACATCGGGATGAACGTGGGGCTCTTGCCGATCATCGGGGTGACGCTTCCGTTCGTGAGTTATGGCGGGAGCAGCACGCTGACGACGCTCCTGATGACGGGGCTGGTGTTCAACGTGGCGATGAGGAGGGCGCTGCCGCCGTTCCGGGCGAGTTTTGAATGGGAGGGAGAGTGACGGGTGGCCGATGCGACGGATACGCTGGGGCGATGAAGCAGCGAAGCGAGAAGCAGGCGCGGCCGGCGCGCGAGGAACTTGTGTTTCCGAAGACTGTCGAGTCATTGCCGCCGCCGGAGGGGCTTGTTGAGGCGGCACGCGAGATCGGGGTGGAGTTTGAGCCGGGGGATGTGGAAGCGCTGGGGCGGTATCTGGCGCTGCTGCTCGAAGCGAACAAACTGGTGAACCTGACGGCCATCACGGACCCGGCCGAGGCGTGGACGCGGCACATTCTGGATTCGCTGACGCTGGTGCAGGTGCTGGTGGAGTTGCCGGCGGGGGCGCGGGTGGTTGATGTCGGGTCTGGCGGCGGGCTGCCGGGGCTGCCGCTGGCGATCTGCATGCCGTTGCTGCGGTTCACGCTGCTGGAAGCGACAGCGAAGAAGGCGGCGTTTCTGCGCCACGCCGTGGCGGTGCTTGGGCTGAAGAATGTCGAGGTCGCGGCGATGCGGGCCGAGACGGCAGGGCGCGACGATCGGCATCGCGAGCGGTATGACGCGGTGGTGGCGCGGGCCGTGGGGGCGGTGCGGGTGCTGGTGGAGTTGACGGTGCCGCTGGCGCGGTCGGCAGAGGACGAGGAGCCGTCGCGCGTGGTGCTCATCAAGGGGCAGAAGGCGGAGGAAGAACTGGTCGTGGCGAAGCGGGCGCTGCACGAGCTGCACGTCACGCATGTCGGCACGATTCCAACGCCGACGGGACGGGTGGTGGTGATCGAGAAGCGACGGAAGACGCCGGCGAAGTATCCGCGGCGGGAGGGGGAGCCGGGGAAGATGCCGCTTTGAGCGAGAGTAAAGGCAATCAGTACGTCATCGTCTGCCGCGCGCCGCGTTGGTTGCTCGCAGCGCTCTGCCTTGTCGTGGCCGCGATCTGGTTCTGGACGTACGGGGCGAGCCGCGTGTGGTGTACTGCCGGTGGGTTTGGCCTCGATTCGATAAGCTTCTTCAGCTCGGTTGTGATCTCGTTGTTTGCGCCGTTCGTGATCGCCGGCGCCCTGCTTGGCGCGCCTGGCATCTTCCTTATGTTGCTGTGGCTGTGCGTCGGTCTTGTCGTCTACTGGCGGTGGAAGTCCGGCAGTCCGCCGGACGCCGCGTCAGCTGCCTTGCGTTGCATCAAGTGCGGATATTCGCGGACAGGCCTTCCGGCAGACAAATGCCCCGAATGCGGCGGAGAGGCGTTTACGAGCGCTCGTGTCCGTCGGGCGGTGGCATGGCGGCCCATTCTGCTCGCGCTGTTCCTGGGCGCAGTCGTGGGCGTTGTGACTTCTGAAAGTTTCATTGAGATCGATGAAGCGGCGTTCGTTCGAAAGGTAAAGGCCGGTGGCGGGAAGGACTGCGAGCGACCGCGCGCCTGGCCGTTTCAGAATGGCACCCTGATCCACGAGTCCGGTCACTTCCGGTCGCGCGACCAGGATTCTCTGCGATGACAGTGTCCGCGTCACGATCCTGCGGATAATCCGTCGTGGCGAACCCCGTGTCAGCCATCCTCTCCTCCTCCGGCCCCGTTGCCGCGGCGCTGGGCGAGGGCTTTGAATCGCGGCCCGAGCAGGCGCGGATGGCGGAGGCCGTCGCGCAGGCGATGGAGGCGAAGTCGCATCTGCTCGTCGAGGCCGGGACGGGCGTGGGCAAGTCATTCGCGTACCTCGTGCCGGCGATTCTGCGGTGCGTTTTGCACAAGGAGCGGGTCGTCATCGCGACGAACACGATCGCGCTGCAGGAGCAACTGATCGAGAAGGACATCCCGGCTTTGCGCGCGGCGATGGAGGCCGCCGGCGGCGAACTCGGCACGGCGGTGCGCGAGTTGCTGCGGCCGGTGCTCGTCAAGGGGCGCGGCAACTACGTCTCGCTGCGGCGGCTGAAAATGGCGAGCCAGCGGCAGGATCGGCTGCTGGCGGATGCGGCGAGCCGGCGCAGTCTGCGTGTGATCGAGGAGTGGGCTTACGCGACGCGCGACGGAACGCTCTCGACGCTGCCGACGCTGGAGCGGCCGGCGGTGTGGGATCGGGCGCAGTCGGACGCGGGGAACTGCATGGGCCGCAAGTGCCCGACGTATGAGAAGTGCTTTTATCAGGCGGCGCGGAGGGAGATGGAGAAGGGGAACCTGCTCGTCTGCAACCACGCGCTGTTTTTCAGCGATCTGGCGCTGGGGGCGAGGGAGCACGGGTTTCTGCCGGCGTATCAGCAGGTGGTGCTTGATGAGGCGCACGGGGCCGAGGATGCCGCGGCGGATCATTTCGGGCTGTCGGTGTCGGAGGGGCGGGTGATGCACCTCCTTGGGATTTTGTATCACTCGGGGACGGGGAAGGGGTATCTCACGCAGTTGCAACTCGCGACGGGCGATGTGGAGTTGGCGGATGGATTAATCCGCGCGACGCTGAAGGCTGAGAACTCGGCACGGATGTTCTTTGAGGAGTTGCTGCACTGGTCGCGGCGTGCGGGGACGGGGCGCGTGCGCGGGCCGGGGGTGGTTGAGAATCTGATCTCGTCGGCCTTCGAGGAGTTGGCGCTGCGGCTGCTCACGGCGAAGGAACGGATCGCCAGCGAGGCGGACAAGTTCGAGTTGAACGCGTACGCGCTGCGGGCGGCGGAGGTCGCGGAGTGCGCCAAGGCGCTGCTGGCTCAGAGCGTGAAGGGGTGCGCGTATTGGGTGGAGGTGAGCGGAGGCGGCGAGCGCGGAAGGTCGCCGCGCGTGACGATCGCGTGCTCGCCGGTGGATGTGGCACCGATTCTGAGGGAGCATTTGTTCAAAGAGGGGCGCGGGGTGGTGCTGACGAGCGCGACATTGGCGACGGGAGCGGGGACGAAGGGACGGAGGGACGAGGGGACGGAGGGAAGCGGAAAGCAAAGCGGAGCGTTCGCACACGCCATGTCGCGACTGGGGTGTGGCGGGGCGGAGACGCTGCTGCTCGGGTCGCCATTCGAGTATTCGCGGCAGGTGGAGGTGTATGTCGAGCGATCAATGCCGCGGCCGGAGCGGGCCGCGGCGAAGGCACCCCCGGCGACGGGACGAAGGACGGTGGAGGTGGACGAGAGCGGGAACGAGGTGGCGCGGAGAGGGGACGAAGGCACGAAGGGCCGAGGGGTCGGATTGGGAGACAATGGGAACGCGCCTCTGACCTATAACGAGATGCTTGCGGCGCGGATTTTGCATCACATTGACGCGACGGACGGCGGCGCGTTTGTGCTGTTCACGTCGTTCGCGTCGCTGAACTCCATGGCGCGGCTGCTTGAAGGGCCGCTGGCGGCGCGGAAGATGCCGCTGCTGGCGCAGGGGCGGGATGGTCCGCGGACGGAGTTGCTCGAGCGATTCCGGCGTGACGAGCGGAGCGTGTTGCTCGGCGCGGCGAGTTTCTGGCAGGGCGTGGACGTTCGCGGGCGCGGACTGCGGAACGTGATCATCACGCGATTGCCGTTCGAGCCGCCGGATCGGCCGCTGACGGAAGCGAGGCTGGAGGCGATCAGCGAGCGCGGGGGCGATCCGTTTCGGGAGGACTCGCTGCCGCGGGCGATCATTCGGTTCAAGCAGGGCTTCGGGCGGTTGGTGCGGAGCAAGACGGACCGCGGGCGGGTGGTGATTCTCGATCCGCGGGTGATGACGACGGGGTATGGCCGGGGGTTTCTGGAGGCGTTGCCGAGGGGCGTGAAACCGATCGTGGTCTGAGCGCTGCGAAGGCGGGTCGTCGCGCGATCAACAGCGGACCTCGAAGAATCGTTCGGATGTTCCGCCGGTGCCGACGCGGAAGACGACGCTGCGGCCGCAGCGTGGGCAGTTGGTGCGATACTCTCGGCCGTCGGCGGATCGAAAGACGCGGACGTAGGCACCGGCGCAGGCGAATCGCACGCCCAACCAGGGTCGCCCGGACTTCGTGGTCGTCTCGCCCACCGTGCCCTCAACGATGTCGATGCCGTGATTCACTGGATGCATCTCGCTCGCGAAGGGTCAGGCTTTGAGGCTCCAGACGTCGCCTTCCATCGGCTGCTTTGGCGCGGCCACTCATCTATGATCGGATGCGACCTTGAAAGACGATCGTTCGGATTTGGTCTGGTCGTATCGGGGAAGTCGACCCGGTGTGTGCAAGGATCGGCTGGTGTGCGCTTGATGATCCAGCAATGCCCGTTCATCGAGCGGAGTTTGCATCTCGTCCGATATGTCCTTATTGTGGTTTGAGTTGGGAGCAGGTTGCCACTATGGAGGCTGCGAGTCACGTCCGCTTCATTCCCTCGACGCCTCGGCCCACGAGGCCGCTGACCATCCTGCCCGATCCCCCGCCGCCGCCTACTGCGATCGGGCTGATTGCCGGAGCGGGGCGACTGCCGATCATCGTGGCGCGTGGACTGCGCGAAGCGGGACATCCGGTACATGGCCTCGGTCTTCGGCGTCAGTACGAGCACGAGTTGCCCAAACTCTGCTCGACGTTTCGTGAGGTTGGGCTCGCTCGGATTGGCGCTTGGGTTCGGATTTTGACAGGACTGGGCGTCCGCCACGCGATCATGGTCGGGCGAGTGGACAAGGCGCGGATCATGCACGATCCGTGGCGGTGGGTGAGGAATATCCCTGATCTGCGCACGTTTGCGGCGCTGAGGCGTTACAAACGGAGCCTTCTGGATAAGGACGGGCGCTCGCACGCGATTCTGAGCGCGATCGCCGAGGAACTCGATCGCGGTGGCGTGAGCCTGATCGATTCGACGACGTCGATCGGGGATCAGTTGTGCTCGGCGGGAGTGATGACGCGGACGGAGCCGACAAGGGAGCAGTGGGCTGACATCGAGTTCATCTGGCCGATGCTGACGGAGGTTCTGCGGCTGGATATCGGGCAGGCGATCTCGGTTCGCGTGCGGGATGTGATCGCGGTGGAGGCCGTCGAAGGCACGGACAAGATGATCGAGCGTTCGGGTGGGCTGTGCAAAGCGACGGGCTGGACGCTGGTGAAGGGGGCGCGCTGCGGTCACGATCGGCGGAGCGACGTTCCGACGATCGGCGCGACGACGATCCGCAAGATGCACGAGAACGGGGGGCGCTGTCTGGCGCTGGCGGCGGGCGAGGTGATCATGATCGACAAGCCTGAGGTGATCGAACTGGCCGACGAACTTGGAGTTGCGATCGTCGGGGTGACGCCGGGCCAGGCATGATCGCGAGGGTTCGGCAGGCTCGACGGCAAATCCGAGGACTGGGGTTCGCGAGTCCGAGAGTCGCAGAGGCTGCTCAGGGGTGAAATCGGTACTTGGATCGAGCCGCGGCGTGACCGTTCGGTTGTCGCTAGGAAAGCACCCTCATTGCGAGCGAGCGAAGGCTTGGCGTGCAACCAAGGCGTGAGTTGCTACGAACCTGTTGGGACGGCATCCAAATGGGTGCCGGCTGGTCCACTCTCGTTGGGGTGGGAGCCTCGAACGCCGATCCGTGGTGAGTCCGTCGCGAACCGGCAGAGTAGCCGAAAGCGACGGCGGAGGGTATTCTGTGAATCAAGTTCTGCCGGGTGCGAAAGCGGAGCGTCGAAACGGAACGAGTCCGACGGCAGGACAGGAGCACGGATCGATGAGCCTGACGGAACCGACGAGCACTCCCGTGACGGGCCACGTCACGCTGGACCCCGACCGCAAGCATGACCCTCACGCGACGCGCTTCGGCGCGTTCCTGAAGGCGTGCATCAAACTGAAAGCGTCGGACCTGATCATGAAGAGCGGGCAGCCGCCGAAGGTGCGAGTGCGCGGCGCACTCAAGCCTCTGGACACCGAGCCGGTCTCGGCGGATGAGTTCGTGTCGATCGCCAAGCACATCCTGGACGAGGACGGCTGGGCGGACCTTCACAAGTTGGGGTCGGCGGACTTCGCGTATGACTATGACGCGACGTGCCGATTCCGAGTGAACCTGTTCCAGGCGCGCGGGAAACTGAGTTGCGCGTGCCGGCTGATCACGAGCAACATCCGCAAGTTTGACGAGTTGTACCTGCCGTCGGTGATGACGGAGATCGCGATGCAGCCGCAGGGCGTGGTGCTCCTCTCGGGCGTCACGGGCTCGGGCAAGACGACGACGATCGCCGCGATGCTCGACTACGTCAACGAGCAGAAGCCGGTGCATATCGTCACCATCGAAGACCCCATCGAGTACCTGCTGACGGACAAGAAGGCGACGATCAACCAGCGCGAGATCGGCATCGACTGCCTGGACTTCAAGATCGCGCTTCGCGCGCTGGTGCGTGAGAATCCGGACGTCGTGCTGGTGGGCGAGATGCGCGACAAGGAGACGTTCGAGGCGGCGCTGAACGCGGCCGAGACCGGCCACCTGGTGTACGGGACGATCCACGCCTCGTCGACGACGCAGACGTTCAGCCGAATCTACGGGCTGTTCGAGCAGGAGGAGCGCGAGCAGGTGCGCAAGATGCTGGCGTACCAGATGCGGGCGTTTGTGTACCAGAAACTCCTCCCGACGCTGCACGAGAACATCCACCGCATTCCCGCGCTGGAAATTCTGATCAACAACATCGTGGTGACCAAGCACATCCTCGAGGGCCGCGAGGGCGAGTTGCGCGAGTATCTGAAGAACATCGAGGCGATCCAGTCGGGCATGAAGGACTTCAACCAGTCGCTCGTCGAGTTGGTCGAGGGCGAGATGATCCACATGCGCGTCGCGCTCGAGGCGTCGCCGAACGTGGACGAACTGCAGATGCGGCTCAAGAAACTCGGCGGCACGCGACGCATGGGCCAGGGCGCGGCGAGCAGTTCAAGTTGATCGGCAACGCCGGCGCGGCGTGGAAGCACGAAGACAACAAGATCGAAGCGAAGCCACTCGCCATGTGACGCGCTGATGTGTCTACATGCAGCCCGCAGCAAACGCCTGCGCGAATGCCACGAAGTCGAGCGAATCAGCGGCGTGGTCGTCGTTCATATCGGCTGAGCAATCCCGGTTGGCGTGCTCGTTGATGAAGCGGACAAAGTCGTTGACGGTCAGGCGGCCGTCGCCGTCGATGTCGGCCCCGCAGCGCCACATCACGGTCACGCGATCAAAGGCGGCATCGGCAACGACGGCCTGGCCCGGCGACGCGTGCTGCAGAACGCCCACTCCCCACTCCGAGGAGTAGTCGCAGAGTTCCCACGGAAAGTCCATCGCCCAAATCTCGCTGCTGGCGTCGTCGCGGACCACGAGCCTCACGCGTCGCACGCCGACATCCATGACGAACGTGTGCCAGCGGCCTGGCTGCCAAGGCGCGGCCATAGGAAAGGTATCAGCCCAGCCCGCCGTTTCGACACGGACCCAGGCCGGCCCGCCTGCGGGGGTGGCGTGCAGAGACATCGCCAGGTAGACATCGCCAAAGGGGAAGAGCAGCAGTGCTTCGGCGGGCGAGCCCTGTGAGGAGACGGGCAGGACATCGAACTCGATAAGCGTGCTCCGGACGCGAAATGTCGGGATGGTCAGGAAGCCGCGTCGCATCGGGCCGTCAAGTTCGCTCATCGCGCGAAGGACGTTGCGGCCTTGGATGTTGGAGAGCGACCAGATCGTCGGCGCGCCGACTTGCCACGGGCCGTTGGTCGCTTCCATCCAGCGTGCCGGATCGAGCGAGGCGAACTGCTCGTCAAGGATGACGCGTGGGGACTGCGCGAGCGCTGTGGTCGGGCGTGCGAATAGGGCCGCGATCGAGGTCGCAGACAACAGCCAGGCAAGTTGGCGCATGACGCGATCCACGCAAGGCGGGTTCCCGTGCCCTACCGAGCGAGCGATCATACCAGGAGGGTCAAGTGGTTGGGTGGTGCCGAGGCCGCGTCAGGAGCAACCGGCCGCGTAGGCGTTGAGGAAACAGGCGAAGTCGTTGACATTGAGGACGGGCGACGAGGTGCTGCCGTCGCAGTTGGCACGCGAGTCGCCCGCGGCATAGAGGTTGAGGAAGCAGGCGAAGTCGTTGATGTTGAGGACGGGCGACGAGGTGCTGCCGTCGCAGTTGGCGGGGCATGAGGGCGTCTGAGCGGGAGTTTCGAGCATCCCCGTGACGACTTCCATGGGATTGTCGCCGCAGGGATCGGTGCCGGTCGGCCCGATGAGGCCCATGTGATAGCCGATTTGCCCTGGCTGGTCGGCGCGCGGGGTGAGGATCTCGATGCCGTTGGAGACGCCGTCGCCGTCGGAATCAAGCCCGTCGAGGATGTCGAGCGCGACCTCGACGGGATGGCCCTTGATCTTGAGGAGGTTTCGAAGTTGCATGCGGTAGCAGGTGCCCGAGAGGAAGCGATCTGGGGGGTGGTGGCACGTGTTGCACTCGGAGCCCGTCAACGCGAGCATGCGCTGGGGGATCGTTGAGGTGGGATACTTGTCCTTCCACGCCTGGAGATATGGTGGAAAGGCGAGTGCCGGTGACCCGACGAGGGTCAGACTGGCAATCGCCAAAACGCCACCACGGATGTTCGATATGTGCATGCGCTCGCTCCGTTGCAACAGAATCCCGGAACC
This sequence comes from Phycisphaerales bacterium, assembly GCA_046155605.1. Classification (GTDB taxonomy): domain Bacteria; phylum Planctomycetota; class Phycisphaerae; order Phycisphaerales; family UBA1924; genus JAEUIZ01. The sequence continues at coordinate 31,245 of JBJXFQ010000121.1, forward strand.
CAACGCTAGCCCGGATTCGGCATTGCCGCTAGAGGGTGTTATGGACTTTGTCGTCGGAGGTCCGATGGAAGGGTATGGCAAGGAAGCCGTATCCGACGGACGTCAAGGATGACGAATGGGAGTTCGTGCCGCCCTATCTGACGCTGATGCGGGAG
>JBJXFQ010000007.1:0-64106 GCA_046155605.1 Phycisphaerales bacterium
CGGCGGTGACGGCCACCGGCAGGCCGCGGGCATCGACGAGCACCATGACTTTCACGCCTTTCCCGGCCTTGGTGAGGCCGATGCCGTCGCCGCCGCCCTTGGCCTTGCTGAAGATCGCGTCGATGAAACATTCGTACAACTTATATCCGTCGCGCTCCTCCACGAGTTCGCCCGCGTCGCGCATGATGGTCTCGAAGACACCGGCGTTGGTCCAGAGGGTGAAGTATTTGTGGACGGAACTCTTGGAGCCGAAGTGCCTGGGCAGGTCCTTCCACTTGGCGCCGTTGTCGAGGATCCAGAAGATGCCGCGCAGGGCCCGCCGTTTGTCCATCGCGGGACGCCCGCCCTTGGGAGGCCTGGGCGCGTCGGGCACCCGCGCCGCCAACCATTCGATCTGCTCTTCCGTCAGTCGCATCGCCATGCGATGCTATTCACAAGATGCACGACGACGGTTGCGCGGTTTACGGATAGGCCCTATTTCTTCCGCACTCCCCGCTCCATCACGTCGCAGTATCGCCCCATCAACTCGCGCTTCGAGAGGCTGCCGGCGATCACACCCGCCGCCCGCTCGCCCATCGCCCGCAACTCGGCCGCCGGCGTGGCCATGGCCTCGCGCAGCGTCCGCACCGCGCCCTCCACGTCGCCATGCCCGATGTGCCAGCCGACCCGGTGCTGCGCGATGAGGTCGCTCACATGGCACGGGTTCGGCCCCAGCAGCACGATCGGCCTCGACACCGCCATCGCGCCGTAGACCTTGCACGGATGCACGATCCCCACCACGCCGTCGCCGATGCTCACCACATGCACGTCGGCCGCCGAGAGCGAGAAGCGGATGCGATCGAAGGGCTGATAGGGCATCGAGCGGATGTTGGTCGCGCCCGCCGCGACGCGATCATCGACCTCCTTTTTGCCGCCCCCGCCGCCGATGCAGAGCACGACTAGCCGCGGGTCGTCGTTGAGCCGTTCGGCCGCGTCGAGCAGCGTTTTGAGCGGGTTTGCCGGCGAGTGGTTGCCCGAGTACATCACGACGAACTTGCCATCGAGGCCGTGTTCCTTGCGGAAAGGGTTCTCGGCGTGCGCCAGTGATTCGCCGATCTGGTCCTCGTGCGGCCAGGGGGGCATCGTGCTGACCCGGGCCTCCCCGCCGCGCGGCAGGCGATCCTTGATCCGCTCGCCCATGAACCGATCGAGTACCACGATGTCGCGGGCACGGCGGTATGTCCAGCGGTTGAAGAGGTTGAACACGCGGGCCATAAGCGATCGGTTCGTGATCTTGCCCAGCGCGATCATCTGGTCCGGGTTGAGGTCCATGAGCCAGTACTTCAGCGGCACGCCGCGAACAAGGCTGATGATCACGCCCCCAAGCCCGCAGAACGGCGGGCTGGTCGAGACCATGACGCCCGCCAGCCCCCGTGTGAAGAGGCCGTGGAAGACCGCCTGCGCGAGGAAGAGCCACTGCGCGAGCAGGCGCACCGCGATCGACGACTTCCCGAAACTCGACAGCGGCAGGCGGCGCACGTCCACGCCGTCGCGCACCTCGCGCCGCGGATACTGCTTGGATGGATCGTCATACCCGCGCGCCGACGCATAGACGATCACGCGGAAGCCTCGCCGGGACATCTCCGCCGCCGCGTCGGCGATGTGCTGACCCACCGACGCGGGATCGGGGACGTAGACCTGCGAGATGATGAGGAATGTCGGCCGGTGATTCATCGGGTGGGCTCGAGGGTTCTCAGATAGATCGAGTTGGGGAAGTCCCCAGGTCCCAGTCGCAGGCCGCGGTCCATCCGGCACGGATCAAAGCGCGGAAAGACGGCCTTGAGATCGTCGAGCCGCTCCAGCAGCATCGAGAGCGCCGCGACGATCTCGAATCGATCATTGAAGGAAAGGAACGCCAGAAGAAGCGTGCTCTCCCGGTTGAAAAACAACTCCCTGTGCGTCAGCGTCCAGTTCCCGTAGTCGTACGGGAAATGAATGTCGTGGAAGTGAACGAAGACACCCGGTTGAAGGTCGCCCAGCACCTCCAGGATCAGGCGCGGCACCTCCCCGCCGATCTTGGTGCTGTGCGTGCTGTCCACAAAGAGCAGACTCCCCGCTGGCAGCCCCGTCAACTCCGCGAGCGGCACGGCCTCCGCCGGCTCGGCGAGGAGTCGGATCCGGCGCGCCTCGGCCAGCCGCCGCAAGCCCGGGCTCGGATGCGGATCGATGCAGACGACCTCGGGCGCGTAGTGGCCGTCCGCCTCGCGCTGCTCGGCCGCGGCGATCAGCGCCACCTGCGTGCTCACGCCACATCCGACCTGCACGATCTTGGGCGGCCGGTGCGTTCGCAGGAAGCCGTAGAGCAGATCGCTCTCGACATGCCCGAAGCCCTCTTCGCCATTTCGCCGGCACGCCTCGGCATGAACCGAGCCATCGCGGAGTCGCTCGGCCCACGGGCCCATCGTGCGCCTCAACCAATCCAGTTGCGGCTCCAGCGCTGTGCCGCGAACGCCCTTCATCGGCCATGGCCGGCGCCAGTAGTCCGTCCGCCGAAGGTGTCGGAGGTTTGGCGTCTCGGAGTAGAAATGCTCGGGGCTGATGTTGAGCCGGAAGCGTTGGCCTATCTCCAGCGTGGTTCGGATCAGCCACGGGAGCCGCTTCTTGATCGCGTGCATGGCAAGGCTCCGCGCGCCGGATTTCTAGCGCCGACCGCTCCGCGCCTTTGGCCTCGACACGCCGCGGGTCGCGCCGCGCTTGGCCTTTGGCTTCGCCTTGGACGCGGGTTTAGCCTTCGCCTTTGGCTTGGGTTTCGCGGCCTTCGCGGGTTTCGCTACGGCCTTCGCGGGTTTCGCTGCGGGCTTCGCGTCGTACGTCGCGGGGATGCCCTGAGGCCAGGTGTCCATCTGCCGCGACTCGGGGTTGAACCCGTCGCCGGGGATCGGGTGCGATCCCTTGGTGAACGTGCTGATGCTCGACAGGTGGGCCGTCTTGGCGTCGTACTTGGCCCTGAACTGCTCTTCGATCCAGCGATAGGTCCGCTCCATGCCGACGCGAAGGCGCGTGTCCGGCTCCCAACCGAGATACGCCCTGATCTTGGTGTTATCGCTGTTCCGCCCCGCCACGCCCCGCGGCGCGTCGAGTTTGTACCGCCGATCCAGTTTCACTCCCGCGATCTCCTCCGCGATGTCCACCAACTGGTTGATCGAGACCAGTTCCGACGAGCCCAGGTTGATCGGCTCGAGGATGCCCGAGTGTGTGATCGCCTGGATGCCCTTGAGGCAGTCGGCGATGTACATGAAACTCCGCGTCTGCGTCCCGTCGCCCCAGATCTCGATCTCGTGCTTCCCGCTCACGACCGCGGCGATGACCTTGCGGCAGATCGCGGCCGGGGCCTTCTCGCGTCCGCCCTCCCACGTCCCGTGCGGGCCATAGACGTTATGGAACCGCGCCACCCGCGTGTGCAGCCCGAAGTCCTCACGGAAATGCCGGCACATGCGCTCGCTGAACAACTTCTCCCACCCGTACCCGTCCTCGGGCAGGCCCGGGTACGCATCGGCCTCCTTGAGGGCCGTGATGTTCGGGTCTTTCTGCTTGTCGGCGTTGTAGACGCACGCCGACGACGCGTAGAAGAACCGCTCGACGCCCTGCTCCTGGGCCGCGAGGATCATGTGTGTGTTCGTCAGCACGCTGAGCATGCAGAGGGCCTTGTTGTTCTCGATGAAGCCCATGCCCCCCATGTCCGCCGCCAGTTGGTAGACCTCGCTCGCCCCATGGCAGAGCGATCGGCAGACGCGGAAATCGCGGCAATCGCCCTTCATCGGCCCGGCGAAGTTCTCGGCCCCGCGGTGCACCTGGTACCACTCGTCGAGGGGCTTGATGTCTGCCGATCGAACGCGGAACCCCTGGCGGAGCATCTCGCCCACGAGGTGCCCGCCGATGAACCCGCCGCCGCCTGCCACGACCACCAGATCGCCGCTCATGTGAGCTCCCTTGTCGATTCACAGACCTACAGGTCGCCAGGACACAAACAGACCGCCCATCGCGGCGTCCCTCGCCGGGCCGGGATGATATCGGCCATCGGCGGGAAGAACCGAGCGCAATCGACAAGCACCCAGGCCAATGGGCCCGGTCATCCAAGGGCGGTCGCCATACCCGCGGCGAGTGGTCAGACCCCATGCCCAGGCCCCACGCGGCGGCGGTCCGGAATCAGGCCGCTCTCCTTCTTTTGCTCAGCATGATGCCGATTGCGACGCAGGGGAACGCGGTTGCGGGCGATGGTACCATTGATGCAATCCGAAAGCCCGGGGTTGATTGTATTTGTGGTCCTGCACTCCCTATCAATGTGGCCCGGTCGGAGACGAGTGCCAATCCTTCAGGGTATTCAGCCGCAGAGCCATCGAGCCCTCGTTCTCTTGGGTCGCCAGGATACAGGATTTCCTCGCTCCACTCTGCCGCCGCGCCCGCGGCATCGAGGAGCCCCCACGGCGTGAGCGAGTTCGGGTACGCACCGAGCGGGATCTGATAGGTGCCCGTGCCGGGAATCACAAATCCCGAGTTGGCCTCTCCCTGCCCGGGGGGGCCGTATATCACCGGCGAGTCGGAGCCATGGGGATAGAGCCACCAGCCGCCCTGGCCCGGGCCGTTCCTCGCCGGGTCGTAGTGGACGGCTTTGATCCACTCGTCGAGCGTGGGAATCCAGAACTTCGCGCCGGGGTTGTGAGTCCATTGGTCGCCGAAGGTCCCGTTCGGATTGGTTACGAAGGTGGAAGCGTCGTAGGCCCCGTTGCCGATCGCCTCGAGCGTGGTGGCTTTCTCGTTGTGCAGCCAGTTGCAGTATTGGGCGCACTCCCGCCAACTGATCCCGACGACCGGGAAGTTGGCCGCGCCGGGCAGATTGCGGAGCCGATAGCGGACGCCCGGGCCGCCGTAGGTGGGGTCGAACTCGCCGCCCCAAAAGGAGGGACGCGCGAAGGTCGAGAATGACCCGCCGCGGACCGCGTAGGCGTTGGCGAACTCCATCCACTGCGACGTGGTGATCTCCATTTTGCCAATGCGATACTCGTAGGGCACGCTGCCGCGGCCCTCGGTAAAGCTGACGCCACTGGGGTCGGGGAGGAAGTTGGCGACGTTGCCGGGATCGCCAATAGTGACGAAATCGATGCCATAGCTGGGCGGCTGGGCCACGGAGGGCATCACACTCCCCAAGAGACCCGCAACAATAATCATGAAGGTGCCGCGATCCATGGACACTCTCCTTTTGGCGCAGGCGGCGCATCCTACCGCCAGACGCACATCCTGCATCGGCCATGCCGAAAGATTCTGCAAGCATTTCGCAGATCAGCACTCATCGACGCGCGGTGGCGGGCTGGCGCGACTTGGGCCGCGGTTTGGAAGGCTTGGCGCGCTTTGGTGCCGGCGAGCGCTTTCCCCCATACTTCCGCACGTACTCGTCATGGATCCACGCGAAGGTCCGCTCGAGCCCGGCGCGGAAGGGGGTCGAGGGCTCCCATTTGAAGAGCGATCGCAGCAGGGCGTTGTCGATCCGCCGTCCGCCCACGCCCTTGGGCGCGTCGAGCTTGTAGTTGCGTTTGAGTTTCAGGCCGGCGATCGCCTCGACCTCGTCGACGAGCTGATTGATGGTCACGAGGTCGCGCGGGCCCATGTTGACCGGGTCGCCCACGTCGCTGGCGACGAGCATCTGCGTGCCCTTGACGCAGTCGTCCACGTACATGAAGCTGCGGGTCTGCGTCCCGTCGCCCCAGATTTCGATCTCGTGCTTCCCGCTGAGCCGCGCCTGGACGACCTTGCGGCAGATGGCGGCGGGCACGCGCTCGCGGCCGCCCTCCCAGGTGCCGTTGGGGCCATAGACCGGCTGGTAGCGCGCGACGCGGGTCTCGATGCCGTAATCCTCGCGGAAGTGCCGGCACATTCGCTCGCCAAAGAGCTTCTCCCAGCCGTAGCCGTCGTCGGGCAGCGCGGGATAGGCCTCGGGCTCCTGCAGCGGCGGACGCGCCTCGTCCTTCTGGAAGTCCGTGTTGTAGACGCAGACCGACGACGCGAAGAAGAACCGATCGACGCCGGCATCCTTGGCCGCGGCCAGCAGGTTGGTATTAATGAGCACGCTGAGCATGCAGAGCGATTTGTTGTGCTCGATAAAGCCCATGCCGCCCATGTCACAGGCGAAGTTGTAGACGGTGGTCGCGCCCTTCATCGCCTTGTCGCACGCCGCACGATGCTGGAGGTCGAGCCGAAGGTTCTCGGCTGCTTTGTGGCGCTGGAACCACTCGGCAAGCGGCTTGGTGTCGATGCAACGGACGCGCCGGCCCTGCCGCAGCAGGTCCGCCGCCAGGTGCCCGCCGATGAATCCGCCGCCCCCGGCGATGACAATCAGTTCCTTCACGCGCTTGCCTCCCGCTCCGGCCCGAAGCTCCCGACCGGGCCGCATCGTACCCCCGCCTACCGCCGCCGAACGCTCGTCACCACCACCGGATTCCGCGGCACGTTCTTCATCTCCCGCGTCGGAATCTCGTACGTCTCGCCTGTCGCGATCGTGTCCACCACGTCCATCCCCGCGACCACGCGACCAAACACCGCATAGCCCGCGCCACCAGTCCCAGGCCGCGGGCGATCGAGTTTCTCGTTATCGACCAGATTGATGTAGAACTCCCGCGTGGCCGTGTCCGGATCGGCGTCTCGCGCCCAGCCCACCGTCCCGCGTAGGTTCCTCATCCCGTTCTGCCACTCGTTCACGATCGGAGGGTCGCTCGGCAACTCCTTGAGATCGACCGTCTGGCCCCCGCCCTGCACCACAAACCCCGGCACCACCCGATGGAACACCGTCCCCGCATAGTCCCCGCGATCGGCATACTTCAGGAAGTTCGCCGTCCCCACGGGTGCCCGCTTCTCGTCAAGTTCCATCACGATCAGCCCCGCCGAGGTCGACATCTCCACCACCACGGGCCTGGGCGTCCGACTCGCCATGGCGCATCCGCCCGAAACCGCCGCGCCCGCCAGCACCAATCCCGCCAACACCCTGCTCGCGACTCCATCAAGATTCCCTCGTCCGCTCATGGCTTCGCTCCCTTGGTGAACTCCCGAATCGCCGCGCCCACGGCCTCGTCGGCCCCACGAGAGGCCGACTCTCCCGCGCAGTTCGTCGCCGCCAGCACGCCGAACCCGCGCTCGACGGACACCCACGCCACGCAGAACCACATCGTGTTCGACCCCGCGTGATTCAAAACTCGCCCCTCGTCCTCCGGGCCGTCGCCCTTGGCCCACGGCCGACGCGTCGCGATCCAGCCCATCGCATACCCCTCGCCCGAATTGTTTGGAATCTGCGGCGAATGCAGCAGGCTGAACGTCTCCGGCTTCAGGAACGCCGCGTCGCCGACCATCACCGGCTTGCGCTCGCCCAGCGCGTGCGCCGCGACGAACTTTCCCCAGTCAATGAGCGTCATCCGTGCCGTTCCAGCCGGGCCGCACCCTGTCGGATTGTCCGCGCCCAGCCCTGGCTCGACCGGCTTCCATGCCCCCGCCTTCCCCCGGTGCCCGCGCGGCTGATCCGCCATCGCCGCTTCTCCTTTCTGCGCCTCATCGGGCGCGCCAAATCCGCCCGACGAAATCCCCAGCGGCGTGAAGACCTCCTTCGTCACCAACTCTTCCCACGCCGTGTCCATCACCGTCTCGAGCATGTGCCCGGCCACGATGAAGTTCTGATTGCTGTAGCGATCCTTCGTACCCGGCTCGTGGTCCAGTTTCAGCGTCACCAGCCGCTTCATCAACTCCGTCCGCTGCTCGCGCGGCGGTGTCCCGGCCTTGGTGCCCTCCCACAACTTCCCCCATGCCTCGTCCCTCATGATGTCCGCCGGCACCCCCGCCGTGTTCGTTACCAGGTGTCGCAGGGTGATCTTGTCCCACCCCGGCGTCATCGTCGGCTTCAGCGCGGGGAAAAGATCCACGACCTTCATCTCCCATGTGATCTTGCCGCGCTCGACGAGTCGCGCCGCCAGCGTCGCCGTCATCGCTTTCGTGCATGAGCCGAGGTGCCACTGGTCGTCGATCGTCACGCGCTGCGACGAACCCGTGGCGCGCACGCCCGTGGCCGCTGAGAGCGCCACCCGCGTCCCATCCATCACCACCACCGCCAACGCCGGCAACTTGCGCTTCTCGCGGATCGCTTCGATCTGTTCCTCAAACGATGCTGCGGGTTCTTGCGCCGTCGCCCCGCGCACGCCCAGAGCCGCCATCGCCGCGCACGCCAGGTTCCGCCAAGTCACTCCCGAAAGCCTTCTCATGGCCACGTCTCCATCTCGCGCCGGTCGTCCCGACTTCACGGGGCGACCCAGCGCGATGCTCTATTCAGACTCGATCGCCCCTACCAGATCGCCCACCGACCCTCGTCCCTGCTTCCTCACCCATCGCTCCAACCCGCGCGCCGCCTTCTGCCCCGCACGCGGGTCCGCAAAGAGCGCCGTCCCCATTCCAACCGCCGTCGCACCCGCCAGGATCATCTCCGCCGCATCCTGCCACGCCATCACCCCGCCCAGGCCGACGATCGGCACGCCCGCCTCCTTCGCCACCTTCTGATACACCTCATGCACCAGCCGGACCGCGATCGGATGGATCCCCGGCCCCGAGAGCCCGCCAGTCTTGTTTGCCAGCCGCGGCTTTCGCGTCCAGACATCAATCGCCATCGCCGGCACCGTATTCGCCACGCACAGCCCCCGCGCCCCGCCCGCCACCGCCGCACGCGCCAGGTCCACGATCGTCCCGCCCACCGGCCCGACCACCACCGGGCTCAGTTTCACGATCAGCGGCTTCTCACTCAGCCCCGGCACCACCGCCGACACCACCTCGCGCAGCGCGCCGGCATCGGCCCCGAACTCCGCGCCCCCGCGAACGTTCGGACAACTCACGTTCAACTCGATCGCCGCGATGCCCTCAACCCCCGCCAGCGCCCCCGCGACCAACACATAATCCTCGAGCGAGAACCCCGCCACCGAGCCGATCACCCGCGTCCCGGTCCGCGCCGTAAGCCCCGCCACACGCGGCCCGATGTGCTCGACAAAGTGATCCACCCCCACGTTCGCCAGCCCGATCGCATTCAGCATCCCGCAGCGCGAATCGATGATCCGCCACGTCGCGTTCCCCTCGCGCGGCAGCGGTGTGATCGACTTCGTCACGATCGCGCCCACGCGCGCGAGGTCCGCCACGTCGGCCAGCTCATCCAGGTAGCCGCACGTGCCCGCCGCGAGCAGAATGGGATTCCGCAGCGCCACCCCCGCCAGACTCGTCATCATTGGGCCGTCATGCACCGGCGAAGCGTACCACGCCCGCGCGCGACGAACATCAGCGCTGTCTGGAGCCGATCGCACGCCTCCTGGAGCCGATCGCGCAAGCGATCGGTCAGCGCTCGCGACAGCCGATCATCGCCGAACTCTCAACCTCCTGGCCTCACCCCGACCTCCGCACCGCGCGACGCGATCTCCGCGCGGACGCCCTCGACGAACCCCGCCAGTGGCATCGAGCCCAGGTCCTTCTCCGTGCCCCGCGCCCGCACGCTCACGGCCCCCGCCTCCTCGTCGCGCGGGCCGACGATGAGCAGGTACGGGATCTTCCAGTCCGTCGCTTCCTTGATCTTGCCCTGGATTCGGTCGTTGCCCTCGTCCACGGTCACGCGCACGCCCGCTTCGCGGAGCGAATCGCCCACCCGCCGCGCATACGCCACCGACTTCTCGCTGATGGGGAGCACGCGGACCTGCTCGGGGCTGAGCCACGTCGGGAACGCCCCGCCGAAGTGCTCGATGAGCACGCCGCAGAATCGCTCCATGCTCCCGAAGGGCGCCCGGTGAATGACCACGGGCCGGTGAGGCTGGTTGTCGGGCCCGATATAAGACAGATCAAACCTCGGACCCATGTTATAATCGACCTGCACCGTGCCGAGTTGCCACTCGCGCCCGATCACGTCCTTGACGACGAAGTCGATCTTGGGGCCATAGAACGCCGCCTCGCCCGGCTCCTGCGTGAACGAGACGCCCAGCGACCGCGCCGCGTCGAGGCACGCCGCCTCGGCCCGTTCCCAGCTCTCGTTCGAGCCGGTGTACTTGTTGCTGTCCGGGTCGCGAAGGCCCACCCGCACGCGGTATTCCTTCATGCCCAGCGTCGCGAAGATGACCTTCACGAGCGTCAGGCACCCCTGGATTTCCGCGGGAATCTGGTCCTCGGTGCAGAAGAGGTGCGCGTCGTCCTGCGTGAAGCCGCGGACCCGCGTCATGCCGTTGAGCTCGCCCGACTGCTCCCAGCGGTAGACCGTGCCAAACTCCGCGAGCCGCACCGGCATGTCGCGATAGGAGTGCGGCGACGACCCGAAAATCTTCGCGTGGTGCGGGCAGTTCATGGGCCTCAGCATGAACCCCTCGACCAGTTGCTCATCGGGCATCACGCGGTCCGGCGTAATGGTCTGCTTCTTGGTGCGCTCGTTGATCCCCGCCGCAAGCCGCGCCGAGACGCCCTCGACGCGGTTCATCATGTCGGCGCACGAGCAGCCCGATTTCGAGAGTTCTTCGAGCGCCTGCCGCTCGATGATCGGGGCAAACTGCGAATCCTTATAATACGGATAGTGCCCGCTTGTCTTATAAAGTTCCAGTCGCCCGATATGCGGCGTGAAGACCTCGGTATACCCCTGCTTCTTCAGTTCCGCGCCGATGAAGTTCTGCAGTTCCTTCCGCACCACCGAGCCGCGCGGCGTCCAGAGGATCAGCCCCTGGCCCACGTCCTCGTCGATGTGGAAGAGCCGCAGCGCCTTGCCGATGACGCGGTGGTCGCGTTTCTTGGCCTCGTCCAGTTGCGCGAGATACTTGTCGAGTTCCTCCTGCGTGGCGAAGGCGGTGCCATAGACGCGGATGAGGCGGTCCGAGTTCTCGTCGCCATGCCAGTAGCTTGAGGCGAGCGACATGACGCGTGCCGCGCCGATGCGGCCCGTGCTCGGCACATGCGGCCCGCGGCAGAGGTCTTCCCAGTTCCCAAAGGAACCGGCTTCCACGGGGCCTCGGGGAATAAGAAGGTCAGACTCTTGAACCTTCACGATTGCGGGGAAAGAAAAGAGGGTAGCGGCGGTTGGTGCGAGCGGATCAGGACCCTTAACCATCTTGTCTACATAAATGCCAGGTCCTAGGGCGAGCTGATAGCCGAAGACACCTCCTACATTAGCGGTAGCGGGATTGCCGGTGACGTACCAAGATAGTTCACGAGCGCCACTTTGCACTGCTCGCAGTGCGTTATCGAGTTTGTATTTACTTCCTTCGGCTTGCAGTTTCTTAAGCCCTGTACTAATCGGCAGTTCATACCGCATGAACTTCCGATCTTCCTTGATGATTTCCGCCATTCGCGCGTTGATCGCCGCGAAGTGGTCGGTCGAGATCTTCTTCCCCTCCGGCACGAACATGTCGTAGAAAAAGCCTGTCTCCGTCGCCGGGCCATACGCCAGCAGCACGTCCTTGCCGATGACGTCCTGGATCGCCTCGGCCATCACGTGCGCCGCCGAGTGCCGCATCAGCGCGAGGGCGTCGGCGCTCGTGGGCTGGCCCGGCTTGGCCGCGGTGATGAGCGCCACCTTCGCGTCGCGATCGATGACGAATGAGAGGTCGCGCGTCTCGTACCCCTCGCCGACATCCACCTTCACCGCCAGCGCGGCCTTGGCCAGGCCCGAGCCGATCGATGCGGCCACCTCCAGCCCCGTCACCGGCTTGTCAAAGGCTTTCGTCTTCCCGTCCGGCAATGTGATCGTCGGCATGGTGGCTTCCAAAGCCTCGGCGAGCGAGAACGCCCGTCCCCGAGAACCCTCATCGTCGCACCTCTCCCCGAGGAATCAAACCGGCTCGCGATCAAAGCCTCTACGAATCGAACGCATACAGCCGCAACGCGTGGCACTCCGGGCAGCGGTAGGCCGTGACCTTGTGGCTGCCCACGAGTTGCGTCTGCTTCGCGTCGCCCGCGATGGTGAGCACGCCCGTCGGCTTCTGCGGCTCGCCGGCGCACCACCGCGGCAGATGGACCGAGTTGCCGTCCCCGCGGTCGGTCATGAAGCCCAACTCCATCTCCTTCTTGCACACCAGACACATCGGCTTGTGGGCCACGACTCACCTCCCTCGCTTCACCTCGCTGGGCCTCTCCCTGTTTCGCTGTCTCGCTCTTTCGCTGCTTCGCCCTACTTCCCCTGTCCCTCGATGATCTTTCCGATCGTCTCTTCGCCCTCGGGGTTGTAGCCGCGCTCCACATACACGATCTTCCCGTCCTTCCCGACCACATAAAACGTGGGAATCCCGCTTACCTCGTACTTCGCCGCCACCTCGTCGGCCTTCACGAGCAGCCCGTAGGTGAACCCCTTCTCCGCCATGAACTTCGCCGGATCCTCGTTCTCCCAGCAGTTGAGCCCCAGCACCACCGCCCCCGCCTTCGCGTACTTCTCGTGCAGTTTCTGCATCCCCGGCATCGCCATGATGCACGGCCCGCACCACGTCGCCCAGAAATCCATCACCACCACCTTCCCGCGATAGTCGCTCAGCCGATGCTCCTTCCCCTCCGCGTCCTTGAGCACCCAATCCGGCGCCACCGCCCCCACCCCGAGCCCTCCACGCACCACCCGCCCCACCGGCTTCCGCTCCGGTGCTTCCACCACCTTCTTCTCATACCCCTCCGGCACCGCCAGCGCCATCGGCCCAACCGGCACATCAACCTCCAGCCCGCTGATCGTTACCACCACAAACCCGTCCCCGCGCGACGGATCCACCCGATGCACATCCACCCGCCTCGGCAGCGCGTCCGACTTCGCCATGTACCACCACGCGTCAAACAGCGTCGGATCGTTCGACTCCGAATAGTCCACATAGATCACGTCGCACGCCTCGCCCTCGACCATCGCCGTGCCCTCGTGCCGCGCAGGGCCTTGCTCCCCCGCCGCCCCGAACGGCCCATGCACCAGTTCACCCCATCGCAACACCCACTCCGTCACCATCCCCGATCCATCCGCCATCGGCTCGGCGTACAACTCCGCCGGCGATTCCACAACGCGCTGTTCGCGCGTCCGCACCGACCGCACGACCTTGCCGTCATACGCCGCGGCTAACTCGCGCTCTCCGCCTGAGTCCGTCGCCTTTCCCCGCACCTCAAACGTCCAACCGATCTCGTCCTTCTCCCGCCGCTCCATCCGCACCGTCGCCTCGACGCTCGGCAGGATCGCCCCCGGCACCCCGACCGGCAGCGCGCGCGCGAGAAACGCCAGCGATTTGACCTTCCCCAACTTCACATCCGCCGCGTGCATGATCGCCGACGCGTCGGGCTTAGGAGTCCCGTCGGGCTTGGCCTCGACCTCTTGCGCGCGCACGCCCCCGGCCGCCGCCGCCATCAGAGCCAGCCACGCCATCCCTCGCACCCATCGGCAAACTGTGCGCGTCATTCTTTTTGCTCCACTCTCTGGCATTCTCGAATCCCTGCTTCATAGTAGAGATACCGGGCGCTCACTGTTCCGGTTTCATCAACCACGCGAAGGGGGACCGAGGAGGCCTTGCATGGTTCGCGTCCGCTCTGGGGGTATCGCCGGCGTCGTCGTCGCCTTGGCCGGGTCCGTCGCGTGCGCGCAAGAGCGCGTCACCTATGCCTTCAGTTTCCAAGAGGTCAACGCGTTCACCAACGCGCCCATCGCCACGCCCAACGGCCTGATCGACATCGGCGAGGGTGCCCGCATCATTCTCTCCACCTCGTTTACCCCAGCCGTCGGCGCGACCACCACCTATCCCGCCCCACCGCCGCCCGGCACGGGCACCGTCGCCGGCCTCTCGACGATCTTCTTCGACCTCTTCGGTGCCAATAACGCGCAGGGCACCTGGTCATTCATGCAGCGAGCCGGCGCGTGGGAACTTGGCGGCATCGGCACGCCCAACGCCAGCGGGAGCGCCATCCAGGCCGCCCAGGCCGGCCAGTTCATCCCCCCGGGCCAGGCTCCGAACTCGGTGAATCCGGTCACGGGCATCTGGTCCGCCACGTGGGTGCCGGATGTGTTCTCCGCGCGCACCGTCACCTTCTCGAGTTATCCCGCCGCCGCCGCGGGCAACGGCCAGCACAGTTCGCTCCTGGTGCGCTATGGCACGGACGGCACGGGTAACCCGCTCTACGTCTCCAAGTTCGTCGCCGCCGATTGGGGCCGGATCAATATCCCGATCGCCGTCCCCGCGCCCGGCGGGCTGGCGCTGCTGGCGATGGCCGCCCTCGGTGTGGCGCGCCGGCGTCGCGTATCCTGATCTCGCTTGACAGAGCAATCACAATCCGCCGCCCAGATCGCCCGCCGCCTCGGACCCGCCGGGATTCTGGCGATCGGTGCCGCGATCCTGCCACCGCTCGGCTCGATCGCCCTCTTCGCCTCGATGGGCTGGCTGGGGCCGTGGCTCCGCGGGCACGATGACGCGGGGGTGGTGCTGTACATCGTGGCGTTCGCGGTGCTGGGCGGGATCGCGCTGCTGCCGACGTACGCGCAATCGGCGCTCGGCGGCTTCGCGTTCGGTGCGGCCATCGGCATCCCCGCCGCCATCCTCGGCTTCGCCGGCGGGGCGGTCATCGGATACGAGATCGCTCGCAGAGCCTCGAAGGAGCGCGTGATGCGGCTCCTCGACGAGCACCCGAAGTGGCGCGCCGTCCGCGACGCCCTCGTCGATCGCCGACGAGGTTTCTGGCGCACGGCGGGCGTCGTGGCCCTCATCCGCGTCCCTCCCAACTCGCCCTTTGCGCTGACCAATCTCGCGATGGCCGCGGTCAAGGTGCCGTGGGGTCCGTTCGTGGTGGGGACAATCGTGGGGATGGTGCCGCGGACGGCGGCGGCGGGGATCCTCGGCGCCGGGGTGAAGGAGTTCACAGTCGGGACCGTGCTCGGTGGGCCCCGGTGGATGATTGCCGTCAAGATCGCACTGATGGTCGGCATGGTGATGCTCTTGGGATTCATCGCCAAGCGGACGCTGGACCGGCTCGCGGGGTCGCCCGCTACGATGGCTCGTGGCGCAGACGGCGACGAAGACCGACCCGCGGACGGAGACGGACCAGCCCGTGCCGTGGAACGTGGTGCTCCTCGATGACGACGGGCATTCCTACGACTATGTGATCGAGATGGTGGTGTCTCTCTTCGGTCACTCGAAAGAGAAGGCCTTTGAGATCGCAAAAGCGGTGGACACCGACGGCCGGCCGATCCTGCTGACAACGCACAAGGAGCACGCGGAGTTCAAACGCGACCAGGTGCACGCCTTCGGCCCGGATCGCCGCATGGCTGAGAGCGCGGGATCGATGTCCGCCGTCATCGAGCCGGCGCAGTGCGGGGGGGACGACGACTAGGGCTCCGCGAGTCGTTGTCGAAACGAGGTGATGGCCGAGGCCTCGGCCTTTGAGGGTGGCCACACCTCGATTGCGGGTTGGTCACGGCGCAGAGCGAGTCGGTGGCGCGTACCCGGGGCGTGCGCCCATGCTGCACGAAGATCATCAATCAGGGCCATCAGGTGCTCGGCCTTCCGTGCCGCGGGCCATTGATGCGTCGTAGGGGTAAAGAACACCGACGAGATTCGAAGCGCCGGGAGGATCACGGGGAGCCTGGGGTCAACGGCTCGCCCGCGCCGATGGCGATCAGCCGAGAGCACGAGCCAACGCGGATTGTCGCGGGCGAGGTGGAGTGTCCATTCGTCGTCGGGTCGTCCCTGAACGAAGCGTTCCAAGAGATGCACGGCTTCGACGGGTGGTTCGATTCGCCCGAGCGATTCGACCAGCGAACGGAAAGCCTTGATTGGGATGCACTCGTCGGCAAACAGCCTCACGCGACGAGCCCGGAGACCATGTCCTGGTATTTCAACGCCAGACGCACGGCGTCCGAGTGAGTCTCGAAGGCGTCTGCGGCTGCGTCGATTGAACCTTCCGCCGATGCCGCGTCAGCAAGGGCATCAACGAGCATCCCGCCGGGCCAGACTGTCGGCTGCCCAAACCGCCGTGCGGGGTGGAGCTGCACGACGAAGTCGCCGCGTCGCAGCGGCTCCCATTGAGTCGCGTAGCCCGAGTCGTCAAAGGTAATCTCCTCCAAGAATGGCTCGATTACCTGTGGAAAGACGATTTGATGTCGATGCGGGCGCGTCAGGGTGACGTTTCTGCCATCCGGCAGGCGGATGCCGATGTCACTCCCCATCGCAAAGAGCGGGCAACGGTTGGCGAGGAAGTGCTCAATGCCGTAGTCGCGTGCTGCAATGCGGACGGCCTCTCGGATCTTCTGCACGGGCACGGAGCGGACTCGGAACCGGAGGTTGCGAATCCGCAGGACTTGAACGAGGTCGCGAAAGGTGAGAGTTCGCGATGGCAAAGCCGAGAGCTGGGCGTTGATAACGTGTCGCCCGCGCGCGGTGCCATGCACCCAACGTGCGACGGCCTCCGGCTTGGCGCGAACCAACCGCGCAGCCTCGGCGGGTGCGTAGAGGCCAACGTGAAGGAGATTGTTCGCCGCCGCTACCATCGAGGATATCGTATCCCATCGTGCCAGAATGAGGTATCGGGGAATCGACCTCGGACGCTGAAATGAAATCACTGGTGATCGAGGCCGAGGAGTTGGACCCCGTGCCGTCGTCATGGCTGGCGGCGCGCTGTCGCGTCGAGCGGTGCGGGGCGGGCGAGGCGCGGTTTGGGGCGCTCGTGGCGGAGGCGGAGGGGCTGATCGTGCGGTCGTACACGCGCGTGGACGGATCGCTGTTGTCGCGGGCACCGCGGCTTCGGGTCGTCGGCCGCGCCGGCATCGCGCTCGAGAGCATCGACGTGCCCGCGTGTCGAGCGCGAGGCGTGGAAGTCGTCCACACCCCGGGTGCCAACACTCGCGCCGTCGTCGAGTACGTCGCGGCGCTGCTCGCCGACGCGCTTCGTCCGCGCGTGTACCTCGATCGTGCCGTGCCCGACGAGCAATGGCACCGGTATCGCCGCGAGTTGGTCGCCCCGCGGCAGATGGACGAGATGACGCTCGGCATCTGGGGCTTCGGACGCATCGGCTCGGCGGTGGCGCGGCTCGGGGCGGCCCTCGACATGCGGGTCATCTACCACGAGTTGCTCGACATCCCGCCCGAGCAGCGCGCGGGCGCGATGCCGGTGGGCGTCGATCGCCTGCTCGCCGAGAGCGACGCGCTGACGATCCATGTGGACTACCGCGAATCGAACCGCGGGCTGCTCGCCGTCGATGCGCTGGCGCGCCTCAAGCCCGACGTGCTGATCCTCAACACCAGCCGCGGCCTCGTGGTCGATCACGCCGCCCTCGCCGATTTCCTGCGCGCCAGTCCGCGCGCCACCGCCGTCATCGACGTTCACGACCCCGGCGAGCCGATCCGCGCCGACCACCCGTTGCTGGGCCTGCCCAACGCGCGCCTGACTCCGCACCTGGCGGCATGCACCGAGACCGCGAAGCGGAACATGAGTTGGGTCGTCCGAGACGTGTGGCGTGTCCTCAACGGCGAAAAGCCGGAATGGCCCGCACCGACGCTCGAATAGCCCTACTTCGCCTTCTTCGCGCGCGGCTTGGGAGCGGGCGCGGTCGGTGTTCCCACTGCCGCCTGGGGCTTTACCGAGAGCGACAACCCGGGAATCGCCGTCAATCCATCGATCACCTTGGCCAGTTCGAAGTCCTTGGCCGTGATCCCGCCCGAGTCGTGCGTCGAGAGCGTGAGCGTGACCTTGTTATAACGGATCAGGATGTCCGGGTGGTGGTTGGCGTCTTCCGCTTCGTCCGCCACGCCCACCACAAACTGCATCGCATCGATGAAGTTCGCAAACTGAAAGGTGCGCTGGATCGCACCGTTCAACTCGCTCCATTCCGGCACGCCCAGGAGCGCGGCCTGAATCTCGGCCTCCGGCATCTTGGTCGGAGGAGCCTTCAGATTCGCAGATGCCGGCGGTGTGCGGGGGGCCGGGGGAGTCGTCATCGCGTCGCTCCGGTCATGAGTCCGAGTGTAGGGTATACCCACCCACCATGTCCGTACCCACCACCGATCAACCACCTCACACGACCCGCCTCGCGCCCTCGCCCACCGGCGCGCTCCACCTCGGCAACGCCCGAACCTTCCTCCTCACCTGGGTGCTCGCTCGCCAACGCGGCTTGAAGATCATCCTCCGCATCGAAGACCTCGACGGCCCGCGCGTCCGCCCCGGTGCCATCGACGACACCATCGACACCCTCCGCTGGCTCGGCATCGACTGGGACGATGGGCCGATCATCCAATCCCACGATCTCGCTCCCTACCGCGACGCCATGCGAGCCCTCGCCCGTGCCGCCCTCGCCTATCCCTCGGACCTGACTCGCTCCGAGATCGAGGCCGCGGCCTCCGCGCCGCAGGAAGGCGTCCACGAATCGGCCTTTCCCGCGTCGCTCCGTCCATCAGTCGCCCCGGAGGGGCGCGACTTTGACCGTGAAGAGACCAACTGGCGCTTCGCCACGCCCCTCGGCCCGGTCCCGTTTGATGACGAGTTCATGGGTGCCCTCGCGCCCGACCCCTCGGCCAGCGTCGGTGACTTCGTGATCTGGACCAAACGCGCCCAGCCGTCGTATCAACTCGCCGTCGTCGTCGATGACCACCGCCAGGGCGTGACCCACGTCGTCCGCGGCAATGACCTCGCCGACTCCGCGGCGCGGCAACTGCTCCTCTACCGCGCCCTGCGCCTCGAACCCGAACCTCACTATCTCCATCTCCCGCTCGTCCGCGGTTCAGATGGCAAGCGGCTTGCCAAGCGGCACGGGGACACGCGCGTCGCCACCTATCGCGCGGCCGGCGTCGCGCCCGAGCGCGTCATCGGGCTGATCGCCGGGTGGTCGGGGCTGCCGCGCGAGCCGATCTCGTCCGCCGACCTCGCCGCAAGCCTTGACCTCCGTAGAATCCCCCGTTCGGACGTGACCTTCACCGCGGAGGATGACGCGTGGCTTCGCAATCGGTCTTGACCTCGGGCGGCGGATGGTGGCGCTGGGTGCTCGTGCTCGCGGCGGCCGGGGCGGTCTTCGCCGTCGCCTTCGCCAACAGTTGCGACGAGAAGGCCTCGGCCTCCGTGCAGTCCGTCAAACTCAACGACAAATGGTTCCACCTCGAGATCGCCGCCACCGAGCCCGTCCGCATGAAGGGCTTAGGCCAGCGAACCGACATCGAGCCCGACGGCGGCATGTTGTTCCTCTTCCCGCAGCCCGTCCTCACCGGCTTTGTCATGCGCGATTGCCTCACCGACATCGACATCATCTACATCGATCCCAGCGGCCGCATCGCCGCGATGTACGAGATGAAGAAGGAGCCTCCTCGCAACCCCGCCGACGGCGAGGGCGAGGTCGGCGACTTCTCGAATCGAAAGTACAACGATCGGCTCAAGCAGTATCCCAGCCGCTTCGCCATCCAGTACGTCATCGAACTCAAGGGCGGCACACTCCCCACGCTCGGGCTCAAAGAGGGTGATCACGTCGATCTGCCCTACGCCCGGCTCAAGGCGCTCGCCGAGTAGACCGATGATCGCATGGCGCGGCTCTCGCGCGTGGCGCGCCGGGGAGCCCCATGCCAGCCAAGTCTGTGATCATCGCCGCCTCCACGTCCGCCGGTGACTCCATCGCCCGCTGGTGGAACCCCATCCGTGCCGCCTGGCCGCGCTTCTGCCCAGCGCCGGAGCCCAAATCCGTGCGCCTCGACGAACTCCTCGCCGCCGTCGCCGGTCCGCAGCCCGAACGGATCGCCGATGGCAGTCCCATCCTCCTGGGCGTCGGCCCAGAGATCAGTCCCACCTCGCTCTACCAACTCGTTGATCGCCTCCAGCAACTCGTCGTCCCCGCCATCGTGCTCTTCCCCGTCGTCGATCAGGCCGCCCGCGCGCTCCAGGGTGGCGGCGTGCTCGTCGAATCCTGGGACGCCAATCCGATCTTTCTCGCCGCCGCCCTTGCCGCGCTGGGCGAACGCCAATCCACCGTTCGTGGCCTGCTGCAAGACCTCGCCATCTCCTCACGCTATTCCGGCGGCGTCAGCGGCGAGATCGATCGCATCCACGAGGAACTGAACCTCGCCGCGGCGGTGCAGCAGGAGTTGCTCCCGCGCCGCCTCCCGCGCGCCCCGGGCTTCGAGTGCGGGGTTCTCTTCCGCCCCGCCGGCTACGTCTCGGGCGACATCTACGACGTCGTCGATCTCGGCAGCGGGCTCGTCGCCTTCTTCATCGCTGATGCGGTCGGCCACGGCGTCCCCGCCGCCCTTATGACCATGGTCATCAGCAAATCGCTCCGCATGACGCGGCCAGGCGACGGCATCGTCACGCCCGGCGAGGCCATGACCCGCCTTAACGACGAACTCTGCCGCGGCGTCGCCGGCTCTCCGCGCTTCAGCACCGCCGTCTATGGGCTCCTCAACACGCGGACGCGCGAGGTGCGACTCGCCGGCGCGGGACACCCGCCGCCGCTGCGAATCCAGGGCAACACGCTCGCCCGCGTCGAGACCGACGGCCCACTGCTGGGCGTCTTCCCCGGCGAGAAGTACTCCGAGACTTCGTTCACCCTCGACCCGGGCGAGACGCTCCTCCTCTACAGCGACGGCTTCGAGACCGCCTTCGAGCCCCCTCACGAAACAGGCGGTCGCCGCGGCACCGAGAGTTACCTTGGCGAGATCGCCAACCTCGATTGGCCCGACCCGACCCGCCCCAGCACGATTGCCGCCGCGCTCCGCGCGCTCGAGGTTCGGATCGACCAGGCCGCGGGATCGCTGCACCAGGCCGACGACGTCACCGCGGTCGCGCTGTGCTGCCGCGAGGCCGAGCCCGCCCTCGTCGCGGCGTAGATCGACCCTTCGCCGCCGATATCGCCCGCGAACGAAAGAGGCCGACCGAGCCCGCGCCCGATCGGCCTCCGAGTCTGAGTCCTCCCCACCGGCCCTCCCTGCGGGCTCAAAACACCAGTTGGAACTGCAGGCGCAGGTTGAACTGATCGCCCTCCGAGTCCGCCAGCACGCCCGTGATCGTGCTCGCCGGCGTGATGCTCTCGCTCTGCTTGTCCGGCGTGTAGAGCGCGTCGATCGTCAGTTTCGCCGCCTGCGACTCGGGCGTGAGATAGTGGTTGACGCCCAGCGTGATCGTGCTGAACGCCGAGAAGTCGCCCGCGCGGTCGTTGTCGTCGGGGATCGAGACGTCGTAGCGACCGAAGAGTTCCCACTGGTCGGCGACAAAGATCCCGCCCTGCAACACCACCCCGAAATCATCGAGCGAGTTGCCCGTTGACGGATCGATCATGCGGTACATCCCCGCCGCGAACACGTTCCACCCGTTGCCCTCGACGCAGACGTCGACCGTGCCCAGGAAAATGTCCGTGTCCGCCGTGCCGAAGGTCTCGCCTCCCGACTGCCAGTGACCCGCCGCGCCAACCTTCCCCGCAAACTCACTCCCCTTGAACGAGGTGAAGTCGGCGAACCGATCCCACGCGCCGGCAAACTTCCACTCGCCGCGGCCCGTCAGTGCGAAATCGGCCTCCGCCATCGACGTGAAGTCGCTGTTGGCCGTGCCCGCCCCGTCGTCGATCGCGCCCCACAGGCGGAACGAATCCGCGGTGTAATGCACGAACGCGCCCTGCACGCGGTCGGGCCGGAACGCCGCGTTCGTGGGAGAGAAATCAGCGCCCAACTGACGCCACTTGTCAACGTAGTCCTCCCACAGCACCGGGAAATAGAGTTGGCCACCGCCGATGAACCACCCGCCATCGCCCAGGGCGTGCAGGAAATAGGCGTCCTCGAGCGTGAACGTCCCGTCCGCGAACCCGAAGTTGCCCTGCACCCGGTAGATGAACCCGCTGGCCTCCCCGGTCACCCACAGCGTCGTCAGGCGAGTCTGGAATCCCGTCGCCAGGTCCTCATTGCCCGGCACGTTGTCCCGCGAGTTGATGTCATAGCGGAACTGCAGCGCCCCGCCGACCGTCACCGGGCTCGGCGCTGCCGCCAGCGAGCTCATCCGCCCCCCCGCGTCCGCCATCAGTTCCGCCGTGTACGCGCGCGACTCGTCGGTCGTCTGCGCCATCGCGCTCCCCGCCAAGAGGAGCATCGACGCTGCCGCGTGCTTCGCATTCGTTCGCATGTCCGTCTCCTTTGATCCGACGCGGGAATCCGCGCCTCGAGTTGATTGCGGACTAGTTTATCCGCAATCCGTCGACGATCAAGCCTGCCCGCGATCAATCACGCCGCGGCGCGCACCCACAGCCTTCGGCGGCTCTGCCGTTGCCGGAGGATCTTCTCATGCGCCTGCCACCCCGCCCTAGATCTGGTAGATCGGCCCCAACTTCCCCTCCAGGTGCCGCATCAACGGATCCGCCGAGAGCGGCTTGCCCGTCACGCGCTGGCACAACTCCGCTGCCCGATATCGCTTGCCGTGCGCGTGGACGTTCTCATTCAGCCACCCCTTGAGCCGCGAAAAATCGCCCGCGCGAATCTGCTCGTCGAGCCCGCCGTTGGCCGCCCGGATCGTCTCCCACAACTGGGCCGCGTAGAGGTTCCCCAGCGTGTAGGTCGGGAAATATCCCATCAGCCCGAACGCCCAGTGGATGTCCTGCATGCAGCCCCGCGCCGCGTCCGGCACCTCGAGCCCGAACGATTCCTTGAACATCCGATCCCACACACCCGGCACGTCCTTCGCCTCCAGCAGCCCCGACAACAGCGACCGCTCCACCTCGAACCGCAGCATCACATGCAGGTTGTACGTCGCTTCGTCCGCCTCCACGCGGATGTAACTCGGCCTCACCGCGTTCACCGCCTTGTACAAATGCTCCGGCGCGTACGGCTCCAACGCCGTCCCCAGCATCTTCTTCGCGTGCGGCAACGCCCACTCCCAGAACACCCGACTCCGCCCGACAAAGTTCTCCCACATCCGCGACTGGCTCTCGTGGATCCCCAGCGAGATCGCCGTCGCCAGCGGCGTCCCAAACAGCGGCACACTCTCGCCCCCGGGTGCCTTCAGCGACCCCATCTTCGGCAACCCCTGCTCATACAGCCCGTGCCCCATCTCGTGCATCGTGCCATACAGCGCGTCCGCGAAACTCGATTCGCGGTATCGCGTCGTCAGTCGCGTGTCGCCCGCCGCGAGCCCCTCGCAGAACGGGTGCGTCGTCGTGTCGAGCCGCCCCGCTTTCAGATCAAAGCCCATCGCCCCGAGCACGAACTGCCCGAACTTGTGCTGCTTCTCCGCCTCGATCGTCACCTTGAGCGGCGCGTCGCTGGGCGGCTTGCCCGAGGCCACCACACGCGCCACCAGCGCCGCCAATCGCTTCTTCAGCGGCGTGAAGATCGACTCCACCTCGCGCGCCGTCATCCCCGGCTCGTACTCATTGAGCAACGCGTCATACGGCTCCCCGCCCGTCGCGTGGCCGTAACACTCCGCCTTCCGCCGCGCCAGCCCCACCATCTTCGTCAGCCACGGCGCGAACGCGGCAAAGTCGCTCTTGGGCTTGGCGACCTTCCACGCCTCCGTCGCCTCGCTCCCCGTCTTGGCGATCTCCGCCACCAGGCTCGCCGGCAGTTTCACCGCCAGGTCATACTCCCGCCTCATCTCGCGCACGCACGCCGCCCACGCCGGGTCCGCGACGATTGCCCCGTCCGCCTCGCACGCCGCGATCAGGTCGCCCAGTTCCTTGCTCGTCCGCCGCTCATGCTCGAGCGACGCCACCAGCGACTGCTGCTCCGCCCGCGCCCCCGCCCCCAGCGGCGGCATGTACGTCTCCTGATCCCAGTTGAGCAGCGCATGCACCGACCGCAGCGTCGCGGCCTCGCGAGAGAGCGAACACAACCGGGAAAGTGCAGCCATGGTGACTCCTTTTCAACCGGAGTCTATCGCGGCGACCACCGACAACGCCGCAAAGAGCCTCGAGCGCGGCGAGGTGCTGGCACACCGTTCCCGGCCGCCAGCACCCTTCCCCCGCCTACCGTTCCTCGATGGGCATCACCCAAGTCACCGCCGCCGTGCGCAACCCCGCCACCCCGGACGCCCTCTGGGAAGGCCTCTTCCTCGTCGATACCGGCGCGGTCGATTGCCTCGTCCCCGGCAAGCACCTCCGCGCGCTCGGCATCCAGCCCCGCGGCAAACGAAAGTACGAACTCGCCGACGGGTCCGAGATCGCCTTCGAAATCGGCGTCGCCCAGATCGAGTTCATGGGAGAAGTGGTCGGTGCAACCGTCATCTTCGGTGCCGACGATGCCGAGCCGATCCTCGGCGTCACCGCCCTCGAATCCGTCGGCATCGAGGTCGACCCACGCTCCCAGCGACTCAATCGCCTCCCCGCGGTCCGGCTCAAATCCGCCAAGCCCGACGCCTAATTTCCTTCGCCCGGCCGCGTTCCCACGTGCCCCAGTGCCACCGACCGTGGCCCCGCACGGTCGGTGCTCTTGCCCGGTGCCATCGGTCAACCGCCACGGTTGGCCGATGCTCTCCCGCTCCTTCCCTTCACCACCAACGCCACCATGTTCTTCCACGCCCTCGCCGACCCCGGCCTGCGCCTCACCGCCCTCCACCCCGTCTTGAGCGCCTCCAGCCGCTTCCCCTGCCGATGCGCCCGCCACGCCGCACCGATCAAGATCCCCATCACCTGATCCGCAGCCCGCGGCAAAGGCACAAACGGCAAGTCCTTCGGCACCTCCATCACCTTCCCCATCGCCACATCATCCACTCCCCACTCCTGCACCTCCTCCGGCCCCGCTCCCGCCCCGCCCGCCACCCGCCCGCGCTCCCGCCGCTGCTCCTGCAAAATCCGCGGCAACTTCTCGTGAAACAACCGCTCCGCGCTCGGCTGATTGTGCGTCACCGACCGATCATGCAACCGATAGCGGTAATCAACCTCCGGCTCGAACGCCACCCGATGCGCCTCGGCAAACCGCAGTTGCAGGTCATGGTCCTCGCCCGTGGTCCCGAGGTGCCGGAAGCCGCCCAGCGCGCGGAGCAAACTCGTGCGCATAAGCCATGTGCCGTTGTGAGTTCGAATGTGCCCGCGCCGCAACTCGGCCGTGATGTCCTCCGCACCATCGCCGCATCCCATCTCCGCGAGCACCTCGCCGACCTCGTCCATCGACTCGAGTTGCCCGCAGACCGCCCCGAACTCCGGCCGCGCGCGCAAGAACGCCGCCTGTCGCGCCAATCGCCCCGGCGGGAACACATCATCATGATCGCATCGGCACACAAACTCCCCCGTCGCGTGCTCCAGCGCCGTGTTCAGGCTCGCCGCGATAAACTTCCCCTTGTTCCGAACCACCACCACCCGGGCGTCGCCGATCCCCGCGATCAGCTCCGGCGTGCCGTCCGTGCTCCCATCATCCGAGCACACCACCTGCACGCTCACGCCCGCCTGATCCAGGATCGACCGCAGCGTCTCCACGATGTAGCGCGCGCTGTTGTACGTCGGAATGAGCACCGTGACATCAGTCATCGCCTTCATCATCGGATCGCCGCCACCCCGATCGCCACCACCGCAATCGCGCCGACGATCGCATCGACCCGCGGCGTATAGACCCCGTGCCGCCGCGCCCGCCACACCACGAACCCGTAGTTGAGCCACTCCGTCAGCGCCAGCCCGATCACAAACCCGCGCTCGCCCGCCACGGCATAACCGATCAGCGTCCCCGCCGTCATGAAGACCAGCAGCGACACCAGCAGCACCACGATCTGGTCGCTCCGCCCCAGCGCCAGCAGCGCGTGCCCGTAGCTCTGCGCGATGATCATCGCAAACGAACCCGCCGCGATGATCTGGAGCATCCACCCCGCGTCGTGGTACGCCGGCGCATACAGCACCCCCACGATCTCCGGCCCAAAGACCACCAGCACCGCGATCGCGCACGCCGATGGCACCAGCACCAGCGCCCGCACCGCCTCCACCCGCTGCCGCACGCGCTCCGGGCTCTCCCGCACCACACGGGCCAAAACCGGGAACATCACCGCCGTGCCCAGCGACCCCAGCGCCGCCGGCAGCATCGTTCCCAGGTTCTGCGCGATCGAATAGATCCCCAGCCGATCCGGCAAGATCAGTTTGCCCAGCAGTAGTTGATCGAGTTTGAGCCCCAGGAACGTCAGCAGCGTGCTGAGGACGATCCATCTTCCGAACCGGAAAATGCTCCGCGCCGCCTCCGGCTCCCACGCCAGCCGATTCCGCACCGTCCCCCCTACACCCCCGCCGCCGATCAGGTGGCTGCCCACCAGTTGCACCAGCGCCCCGATGATCCCCCCGCCGACCAGCGCCCAGACCGCGTGCGGCCGCCACGCCGGGTCCGACCGCGCGATCATCGCCAGCCCGATCGTCGCCGCCATCCCCGTCGCCTGCGTGATGATGTTCAGCGCCGTCACCCGCCCCATGTGCAACTTGCGGTTGAGCGTGTAGAGCGCCGTCGAGTTGAACCCCGCGATCACCACCGCCAGCGCCGTCGCCGGGAACACATACAAAAACCCCGGCGTGTTCGAATAAAACGCCGCGAGCGGCCACGCCAGCGCCACCGCCGCGATCCACAACAACACCCCGCGCACGATCTGCATCGTCCACGCCGTGTTGATGAACGCCGGATCGTCCCCGCGCGGGCTCTGCACGATGCTCGGCCCGATGCCGATGTCCGACAGCATCTCGAGCCCGACGCGAAACGTCTGCGCCAGCACCATGATCCCGAAGGCCTCCGGTGCCACCAGCCGCGTCAGGATCAGATTCGTCACCAGCCGAAGCACCTGCCCGGTGCCATATGCCCCCATCGTCCAGACCGTCGCGCGAATCGCGGCCTTGGCCCACGCCCGCCGCGCAAACGCCACCGGATGCCGCGCCGCCATGCGCCACCGATCATGCCCCGCGGACCCATGATGGCCTGCCGATGGTTGGTCCGTCGCGACGCTCATATGCCGTGACTACGTCCTCGCTGCCGGGCCTGATCGTCGCGAGCCCCGATCGCCCCGGCGTGCTTGGATCGGACCAATACCCCTCACACCTTTCCCGTATCCGGCCATACGGCTTCCGCTTGGGTCCGTCGACGGTCCCTGTCGATTCTCCCTCTTCGCTTTGGGTACCCCGCCCCTCCGGGGCGGTCTTCTCCTCCGTGCCACCGACCATGGCCCTGCACGGTCGGCGCTCCTGGCCACACCTCCACACCCCGCACCTCGGATCAGAACCCGCTCTTCGTCTTCGCCACCATCTTGTCCTCGGCAAACGTCACCACAATCTGCTTCCCCCCGTCCTTCCACGAGTACACCCGCGTCTTGCTGTTCTTCTCCCCCTGCGATTGCGAGATCCCCGCTCCAGAGACCGAATACCCGCCCGATTCTTCCTTGGTGCCTTCGCCGAGAATTCCCTCGACCTGTGCCAGCGTCATCCCCGACGTGACCTGGTCGTACGTCTCCTGTGTCAACTTCTCTTCACACCCCGCCGCCACCAGCATCAACCCGGCCACCAGCGCCAGTCCGATACGTCCCGCGTTGTTCATCGCTTGGCTCCTTGCTTCAATCGTACCAGCCGCGTCCGAACTCCGTGACCGCTTGGACCGTCGCCCTCTTCACTGCCCGGCACCAGCGCGGCCAGCCCCGGCCCGCACGGGCGAACCGCCGCCGGATTCTTGTGCCGGCAAACGTTCGTTTACAGTTCCATTAGAGTCGTTCTAAGCATTTGTATCACGCTGCTTCGGCCCGAATAACCCCAAAAAACGCGGCACTGACGCGCACCGTACTTCCGGCATCAACCCGCGATAACATAACTTCCGGCCTTTTTTTGCTTGACGAATCGCTGCGGCTCCGGTAGCCTGTTTGCGCTCATGTGGGGAGGCTCGCCGTGTGGAACGGCGACAGGTCGGAACAGTGCGGGTTCCGATCACCGACGCCTCCGAAAAGTGAAAAGGGAGATTTGTCATGGGTCAGAAGATTTGGTCGGCGTGCCTGTCGCTCTGCGCGGCCGCTGCCTCGGCTCAGGCCGACGTCGTCACCGATTGGAATAACGTCCTGCTCGATACGATCCGCGCCGTCGGCGGCGGACCGTGCCCGATCTCGCGCGGCAATGCCATGGTGCATGTCGCCATGTTCGACGCCATCAACTCCGTCGATCGAATCTACGAGCCCTACGTCGGCTTCTTCCCCTGCCCCCCCGGTGCCAGCAAGGAAGCCGCCGCCGCCCAGGCCGCTCGCGACTGCCTCGTCCACCTCTACCCCTCGCGCACTCCCATCTACGACGCCGCCCTCGCCAACTCGCTCGCCGGCATCCCCAACGGCCCGGGCAAGACCGCGGGCATCTCCCTCGGCACCCTCACCGCCCAAGGCTGCATCCAGAGCCGCAGCAACGACGGCACCCAGAACCTCCCGCCCTTCGTCCAGGGCACCAACCCCGGCGACTGGAAGCCCACCTATCCCGATTTCACCGCGATCCCCCACGCGCACGGCTGGGGCAAGACCAAGCCCTGGGTCATGAACAACGTCCGCAGGTTCGTCGATAAGGGTCCCGCCGGATACACCAACATGAACCAGTGGCTCCGCAGCAACCGCTACGCCGCTGATTTCAACGAGGTGAAGTCCCTCGGCGCCCTCAACAGCACCACCCGCACCGACGAGCAGACCCGCATCGCCTTCTTCTGGGCCAACGACGTCAACGGCACCTACAAGCCGCCGGGCCACCTCAACTACATCACCCAGGTCATCGCCGATCAGCAAGACCTCGACCTAGGCGAGCGCGCCCGCATCTTCGCCCTCGCCAACCTCGCCATGGGCGACGCCGGCGTCGCCGCCTGGTACACCAAGTACGAGACCAACATCGATCTCTGGCGGCCCATCACCGGCATCCGCGAGGCCGACACCGACAACAACCCCAATACCGTCAAAGACGCCAACTGGGAGCCCATCAACCCCTTTACCCCGCCATTCCCCGCATGGGCCTCGGGCCACGCGACCTTCGGCGGTGCCCACGCCGGCGTCATGGCCTCTTTCTTCTGCACCGACAACATCACCTTTACCATCGACTCCGAAGACCCCTTCTACCAGGCCCTCCCGTCTCACCCCACGCGCACCTTCAATCGCTTCTCCGACGCCGCCTGGGAGAACGCCATCAGCCGTCTCTACCTCGGCGTCCATTGGCGCGTCGACGCCGAAACCGGCAATCGCGCGGGCCTGAAGATCGGCGAGTACGCCGTTGACAAGTTCCTCCGCCCCCGCAACAAGGCCGACTTCAATCGCGACGGCAGCAAGAACGTTCAGGACGTCATGGCCTTCCTCGGGGCCTTCCAGCAGCAGAACTGGCGCGCCGACTTCTCCTGCGACGGCCGCGTCGATGGCCGCGACACCTTCGCCTTCCTCATCTGCTACCTCGGCAATAACTGCCACTAACCCTTCCGCGTCGCACCCTCGCGCGAAGCGCCCGGACATCCTCAACGCATCACCGAAGCCCCGGTCACCTCGACCGGGGTTCTTTCTTTCACCCCTCCCGCCGCTTCCCTCTTCCCCCCGTCTCGCTGTCTCGCGCTTTCGCTGTCTCACTGTCTTCCAAAAACAAACCGACCGCGTCGGAGGAACCGAGCGCGGCCGGTAGCGGAGATCACATTTCCCCCGTGGCAGGAGCCACGAGAGTTCATTTCAGTTCATCATTCCGGCCGACGGCGACCGCCCTGGCTCTCCAGCCGCTCCGTCAGCCGCTCCATCTGCTCGCCCAGCCGCTCGAGTTGCCGCGACAGGTCCCCGAGCCGCTTCTCGATGTTCCCCAACTTCTTCTCCATGTCCTGGCCCTGCGCCTCGAAATACATCGGCTGCCCCTCCCGCGGCGTCACCCAGAGCGAACGGCCCTGTCCACCCTGGCGCATCTGGAGGTTCTTCATCGCGTCCTGCAGTTTCTGCTCCGCGTCACGCATCTGGTCGTGGGCCGCCGCCTTCTCCTTCGTCGCCTCGTCGGGCTCCGTCGTCATCGGCATCTGCAACTTCTCGGCATCGAACGCCGCCAACTCCACCTTGATGGTCTTCTCCACGCCCTTGCGCAACACCGTCAACTCCACCTTGTCGCCCGGGTCCTTCTCGTTCAGCGACTCCCGCAGCGAGTCGGGCGTTACCGGGCGCTTCCCGTCCACCGCCACGACCAAATCCTTCACTTTCAGCCCGGCCTTCGACGCCGGCAGGCCCTCGACCACGCGATCCACCTGCACGCACGAGCCCACCTCGAGCCCCAGATGCTCCAGCAGCGCCTCGCCGGGCTCCGACATGTTGATCCCAATCATCACCTTCGCGGGCGGCATCGGAGGCTCGGGTGCCTCCGGCGGCTGCGCCCCAAACCTCGTCACGGTCCTCGGCCCGCCCCCGATCGCCGTCCACCCGCCGGATGTCGTCGAGGGCACCGAGAACGACTTCGCCACGTCCCCGTCCTTGTCGAGGATCTCGATCTTGTCCCCGTCACGCCGAACCCGATCCGCCGGGACTTCCTTCCCGTTCTGCTTCACCTTGATGGTGTCGCCCTTGATCGTGATCTCGTAGGTGTCGTCGCCATCGCTCGAGCGCATCACGGTCGTCGAAGTCCCCCCCGACGAGCCCCCGCCCACCGCCACGCCGCCCGATCCGCCGCCCAGCGGCTTCTCGAATGCCGACCCGCTCTGCGCCATCGCCGACCCGCTCGCCGCCAGCAACAGCGCCACACTCATTGCTTGCTTGATGTTCATTGGTGCAACTCCTGAAGTTCCTGACCTCTGCGACGCCTACAGCGCGCCACAGCCCTTGTTCACAATCCGCTTCTCGATCACCGGCTCGATCCGCACGCCCTCCATAGCCCCCGTCGCATCGCCACGCGGCCCACGCTTCGGGCCGCCGATGTTGTGCTCGGTCTTCTTCCCGTCAGGCCCGATGATGATGATCTTGCCCGAGACCTCGGCATCACCATGCCCGCCGCCGATCTTGCTGAGATGCTCGTGCAGCCTGCTCATGTCGGGGCGGCCGTCCTCATCGAGCCGCAGCGCAAACCCTTGCACCTCGTGTCCACCCCCCATGTTCATCAGGTGGCCATGAAGCGCGTCCATGTCCGGGGCCGCACGCCACTCGAACGAGCCGCCCTGCGCGCCCCGAGGCTTCCGCGCCTTCGGCTCCGCGCCCGGCCCGCCGCCCTTGCGGAACTGGAAGACCCGCGCATCGCCTGGCCCGGTGCGCCACTCGCCAGCGCCGCTGCGGCCCGCGCCATCGCCAAAGGGCCGACCGCACGCCTCGCAGCACTCATCGCCGCCACGGACCTCGATCCGCCGCTCGATCTTGCGCTCGACCGTACCGTCGCCTTGGCCGCCAGCCATCCCGAACGCCCCGCCCATGCCGCGGAGCCGGATCACCTGCTTGCCCGAGCCGTCGCCGTGACCGAACATAGTGATCGTCTTGCCATCGTGGCTGGTACCACCGCCAAAGGCCTTCATTCCCTTTCCCCCGTCACCACCGAGGCTGAAAAACTGCACCTCATGATCGCCGCCGCCCATCATGCCGTGGGGCGCGACATGCCAGCGCATCGTCTTCTTCGCCCCCTCCTCGCCGTCGTCATCCTCGCAGTCGTCTTCCTTGCAGTCACCGCAACCCTCGTCGCAGCACGCCGCCCCCGTCGCGCACTCCTCTTCGCCGCCCCGCAGCCTGCGGACCACGATCTGCTTCTTCTCCCCCGGCCCATCCTCATCATCCCCCATCACGAACACCTGCGGCTCGCCCGCTCGCACCGCAACACGCATCCGCCGCTCGACGTTCTTCTCGCCCTTCTTCTCTGCTTTCTTCGGCTGTGCCTTGCGCACCACCACATGACGCTCGCCCCCGTCGCTCTGCCATGCCTGCGCCGACGCCCCGCCCGCCAGCGCCAGAACCACCGCGACGCCCACGATCATCCGAGAGATTCCCATGCCTGACCTTTCCTGAAAGTGCTCTACCGGCATCTGCCACACGACCGCGACGGCGTCCGCATCGCGCCGAATCTTCCAACCCCGACCACTCCGTCCCTTCGTCCCCCCGTCCCTTCTTCCCTTCCCCTACATCTTCCCCGTTCCCCCCGCCGGCATCAGTTCCACACGCACCGGCACCGGATTCCCCGCCTCGTCCTTCCCCCCAAACTGATACAGATCGGGCACCACCACACGCTCCATGATCTGCCTCAGATAAATCACCTCATACCCCCGCGTCGCCCCCCCTCCCTCAGCGGGCCGCGCCTCCAGCATCACCCGCGTCGGCATCTCGCCCACCACCCGTCCCTCCGCCGTTCCCTTCTGCAAATACTGCTCGAACGCGTCCGACGCCGACAGCGACGGCAGCACGCCAGCCTGATTGCCCGGCTGCGTCCCCATCATCCCAGGCCGCCCGGCCACAAACGCCAGCCCAACCGCCGCCGCGACAGCCCACCCGCCCCACGCACCAACCAGCCGGAACCGATTCGTCAGCCCCGACACCATCGCCTCTTCCACCGGCGCGCCGATCCCGTCCGCGATCGCCCCGGCCCGCGCCACCAGCGTCGTCAGGTCCGACTGCATCTCCTGCGCCTCCGCAAGATCACGCCAGATCGACCCGTCCGTCTCCGCCAGCGCCTTGAGCCGCGCCCAATCCGCCGCCGACGCCACGCCATCGACCACGCGGCTGATCAGCACTTCCACCGTCACGTCCGGCCCCTTGTACTCATTCATGACCATCCCCCTCACGCCTCCCCGGCCTCGGCCGTCGCCATCTCCCGAAGCATCCGACGACCCCGCGCAATCCGCGTCTCCACCGTCGTCTCCGGCAACCCCAACAGCGTCCCGATCTCTCGATACGACATCCCCTGTACACACTTGAGCAGCAGCGGTTCGCGGTAGCCCTCCGGCAGCCGCGCCGACAACGCCGCCAGACGCCCCCCCGCCTCGCCCCGCCCCACCTCCTCATCAACCGGCGGCCAGGTCGCGCCAGCCTCACCCTCGGACACGTCCTGGCCCCGGGACATCCGAATCGGACCCCGCTGCCGACGCGAAGACTGCCGACCCGCGGCCCGTGCCGCGTTGATCGCCACCGTCCTCAGCCACGGCCCGAGCACCGATGCGTCCCGAACTTTCGTGATGCTCTTCACCAGCGTCATCGCCACATCCTGCAACAAGTCCTCGACATCCACGTCCTTCGGCTTGTGCGCCAGAAGGACCGCCGCCACCCAACGCCGATTCTCCTGCCACACCGCGCGCAACGCCTCCGCGTCCCCGCGCATCGCCGCGGCCGCCGTGTTCAAACGGTCCTGCGTGTCAGACCCTTTCAACCGACGCCTCCGCTTGCCACGACACCTAGATGCGCCCCGACACCCAATCCGTCAGACCCCCGAACCCTCCATCGTGTTCATCACCCTTTTGCTCCAGTCTCCGCTCCGCGTGTCCCAATAACCCGCTTGATCCGACTACTCATCCGTGCCACCGACCGTCGCCTTGGACGGTCGGTGCTCTTGGTCTGGCGCCATCGACGGTCCCGTCGATTCTTCTCTTCGTGACCCCGTCCCCGTGCCACCGACCGTCGCCTTGGACGGTCGGTGCTCCTGGTCTGGTTCCATCGACGGCCCCGTCGATGCTTCTCTTCGTGACCCCGTCCCCGTGCCACCGACCGTCGCCTTGGATGGTCGGTGCTCTTGGTCTGGCGCCATCGACGGTCCCCGTCGATTCTTCTCTTCGTCGCTTCGCTTCTCCTCTCCTTGCTCCCGCCTCACCCTCCCCCGATGCCCACCGGTGGGGGCCGCAGCCACGCCACCAGCCCTCGCAGCCCCAGCATCATCCCCACCACCAGCAGCACCGCCACCGGCATCAGATACCGCATCTCCGAATCCACCCCCGCCACATCCAGCATCACCACCAGCCCGAATCGCGACACCATCGCCGCCCAGACCAGCACGACCATCGCCGCCCACGACCACCCCAGCCGCCCGCGCCGCATCGCCCACAACCCCGCCACTCCGCCGACCACCGCAACCACCACCGCCACCCATGTGAACACCGGTAGCGCCTCGCCGATCGCCACCTTCACCCCATCAACCCGCGCCACCGTCCGCTTCCCGAGCCAAGAAAACCCCGTCGGCACATCCCCCTTCTGTAGCGCCACCAGTGCCGATCGCCGATTCGCCACGCCGTCAAACCACGACTCTTCCTCCCGCGGCACGGGCACCGTCCGCGTCCGCGTGTACTCGGCCCGTCCCAACTTCTTCCAGCACGCCGCCGCCGATCCCGGAATCGCCCGCGCAATCTCGCCCCACTCCGGCGGCAGAAACGCCGTCGGCACCCAGCGCCGCGCCAACCGACCCTCCGCCATCGCGGCGCGAATCTCCCGGGTCGCCCTCGCCAATCGCTCGTCCCGCTCCGCCGCACTCGTCGGCCGCGCCTCCCCCATGAACCACGCCGCGTCATAGAGCGCCCAGATGCTCCACGCGCCAAACTCGCCCTTCACCTTCAGTTGATGCGCCGCCGCCTCCTCGTAGTGCCGCAGCGCGGGGTGCGCCTCCATCACCTCCTTCATCGCCGCGAACGTCGCACTTGCGCCCGCCGCCTTCTCCCGCACGTCCCGCGGAATCGGCACCTTCACCAGTCCTCGCTCCGGCGGGATCGACACCAGTGCCCGATACAAACTCCGAAGCCCCGGCAGTTTCAAATCGCTCGTCACATACGCGCCCGTGTGCTTCCACGTCCGTAGCCGTACCGCGTGCTCCGACACGAACACCATCGCCAGTGGCAGCGCCACCGCCCACCCCACCCGCCGCAACATCACCCGACCGCGCGCGCGCCTGCCGTCGCGGGTGCCACCAGTCAGCGTCGCCCCAGACAGCGACTGGTGCCTCGCCCGCCACCATTCCACTCCCGCCAATCCCAACCCCACCATCAACAATCCATAGACGATCGCGCTCTCTTGCCGAGAGTTCGCCGCCACGATCCCCGCGAACCCCGCCATCAACCCCCATCGCCTCCGCGACCGCTCCTCCCGCTCTCCCACCGCCGCACCCACGCTCACCACCAGCACCAGCAGCGCGCACGCGTACAGCGTGTCGGCATAGACCAGCCCGAACACCACCGTCACCATCGGATGAAACGCCAAGAGCGCAAACGTCAGCACCGACCCCGCCGCGCCGATCCCCGCCACCCGCAGCCCCCGCGCCGCAATCCCCGCCGCCACCAGCCACGTCAACTCGATCCACACCCGCAGCGGCAGGCCCAACGACCCGCCCAACGCCACAAACAGCGGATACCCCGGCTGCCGCGCGAAATGCCACTGGTCATACGGCGCGCCCCAGTACCGCGCCGCCGCCATCCCCAGAAACCCCACGCTGTCATACGGCACCGCGCGAATCTCGTCGTGCGACACCAGCACCAACTTGCACCACGCGATCAGCACGATCGCCACCCACGCCCACCGCGGCATGCCGCTCACGCTCAACTCTCGCGCGTCACCCATCCCGCACAACGTACCCGCAACGCCCCCGTGCCACCGCCGATCCCCGTGCCACCGACCGTCGCCTTGGACGGTCGGTGCTGTTGCGTACCCGCCTCTTCCACTTCGTCCCCTCTTCCCTCCGTCCCCTCGTCCCTTCTTCCTCCCCCGCCCGTCTCGGGCGCGCGATCGTTGCGAGTGGCGGCCTTACGCTACTCGTTGCCGGCATCCACGCAACCTCCACACTTGTCTTCGTCACCCCCCGGGCGTAGGTGTGGCAGCCCGCTCGTTTGCTTCCACCGAGGCTCCGAAACCGCTTCCCCCAAAAACAACGATTCCGCCCCGGAAGGGCGGAGTCGTTGGGAGGAGAGAAGAAAGACCGTGTTCACCATTCTTTACGAATACACTCTGCCCACGGTTCACGAAAAACAAACAGTCCGCCCACCCACCCGCGGCACGCTGACATTCCGGAGAGTTTCCCCCATGTCCCAGACCTCCCTGCCCCCCGCCGTCCTGGCATCCGTCGAGCCTTTCGAGTCCTTCCTCGCCCTTCCGACCACCGACCTCGTCTCACGCTACCGCCGCGGCCTCGAACGCTTCGACCGCCGAATTTTCGAACTCTCTGATGCCGAGACCGACCAGGCGTTTCTGCCCGATGCCGGCGTGGGCCGCTGGTCTGTTCGCATTCTGATTGGACACCTCGCCGACGCCGAACTCGCCTTCTCGCACCGCATGCGCCGCGCCGTCGCTGAAGACAGCCCCGTGCTCGCCCTCTGGGACGAGGACGCCTTCGTCGATGCCGGGCTCTATGGCGGCGGCCCCGCCAACACCCCGGGCGGCCACTACCCCCTCGGCGGCTTCGTCGCCGTCATCCACACCCTCCGCCGCTGGACCTCCGAATGGCTCGCCACCCTCGCGCCCCAGCAATGGGCCCGCAATGCCATGCACCCCCAACGCGGCCCGGAGACCGTCCATTCCATGGTCGCCCGCACCACCTGGCACCTCGAACACCACGCCCGCTTCCTCAACGCCAAGGTCTGCCGAATCCTCGGCCCGGACATGGGACCAGATGCCGACCCGCGCGGGGGCGGCTCCTGTGGCCCAAACTGCGGCTGCGGGAAGAAATAATCCAGCAGAAATGATCGGGTGTACAGGTAAAGTGGTATAGGCGTTCCGCCTGTGTGAGCGCTCGCGCTGCACACCACGCCGACGACGAGCCTTCGAGTCGTCGCGCTCGAACTTACACGTCGCGAAACGTCCAAACCTTGCCGCCCTCGCGCTCGTGGTTGATGATGTACCGAAACGTCGTCGCCTGGTGCAAACGATCCCGGATCAGCCTGAGCGCGCACTTCTTTGCCCAGACCGCGCCGGGAATCGCATCGCGAAGCGCGTGCGAGGACCGTGCCTTTGCCAGCCCGATCACCCGACGAGCGTGCGCGACCTCAAATCGACCCAGCCCGTGGACGTGCTGCGCCATCACCGCGAGCGCGAGTAACTCGACGCCGCGAGCCCGCAGCGCCCGCACCAACCACGCCAGCGCCTCGCGCCGTTGATCGGGCGTCAGCGACACCGCGGGCTTGCGCATGGCCCGCTTCGTCCACGTCCGAAGGCCCGCGTGCTCGTCCGCCGGCGGCGGGTTTCGATAGTCCCCCGAACTATGGATTCGATGGCCGTGGTCGCGAAAGCCCCGCGCGTCACCGCGGAGCCATGCCCCATACGTCGAGAACATGAAGTGGTACCACGCGCAATCCTCGTTCGAAGCGCCACGACTCGAAGACTCGTCGTGGGCGTGCGAATTCTCGTGGCGCATGTCCACGCCTCAGCCCCCGAGTTTCTCCCCGAGGAATCCCGTCACCTTCTCCAGCCCGATCCGCTGCTGCTGCCCCGTGTCCCGGTCACGCACCGTC
This sequence comes from Phycisphaerales bacterium, assembly GCA_046155605.1. Taxonomy (GTDB): domain Bacteria; phylum Planctomycetota; class Phycisphaerae; order Phycisphaerales; family UBA1924; genus JAEUIZ01. The sequence continues at coordinate 37,272 of JBJXFQ010000007.1, forward strand.
ACCGTCTGGTCCTTGAGCGTCTCCCCGTCGATCGTGAAGCAGAACGGACACCCGCCCTCGTCCATCCGCGCATACCGCTTCCCGATGCTCTGCTTCGCGTCCGTCTCAATGAACCCATCACGCCCGAACCGCGCCCGCAGCTCGTCATACAGCCGCTCCGCGACCTCCGGCATGCCGTCCTTATCAACCAGCGGAAACACCGCCGCCTTGATCGGCGCCACCCGCGGATGAAACTTCATGATCTCCGGGCTCGGCCGGCTCTCATCCCTCGTGTACGCCTCGCACATCAGCGCCAAGGCCCCGCGATCGAGCCCCGCCGCCGGCTCGATGCAATGCGGCATATACCGCTCGCCCGCGGGAATCTCGCGCCCATCCTTCTGCTTCACCATAGCCCCGCGCGCGGGATCGAAGTAATCTAACTTGACCTTCGAATGCTCCTGATGCTGCGTCAGATCGAAGCACCCGCGATGCGCGATCCCCTCGAGCTCGCCAAAGCCCGGCGATGTGAACGGGAACCGATACTCAACGTCGCTCGTGCCCACCGAGTAGTGCGAGAGTTCGTCCTTCTCATGCTCACGAAGGATGAGGTTGTCGCCCGCGAGGCCGATCGACTTCCACCACTCCATCCGAAAATCACGCCAGAACTTGTACCAGTCCTGTGACTCGTCGGGGTGACAGAAAAACTCCAGTTCGGCCTGCTCAAACTCCCTCGAACGAAACGTGAAGTTCCGCGGCGTCACTTCATTTCGAAAGCTTGTTCCCGTATTCCCGATGCCAAAAGGAATCTTCACGCGCGTCGTGTCAACGACGTTCTTGAACTGCACAAAGATGCCCTGAGCGGTCTCGGGGCGAAGATATGCTTTGTCGTCCCCAGTTGCCGTTGCACCAACATACGTCGAGAACATCAAATTGAATTGTCTGGGTTCCGTAAGCGATTCCGAAGCTTCACAGTTCGGACAAGCGGGCGTACGTCCAAGATCTTTGCGACACTCCGCAAGCGATCCCGACCACACCACCGCGGGCTGCTTGAATGCCTTTAGCTCGCGCTTTGATAGACTTAAATTATCGGCGCACTCACTGATTGAGCCGCCGATTGCACTTTTAAAGAACTTGGGTTGTTGCCAGCTATCGGTCAGCATGGCGTCTAAGCGTTGTACACGACGGCATTCTTTGACATATTCTACTGCTCGCTGCCAATCTCCAGCCGCCATTGCTTCTTCGTATTCCTGTGCAGGGAAATCCGGAAACCGATCATTGATGTCAGCTAGCTCTCCTCTGTCGGACCATCCGACGACCCAAACATGATCGGCGCGGAATCGCGACTTGCAGGCCTTGCAATCCACCATCGGGTCATTGAACCCCCCGACGTGCCCGCTCGCCTCCCACACCTTCGGATGCTGGATGATCCGCGTCTCCAGCGGCACACACCGCACCCGCTCGCCGTTGGGCCCTTTGCGCCCCCAGCACGGGTTCATGATCATGTCCTGCCACCACGCCTCGCGCAGGTTCTTCTTGAGCTGCGCGCCCAGCGGGCCGTAATCCCAGAAGCCGTTGATCCCGCCGTAGATCTCGCTGGCCTGATAGACAAACCCGCGCCGCTTGCACAGCGCCATGATCGCATCCATCGACTTTGCCTCGGCCATGACTCAACCTCCGGCGCACCCGCGCGCAACCACACGAAAACGGGGCGAAGTATAGGAACCCGCGCCGCCGCTCTTTGGTGGCACCGGACTCCTGACCGGTGCAGAGCCACTTCGCCACTCCGACCCTCCGCCACTTCACCTCGTCACCTGCTCACGTGCTCACCTCCTCACCTCTTCTCTTCCCCCCCCGTTCCTTCGTCCCCGCGTCCCTTCGTCCCTACTCTCTTCCATGCTCAGCCGCATCGTCGGCATCCTCGACGCCGTCGACCCCGCCGCACACGAGGCCCTCATCCGCCCCGACGGCCTCCCGCTCACCCTCCAGGTCCTCGTCCCCGGCTACCTCGCCCGCTCCCTCCTCGACCGCATCGGCCAGACCCTCACCCTCCACACCCACCTCTACCTCGAAGGCCAGGGCCAGGGCTCCTCCTTCGTCCCGCGCCTCCTCGGCTTCGGCTCCCCCGACGAACGCCGCTTCTTCGAACTCCTCACCAGCGTCGAGGGCCTCGGCAATCGCCGCGCCCTCCGCGTCCTCGCCGAGCCCCCCGCCGACATCGCCCGCGCCATCGCCTCCGAAGACGCGGCCTGGCTCACCCGCCTCCCCGAGATCGGCAAGAAAACCGCCGAGAAGGTCATCCTCGAACTCAAGACCAAGGTCAAGCCCTTCGCGCAAGGCGTCATCCCGCCGACCGCCGCCAAGCCCCGCTCGCGCGACGGCACCGACCAGGCCATCGCCGGCCTCATCGCGCTGGGCCAGACCCGCGGAGAGGCCCAGCGACTCGTCCGCGACGCCATCGACCGCAACCCCGCGCTCAAGACGCCCGAAGACCTCATCGCCGCCGCCCTCGGCGCGGCGACGCCGTAAGCATCAATGCTTGTGGGCAGTGAACGCTACTTCTGTGGTGAGCCGGGGCGTCCCCGCCCCGTTTCCTTCCGCCGCTTCGCCCGTCAGGGCGCACGATCGTTGCGAGTGGCGGCTTTGCGCCACTCGTTGAGCAATCCCTTTGTGCGATTGGCACCTCTCTCCGCCGCTCGCCCGCTTCGGGCAAACGATCGTTGCGAGTGGCGGCTCTGCGCCACTCGTTGCCGCACCGGCGCACTTTCCAGCTTCTTCTCTTTGTCGCCCCCCGGGCGAACGCGCGACCCCTCAAAGGACCATGCCGCCGCTTTCAGAGATCGAACAACGCGTACAGATGCTCGCGGTCGATGCGCCGCTTTGCCGCCACCTCCGGACGCGATTCGGGGCACATATGCGCGAGCACCCGCTCCAAGTTCCTCTCGTGCCGTCGAAGGAGCGAGCAATGCACGGAAAGAAGCTCTTGTGCCGGACGCACCCGATGCGCTGGATCGATGAGACAGAGTTGGGAGAAGCGATAGTATTCTGTGTTGTTTCCAAATCGGCGATACGCGAATGTGCATGATCGCACCGCAAAGCCACCTTTCGGCACAACCGTCCGGCGCCCTTCGGCGTGCTGAATCAGGATCCGGCCTTCGCCCAACGGCGAGAGACGCAGCGGCACGAACTCGGCCACGAAGCGTCGGCGTCGATTTCGATGGTGCATCCCGACATATGCCAAGCTCAGCAAGACCAAGACATAAACCGCTATGGCCGCGGTGCGCATGGTGGATGTCGTGCTCAGCAGCGTAAACAAGGCGAAGAATACCGAAGCGACTAACATGAACACAAACATTATATATGTGGGCCTGTATCGCGCCGAGATCGTGCATGAGCCGTCGCTGCCGTACTCCACATCGACAAGCGAACTGGGCACCAGCGGCCCGCGCGGAGTAGCGATCTCGGCCTTCGTTTGCTTGCTAGCCACGATGCTCCCACCCCCACTCCGTCGCATCCTCCATCCGCCCCTCCACCTCCACACCGCACGCCGGCCCCGCCGCCTCCACCTTGCCGATCCGCGTCAGGCGCACCCCCGTCGGCGTCGCGCTCGGCAGCTCGCGCCCCGCCCCCACCACAAACAGCAACTCATAATCCTCCCCGTCGCTCATCGCTCGCCGCCAGTCCACGCCCTCATTCCGCGGCACCGCGCCCGCCTCCACCCGCACGCTCACGCCCGACGCCTTCCCCAGCCGCCCCGCGTCGCGGCCCAGCCCGTCCGACACGTCCATCATCGCCCGCAGGTCCGCGCCCAGCACGTCGCACAGCCATGCCGCCTCCGCCAATCGCGGCTCGAATGTCAGATGTCGCCCCAGCCCCGTCGCCGCGTCGAATGAGCCGCCGAGAAGTCCCGTCACCCACACCGAATCCCCCGGCCGCGCCCCGCTCCGCAGCACCGGCCCGCGCCGCTCATGCGGCAGCCCCACCACCGCCACCGACACCACCAGTTCGCTCCCGCTTGATATGTCCCCGCCCACCAGCGGGCATCCCCAGTTCGCCGCCCACTCAAAGACCGCGTCGAAGAGCGCGTCAGCATCGATCCCTACTCCGCCCTTCCCCGCTCCTCCATCACCCGTTCCACCCGCGCGTTGCCCACTCCCTCCTCCCATCGGCACCACAGCCCCCGCCATCGCCGCCAGTGGTCGGCCCCCCGCCGCCGCGATGTCCGAGAGCGCCCGCGCCACCGCCTTCCGCCCGATGAGCGCCATCGGCGTCCCCGGCCGCACATGCCGCCCCATCACCACCTGATCGATCTTCAGCAGCAGTTGCCGACCGCCCGCCTCGCCACCAGCACCACCGCCGGCCGCACCACCAGCCCCCCCGCCAACCTGGATCACGGCACAATCATGCCCCGGCCCAGCCACCACCTGCCCAAACCGCGACAACCCCGCCGACCGCGCATAGACCCGCGCCAGGAGTTCCGACTCGTTCATCCCTCAAGCGTAGTGGCGGGGCGATACTACAGGCGTCAATACGGCCGAACGGGCCTGCCGTCTTTGCATCCAGCCACGAACGCCATGTTGAAGCAGAGAAGGTCGTTGGCGGTGAAGATCGGTGCCGTCGTGCTTCCATCACAGTTGCAATAGTGACGGATCTGCGCTTCGAGCGTCTGAGGCGTGTTAGCGCAGTCACCCGATGCGCAGGCAAACTCGGTGTTGAAGCAAAGCAGGTCGTTCGCGTCAAGGATTGGCAGCGTGGTTGAGTTGTCACAGTTGGCGTAGCAGCCAACGAGGGCCGTGTGGTGAAAGGCGGTGTTGGCGGGCCCAAGCTCCCAGTAACGATTCGCGTCGGTTGGAGGGAACGGAAACGCAACTCCCGTGTTATACATCCCCGCGGGCAGCGGATTGTCCCAGTGCTGGATCTTTCCGTTGTTGATTCCGCCCGTTGATCGCTTCAGGCCCATGCCGGTGTAATAACCACCGGAGATTTCGACGTAGAGTTCGCCGCTGCCGTCGGGAAGCTCCAGCACGCCATTCGCAGGGTTCCCCCAGACATGCACTTCGCCGGTGAGATTGCCCTGTGAGTCTTTCACGAAACCCGCGTCGAAGTGATGGCCAGCAGCAATGGCACCGTATGCGCCGGGAACATAACCGGGTGAGTAGGGCTTAACACCGTCAACTAGGTTTTGTGGATTCAAGTTCCGGTAGTTCGGTCCATGATAAATCGTGGTTGGGTTTGCGCCATATTGGTAATAACCCCATGTCGTGATGTTGCCTTCGAAGTCCAGCACGGCGACATGGTGCCCGCCACAGATCGCTTGTTTGACCTTTCTTGCATCAACTCCTGGCAAAGCAGAGTTGAACGCATCAGGCGGCGTGAGCGCGAACTGTCCCGTGGGGTTTGCCCCCCAGACCACAACGGTCCAGTCCAGGTCGGGGTCGGAATCAAGCCGAATGCCTATGTTGATCCACTCACCCGCAGAAATTGAGCGGAACTTACCGCCAGGAAAGGGGATGCACGGACATGGCATCGGACAGTTCGAAGGACAAGGACCAGACTGGCCCTTGTCGTTCATCCCCCAACCAAACGCAGTCCCGTCAGAATACAGAACAAATGCATGATCGTAGCCGGCGAATGCCTTGACAATCTGGTGATTCGGAATCGTGGGGAAACTCGGCAGCGGAAACACTCCAAAGAAACAAGCCCGGTCTCCGCCCCATCCCACAACCTGGCCCGTCACTCGAACCGCCAAACTGGACTCATGTCCCGCGGACGTGTGAACAAACGCACCGTGCGGCAAGCTCGCATACGCGAGATTCCCTTGGCAGGGCAGCCCAGTGGTCCCACCCTTCTCGTCATCCCCCCACGCGGCGAGGCCACCGGCCTGTGCGAGTGCGGAGGAAGTGCCGCCAACAAGCATCAGAAAGACAGCGATCGATCCGGACGACTTATTGGGCAGGAAAGACGGCATCGTTTGTTCTCCTTGTACTACTGACCGCATCCACTAGAAAAGCGGTTCGCGAAGCACACAAAGTCATTGACGTTGAGTGCGGGAACGGCCATGCTTCCGTCGCAGTTGGCTTGCGTGGATCCAGAGGCAAACAGATTGATATAACATATGAAATCGTTGACATTGAGGACCGGCAGCGTCGTGGAGTCGTCACAGTTGGCATAGCAGCGTGACGCGTAGAAAAACAAATCGCCGCTCCAGACACGTTCGTGCGCCCCGCTCGGGGTTGTGCCCAAAGGGAACCCCCACGTCAATAGCGACCCGCTCTGCAGGATCGCGCTGCAAGTCCCCAAGCCACATGCCACCGAACGAAAGACACCAGCGGGAACGACCGTTTCTCCCCACCCGGAGTCATTCCCCCAACCAACCAGCGTGCCATCGGTGCGCAGCGCCACGCGAGAGTATCTCGCGCACGCGATCGCTTGAAATATGCCTCCAGGATCGCCCCCCGCAAACTGACCCCAACTCACAACTGTGCCGTCGCTCCGAATCGCAAGGCTCTGGTCTTCGCCAGCGGCCACCGCGACAAATGTACCCGGCGGCACGTTTGTCGCGCCAGCCAGGCTCGCACCCCAGCCTACCACAACACCATCTGTTCGTAGAGCCAGCGCGTGCATCCGGCCCGCGGCTACCGCGGTGTATGTCCCGCTCGGCGTTGGGTTGATGCCGATGTCCGTTCGCCCCCACGCGGCCAAAGTTCCGTCCGCTCGCACACCAACGCTAAACCACTGCCCGGCCGCGACATCCACAAACTGACCGCTAGGAACTCCCGTCTCGCCGAAGAGATTGGAGCCCCAGGAGGCCAGCGTACCGTCGGCACGGATAGCCACAGCGTGCCGATCTCCTCCTTCGATCTTCCTATACAGGCCGGGCGGTACGTTCAACACGCCGTACGACGTGCTTCCCCATGCGACCATCACACTCGGCTGCTGCGCCATCGCCCTGCCCGCCACCAGGCCACCGATCGCCGCTACAAGCCCCCTGCGAACCATGAGGGCAGTGTACCACAAAAGAGACCCGATGCAAGGGGTTCGCCCACGGTTCCCGTTTGCCCGCCCCCCTTGCCAACCGCCGTTGAATCTGCGACACTTCCCGAACGCCATCCGGCTCATCCCGGATCGCCATTGGAGGCCACCATGTCCCGATCGTTCTTTGCCCGTCTGCATTCCCGCTTCGGCCCGCCCGTCGATCTCGCCGAGCGCCGCCGATTCCTCAAGGCCACCCTCGCCACCTCCGCCGGCCTCCTGCTCTCCAACGGCTGCGCACTGGGCCGCACCGGCATGGGCGGCGGGGGCGGGAAGCGCGTCGTCATCATCGGCGCGGGTTTCGCCGGCCTTGCCTGCGGCTATGAACTCAAGTCCGCCGGCTACGACGTCACCCTCCTCGAGTCGCGCGGACGCATCGGCGGGCGCGTCCTCACGTTCACCGATCACGTCCCGGGCCGCGTCGTCGAGGGCGGGGCCGAACTGATCGGCTCCAACCATCCGACGTGGGTGGCCTACGCCGAGAAGTTCGGTCTGTCGTTCCTCGATGTCACCGAGGACGAGGACGCCGAGTTGCCGATCGTGATCGAGGGCAAGCGGCTCTCCGCCGAGGAGGCCGAGAAACTCTACGAGACGATGGACGAGGCGCTCTCGCGCATGAACGCCGACGCCGTGCCCATCAACGCCGACGAGCCGTGGCTCTCGGAGAACGCCGCGGCCCTCGACAAGCGAACGGCGCGCGAGTGGATCGACGCCCTCGAGGCCGACGACTTCACCAAGCGGGCCGTCGCGATCTTGCTGGCCGCCGACAACGGCCAAGACCCGGCCCGGCAGTCGTACCTCGGCAACCTCGTGCAGGTCAAGGGCGGCGGCGTCGAGAAATACTGGACCGAGAGCGAGGTCTATCGCTGCAAGGGCGGCAACCAGCAACTCGCGCACAAACTCGCCGAGGCCATCGGAAAGGATCGCATCGTCCTCGAACTCCCCGCGACGTCGATCGAGCCCAAGGGCTCGGGGATGCTCGTGGCCGCCAAGGACGGACGCACGCTCGAGTGCGATGAGGTCGTGCTCGCCGTCCCGCCTTCAGTATGGAAGAAAATCGACATCCGCGGCGAGCTGGGCGCGCTCAATCCGCAGATGGGCGTCAACGTCAAGTATCTCGCCCACGTCAAGAGCAAGTTCTGGAAGGACAAGAAACTCTCACCCGACAGCCTGACCGACGGCGACATCTCGATGACCTGGGACGGCACCGACAACCAGGGCGACGACGGGCCGGCGTGCCTCATCGCGTTCTCCGGCGGGCCGGCGGCGGAGCGGGCACGCGGCCGCTCGCGCGAGGAACGTGACGCGGCGTACAAGAAGGCGTACGAGGATCTGTATCCGGGCTTCGGCGACCAGTTTGTCGGCGCGCGGTTCATGGATTGGCCGGGCGACCCGTGGACGCAGGCGGGATATTCGTTCCCCGCGCCGGGACAGATCACGGCGATGGGCCCGACGCTGCACAAGGGCGTGGGCAAACTGCACTTCGCCGGCGAGCACGCGTGTTATAAGTTCGTGGGCTATATGGAGGGCGGGCTGAACTCCGGCGCGTCGCTGGCGCGGCGGATCGCGCAGCGGGACGGGGTGACGGCGAAGTAGAGGCGGGCTTCCGTTTCCGCCGGACGTGTCCGAGGCGTGCTAGGGATTTCGATTTGCGTTGTCGTTAAAGTCGAAATCGGCCACTGACTTCCCGAGCGCGTTGGCGATCTTCTCGATCGTCAGCCGCGACGGGCTCAGCTTCGCGTTCTCGATGCGGCTGATGTGCGACTGCGGAAGGCCCGACCTCTCCGACAACTGCTCTTGGGTAAGTTTGGCGGCTTCACGGGCTTCGCGAACCCGCTTGGCAACAAAGTCGGTCCACTTAACCAGAGACGGTGGCCGGTTGTCGGCCGCGAGGTCCACGGCGTGGATTGATGATGAACTACCATCAATGATCTCGAGCATTGTCTGAACCACTGCATCTCGTTCTTCATCGCTCGACGCGCCGATGAACTCCTTGCAGAGTGCAAGGAGATCATCCCGCTCGTCAGCGGTCAATCGCCGAATGCGATCAGCGAGGATGGTCACCGCCATGACGATGCCCTGCTCCTGCGCGCTCATCGATCGGACGTGGTGCATCAGTTCGGATGTCGCCATTGGAGCCATTCCCTTCCTATTCGCTATGGAAGCGACCCGTACTCGCCTCGCCTGAATCGACGCAGCCGGTTGCGAATTCGTATCTTCGCCCACTCCGGCATCTTTCCGTCTGCTTCCTTCTTGATTGCTCCCAGAACTAGCAATGCCTTTCTACTGTTCTCTACGGTGAAATAGACCCGAAGGTTTATGCGACCGAGGATTGCCCCTTTGTCCTTAAGCTCGTGCCAATCCTCCACCGCTTCAACGTCGACTGTCTTTGGACGCCTCGGATCGGCTTCGGCCGCGAGCGCTCGCATCAAGTCCGTCACATGGGCATACTGCTCCTCGGTCAGAAACGCCATCGCTTCGTCTCTCGCCGCCGTGAGGTAGAACACAGACCACAAATAGCCAACCGCAACCTCGGCGTGTAAACCGGTATGGATCGTCTTCGCCATGCTCGCCTCCGTTGCGTGCGGTTCTACATGCCCTCCTCCAAAGGCTCCATGAGTATACAACGGATTGCGTAAAAAATCCACCGATCCCGTTGTATATCGGTGAATATGCTGACTCGGATTCACAATCCACCACGATTCTGACGGCGATCCGTTAGGGTTCTGGCGGTTATTTGCCCACGATTGTGTCGGTATCGCCCTGCGGATAGACCTTAAACCTGAGGAATCGGGCCTCGTAGGCGAGGGAGACGGTGCGGCCGCGGTCGGTGCGATCACCGGGCTCGAAGCGGACGAAGGACATGTCGGCCCAGGACCGGCCGTGGTGGTCGATGAGCGTGCCGGGGGCGGGCGGGTCGAGCAGTTCGTCGGTGATGTCGTCGCGAATAGCCCAGAGCGCGGCATCGGAGGCGGCGACGAGCCGCCCGCGGACGATGACCTCGAGCTCGAGCGGGCCGAGGTAGCGCGAGCCGGAGACGGGGTTGTTGAGGGCGATCTCGGCGACGACGAGTTGCCCCTGGCGCGCGACGGCGAAGCGGTGCGGGCCGGAGCCGAAGAGGTCGAGGGATTTGAAGGAGGAGGACATGGCGGCTCCCAGTTTCAAATGGCTACATTGCTAAATGCCAAATTGCCACACCAGAACACATAGTTTCAAGAACTTGCGTAGGTCACGAGGCGTCGGAGATGCTGATGGGGTCGGCGCTGCCGGAGGTGGAAATGGCGGCGAGGGTGATCGTGCGGGTCGCGCCCTTGCGGAGCGAGACCTCGTGCTCGACGGCGAGGACGACGGCGGTGGCGCTGACCAGGCGGCGGCCTCCATCGGCGGCGGCGGGCGAGGTGTGGAGCGTGAGCGTGGCCTGCTCGCCCGGGCGCGGGACGCCGATGTCGTCGGCCGAGGGCTCCTGCACCACGACGATCCGGGTGCGCTGCTCGGGCACGTCGGCGAGGACGGCATACGGGCCGGAATCGGACCACTCCTCGACGGTACGGGCCGCGGAGCGGTCGATCGAGACGGCGGTGACGCCATCCCAGGGGATAAGGCCGAAGGTGACCTGGCGCGGGTTGAGGATGAGCATGAGGGCTCCTTGTGCGGCGCACAGGCGGGACGCCTGTGCCACCTTCTGAACAGTTGCTTAGTCACGGACGAGTTGGCCGACATTGGGCCGGCGGCGGGTGTCGGCGATGCCGTCGCCGTCGAGGTCGATCTGGGCCTCGGCGCGCTGGCGTTCGTCGCTGAAGCGTTGGAGGTAGAGTTGCCCGCGAGTCCAGGCCTTGCCGGACCAGCCCTGCTCGCCGCCGGCGGCGGAGGCGGCGGTGTAGGCGAGGTGGAGTGCGCCCAGCGCGACAAGCCTCTTGAGGGCGTCGGGGTTGGTGACGCGCGATTCGTCGGCGGGCTCGAGGCCCACGAGGCGCAGCACCTGGTCGCGGACCATGCCGAGTTGCGGGGCGAAGGTGTGGATGGTGGCGGGCTTTGAGGACATCGGCGTGGGCGTGATGGGCGAGCCTTCAGGGTCGTCGCGCAGTCGCGAGACGGTCGCGGTGGTGGCGGTGAGGCGCTCGATGATCTCGAAGGGCGCGCCATCGACGACGACGACATGGCCGGGGCCGATGCCCGCGCCGGCGAGATCAACGTCATAGGCGGAGATGGTGAGCGTGGTGCCGCTGATGGAGGCGGTGGCCTTGACGAGTCGCTGGGAGAGCCAGGCGATGTCGCGGAAGAGGTTCGGCTCGAAGACGAGGAGGTCGCGATCGGTGGCGAGGGACATGGGGCCTCCAAACTGCTACATGGTCACATGGGAACGATTACGCCGGAGAGCCAAACAGGGAAAGTCGAAGGGCGAAGCGTGGATTGGGTCGGTGGGCGTGCTGCGGTGCTTGGCAAGCCCGCGCACGGGGCGGTGGCCCCGAGGCGGGTTCCGAGGCGTCTGGCCCCCCGGCGACGCCACGAAGGTGGGGGAGAGGTGAGAAGCGGGGGGCCGGAAGGAATGGACGGAGTCGCGAAAGGACGAAGGCATGAAGACAAGGACGTGAAGACGCGGGTCGTGATTAGGTGGAAGAGAGACCGGTGATCAGGCCGTGGGCGGCCTCGTTGCGGAACTCGACGGTGTACTCGCCGATGACCTGGCCGTTGGTGGCGTCGCCGGTGGCGGCCAGCGGCTTGAAGTGGAAGGAGCGTCCGCGGAGCGGAAGGACGTCGATGCGTGAACTGTCGAGGAGCAGGGCCATGCCGGCGGGAACCCAGCGGCTGAGGACGACGCGGCAGACGCCGAAGTCGCTCTCGTAGACGCTGATGAGGTCGCGGAAGGTCGTCGCGCCGGGCGAGAAGGAGCGGGCGCCGGTGGCGAAGCCGTTGATGCGGCGTTTCTGGGCGCCGTTGACGACGATGGTGTCCACGCGGGCGGAGGATTGGTCCCAGATGGCGCGGAGGCAGGCGTTGAGGACTTCCTCGGTGAGTTCGTCTCCGCTGCCGCCGCCGCCGGGCGGGATGCCGCCCGCGTCGGGGACGAAGATGTTGGTGGCGATGGACTTGACGATGCCCTGCATGGAGCGGCGGACGGTGGAGGATCCCTGCGGATTGCCGGTGGGCGCGACGCCGTTGATGACGCAGTTTTCGAGGTCGCGGAGGAGTTCGCGGAGGCGTTCCTGCTTCTGGAAGTCGACCTCGTCGGCGATGCCGTGCTGCCGGGCGGCCTGCATCGAGCCCGAGACGGTGACGGTGGAGGAGAGGATCTGGGTGTAGTTGCGCTTGCGGACGCGCGAGGTAAAGCGGGCGGCGGAGGCGGCGTCTCCTTCGAGGGCGGCGTTGCCGACGATGAAGAGTTTCATGCCGTTGGCGAGGGTGGCGGCGGCGGTGCCGCCATAGGTGCGGGTGACGGTGAGGGTGTTGCCGGAGACGGCGGTGACGAGCATGATCTCGGAGTTGTCGCCCGCGCGGACGAGGTCGCCCACGCGGAAGCGGTCGCCGTGTGCGGCGGTGAGGCTGGAGGCGGACTGAGGGTCGGGGGTGAAGACGGTCTGGTTGAGGGTGTCGGTGTTGGGGAGCAGCGTGTCCTCGAGCCACTCGTGGATGGTGCTCTGGGCGGCGCGCTTGGCGTCGCCGAGGTGGTCGAGCAGCGGCGTCTCGAAGGGGCTGACGATCCCGATGATGTCGGAAACATCCTCGACGATCTCGGGAAGGTCGGAGCCGGCGTCGTACGTTGACTTGCCAGTGAACGGCATGGTGGTCCTTTCAAGAAGAGAGGCGTGCGGAGTCCTTGGTCCTGAGTCCTGAGTGCTGGGTCGGAAGCGATCGGGTGGTCGCGATGCTGGTCGAAGAGGGGAAGGGGAGCGTCAGGCGGTGCGGCGGGCGCGGAGGTACTGCAAGAGGGCCTTGCGGTCGCCGCTGGCGCTGGCGGCGGCCTTGGCGCGGTCGGCGTCGGAATCGCCGGGGCCGCTCGCGGGACCCATCGACGCGCCGCCCGGCGCGGGAGGGGCGCGGAAGAGGCCGGGGCGACGGCGGCGGAGTTCGCGGACGGCCGCGGCGGCGTCGGGTGCCGAAAGGCCCGAGACCGCGGCCTCGGTCAGCATCGCGGCGGAGGCGATGTCGATCGCGCCGGCCAGATAAAGTTCGCGATCGATGGCCCGGCGAAGTTCGGCGACCCGCAGCGAGTCCTTCGTCTTCGCCAACTCGGAGCGGAGTGTCGCGGTCTCGTCTGGCGCGCCGGCGGGGGGCGAGCCGGCGGCGGACGTGTCGTTGGAGGTGGCGTCTTCAGGGAAATCTGTCGGGGGGATGTCGGTCGGGTTGACGGCGATCGTGGCAAGTTCTGACATAAGTTCTCCTTTGAGTTATGGCACTTCGGCGGCACCTTGGCGCATCGGTCGGCCCCTGCGCTACGCGATGCCCTGGTCGGCGGTGTCCTCGCCCAGCCCGGCCAGGACGCGCTCGACGGGCACGCCGAGGTCGGCCTTGGCGCGAGCGAGCGCGGCCTGCTCGCCGAGGTCTTCCGGGAGCGGATCGGGCCAGACAAGCCGGATGCCGCGATCGCGCGGATCGGTCGGCAGGACGCCCAACTCATCGAGCGCGGCGAGGATGAGCCCCGAGGCCCTGGCGATGCCCTGGCCGTAGGTCACTCGCTTCCGCGCGGTCTTGGCGAGCACGCCCATGAGGGTGATGCGGAGGGCGTTGGCGCTGGAGAGGTTGCCGATCTTGGCGCGGACGACGCCGCTGGCGAGCGGGGGGACGCCCGAGGTCTTGTCCATGGCCTCGCGGATCTCGAGGATGTGGTCGCGCTCGCTGGGGCTGTCGGCGTCGCCGCCAAAGGCCGTGACGGAGGCGTCGGGGTTGTCGGTGGACCAGATGGTGCCGGGCGTGACGGGCCGGCGATCGAGCCCGTCGAGGCCCTTGACGAGGTACATTTTGAACGACTGGAGCGTGACGCGGCAGGCGCGATCGGAGAGCCGCGTGTTGAGTTCGTCCTGATGCGGGATGAGCGGCTCGACCTCGCCCAGGCCGTCGTAATGGAAGGGCTGCGAGATGTTCTGGATGTGCGCCACCGGCGGCTGGCCGTTGGTCCACGCGCCGAGCGGCTCGTCGAGGATGAGTTTGCCGTCGTCGTAGACCTGCCGGTGCGTGGCGGAGATGACCTCGGTCCAGGGGGCGCGGCGGCGGCGCGAGAGCGGGCCGAAGGGACGCCATGCCGAGGGCGATTCGACGTCGAGCAGGTCGCGGCGAGTGTGGATGACATAGGCACGCAGGCGGCGATAGTCGGCGGGATCAAGCACGGGCACGCCGCGGGCGGCCTCGACGATCTCGACTCGGACGAAGGCGGGCGCGATCTCGGCGGGGTCGGCGGATGAGCCGGCCGCGAAGGCGGGGGACGAGGCGGGCGGGAGGGCCTGAGTCTCGCGACCGCTCCCGTTACTCACACCCCGTCCCCCTGGGCCAGCGGCGACACCCTGATTGGCGGCCGCACGGACGACGAGATCGACATGCCCGTGAATGTGGCCGAGCAGGGCCATGTCTTGCAGGAGGGCGATGCCGCCGCTGGCTTCCCACACGGCGTCGAGGGTTCGCTCGACGGCGGCGCGGGTGGCGGCGTCGCGGGCGGTGCTGACGATGCGCACGGGCTTGCCGAACATGAAATCGACCATCGATTGCACGCGCCAGGCGATGTCGTTCTCGACGACGACCTCGCGGCGGGGCCGGGCCTCATCGCGCCCGAGGACGCGCTGCGGCAGGCCGACTTCCTGTGCGAGTCGCGGGCGCTCGCCGGGAGTACGGGCGGCGCGGGCGGGGTTGCGGTAGTAATCCCAGAAGCGTTTGAGCTTGGGGAGCGTGGCGCGCTCGTGCTCGTCGAGGAGGAGCTCGAGGAGCGATTGGGTGAGGCCGGTGGATGCGAACGGGGCCAGGCGGTAGGTCATGATCGGCTCCCAGGTGCGTGTCTGCACTTGGGGCGATGGGCGCTGGCGCGCGCACGGGGAGAGAGGGGACGAGCAGGAGCGGGCAGTGGGCGCGACGAGTGAAACTAGTTGGAAATCGGGGCGATTTAGGGCGAGTTGAGTTATGCGGAGCGGCGAGCGCGGCGCTGTGCAAGATCAGGAAGGGTGCTGCCGCCGCGCGCGCACGATGTGTGGCGATCGAGGCCGTCGTTGAATCGCCAGGAGCCTTACACCGTGAGCAGATACCACAGGGCTCGGCTAGCGCGCCAAAGCAGATACCCGAGCGTGTACAAGCCACCGAGGCCGAAACTGATCAGCGTGATGTAGCGGACCCAGAAGCGGTGGTACATCGCCGAGCGGTATTCGATGAGCGGTTGGTTCAGCTCGCGCGTCCAGCGCGTCTCGGTGGCTTCCTTGATGGCTTCGGGGCAGAAGAGCGCGTGCAGCGTGGTGGCGAGGGCAAGGAGGCCGATGGCAACGAGGAGTATGCCGAAGTGCCTCTGCACAGGAAGCTCCGGGATGCGCAGCACCAGGCCTGCGAAGAATCGCACGAGCCCGTCGGACCACGAGTCGTGTTCACGAGCCCAAGCGTGCCAAATCGGGACATGTTGGTTATGCCAGCGGAGCGCGGTGGCATAGACGGTGATGGCGACGAAAGCGATGTAAGAGGCCGAGAAGAGATGGAGCGTGCCGAGGAAGCGGAGGAGGGCCCAGTGGGCGAAGTCGTGCTTGTGCCCGTAGACAGCATGCTCAGCACCCTTAACCACACCGAGGCTGGTAGCCCGATCGGGGCCGTAGAGACCGCGCGTGCGGAAAAGTTGCGTCTTGCGCAGGTTGGCACTCGCAACATTGGCAAGGCGTAGGTCCGCGCCGCTTAGATTGGCCTCGAACAGTTCCGCCCCGCTAAGTTCAGCCTCTCGCAAATCTGCCTCGCGCAGACTGACCCCAATCAGCCGTGTTCCGCTTAGATTGGCTTTCTGTAGATTCGCCCCGCTCAAATTGGCCCCTACTAGGTCCCCGCCGCCCAGTTCGGCCTTCTCCAGATCAGCCCCATTCAAATCGGCGAACCATAACAGCGCCCCACTCAGATTGACGCCGGGCATTCTCTCGCCACTCAGATCTTCCCTCTCGCCGCTACGGAACCGAGCGCCTTCCTTTTTCTCGCTCTTCAGCCATTTTATATGCGCAAGCAGTCGCTTGTCGAGTTCTTCGCGACTCACCTTACGACGTGGAGGTGGCCATTGAGCATCCGGCGGTGGCGCTGGCTCGTGGATGCGCTCTTGTCTCGGCTCGGTCATGGCGTGGTGTGATACGGTGTGGGAGGGGGGTAGGCAGGTGGAAGCGAAGCGTAGCTAGTCTCGTGGCATCGAATTCTGCCTTGAGACTTCGATACGCTTGGGTACGGAGATCACGGACCATCGAAGTCGCACGGGGCTGCGACTTCGATGGCACGGGGGAGGACACCAGCCACGCGGCGGGGCGAGGACGCCCCGGCTTACCGAGTCATTGCCTTGCTCTCTGCTTGCTCGCACCGGGGCGGGGACGCCCCGGCTCACTGAGATCCGGCTCACTGAATCGCTCTCAACCCACTCACTCCCTGCTCACTCGCTTTCCGCCTCGATCACCATCCCCAGCAACTGCCGCCACTCGGCGTAGAGGTACGGGATCGCGTGGTCGTCGTGGAGCGTGCGGAGGCGGCGGAGGAGCCGCTCGGTGAGGTCGTGCTGCCAATCCTGGGCGGCGGGGTCGCAGAAATAGACGCGGCAGGGGAGTGGGCGGATGGCGTGGATGCCGCAGCGGGTGCCGGATTGGAACGGGCAGCCGCCGCGGGCGATGGCGTCGGCGAGGGAGGGAGAAGACAAGGGACGAAGGGACGGAGGGACGGGGGGACAGAGTGGAAGAGAAAGCGCGGAAGAAGAAGCAGGAATGGGAGCAAGAAGAGGAGAAGAAGACGGAAGAGAATCGGTAGGAGAGGTAGCCACCGGTCTGGAGACCGGTGCCACCGACGAGCGCACTGGCGGGACGCCTGTGCCACCAGAGCCAAGACCGCCCCGGAGGGGCGGGGTACCCAAGAGCAGCGAGTCGCGGTGGAGGGTGACGGTGTACGCGACTTCGAGGCCGGTGAGGTAGAGGCGGTGGCCGTAGGCCTCGAAGTTGCAGCATCGGCCGGAGGCGTCGCAGCGGGGGCGGAGGCGGGCCGTCTCGTCGGCGACCTGGGCGAAGAGCGTCTGCATGGCGTCGGCGATGGCGGGGTCGCGCGCGGCGACGAGCCAGGCGCGGGCGCGATCAACCTCATGGCCATTCGGCTGAGCGTGCTCGCCGATCATTCCGGCGTCCTGGCCCGCTCGATGCGGATGCGCTCGGGCGGGATGAGCGAGCCCTTGTTGATGCCCGGGCACGTTCGTGCGGCGCGGTCCCAATCGTCGCGCGAGCGAAGCAGCCGCGGCCACAGCGGCCACGAGCGGCATTGCGCGGGTCGATGGTGATAGACGCCGCAGACGGCCTTGCCGGGGATGGTGGTGCGATCAAGGAAGACGCAGTCGAGGCCGTGGGCGGTCTGGGTTTCGTTGAACGAAGGCCCGAGAACCGTGGATTTGGTGTAACGGGCTTCAAAATCGGCGAAGGTGATTCCGAAGTGGTCGGCGAGAGCGTGGCCTTCGGCGGGGGTGAAAAGGACGTAACCCTCGGGGCCGGTGCAGCAGTTGCCGCACATGGTGCAGGCGAATCGCAGGCCAGCGCGGCGTTCGCCGGGCTGGGGTGAATCGAACCATTCTCGGGTTGGGGCAACTGACACGGGGTCTCCGACGTACCAAGGGTGTGCGGCCGATATCATTGGATGAAGGGAGGCCTGGCATGAAACGCACGTGGCCGCTTGCGGGGTGGGGTATGGGATGGGCGGTGCTGGCGTCGGCGGGCTTGGCGCAGCCGGCGATGGCGCAGCGCGCGCTCGACGCGAACCAACAGGTGGGCTCGGGCGGGATCAATCCGCAGGGCCGTGATTTCTCGGCGGAGGTACGGTTTCGCAACGCGATCATCACGGGCAACGCGCCCGGGGGCATCTCGTTCCGCGGCGACGTGGGCTATCGCGCGCCGGGCGAGTTCCTTGGGAGTCTGGGTTCAAACGACAACTTCGCGTTCCGGCGCGACAGCGTCTATTCCGGGCTCGCGGGCATGGGCATTCGCGGCACCGACGCGCTGCAATATCAGTTTGCGATGACCACAGGCGGCGCGCCGCCCAAGGGGCTGATGGGGTCGGGTGTGGTCTCGCGATCGGGGTCGTCGGCATCGGCGACGGCGATTCGCGAGGGCGCGATCGAGCCCGGCAGGTCACGCTCGTTCATCTCGAACGAGCCGCGCGAAGAAGGGCCGGGGATCGCGGCGATCCGCTCGCCCTCGTCGTATGTCGCGGATCGCGGGCTTCGGCCTTCGCTGCTGGCGACGTATGACCAGGACGGAACGAAGTATGGCCTAAGCGCATCGACGCTCCGCGGCGTGACGTATGCGCCGCTCGACGGTCTGCCACCGAAAAAAGCCAAGGCACAGCAGAAGCCGCTGCCCGAGGGGGCGTTGCCGACGGGCGCGATCAAGCCGGATACGGCCGCACCGGAGGCGACCAAGTCGCCATTCGAGGACTTGATCGATCGAATGGAGGGGAAGCGGCGCGGGGAGCCGAAAGACCCGAAGAAGGCGGGGCTGCCGGGCGCTGAGAGCGGAAAGCCGGACGATGGCACCGCGGCGGGCGCGACGGATGGCCGGGTTGAGGGCTGGCGCGAGACGATCGCGCGGCTGAAGGCGGAACTCGCCGATGACGAGAAGCCCGGCGCCGTAAAGAAGGCGGCGGAGCGGAAGACGGGCGAACTGATCAAGCCCGATCGGCCGGCGAAGCCGATCGACGACGGCACGAACGACCCCAAGAACGAGAAGAAGGAAGGCGGGGCGAACAAGAAGAACGACAAGGACGGGGCCGATGGCAAGGACGACGGTGCGACGCGCTCACGACGCGAGGCGATCAACCTGCTTCGCAGTTTGAGCGCCGAGCCGCCGCTGACAACGATGGCCCCCAAGGGCTTCGACGCCTATTCGGAGCACATGGCCGAGGCCGAGCGACACATGCTCGCGTCGCGCTACTTCGACGCCGAGGAGCGGTTTACCGCGGCGCTCTCGTCGAAGCCTCGGGACGCGATGTCGGCGATCGGGCGCGTCCATGCCGCGCTTGGCGCGGGCGTCTTTGTCTCCGCGTCGATCAACCTTCGCGACGTGCTGACGGCACACCCTGAGGCGATGGGCGTGCGCTATGCGCCAGCACTGTTACCCCGCCCGGGCCGGATCACGACCATCGTGGATCGGCTGAGCGAACTGATCAGCATGGACCCGAACCGCAGCCGCGACGCGGGGCTGTTGCTGGCATATTTGGGATACCAGACAGACCGGCCGGAGATGGTCGAGCGCGGCCTGAAGGCGGCCCGGGCGCTCCCTGAGGGCGCGCCGCCGGATCAGGTCTCGCGGCTCGTCGAGGTGGCCGCCGAGGTCTGGACGAAAAAGAAGGAGCGGCCGTGACGCAGGCGCCCGCGGCAGCGCGACCGGCGGACGCCGGCGAACCGGCCTCGATCACCGATTTCATCACCGACGGCTCGCTCGCGGGCCTCTGCGAGAAACTCGCGGCGCTGCTGGGCGTCGAGGTGACGCTCCGCGATGCGAGCGGAAAGCGGATCGTGCGCTCGAACCAGCCGCCGTACTGGGCCTTCGCGCCGGCCACCGACGCCGCGACGCCCGTGTGTGGTGCCGGGCCGACGGAGGTAGGCGGCGTGCTGGTCGTGCCCTTGTGTGTCGAAGGGACGAGCATCGGATCGCTGGTGCTGGGGCCTGGCGAGCCGAGGCTGTTGGCCAAGGGCGCGCGTGAGCGCGCGGGCGAGGTGCTCGATCTGCTCGCGACGACGGCCGCCGAGGTCTGCCATCAGCAACTCGACCTGCGCAGCCGCCTGCGAGAGATGCAAGCGCTGTTTCGCCTCTCATCGATGCTGGCGAAGGCGACGCGGATGGAATCGGTGCTCGACATCGCGCTCGAATCGGCCCTCGAGGTGCTCGACCTCGACGCGGGATCGGTGGTCCTCTTTGAGAACGACGAGGGCCCACTGACGCAGACCGAGGTCGATCTGGTGCTCAAGGGCTCGCGGAACCTCTCGCGCGAGTGGCTCGAGAGCCCGCTCCCGCTCTCGAAGGATCGACTCTTTGATCGGCTCTCGTTGCAGGGCGAGATCGTGGTCTCGGCCGACCTCGTGGGCGACGAACGGGTGCTGATCCCCGATCACGTCGCGCGCGAGGGCTTGCGGGCAGCGATCAACGCCGGGCTCGTGTTCCAAGGCAAGCCCATCGGCGTGATGCGGCTCTATGCACGCTTGCCGCGCACCTTCACCGAGGCCGAGAAGCGGCTGCTGCGCTCGATCGCGCACCAGGCGGCGGTCGCGGTCGAGCAGGCGCGTCTGCTGAAGACTCAGGAGCGCGACGCCCGCGTGCAGCGGCAGGTCGAACTCGCCGCCGACGTGCAGCGACGGATGCTCCCGCGCTGGAACCCGAAGATCCCGCGGCTGGATGTCGCAGCCCGCTACGTCCCGAGTTTCGAACTCGGCGGCGATTTCTACGATTTCTTCGAACTGGGCGGCAACTTCGGGCTTGCCATCGGCGATGTCGTGGGCAAGGGCATCGCGGCGGCGCTCCTCATGTCGAGCGTGCGCTCGAGCCTGCGGGCGCACGTGCAGGACCTGTATGACATCGACATGGTGCTCTCGCGCGTCAACGCCGCGCTCTGCCGCGACACGCGCGACAATGAGTTCGCGACGCTGTGGTACGGCGTGCTCGATCCGGTTCGGCTTCGAATCACTTATTGCGCGGGCGGGCACGAGCCCCCGCTGGTCTTCCGCAGGCCGCCCAGTCGCCCGCCATCGCTCGCCGACATCGACGAACTTTCCATCGGCGGGATGGCCGTGGGCATCGATCCCTCGCAGCGCTATCAACGCGGCGTCTACGACCTCCACGCGGGCGACGTGATCCTGGCGTATACCGACGGCGTGACGGACACGCTTGACTTTGCGGGGAAGCGCTTCGGGAAACAGCGCCTGCGACAGGCCGTGATCGACGTCCTCGCACAAGAGGCCGACGCGAGCGCGGCCCGGATCGCCGAGCACCTCTTCTGGGAGTTGCGGCAGTTCGCGGGGATTCTGGAACGCCCCGATGACCAAACGGTTGTTGTGGTGCGCGTGCGGGCGTAAGTTCCATCGATATCAACGAGCCTGAAGCGCCAGCGAGGGCTGCAGGCAGTGTTCCATCGCACCAGTCGGCGGCCAGGACACCGGCGGCACCGGATGACGGCCGCTTATGGCTGCTGCGGTCAAGCCCTGACCAGGTTCACGGGCCACCCGTGGACCGGGCCCGGCCGCCGACAGGGGCGACGGACGCCCATTCTACGCCACTACACTTCTCGCGTGGACCCCGAGCCCATTCAGCCCGCGCCCATCGCTCCTACCCCCGTCGCCGAGCTTCATCCGCTCGAAGTCGCCGCCAGCCAGCGGAAGACGCTCCTCCGCATCGTGCGGCTCACCTGCGTCGTCCTCTTTGTCACCGTCACGCTCCTGGCCGTCCTCGACATCGACCCCGGCAGCGGCACGGGGAGCGTGATCTTCGGCGGGCTCGCCCTCAAACTCGGGTGGGACGCCGTGCTCATCCTCGCCGCGGCCCTCGCCTCGGGCGTCGTCATCGTCGATGTCCTCACCACCCGTCGGAAGATCGGCACGCTCATCACTATCTTCGTGGGCCTGCTCGTGGCGCTGCTGGGCACCTACGCGCTCGGCCGCGTCCTCGACCTGCTCGTTGATCTCTATGACATCCCCACGGGTGCCAGCGGCATGATCGCCACCGTCAAGGTGCTCCTGGGCATCGGGCTGGCCTATCTCTCGATCACCACGGTGCTCACGACGCAGGACGACTTCCGCCTGGTGATCCCGTATGTCGAGTTCGCCAAGCAGAGCCGCGGCGCCAGGCCGCATGTGCTCGATACGTCCGTGCTGATCGACGCCCGCATCGCCGACCTTGCGCAGACGGGAATCATGCAATATCCGCTGGTGATCCCCTATTTCGTCGTGGGCGAGTTGCAGGCGCTCGCCGATTCGCAGGACAGGCTTAAGCGTGGACGCGGGCGGCGCGGGCTCGATGTCGTCGCGCGGCTCCAGCGCACCCCCGGCGTCGATATCTCCATCGACGAGACGCCCGTGCCCGGCAAGGCCGTCGATCAGATGCTCATCGAACTCGCCCGGCAGATGGAGGCCGTCGTCGTCAGCGCCGACACGGGCTTGGCACGCGTCGCGGCGATCCAGGGCGTACGGGTTCTCAACCTCAACGACGTGGCCAACTCGCTCAAGCCCGCGCTGGTGCCGGGCGAGCAACTCGCGCTCCGCCTCATCAAGCCGGGCGAGCAGCCGCACCAGGCCGTGGGTTATCTCGACGACGGCACGATGGTCGTCGCGGAGAACGGGCGGCAGTGGATCGGCGAGATGGTGACGCTGAATGTAACATCGACGCTACAAACTTCGGCAGGCCGGATGATCTTTGGCCGCGTGCCCGAGACGACGCGCGAGGCCGCGGAGCGCGACGAAGTGCCCGCGGCACTCGCCGAACCGGCACCGCCCAAAGCGACGGGGATCGACATGACCGCAGCCAGCAGCGCGCCCGAGGCGCAAGGGTCGAAGGCTGCGCCCGCTGAGCCGCAACTCAACGGGCCGTCGCCGATCGAATCGCAGGCCATCGACGCGGGGACCATCGAGCAGCAGCCTAAGCGCGGACCGTTCCCGCCCAAGCCACCGAACAAGCGGGCCAATCCGTTCCGAAATCCGCGGCGATAGGTCAGCTACCACAGTTCGGCGTCAACGACACCATCGGCCTTCTCCATCCGCGTCCCGCTCTTTCGCCTTGATTTGTGGATCGCCGTGCTCGTCGGCCCAGCGCCGATGCGGATCGGGCCGCTTTTGATCCTTTCAAACGCGCTCTTCGCGTTATCAATCGAGAACTCGCACCCGATGAATCGGCGTTTGAGCGCGTGCGCGATGACGCCGGTCGTGCCGCTGCCCAGGAACGGGTCCATCACGAGGTCACCCTCATTCGAGCACGCCCGCACGACGCGCTCGAGGTAGGCCTCGGGCAACTGGTTGTCGTGGTTCGCACGCCGCTCCTTGTTGTTGCCCTGGATTCGGCCCCAGAACGGCCCGTACCAGACGTCCATCGGCAGCCGCCTCCCCGCCGGCATGCCGTCGCGCTTGCTCTCGGTCCGCGCGTCGAAATAGATCGACTGCCGATCCGAGACCTCGAGCACCTCCATCGGATTCCACCGCCGGTTCGCGGGATCCTTCGCGAAATAGAGCGCATGCACATGGCTCGAGATGAACCGGCCCGTGCCGTTCTGCCCGAATCGATAGTGCCAGATGCACCAGTTGACCATCGTGAGCCCGCGGCCCTTGAGGTGCATGACGATCTCGGCCGCCGTGTCGTCCGGAATGTTCACCCACATCGAGCCGTGGTCCGCCAGCGAATCGACGCACGCGTCGAGCCACTCGGCCGTGAAATTCAGGTAGTCCTCCCGCGGCATCTTGTCGTCCCACTTGTCGTACGCCCGGTTCCAGTTGAACGGCGGATCGGCGAAGACGAGATCAACCTGCCGCGCGCGGCACTCGGGGACCGCGCGGATGATCTCGCGGCAATCGCCGACGTAGACGCGGGCCTCGGGATCGGGGAGCGCGAAGTCGGGCGTCGGGCCGGAGACAGACTTGGAGCCAGAGTCGGGCCTGGAACCCGAGTCTGGCTTGGGATTGGAGTCGGTCTCGGTCGTTGAGCCTTCGCTGACGTTGGCGGGCTTGCTCTTGCGCGGCATGGCGGCAGGATAGCCAGGCCTGGAGACCGCCGACCTTCCGCAGACTCTGGGTCACGGCGGGCTCGAACCATAGTCCGCGAGAAAGGCGGCCAAATCCAGCCCGTCTACCACCCCGTCCTTGTTGATATCGGCCGCGGTGGTGCCCGCTGCATACGCGGTCGCGAAAGCCAGCATGTCCCCGCCGTTAATCGCGCAGTCGATCTCGACGTCGGCGCTGCATTGCGGAAAGACCTTTATCTGGCTGACGTAGATCCCCTGGTATCCCTCGTGCGCGCTCATGAACGCCCCGAGTATCCAGCACTCGCTTCCGGTGATCGCCTGATAGTCGCCCAGCACGCGATCGGTGAGGTTCGGCCCGAACGCGTCGCGGCTGAACGCCGGCGCCAGGGCATGATGACTGACCACGAGCGGGGTGCCCTGCGCGAGGCCCGCGAGTTTGGCATACTTCACCTGGAGTTTGACGTCCGCGCCATCCTGCCAGATCGCGAAGTACTGGAGGTGGACGAAGCCGCAGCGTGAGTCCACATATACAGCGGGCATGATCTGGGCCGTGCCGCGCGGATCGGAGACGACCTCGCCGAGCATGGCATCGGTGATGCGGAAGACGTTGTCAGAGTCGAACAGTGTGCGAAAAATCTGCAAGTTTGGGTCGAGGAACGCTCTACCCCGGGCAATATAGAGGTCCAAGCGCCGGTTTGAGGCCGTGGTCGGGTCTGGGCTGGCCGTGAAGACGACATAGGCGTCACCGAGCGTGAGCGGGTCGTCGGCGCTTGCGGGAAAGCCGTAAACCTCGAACCCGCCGGGAACATCGTTCTTGCGGAACTCGAACAACTGCCCGGCCGTAGTTGATGCGATGAACTGAAACACGGGTCCGTGTTGGCCGACGACCGGACGAAGGTCCGTCACCGCCGGCAAGTTGTAAAAACCGTTGACATCAGGTGGGCGAAACGCGACCACAACCCGTCCCTTGGTCGAGCCCGAGTGAATCATCGCCAGCGCTCCCGCAAAGCCCGCTGGCGGATCGCACATCGACGTGGGATTGGTGGAGAGGACAACCTCCTGCTCAAACTGAGCCGGGGTCGGCCACACCTCGCCGGGCGGTGATGCGGGGTCGGAGCGACGGATGTACAACTTCCCCAGGCTCGGGTTGTTGCCCTGGTTCCAGACGAGGACCATCGTTTGCGCGGCGTTCGCGGCACCGCTTTCCGGTCCGATGGCGATCCAAGGTTTGTCGATGAGGGCATTGAAGCATCCCGTGCCAAAGAACAGATCATTGCAGTACGCGGTTGTTGTCTGGATCAACTGCGGGCTTTGGGCGGTTCCGCCCAACCGGCTGATGCAGAAGCCGCCCTTGCGACCATCCGTCGCCTGTCCGCCGATCCAGACCTCTCCGGTCACTCGCGACGTGGCCGAGATCGGGTCAGCCTGGGCGAACGTCGGCAGATTCAGATTTTCACAAGGCGATGGGTTGGAAACGACAAAGGGCAACTGCGGGACAGGCGTGAACCCGCTCTGCACGGTGTCATTCACGTCGACGCCGCTGAGCGTGATCGCACCGAGCAGGATTTGAGGACCGTCGCGCCGAATCCACCCGATCGCGATCTTTCGGGAATCGGCAGCACTCACCGCGATCGTTGGCTCGTCGTATCTGAGCATCCCGGTGTTCGGCGCATGAACCCGGCTGGGGCCGACTACCACCTGAGCATTCGCAACAGCAGACCATGCCAGAGCAAGGGCAATCGCAAAGAAGGTACGCTTCATTATCGGCACCTCCGAATGGTCGTGACCTGAGAATACTCAGTTTTCCGAAACTCGATCCTGACAGAACGGGTGCCGTCTGTCAAGCTACAGTTGATCCCATGTGCATAACCCTCTGCCAGCCATGCAGGCCGCTCCGACCCAGAGGCTCATACACCGCGATTCTGGCAATCGGATTGCTTTCGCCCGTTCACGCTTGGGCTCAATGGTCTGTGACACCGCTCGGTCTGCCCACTGACGTCTACGCCCAAGCCCTCGCCATCGACGGCGATCGGATCGGCGGCACACGTCGCTCAAGCATGCCCGACATCACCGCTCCTGGTTTTTGGAATGGTCCAAGCCATGATTGGGTTGACTTGAGGGATCCGTCGTCGGCCCTGACCGGCGAGGTGACCGCCATGTGGCCTGACTACCAGGGCGGTCGCTATCGCGGCAAGGCCTGCGTCTGGCAAGGCACCTGGCAGAGTCGTCGCGACTTGCCGGTGCCGGCAAACGTCGCCGGGAACGCCGTCACGGACGGTGCCGGCTCGCAAGCCGTCGGTTATGCCGATGTCTGGCCGGGATCGAGGCGGCATGGGCTCCTCTGGGACCTCAATGGCTCCGGCTATGTGAATATGACGCCGACCGGGGCTGAGTCGTCCGACCTCGCGTTCACCGACGGCGCTCGCCAGTCGGGATACGCGGCGTTCCCCAACGCCACGGCGGGCTTCGCCGTGCCGCACGCTCTGGTCTGGAACGGCTCGCCCAACAACTACACCGACTTCAACCCCGGCCCCGGCTACGCCTCCGCGATCACCGCCATCGACGGCGACCGCTACTTCGGCGGCTTCACCGAAGACTTCGGCACCGGCATCGCGCACGCCGCGATCTGGATCGGCGGACCCGAAACCGTCATCGATCTGCGCCCCCCGGGCTTTGTTCACTCCTCTATCGCGGACGGCACGCGCAACATTCAGGTCGGCGCAGCAACCGGGCCGGGCGGAGGGTTCCTGCGGGCCGCGGCCTGGTTCGGCTCGGCCTCGACCTATGTTGATCTGAGCCAGTTCCTCCCCCCCAACTGCTACAACTCGCTGGCGACCGGCGTGTGGGAATCACCCGAGGGGATCGCGTACGTTTCGGGCTACGCCATCTGTCCCTCGCCGCTGGGGGGCACGACGTTCCAGGCGTTCCTATGGA
>JBJXFQ010000008.1:0-3262 GCA_046155605.1 Phycisphaerales bacterium
CGCACCCGCATCACGCCATCGCCCGACAGTTTCGTGCTCGCCAGCCCCGTCCGAATGCGTATCCGCACCTCCGGCTCGCTCGGCATCGATCCCGCCACCCGCCCGCCCGCCGTCTGGCATGAGATCAGCCCCACCAATAGCGCCAGCCCGACCCCCGCCAGCCCGCACGCCAGCAGCGGCCGATCTCGCCACACCCTCGCCGCGACTTGCCATGCGTCCATGCCGAATTAATCCGTTAGGGTGTTGGACGGAAGAACAAAGACACGATACACTTGGTATACCTGATATCGAGTACACTGGCAAAGAGAGGAATCGGCTTGGCGTTTGATACGGGAGCAGTAGCGAATCATTTTTTGGAACTCGGTGAGCGTGATGGCGTTCCGCTCTCCTCGATGAAGCTCCAGAAGATCTTGTACTACGCGCACGGTTGGCACCTGGCGCTTACCGGCGAACCCCTTCTCGACGATTCGATCGAAGCGTGGCAATATGGGCCAGTCATTCCCTCCATCTATCACGAGTTCAAACAGTTCGGTTCTCGCCCGATCACTTCCCGGTACACGCACGGCGTGTGGAACGACGGTGACGTGGCATTTGTAGCGCCAAGGTTGAACGAGTGTGAGGGCAACACCGAACGCGCGATTGCCATTTGCGATCGTGTTTGGCAGCAGTTCAAGGACTTCACGGCACTTCAGTTATCAACCATGACGCACCGGGAAGGCACTCCGTGGTTCACTGTCCGAAACAAACCGGAAAACGTGGGACGCAAGGGTGTTGACATCCACGACAGTGATATTAGCGGCTACTTTAAGGCCCAAATGAACCGCAAATCGTGAGCGAAAGACCCGACCTTGATGCGATTCGACCCGAGACGCCCCCACAAGCGGGTAGCAACGATCCGCTTGCTCAAGCGGGAATGAAGAGCGATCAAGCGGAGCAACTCAAGCATGCGTTCGAAGTCCAGCGCCTCCGCAATCGCGGCGTGTATACGTCGCGGCTATTCTGGCTGATGGTGGTCTGGATGGTTGCTGTGCTCGGGATCATCATCGCCACCGGAATCAAGACACCCGCGACGCCGTCAGGGCGTGGCAATGATTGGTCCTGGTGGATGTGGGTGCTGCTCGCTGTTGTCTTCGTGCTCACGAGCCTTGGAGCGTGGTGGCCGGTAGTAAAGGGCACATGGATCGGACGTCTGCTTCTGCAACGTCCAACGCGGCTAGGACTTTGTGTGGCCGCAGTCACAATGGTGTGTCTCTCAGTGATTGTCGCTCGGCTGGCAATCAGTTCATCGCCGCGCAGTTCCGCAGATGGCTGGAGCCTCATGGAGTGGGTTGTAGCGTTTGAGTTGCCTGAAGCCGTTCTCCTCGCCCTCATCGGCGGAACAACAGCGAACGTCATCGGCCTGTTCCTCGTTGTGGCTCGTCACTTGTTTCCTCACGCCGGCGAGCGAACGTAAATCCCCAAGCAAGGACGCCAACTTCCAGGCGAACATCCGCACATGTTCCAACGATCTCTCGCCGTCGCCGTCGCCGTCGCCGTCGCCGTCGCCGCCGCCGTCACCATCGCCGCCGCGCTAGTGGCCCTTGCGGCCGGGTGCTCCTCCAGCCGCCCCAAGATCGCCGACTCCGCCTACGCCGGCCCGCGCATCGAGCTCCGAACTCCCGCTCGCGCGAGCAGCGGCGCCGTGGCCGTCGAAAGGGGGGGGCGTAAGCACGTCGTCATCGTCCTCGCGCCAAGCAGCGGCTGGGCCGTCGGCTTTGATCGCGAAGACCGCGCCTTCGACCGCACCGATATCTATATCACGCTCCGTCGGCCCAACCCGGCCGAACTCCAGACCCAGGCCATCGTCACCCAGGAAATCGCCACCCCAGCCGACGCCACGCGCCCGGCCCGCGTCTACGCCCGCGTCCTTGATTTCGACGCGCCCGCACGATCGCAGCCGTATGAGTTGGCGGTGCCGTAACCGTGCGCACAGACCTCATCGATCTCCTCCGTCTCACCCTCACGCCCGGCCTCGGGCCGATCCTCATCTCCCGCCTCATCAAGCAGTTCGGCTCGCCCGCCGAGGCTCTCTCCCGCTCCCCGCGCGACCTCGAACGCGTCAAGGGCATCGGCCCCGCCAAATCCGCCTCCATCGCCGCCGGCATCAAGCAATCCGCCGACCTCGCCCAGGCCGAGCTCGCCCTTGCCGACCGCCTCGGCATCCGCCTCATGGTCCTCGCCGACCCCGACTATCCCCCGCTCCTCGCCTCCATCCCCGACGCGCCCCCCATCCTCTATGTCCGCGGCGAGATCAAGCCCGACGCCGATCAATACCCCGTCGCCATCGTCGGCTCGCGTGACGCCACCGCCTACGGCATCGAGCAGGCCGAACGCTTCGCCGGCGTCCTCGCACGCTCGGGCCTCACCATCGTCTCTGGAGGCGCTCGCGGCATCGACACCGCCGCCCACCGCGGCGCCCTCCGCGCCGCCGGCCGAACCGTCGTCGTCATGGGCTGCGGCCTCGCCGACTGCTACCCGCCCGAAAACGCCCCGCTCTTCGACCAGATCGCACGCCAGGGCGCGATCGTCTCCGAACTCCCACTCACCACCGCCCCAAACCCTGACAACTTCCCCGGCCGCAATCGCCTCATCTCAGGCCTCAGCCTCGGCGTCATCGTCATCGAAGCCGGCAAACGCTCCGGCGCGCTCCTCACCGCCCAGGCCGCCACTGAAGAGCACGGCCGCGAGGTCATGGCCGTCCAGGGCCGCGTCGATTCCCCCGCCAGCGCCGGCACGCTCGAACTCCTGAAATCCGGCGGTGCGGCACTCGTCACCGAGCCGGGCGACGTCATCCACATCCTCGAAACCCCAGCTCGTCACGCTGTCGCCGGCACCCACGCCGATCGCTATCTCCAACCCGGTATCTTCGATTCCCCTGAATCGGGTGGTCCGGGTGCAAGCCCGCCGACCGAACCAAAGCAGGCCCCCGCGCCCAAACTCGGCCTCAGCCCCGGCCAAGCCGCGATCCTCGCCGCCCTCGACGCCCCCAAAACCCGCGACGAACTCGCCGCGCTCACCGGCCTCGATGCGCAGAGCCTCAGCGCCGAACTGACCATGCTCGAACTCCAGAGCCGTGTCCGTCGCGTCGGCTCACGCGTGGGCCGATCAGGCTAAGAACGGGCAAACCAAATACCTGACAAAATTCTCAAAGAGCCACTTGCCGTGTGGCCGATGATTGGCTATCGTGAACCGAACAGATGTGCCGCCGCGGAGTCGGCGGGTA
>JBJXFQ010000010.1:0-10991 GCA_046155605.1 Phycisphaerales bacterium
GGCCGGCGTCTGGTTCGGCACGCCGGAATCATTTGTTAGATTGTCCGCGTTCTTACCTCAAGGCTTCGGCGGCGAATCCATCGCCACCTGCATCATCGAGGACAGCGGCCGCTACATCGTCGGCGGCTTCGCCGACGGGCCCAACGGCCAGCACCACGCCTTCCTCTGGACCCGCGACGTCCCCGCGCCGGGCACCGTCGCGCTCCTGCTCCCGCTGGCCCTCGCCGCACGCCGACGGCGCGGGCGATAGACTCGCCGCGTGTCCGACGCCCGCCTGTGCGTTCTCGGCTCGATCATCATGGACCATGTCGTCCGCGCGCCGCGCTTGCCCGCGCCGGGCGAGACCATCCTCGGCGGCCCGCTGACGCTCTTTCCTGGCGGCAAGGGCGCGAATCAGGCCGTCGCCGCCGCTCGGCTCGGGGCCGAGGTCGCGATGATCGGCGCGATGGGCGCCGACGAGCCGGGCCGGGTGCTGCTCGGCGAGCTTGCGGCCGCTGGCGTTGCAACACGGGCCATTCGCATCGTTCCCGATGCCCCCACCGGCGCGGCATTCATCACCGTCGCCGACGGCGGCCAGAACACCATCGTCGTCGTACCCGGGGCCAACGCCCTTGTCACGCCGGATTCCGCCCGTTCCGCGCGCGAGGTCATCGCCCACGCCGATGTCCTCCTGCTCCAACTCGAACTGCCGATCGAGACCATGCTCGCCGCGGTCGCGCTCGCCGGCGACGTCGGTACGCCCGTCCTCCTCAACGCCGCCCCGGGCCGCCATCTCCCCGTCGAACTCGTGTCTCGCGTCGAGACCCTCGTCGTCAATGAAGTGGAAGCCGGCATCGTCCTCGGCCTGGGCCGCGCCGTCGCCGCCGACGACATCCCCCTCGTTCTCGACCGCCTCATCGCCCTCGGCCCGTCCACCGCCGTCATCACCCTCGGCGACCGCGGGGCCGCGTTCCGCCACGCCCGCGAGGAGCCCGGCCACGTCCCCGCCTTCAAGGTTGACGCCATCGACGCCGTCGGCGCGGGCGACGCCTTCACGGCTGCGCTCGCCGTCCGCCTCGTCGAGCACCGGATCAGCGCTCGCATTGATCGCATGGCGGTGCTCGATGCCGTCTGCTGGGGGTGCGCCGCGGGCGCGCTCGCCACGACCACACCCGGCGCGATGCCGGCGCTGCCGCGGCGGGCCGACGTGCTCACACTCCTCCGCGGGCAAGGCGGGTAGGTCTCCGCAGCGGACCGCACGTGCCGTAGAATACCGCACGGTACAAGCGATGACAATCAGCTTCCAACTTCCGCCCGCCGTGGAACAAACTCTCGCTCGCCCGGGCGTCGACCCCTCCGACGAGTTTAAGGAGGCCGGGCTCGTCGAGATGTACCGCCTCGGGCGAATCTCGCATGGCCAACTCGCTGAGGGGCTGGGCATCTCGCGCGCCGAGGCCGACACGATTCTCCGGCGTCACAACGTCACCGACGATCTGCTCACCCCCCTCGAACTCGATGCGCAACTCTCCCGGCTCCGGCCTTTGGTCGGCTGATGCTCGTCGTCTCGGACACATCGCCGCTCAACTACCTCGTGCTCATTGGGCACGACGGTGTGTTAGCGTCGCTCTTTGGCAGAGTGCTCACGGTTCCGAGTGTGGTCGCCGAGCTGGGGCACACGCGATCACCCGAACGCGTCCGCGCCTGGGCTGCCGCGCCACCCTCGTGGCTGGAGATACGATCACCACGACTCGTGAATCCGTCGTTACGCCTTGGTCCGGGCGAGGCGGAGGCGATCAGCCTGGCCTCCGAAGTCAACGCTGACGCGGTGCTGATCGATGAGCGAAGGGGCGCTCAGGCAGCCGCCGGCCTTGGCCTCCTCGTCACGGGGACGCTGGGCGTTGTCCAACTCGCGCACGAGAAAGGCCTGCTCCGGCTTCCCGACGCCATCGCCGCACTTCGCGGAACCTCCTTCCGCGCTTCTGAGGGCTTGCTCGCCGAGATGCTCCGTCGCTCCGCCTCGCCACCGCCACGATAAACTCGCTCCCATGCGGCCACGCGCCTGGCACACCTCCCTCAACTTCCTCCTCATCGCCGTCCTCGCGCTCGCGCTCCTCTATCCCATCGCCCTGACCATCCGCGGCGGCTTCGCCTCTGACGTCGCCACCGGCTCGGGCTTCACCCTCTCCCACATCGCCCTCATCTTTCAGGACCCCGTCACCCGCGGCGAACTCGTCAACTCCACCATCGTCGCCACGCTCACCACCGCCCTCGCCATCCTCATCGCCCTCCCGCTCGCCCTGATCTCGGCCCGACACCGCTTCCCCTTTAAGGGCCTCCTCAACGCCTTCGTCCTCGTTCCGCTCATCCTTCCGCCCTTCGTCGGTGCCATCGGTGCCCGCGCCATCCTCGGGCACAAGGGGATGCTCAACGCCCTCCTCGGCACCGACTGGGACATCCTCGGCGACGCCAAACTCCTGGGCGTCGTCGTCCTCCAGGCGCTCTCGCTCTACCCGATCATCTTTCTCAACGCCTCCGCCGCGCTCGCCAACCTTGATCCCGCCCTCGACGAGGCCGCGCAATCGCTCGGTGCAAGCCCGATCCGCCGGCTCTTTCGGATCACGCTCCCGCTGATCCGCTCGGGCGTCTTCGCCGGCGCGACCATCGTCTTCATCTGGTCCTTCACCGAACTCGGCACGCCGTTGATGTTCGACTACTACCAGGTGCTGCCCGTCCGCATCTTCAACGGCCTGCGCGAGGTCTCCAACTCCGCTCAGCCCTACGCCGCCACCGTCGTCCTCCTCGCCGCCGCCATCCTCTTCTATGTGCTTGGCAAGCGCCTCTTTGCCGGGCGCGCGTACCCGATGTATGCCAAGGCTTCGCGGGCCGCCTCCGAGAAGCCGCTCACGGGCCTTCGCGGCTGGCTCGCCACCGGTGCCTTCGCGCTTGTCTCGTTTCTCGCCGTCCTCCCGCACCTGGGCGTCGTCCTCACCTCGATCAGCGCCACCGGCCAGTGGTACGACACGATCCTGCCCTCGTCCTTCACCGCCGATCACTACCGCCAGGCGCTCGGTGCCGCTGACTCGTTCCGTGCCATCGTCAATAGCCTGAAATACGCCTCCGTCGCCGTCGTCGTGGACATCATCCTGGGCATCGCCATCGCCTATCTGCTCGTTCGCGGCACGGGCCGCGGCAAGGCCACGCTCGACGCCCTCTGCATGCTCCCGCTCGCGGTGCCGGGCCTCGTCCTCGCCTTCGGCTACGTCGCGGTCAGCCAGCGATGGCCCATGGGACGCACCGGACCGCTGGGCGACATGATCCTCGGCGCGGACCCAAACCCCATCCCGCTCCTCATCATCGCCTATGCCGTCCGCCGGCTGCCCTACATCGTCCGATCGACCGTCGCCGGCCTCGAACAGACCTCGGGTGAACTCGAAGAGGCCGCGGCGAATCTCGGCGCGTCACGCTGGACAACCATCCGCCGCGTCACGGTGCCGCTGATCCTCGCCAACCTCATCGCCGGCTCGCTGCTGGTCTTCAGTTTCTCGATGCTCGAGGTGAGCGACTCCCTCATCCTCGCGCAGCAGGCCCGCCACTACCCCGTCACCCGCGCCATCCTCTCGTTCATGGAACGCCTCCGCGACGGGCCCAACATCGCCAGCGCCATGGGCGTCTGGGGCATGGCACTCCTCACCGTCACGCTCGTCGGTGCCTCCGCCATGATCGGCAAGAAACTCGGCTCCATCTTCCGCGCGTGATCATGGCTCCTTGGTGGCACCGGTCTCCTGACCGGTGGCTACCACTCCTACCTTGTCTCTCCGCTATTCTTCGTCACTCTCTCCGTCACTCCCGCGCTCGCCCTGATCCGCCATGAAGCCCCGCAATCCGGGCACGCCACGCACCTGTCCGCCGCGGGCGTGAGGTCGATGAGCGTCCGCGCGCACGTCGCGCACCGCCCGTGCTCCCTCATCACTTCCGCCACCCTCCGCGCCGAAACATACGAATCCGTCGTCAAGATC
This sequence comes from Phycisphaerales bacterium, assembly GCA_046155605.1. Classification (GTDB taxonomy): domain Bacteria; phylum Planctomycetota; class Phycisphaerae; order Phycisphaerales; family UBA1924; genus JAEUIZ01. The sequence goes on from JBJXFQ010000010.1 coordinate 3,996, forward strand.
CCCGCCCCCACCACCGCGCCGAGCGCCACCGCGCCCGCCATCACCAGCAACGCCTCCAGACCCTTCGGCCCGCGCATCGAGTCCGCGATCAACAGGCCCGACGCCATCACCACGAGGGCCGCCGCAAGGGCCATCAGCCACCGCATCAATCCCCCGACACCACGCAACTCGCGCACCAGCGCCCGCCGTTCCTTCGCCTCCATCTGCTCCCGCCGCTCAATCGGCATCACCCACAGCCGCGTGTCCACCACCGGCGTGAATCGCCCGCGGTCATCCGGCGTCACTCGTTTCGATCGCGGTTGCACCAGCCCAAAGAGCGTCACCACCCAGTTCCGCCTCCGCTGAATCGTTCGCGCCGCGCCGTTCTCCCAGTGCGGCACCGTCACCCGCTCCGCCCGCCATGCCGCCCCGCACTCCGGGCACACCAGACACCCATCCTCCGCGGCCACCGCGGCCTGCAGGTCATATCCGCACGCCCCGCAATAGCCTTCGGCCACCGCCGTCCCGGCGATCGCGCCAGGAACCCGCCGCCGCGCCATGCGCCGCAGCACGATCGCCATGACCCCGAGTCCGCCCCAAAGCACGATTCGTCCGAACCATGACCCGCGAGCAAGGACTCCGGCACCCCCCACCACCACGACCCATAGCCCCACGAACGTCAGCGATAGCGCGAAGTTCTCCCACCCGCCGCGTTTCTGCTCCGCCTTGATCCCCTCGTTCAGTCGCTTCGCCAGCGCCAGCCGCTCTTCGTCGCGCCCCGCGTCGCTCTCGCGCGCCGCACGCAGCGACAACGCCTCAAACGGCCGCCCGCGATCATCAACCTGCTTCGATGCCTCGCTCGACACGACCCCAGCATACGACCGCGATCAACGCCTCGTGCCTCGCTGCCTTCGTGCCTTCGTGCCGGGTGCCCTCAGTCAACCGCTTCGGTTGACTGAGGCGCGACGACGCCCCAAATACCGCACCAGTCGATCTCGCAAGGCTCATTCGACCGGTGGCACCCGATGCGGCCCGGTGCCTCGATGCCTCTTCCTCGTCCTTATTGCTTCTATCCTCTTCTCCGCGCCCTCAGTTCCCTCCGATCCCTCTGAGTTCTCTTCTCCCACCACCAAGGAACCGCAGATGACCTACGTCTATCTTGCCCTCGCCATCCTCTGCGAAGCCGGATGGGCCATCGGCATGAAGGCCTCCCACGGCCTCTCGCGCCCGCTCCCCACCGCCATCACCGCCGTCCTCTACATCCTCAGCCTCATCTTCCTCGCCCTCGCCACCCGCCGCCTCGACCTCGGCACCACCTACGCCATCTGGGCCGGCCTCGGTGCCGTCCTCATCGCCATCGCCGGCGTCGTCGCATTCAGCGAATCCGTCTCACCGCTCAAAGTCGCCTCGATCGCCTTCATCATCATCGGCGTCGTCGGCCTCCAACTCGCCTCGCCCCACGCCGCGCCGGCTACTCCTTGAGCGCCAGCCCGCACATCAACTCGACGCCCACCGCGATCGCATCATCATTGAAATCAAAGTCCGGCTGGTGCAACGCCGGAAACCGCGCCGCCCCGCTCGGCCGAAGCCCCAGAAAGAAAAAACACGACGGCACATGCTGCCCGTAATACGCAAAGTCCTCCCCGCCCATCGTCGGATATTCAACCCGCAGCACCCGCTCCGTACCCAGCACCCCACGCGCCACGGCCAAAAATCGCTCCGTCTCGTCCGCGTCGTTGCTCACGACCGGATATCCCTCGAGATACTGGATCTCCGCCTTGCACCCGTGCGACGCCGCCGCGCCAGCGACGATCTCGTGGAACCGTTCGCGTGCCGTCGCTCGCAGCGCCGGCGTCAGCGTCCGGATCGTCCCCACCAGTCGCGCCACGTCCGGGATTATGTTGTTCGCCGTCCCCGCCATGAACTGCCCGACCGTGCAGACCATCGCCTCATACGGCGCGACGGCCCGCGACGCCAGCGTCTGCAGCGCCGACACGATCGTCGCGCCCGCCACGATCGGATCGCGACATAAGTGCGGATACGCCGCGTGGCCCCCGCGACCGCGCACGTCCACGATGAAATCGTCCGTCGCCGCCATCAGCGGCCCGGGCCGCGTCGAGACCGACCCGACCTCGACGCTCGGCCAGCCGTGCAACCCATAAATCCGCCCCACCGGCGCGCCGATCCCGCCCCCCGCCCCCCCTCCCGACTCGCCGCGCAAAACTCCCGCCGCGCACATCTTCTCCGCCCCGCCGCCGTCCTCCTCCGCGGGCTGAAAGATGAACGTCACCGGATTCGGCCTGTGCGTCGCCTTCGCCAGCACGCGAGCGGCCCCGAGCAGAATCGTCGTGTGCCCGTCGTGCCCGCACGCGTGCATCACCCCAGGATGCATCGACGCATACGGCTGGTCCGTCGCCTCCTCGATCGGCAGCGCGTCCATGTCGGCCCGCAGCGCGACGGCCCGGCGCTCGCCGCCACCGGCCGACTTCCCGCCGCCCGCAGAATTGCCGCCATTTCCCCCGCCCGCGCTCCCCGTCGCCGGCAGATAGCCCACCACCCCGTGTCCGCCGCCGAATCCGGTCTTGACCGCGATCCCGATCCTGCCCAGTTGCTCGGCGACAAACCCCGCCGTCCATTTCTCCTGATTCGACAACTCGGGGTGCCGATGCAGTTCGTGTCGCACCTTCACAAGGCCCGGAATCTCCCCCCGAATCAGCGACCGCACGCGTTCCGTCATGATCGATCAGGATAGGCAAAGCCAGTCGAGCCGGGTCAGTTGGGCGAGAACTCTACGTCATCAATCACGATCTCGCCGTCGTAGTACTCGCTGAGTTCCGGTGCTCGCAGCGCGACTTCCTTGCTTGGCGTGAAGACCAGCCGCACGCTCTTTGCCTTGCCCATGCCCTTGGTCTCCGCGCTGAGCCAATGTTCGTTCAACCCTCCCCAACCACCGAGATTGCCCGTGCCGGATCGGTTGCACAGTTCTCCGAGCGGCCACTGCTTGTCGCCAACCTCCGCCCTCACCGTGAACGCGACATCGACCGGTAGGTCTTGCAGCGAGAAGCTGACCATGACTTGCGCCCTCGACACGGTGAACACGAAGATCGATGCCGCTCCCGTGCGGACGACCGAGTTGGGCTGCAGACGGCTCTTCAACTGCTCCGTGAGTTCCGGCGTCGGCGCTCGGCCGCGAACAATCTCCGCATCTGCCGGAATGATCTCAACGACCGCCGGCAAACGAAATCGCCGCGACGGCTGGTCCACATTCTTCTTCTTCGACGGCCACATTGTCATGAACTGGATGTCCGCATTGGTCCCATCGACTTCGAGTTCGAGCGTGTGCATGCCAATCTGCAAATCACCGGGAACATCGATCGCAACTCCGACGACCATCTCTCCCCACCCCATGTTCTGTCCAAACCGGCTTCGCGACCCGCCCGAGTAAACCACCCCGATTGCCTCGTCTTCCCCTTCCGGTACTTGCAACGCGGCAGGAAAGCCCTGCGCGCCGATCGCCTCCCGGCTGCGCGTCGGCAACTTGATCTCCTTCCCATCCATCGTTGCGCGAGCCAGCGTCAGCATCATCGCGCTCTCGCTGCTCGCTGCGCACCGCTGCTCGGCCACCTTGATGACAATTGGCAGCGTCCCGCCAGCCTTCGCCCGCTTCCTCGCTTTCATCTCCAAGACCGGCATCCCAACCTTGAACCTCTTCTCCTGCTCCGGCGTCGCCGATCCGTTCAACGTCGCCCGCTCAAACACGTTCCCCCACGCCTCCGTCCACTTGAACTCCGGCGTCGCCTGCAACTCCAGCACCGCCTCCGCCACGCGCCGGTCCTGATCCTTCGATAGCGCTTTCCGCACCATCCGGTCGTCGAGTTCCGCCGCGATCGCCGCCGAGTTCTTCGGCGTCGCCCGCCGCGCCTCCCACAGCATCAACCCCACCGGCTTGTACTTGTTCAGGTCCGTCCCTGTCACCACGCCATACACCACCAGCCCGATCGGCGCGATCGGCAACAGGCTGAGCACCACGCCCGCCGCAACCAGCTGCCACAAACGCTTCCGCACCCCCACCCGCACCGCTCGCTCGCGCTTCAGCCCCGCTCCGCATTCCGGGCATGTGATCGTTGCCGGATACAAACCATCAAGATCAAAGTGGCACGATCGGCAGACCGGATGCCGATTCAGCCTGATCCCGCGACGCCCCGCCACAATGAGCACCACGCCCAGCACGAGCGAACCTACCAGGATGAAGAAAATCGCCGTCGGCACCCGACGCCTCCATCGCTAAGCGCCTCGACTGGGAAGGTCGCTCTTCAGGCCATCGTACCGTCACCTCGCCGCCGGCTTCTCCCCGATCCCCCCGTACTCGTTCGACATCCCCGTCTTCCCCGCGCCCGCGCCCTTGGGCGGCTCGTGCATCAGCGGATTCTTCATCGACTGCCACATCAAGACGCACAAGAACGCCAGCACCGCCAGCGGCCCAAGCGCAAATAGCAGCACGCCGATCCGCTTCGCCTTTCCGTCTCGAATAGTCACCTGCCGCGCCATGATGAAAGGATAGCGCGTCCTCGACGAGTGTTTCCGCTGATCGCAGTCGGAAGCCTCGGGTCATCGAGCCGACGATCCGCTCGCCAACGCCCTCGCTCGTCATCGGCGTACACAAAGCGAGGCTTCGCTGACCCTCGCGACCGCAGGTCACGAGCCGCGCACCAAGACCCAGCACTCGGAGCCGAGCACCCAGAACTTCGGCCCCCTCGCCCTACTTCGCCTTCGCGTACAACTCCGCCGCCTTCGACCAGTTCACCACGCCCCACCACGCCGTCACATAGTCCGGCCTGCGGTTCTGGTACTTCAGGTAGTACGCGTGCTCCCACACATCCAACCCCAGCACCGGCACGCCCTCGCACCCCGCGATCGCCGTCCCCATCAGCGGGCTGTCCTGGTTCGCCGTAGAACAAATCTGCAGCGCCTTGTCCTTCCCAACCACCAGCCACACCCAGCCCGAGCCGAATCGCCCCGTCGCGGCCTTCGCAAACTCTTCCTTAAAATGGTCAAACGTCCCCCACCCCTTGTTGATCGCCTCGGCCAGCGCGCCCGCAGGGGCCCCGCCGCCACCCTTCCCCGGGGCCGCCATCAGCGTCCAAAACAGGCTGTGATTCACATGCCCGCCCGCGTTATTCCGTACCTGCCCGCGCTTTTCCGCAGGAACGTCGCTGAGCTTCTTGATGACCTCTTCCGGCGACATCTCGGCCCACGGCGTCCCCTCCAACGCCTTGTTCGCGTTCGTCACGTACGCCTGATGATGCTTCCCGTGGTGGATCTGCATCGTCTGCGCATCGATCACCGGCTCCAACGCCTCGAACGCATACGGCAACGGCGGCAATGTAAACGGCATCGTCTCTCCAATCTCCCCAAGGCAATAGGGGAACCTCTGCTTTTCGTTGTGGCCCGCTTATCGGGACGATTCTCGCGTTTCGCACCGACTTCCGTGTCAAAATGGACAAAAAACCGACCGCTGTTCGATATCTGAAAGGAACTCTGGACTTGCGAATCTTGGAAAATCGGGTATCTTGTATGGCCGCTCTTGCCGCGCCAGTCGCCGGCAGGACTCCCAGCATGGTCGCTGGGAGCCTATTCGTGGGTTACGGGACGGTCAATCGGAACTTGGGTCGCCAGTCAAAGTTGAACGGATCTGTTTGATCCGCTCGTATGGTATCTGATCGGCGTAATGAGGCAAGAACACTTCCAAAACAGCGAAACTGATCCGGCATCGCGGCGTATTACTGTTGAGAGATTCATGCGGCCCCAACAATACCGGGGTCTGTTCTAGAAACGATTTGGTGGGGATCTGATTGGTGCGTTCGAGAGTTTGTGGTAGGATGCAAGCGTGTGGGAATGATGCGTGAGCCACCGAAGGCGTCACGCCGGGAAAGGCCATGAACAAGGGACTGAGCATGAGGCGGGTACACCGGACAACTCCGAGCCCGTTGGATCAGGTGCGTCGTCGTCACCGGGTCGGTGTCGGTGCGCCCAAGGCCGCGACCGCCGGCCGGCGCAAACTGAGCATCGAGGAAGAACGTCTGCTCAATCGCATCATGGCGACCGAGCAGGATTTCATCGACAGCCCCGCCTTCTACGAGAAGGACGCGGAGCGGCGCATCTATGACGAAGCGCCGGACATCCAGAAGCCCGACACCACCTGGTACCACCCCGTGATGGACGACCTCTCGTCCTCCAAGGGCCGCACCGTCAAGAGCGCGCAGCAGGTCATCCTTACCGGTGCCGAAGAGAAGGTGCTCTTCCATCAGTTCAACTACGCGCGGTATCGCATCTGGAAAATCCAGCAGGACGTGGCCGAGAACGCCACGAAGAAGCCCAGCGCCGACGAGGCCGAGGCGATCCTGCACTGGTACCGCAAGGCCGACATCATCCGCGAGCAGATCGCCGAGACCAACCTCGCGCTCGTGCTGGCGATGGCCAAGCGCACCCGCATGAGCGAGGTGGACTTCGCCGATCTCGTCAGCGAGGGCAACATGGCCCTGCTCCGCGCGGTGGACAAGTTCGACGCCGGCCGCGGGTACAAGTTCAGCACCTACGCCTGCCGCGCCATCCTCAAGGCCTTCAGCCGCCAGGGCATGAAGCTCTCGAAGTATCGCCAGCGCTTCCCGACGGATTTCGATCCCAAACTCGAGCGCTCCAACTTCCTCGAGACCAAGCGTCACACGTTCGAGCGTGACGCCGCCGAGGAGGTCAAGCGGATCGTCCTCGACAACCGCGCCGATCTCACCGACGTCGAGCGCACCGTCATCGAGCACCGCTTCGGGCTCGAGGCCGCCGACGGCGAGAAGCCCATGACCCTCGAACAGGTCGGGCAGATCATCGGCGTCACCAAGGAACGCGTCCGCCAGATCCAGAACAAGGCGATGGAGAAGATCCGCGTCGAACTGGAGAGCAAGTTCCTCGGCACCAAGAAGGCCGAGGAGGAAGCGGCGGCGGCCGCAGCCGCGGCGAGATCGG
>JBJXFQ010000024.1:0-91509 GCA_046155605.1 Phycisphaerales bacterium
CTTCGGATCTCGGCTTGTTTACCAGCTCCCCGAAGCTTTTCGCAGGTTACCGCGTCCTTCATCGCCTCTCGACGCCAAGACATCCACCGTGCGCCCTTATGGTCCGATCGCACCAACCGGACGCCGCTCGCCATCGCCCTTGCGGGTGATGCTCGCGTCTATCGTCCACTCCGGGACATGACATTCCCCGGGTGTTGTTGGGCTTCAGATCCAACCTTCGGCACTCGTTGTTCTTGCTTACTTCATTTGCAACATCGGTCGCGGCCATGGACAATGCGCCGCGACCCTTCTCCGATGCCGTCTTCCTGTTCGCCCTTTCGGGCTTGCCGGACGATTGCATCGAAGCAGACGTCGTTCCGTATCCGGATGTCAAAGATGCTTGCCGGGTTTGGGAATTTCCCGAACCGGCCTCCGTCGCCAAACTGGGGCTTCGGATCCCTGGGGCTGGTCGCCCCAAGTCGCGGGGGGAGTCTAGCCATCACCCCCACACTGTCAAGCCACTGTCAAGAATTTCAACCGTCACCGCCTCCACCGCCGCCACCAGGAGTCTGGCGCGGGGGCCGCTGCTCGCGCTGCTGGCGGGGCGGGGGCCTGATTGGACGGGTTTTAGATGGGTCTGGGATGACGGGCTGGCCCTGGGTCTCGCCAGCCTTCACGGATGCCTGGACGATCTTGTACCACGGCGCTTCGCGATCGGCCTCAGGATGCCGCTGCGAGATCTGGCCATTGTCGAGCCTCAGCAGCACTTGCGATCGCGGCCCGGTACCCTCGTTGCCCGTTGCCAGGGCTGCCACGTCGAGGAGCGTTACGGGCTCGCGCAGGATGACGGGGTCTTTCCATGGCTTGGCGTTCGTCGGCAGGACGACGGCCTGTGGCTGCTCTGGGCCGCTCGGCTCGGCACCGCCCTCGGGCCGACCACCGGGCAAGTTCCCGCGTCCGCCCGGCGCGTTCCCACGCCCTGGTGGGATGGGCGGCGGCATCATCTCACGCCCGCCCGGCCCCGGGGGTGGGGGCAATGGCGGAGCACCCTCGGGTCCGGCCGGTTGCGTCACGTCGAAGACGGGGATCTTGTTTGGATCGGGGAGTTTCACCTGCGCGACGATCGTGTCTCCGGGCTCCAGGGTGACGGATCCCTTGCGGTAATAGCCGTAGAAGAACTGGTAGACCTCGCCGCTCGCGCGAGCGGGACCGAGGGAATCCGGGGGCGAGGCGCTGGTGATGGCGAAGTAGCGATCCGACATGACGGCGAGCGGCTCGCTCCAATCCGATGCGGCGCTAGCGAGTTGCGCTGACTTGGCGAGGCTTTGCTGGGACTCCATGAGGGATGCGCCGCGTCCGAAGACCGGATTGCTGATTGAGACGCTGACGCGATAGCGATAGGTCTTGCCGGGGCGTGCGGACATGTCAAACGCCCAGAGGCGTACGGAGGCCTCATCGAGGAGGGACTTGATCGCGCCGAGTGGCGCGCCGGGAGCGGGCGTGCCGGCCTGCGCCGGGTCCGCCGCCTTCATTTTTTCCTCGATTTGCAGGTCGATTTTCGCGAGCGCCTCTTCGCGGTCCTTCAGTTGTTTTTCGAGGCGTTGCCGGTGCGCGACCTTGGGGTCGTTCTGCGGCTCGCGGCCCGGAGGCCCACCGCCGCCGCCCGCGCCGCCCCCACCCTTGCCGCCGCCACCGCCGCCGCCGGGAGGCGGCCTGGGTGCCGCGCCCGGTTGGCGATCGAGGTTCTCGAGCGCGATTTTGGCGCGATCGACCTGATCCTCGGCGTCTTTGCGCTGGCGATTCAGGCGCTCGAGTTCCGGGTCCTTGGCGGCCTGGATTTTTTTCATCGCGTCCGCCGGAGCCATCCATTCATCGCCGGCGATGGTGGGATAGAACTCGGGGCGAAGGAGGTCCTCGGCCAACTCCCTGGCCTCGGCCACGACATCAGCGAGGTCCTCGGGCGCGCGGACGGTGCGCAGTCGCTGGGTGAGGCTTGTGCGTCCGGGTGACGCGATAACCGACATCGGTTCGGACCAATCGCCGGAAGACAACTGTTCCTGCCGTTCGAGGTTGACACCGAGAATCTCGGTGTTGTCCCGCCACCAGTTGGGAGGGAGTGCGCGAGCCCCGCCCTCGCCGTCGGGATCGGCCGCGAGGGCGGCCTTGAGGGCGATGCCGCTGAAAGTCGCCTCGACGGTGACCCACGGCGCATCGAGTGGCTGGGCCTTGGGGAGGAGTTCCTTCAACTCGGGGACGTTGAGCGGGAGGGCCGGGTCAAATGTCGACCACTGTGCGATCGCCAAGACGTTAGCGGGAGCCGGCACGTTCGGCTCGGCAAGTGGTGAGGAGTCGCGCGGCAGCACGGCCGGGCCGCTGCCCTGGAGAGCCACGGTCTGGCCGAGCGGGGGCAGGGTGGTGCGGGGACCAAGCCCGCCGCTGAGTTTTTTCTCAAAGCGAGACAGGAGGTCGCCCTCCGGGGGCTTGGGAAGGTCGAGTTCCTTGGCCTCGATGGCGACGCGCACGGCGGCGGCCTTTTGTTCGATCGGATCGAACGCGCGACCTGGCGGCATCTCCTGCGTCCCGACCTTGACGCGGTTGGGCTCGAGCAGGAATTGCATGGCCACGACGATGAGGAACACGGCCGACACCCCGACGAGCACGAGTTTTTCAACGTGCTGCTCGAGCGGGTTAATTCCCTTGAGTTTCATGGGCTAATCCTCGATATCACTGCTCGCACTCCGCCGATCACTTTCAGGCGTCATCATCCGCCGCGATGTCCTGGTGCATACCACGAGTCAATCAACCCCCGTCGCCGCCGCCGCGCTGTTTGCGCCCCCCGCCACCGCCGGGCGCGTCCTGGCGCTTTGTGCTGCGGCCCGTCGGCTTGGGAGCGGCCGCCCTGGGGGGCTCGTCGACACTGCCGCCGCGTCCGCCCTTGGACGTCATGGGCTCCGGGGCGGCCATGGGTGTCGGCGTTGAGCCGTCCGAGGCCACGCCAGCGAGGACGTTTTTGACATTCTCGGGCATCATCATCGTTGTCCAACTGCGCAGCCAGACCGTCTCGATGCCGAGGGAGGCCTGGACGACGTGCTCTGGGCCGTAGTAGTAGCCCTCTTCGAGGTGCTGCCAGACGTCGACCTCGCTGAGATCGACGTCGATGACGGTCATGAAGTTGGTGCGAGAGATGGCGTTGACAAGTTCGGGAAGGCGCGATGATGACACCACGACGTCCATCGTCACGTTGCGCACGTCGTACTGCTGGTTTGAGGCGGTGGCCGACCGTCCTGTCAAGGGCGACCCGGCGGTGGGGCCCAGGCGTTCGATGTTGAGCGAGATGAGCCGCTTGGCGACGGCGCGATCGACGTTGAGCAGGCCATTCTCGCCGGTGTTTGCGGCGGCGATGGCGCGGCAGATGTCCTGGACGACCCAGTAGTCAAACTGCCACTCGAAGCACTCATCGACGGTCGGGGGCTCGGTCGGAAGTTCGCGCGGGATCTCCGGGGGCAGATTGTCCATCGTTGCGTAGACCGACAGCGTGCCGGCGTGAACCTGATACTGCCCGATGCGTAGGGCGACCAGTTTCTTGGTCAGTTCGGCCTCTTCCTCGGGCGTGAGGCGATCGCGTCCCGCCTCGGCGCGTGCCTTTTCGATGGCGGCGGAGCGCTGCTCTTCGAGGCTTGCGGCGATGCGGATGGGGTCGGCGGGCTCGCCGGCGCGCATCGAATCGAGGAGGTCCTGATAGACCGACTGTTCGTCGCCCTTGCCGACGAGTTTGGAAGCCAACTCGAGTGCCTTGATGCGCTCGTTGCCGACCGGCTGGGGGAAGAGGCCGGAGATCAGGGGGAGGTGCCCCTGCCCGTTGATGCGTTGCGCGGCGGATGCGACCTGGCCGATCTGCTCTTCGAGGGTGTTTTTGACGCCCTTGAAATAGGCGGTGGCGTCGGCGTTGGGCGCGGGCCTGGGCCATGAGATCGGGGTGTCACCGGGCAGCAAGGCCGGGATGGTGTAGGTGACCTTTGAGGCATCGAGGTCGGTGAGCAACTTGGTGACCTCGGCCTGGCGCGCCTTTTTGATTTTGCCGTTCCAGAGGGCGCTGCCGATGAACGCGGCCGGGATGGAGATCAGGATCACCGCCGACAGAATGACGATGGACAGATGCGACTTCGCCCAATCGATGACCTTTTTCACGACGCACCTCCCGGTGCCGGCTTGGGCAGCACCACGACCATCCAGACCACGCTAAACGTCGTCGTCACCGTCCCGGGCTGCTCGGGCGTGGCCCCTGGCAGCGGTGCCATCTTTTTGATTTCGTCGAGCGCTGCGGCGCTCGTCTGATCCAATCGCTCGCGTGCTGGGGGCTGATATCCGCTGCCACCGCCGCGACCGCCCGCACTATCACCGCCCTGTGCGCCCATGATCATCGCTCCTGGCCGAGCGCCGGGCACGGCTGCGCCTCGCTCTCCGATCACGCCGCCGCCGGAGGTTCCCTCACCGGGGGCTGGCGGGGCTTCCGCGACGGTCGAGCCGGTCTGCGAGATCGCGTTGCGCGCGGGCGGGAGGATCTGGTAGGGCACGTTGTCGCGCTTGCCGTGTTTCTTGAGCCAGTCTTCGAGGGTGTTGATGGCGAAGGGGAGGGGATCGCCCTGGGTCGTCGCGACCTCGAGCGTGACGGTGATCCGCGGCTGGGTGGCGAGTGCGGGATCGAGGCCCGCGGGCACGGCACCGGCCTCCCCGGTGCCCTCGGCCCCGGGCGTTTCGAGGGTGGTTGCAAAGGACTTGACGGCGAAAGCGGGCTTGAAATCAGGCCCCGGGGTTTTGGAGGCCTTGGCGTTTGCGGAGTCCATCATGTTTCCGAGATCGGCGACGAGGTGGGCATAGACCTCGCGCGATTCGAGGAGGGAGAGGGCCTCGCCCGCGGCGGCGTTCACGGTGCCGCCACCGGTGACCTCGGCGGCATCGGCCTTGAGGCGCTGGACCTCGCTCACGAGTTGTTTGATGGCGGGCGGAGGCGGATTGTCGGCGACGGCGGTGCTGTCGATGAAGGGGCGGATGAACATGGCGCCGCTGGCCGCGACGGCGACGCCGGCGGCCAGCCCGAACCACTTGACCTTTCGACGCCACATGGCGCCGCGGATGACGGTGGTGGGCATGAGATTGGCTTCGAGCGTGGCCATCCCGAGTCCCTGGAGGGCGAGCCCGTAAGCCGTGACGAGGTTGAGGGTGCTGGCTTGAAACTCACCGGCCTTTGGGCCGTCGAGGGTGAGTCGCTTGAACTGCTCCATGCGGAAGACGTCGAGCGACAACTGCTGTTTGAGGTACTTTCTGAGGCCTGGGAGGCGGAAGGTGGACCCGATGCCGATGAGGCGCTCCAACTTGGCTTCTTTGTGGAGGGACTGGTAGAACCCGATGGATCGCTGGACGTCTTGGGCGAGGTCTCCGAAGACGGGCCGCATGGCCTGGAAGATCTGGCGAGCGTGCTTGGTGTTTTCGGCCTCGCGTTTGAGTTTCTCGGCCTTGGGATAGGTGATCGAGAAGGCGTTGACGAGGGCCTCGGTGAAGTGGTGGCCGCCGATGGGGAAAGTGCGGATCCAGACGCGGCCGGCCTCGGCGATGATGAGGTCGGTCGAGGTGGTGCCGATGTCGAGGATGATGGTGCCGGGCGACTGCTCCGAGAGCGCCAAGTCGTGGGCCATGGCGTTGTAGGCCGCGACGGGCGAGAGCGTGACCGCGTCGGGGACGATGCCGACGTCCTCGTAGAGGCGTAGCCGCTCCAGAATGCGATCGCGGGTGATGGCGAAGATGCCGACCTCGACATCGGGCGAATCGGGGTTGGCAAAGGTCTGGTAGTCCCACTCGACCTGATCGATGGGGAAGGGGATCTGCTGCACGGCCTCGAACTTGACGATGTCGGGGACCTTTTTCGGCTCGACCGGCGGCAGTTTGGCGAAGCGGGCGAAGGCCGCGTGCCCTGGCACGGAGACCGCGAGCGTCGCGCCGGAGAGGTCGACCTGGCTGACGAGGGCGCCGAGCGCGACGCGCAGGGCGTCGGTCTGATCAAGCCCGGGGGTCGAGAGCACCTTTTTGTGGGGCAAGACGATAAAGTCGGTGATGCGTGGATCGGTCCCGGCCAGTTCCAGTTTCACGGCCTTGATCGCGCCCGCCCCGAACTCCAAACCCCAGCTGACGTTGGATGATGGCATCGCCTGATTCCCGCTTGGCTTGTTCCCGCTTGGCCCGGCCCGCGCCGGGGCCGCCATACTACCGACCTTCGCCGATCCCAGCCGCTTCGAGTTACGGCACCATCGGCCCGGCTGTTCCCTGATCATGGGGAACAACAGCCGACCGTTACACCTGCGTTACACCGCGGCATCGCTCGCGTGGTGTTCCGACCCCCTAATACATCGCCGCGGCCGCGCTGCTGACCATTCCCATGCCCTGCTCGTCGATGGCGGCCATGTAGCGAAGCAGGTCGACGCGCTCGGGCCTTGTGATCATGAGTGCGGCGACGATGTTTCCGGTCGAGCACCACCGCGTCGGGTTTTGTTGCCATGCCATGGCCGCGACGAGGTCATCGGGCTTGACCTTGCGCACGTGCTCGAGCATTTCCTGGTCGTGTTGCATCACTTTTCGCCGTGCCCCGTCGGACTGCTCGTCCTGCCCGGCCATTCCGTGCTGATCCCCAAACATCGGGCCGGCGTGGCTCAAATCCGCTGACGACACGACGAGCGTGCGGCCGCCGAGTTTTTCCTTGGCGGCGCGCACGGCCTCAACAAACGGCTCGAGCGCGACGCCGGCACCGTCGTAGGACTGACCGTTGTTCACGGCGGGATCGTGGACGAGTGCGGCGAAGACCGGGACATGGCGTCCCTGCTCATCAGGCCCGATGCAGTGCTGAATCCATGGGATCTGCAACTCGATGGAGTGCTCCCGCTCGTGGTCGTAGCGATTTGCGATGAGTTTCTCGCCTTGCTCGGGTCCGAGTTGTCGCTGAACCTCGGCGAGCATCTCGGTATCGAGCGGGCAACTGCCCAAAAGCGTCTCGTATCCCTTGTTGCAGGCGGTCACGCCCGTGCCCATTCCGAAGTGATTTGTGCCGAGAATCACGACACGATCCGGCCTGTCAGCCACGCGCATCCGGCCCCAGACCGAGGCGTAGTTGAGCCAACCGCGGGGATAGTCGACATGGGGCACCATCACGGCGACGGGCAACTCGTCGAAGGTGGGCTTCGCTTCTTTTTCCAGCGCTTTGGTGATCCACTCCTCGAAGACCTCGCGCAGGTGCCTGGGTCCGAGTTCGGCCACCTCCTGCTCGGTCGGTTGGCGACCGAGTTTTTGTCCGACGACAGCGCCGGCAAATGCCGCGCTCGCCGCTGGGGGAAGCGTCTCGGAGGAATCAAACTCGGCGCGCATTTTGAGGAGGATCTGGTCGAACTTGGGGCCAAAGAGGAGGCCGGCGTCGTCCAACTGTGCCACGATCGACTCGAGCACGGGCTCGGTCAAACCCTGACCCACCTGCGTGACGATCTCGGGGAGCGATTTCAGGCCATCGAGGAGCGGGAGCACATGCTGCACGGCGGGTGGCGCGACGACCATCTTGTCCGAGATCTGCCTTGCGTCAGCGAGCCCGAGCATGACCTGATCGCCGACCTGTGCCGGGAACCCACGCACGGGCCTCAACTTCGGCCTCTGCTGGTGGGCCGCGCTGGGGTCGAACTTTGCCGTCGGCATTGCGCTGGGCCCCCCACCGCCCGCTGAGGCTCCGCTCATCGCGCTTGGACCGACGTTTCCGAGGGGGTTGAAACTCGGCTCGCCGACGCCGCCAATGTTGTCATCGCTCATCATCGGCAACTCTAGCGCGCCTTCGCGTCGATCCGACCTTTGCTATCCTGTCGGTGCCGGTCCCCCTACCCGGCGTGCTCTCCACGTCCTACGTTCCACCCCAGGTGACCCGCGAATACCTTGATCCGCCCATGCCAGCCCCCACCACCGCCGGCCATCGCGTCACTACTTTCCTGGCACTTGTCGGCGTCTGCGGGCTTGCGGGCTGCTCGTCATCTCCGCTGGCGGTGCAGTCGGAGCGCGACTTGCGTCGAACAGTGATCGATTCGGTGCGCCGCGAGATCTCGCAGTCGCAGTCGTTCCCGGCGATCCGCACGACGGAGCGCGATGCCGGCCTCAACCGCCTGGAGATCACGCCAGAACTCATCCCGGAACTGGAGCGGATGGCCGGGCCGAACTCGTACACGCCCGCGCTGCCCGCGATGGATACGGATCTTCTGGGCCAGGCGCAGCAGTACGCCCCGATCTCGCTCGCGCAGGCGATTTCGTCGGCACTTCAGCGCAACCTGTCGCTGCAGTTCGCGCGGCTGCAGCCATCGATCGCCGAGGCGCAGGTGGTGGCCGCCCAGGCGGCGTTCGACGCGACGTTTTTCTCGAACCTTGACTGGTCAAACCTGGACCAGCCCCGCGCGACGACGCGGCAGGGGAACCAGACGTTCGGCGTGAACACGGATCAGCGAACCACGTTCGCGAATGCGGCGGGCATACGGCGAACTCTCCCCTCGGGCGGGCAGTTCACGCTGCAGCAGGACATCAACTACTCGGACGTCAACACCGACGGGCAGGGTCAGGTGCCGAATCCCGCGGTCGAACTTGCGTGGACGCTGCGCTTCGATCAGCCGATGCTGCGCGGCTTCGGCACCGACGTCACGATGGCCCAGGTCCGTGTGAACCGCAACGCCGAGCGCGACCAGATCGCTTCGCTCAAGCGTGACCTCATCCGGACGGCCAACGACACGGAGCGCACCTACTGGCAACTCGTTCAGGCGGTGCAAGACCTAGCGATCCTGCAGCGGCTGTACGAGCGGGGCGTCACAGTGCGAGATCTGGTGCGTGCGCGTGAGGACATCGACGCATCGACGCCGCAAAAGGCCGACGCGAACTCGCGCGTCGAGACCCGCCTCTCGAACGTGATCCGCGCGCAGAACGCCCTTCGTGCCGCCAGCGACTCGCTCAAAGTTCTGATCAACGACCCAGATGCACCGATCGGATCCGAGGTTTTGCTGCTGCCGGTCGATCGCCCGGTCGATGCGGCGGTCAGTTTTTCGCTCGCGGACGCGCTCTCCTCCGCGGTGCAGAATCGCCCGGAACTTCAGCAGGCGATCCTGTCGATCGACAACACGTCGATCCGACAGCAGGTCGCGGACAACGCGCGCCTGCCGCGTCTGGACCTGCGTCTGCAGACGCGCATCGCGGGCCAGCAGAACGACCTCGGCGAGGCGATCAACGATGCCGCCGACGGGGCGTTCATTGACTATCTCATCGGGATCCAGTTCGAGCAGCCGATCGGCAACCGAGCGGCGGAGGCGGGGTATCGGCAGCGTCGGCAGGAGCGCAAGCAGGCGACGATCGCGTATGCGAATGCCGTCCAGATGGTTTTTCAGGAGGTCAAGCGGTCGCTGCGTCTGATCGTGACGAACTACAAGTTGATCGAGCAGACGCGCACCGCCCGTTACGCCGAGACGCTGAATCTGCGCTCGTTCCAGGCCGAGATGCAGTTTGTCCGCGGGCAGGATGTGCAGACGCTGGACCTTGAGTTTCGCCGCCAGGAATCGCTCGCGCAGGCGGAGCGAGACGAGGTTCAGGCACTGGCGGATTTCAATATCGCGGTCGCGCAGTTTTATGCCGCCATCGGCACGGCGCTCGAGCGCAACAACATCGAGTTCAGAGTGCCCGACGCCGACGCAGCGCTGGAACTGGGCGGCCTGCACAACCCCGATTCCAATCCGGTGGTGTCGCCGAAAGCAGCGACTCCGCTGGTCGCACCAAAGGCGACGCCCGGCCCGATCGATCGGTGGCGCGAACGCCGCTCTCCCTAGTCGGTGCGCCCATGACCGCTGCCGGCCCAGAAGAAATCGCCCTCGCCGTCGATCGCCTCCGGCGCGGGCTGCTCGTGGCGTTTCCGACTGAGACGGTTTACGGCCTCGGTGCCGACGCGCTGAGTTCCGCTGCCGTCGAGCGAGTTTTCGCGCTGAAGGGCCGGCCTGCGAATAACCCGCTGATCGTGCATGTCTCCGGCATCGCGATGGCGCGTCGCGTCGTCGCCTCGTGGCCAGCCGACGCGGAGACGCTCGCACGGCGGTTCTGGCCCGGGCCGCTCACGCTGGTGCTGCCAAAATCCGCGTGCGTGCCCGCCGCCGTCACCGCGAGCGGCCCCAACGTCGCTGTGCGCTGCCCGGAGCACCACCTGACGCTCGCGCTGCTCGAAGCCTTCGGCAAGCCGCTGGTCGGCCCCAGCGCCAATCCTTCCGGCTTCGTCTCGCCGACGACCGCCGAACATGTGCGGGGCGCATTCGACTCTGAAAGCGTCTTCGTGCTCGATGGTGGCCCGTGCTCCGTGGGGATCGAGTCCACGGTGCTTTCCCTGGCCACGCCGGAGCCGACGGTTTTGCGGCCGGGCATGGTTTCGGCGGATGAACTCGCCGGCGCGCTGGGCCGACATGTTCATGCCGCCCCGCACGCGCCCGCGGCAACCTCCGCCGGGATCGCCGATGCGGAGGCGGGCGGCGCGACAGAGCCGATGCCCTCGCCCGGGCTCTTGCCTTCTCATTACGCTCCGCGAACTCGGGCCATTCTCGTGACTCCCGCCGAACTTTCCGCGCGGCTCGGTGCGACCGCACGGGCCGTGCTTCTCACGCACACCGGCCTTCGCGCCCCGCCGCCTCACACCGTCATCGATCTTCCCAGTCTAGCCCCGGACTATGCGGCCCGTCTTTACGCGGCCCTCCGGGATGCCGATACCGCTGGTGCCTTGGTCATTCTCATCGAGCGCCCCGAGACGGCGGGCCACGCGTGGGACGCCATCCGAGATCGCCTTCGTCGGGCGACCGCGAAGCGCTCGTGAGGCCACTATCCTTCGGCCCTTTCACTGGAGTCCGCGAATGTCCACCCTCCGCATCGCCCTCGCACCCGGCGACGGCATCGGCCCCGAGATCATGGCCGCCACGCTCGACCTTTTCCGCGCCGCGGGCGTGATGGACCACCTCGATTTCGCGCCGGTGCAGATGGGCCGCGCCGTGTTTGAGACCGGCAACACCCGCGGGATGACGGACGAGGCGATCCGCGTCACGGAGGACTGCGGCATTCTGTTCAAAGGCCCGATGGAGACGCCCAAGGGCTCGGGCGGCAAATCCATCAACGTGACCGCGCGAAAGATCTGGAACGCCTTCGCCAATCTGCGGCATTTCATGGCGCTGCCGGGCGTCGAGACGGTCTACACGCGGGCGGGAATTCCGGTCAACTTTTACATCGTGCGAGAGAACATCGAGGACACCTACGGCGGCGTCGAGCACCGGCTCTCGAACGACATGATCCAGTGCAAGCGGCTTATTTCCGCGCCCGGCTCCGATCAGATCTCCCGCTTTGCCTTCCAGACCGCGCGACGGCTCGGCCTCAGGTCCGTCCACTGCGGGCACAAGGCCAACATCATGAAGATGACAGACGGGCTGTTCCTCGATCGCTTCCGCGTCGCGGCCAAGGACTTCCCCGAGATCGCGACCGCCGACGTGATCATCGACGCGCTGTGCATGAATCTGGTCGTGAAGCCGCAGCAATACCAGATGATTGTGTTGCCGAATCTCCAGGGCGACATCGTTTCTGATCTGGCCGCGGGCCTTGTCGGCGGTCTGGGCTTTGCGCCCAGCGCCAACATCGGTCGGCATATATCCATCTTTGAGGCCGTCCACGGCACGGCCCCCGACATCGCGGGCCGTGGCATCGCCAACCCGACGTCGCTGATACTCTCGGGGCTGATGATGCTGCGACACTTGGGCCTGACGACCCCGGCCGCCCACATCCAGAACGCACTCTTCGCCGCGCTTGAATCCGGCGCGCGCACGGGCGACTTCGGCGACGCTGGCAAGCCCGCCCTCGCCACCACAGATTTCACCAATGCCGTCATCAGCCGTCTTGGCGAGAGGCCGAAGACGGTTCCCGCGGCCGAGATCACACCAATCGGTGATCGCCCCACGTTCAAGCGCCCGGAGCGTCCCGCGCATCAACAGATCATCCGCACGTTTACCAATGTGCTGACGCACCCGGTGGGCTGCGACATCTACCTCGACACGCCGCTGTCGCCCATCGCGGTCGCCGACGAGATGATTCGGGCCGCGGAGGACACGCCGTTCCGGCTGACACTGATCTCGAATCGCGGGACGCAGGTGTGGCCCACGGGCTCGATCTACACGGAGTGCGTCGATTACTACCGCGTGCGCTTCGAACTCAAGGATGGATTCCGTCCGGGGGACTTTGGCCAGGCTCGCTGCATCGCGCTGCTGGACAAGATCGCGGAGAAGTTCACGGTCTGCTCGTACGAGTTGCTGCGTGTGTTCGACGGCATCAAGGGCTACAGCCTGGCGCAGGGGCAGTAGCGAACCCGACGCGCTGGGCGTCCGATCATCACCCTACCAACGCGGCAACTCGCCCACGCGGCGCGCCCAGCGGCCCTAAAGTGGCTTTCAGTTCGGGAGGGTTCTCATGCCGCATTATCTCAAACTCGGCCTCTTGCCCCAGAAGCGACACGTCCAGTTTCGCCGCCCGGACGGCTGCCTCTATTCGGAGGAAGTCTTCGGCACGGAGGGCTTCTCGGGCCCGACGACCACCATGTACCACATCCACCCGCCGACGCAGGTCTACGGGTGGAAGCCGCTGTATTCGACCAAGACGGAGTATGTCGAGCAGGAGTTCATGCGGATGCGGCATGTCAAGTCCGCGCCGCTCCCGCCGAAGGGCGACTTTGTCACGGGCCGCGTCGTGCTGTTTGGCAATGCCGACTGCGAGATGGCCGTCTGCAACCCTGCGGAGCAGATGTCGTACCACTTCAAGAACGGGCAGGGCGACGAGTGCCTGTTTATCCACTTCGGCTCCGGCGTTTGCCACACGATGCTCGGATCGCTCAAGTTCGGCCCGCGAGATTACCTGGTCATCCCCAAGGGCGTCATCTACACCATCGTGTGGGACGCTCGCAAGAGCGGCCCTGACGGAAAGCCGACGGATTCCGGCCCGCCTGTCGATTCCATGCCCTTCGGCAAGGTCCTGCTGATCGAGACGACGAACGGCAGCCACATCGGCCCGCCGCCGCGATATGTCTCGAAGATGCACGGCCAGTACCTCGAACATGCGCCGTATTGCGAGCGCGACCTCCGCACGCCAGAGTTTCCCATGACCTGGGACCATCGCGGGGACTTTGAGGTTCGCATCAAGGCCCGCGACCTTGTGCATTCGTACACCTACCACTACCACCCGCTCGACATCGTGGGGTGGGACGGGTGCTACTACCCATTTGTCTTCAGCGCGGACGATTTCAGCCCGATCACCGGCAAACTGCACATGCCGCCGCCGATTCACCAGACGTTTGAGGCCCACAACTTCGTCATCTGCACCTTTGCGCCGCGGATGCTTGATTACCACCCGCAATCGATCAAAGTTCCTTATAATCACTCAAACCTTGATTCCGATGAGGTGTTATATTATGTCGAGGGCAACTTCGGCTCGCGCAAGGGCATCGAGGTTGGCAGCCTGACGCTTCACCCTCAGGGCATCCCCCACGGGCCGCACCCGGGGACGATCGAGGCGAGCCTGGCGGCGACGCACACGGCGGAACTGGCGGTGATGTGCGACACATTCCGGCCGCTGTTTCCGACGCGGGCCGCGCTGGAACTCGACGACCAGAAGTACCCGGCGTCGTGGCAGGGCGAGCACTTCCCGGGGCTCTCGAGCGGGACGATGCACCTGAACGGCGTGACCGTGCCGCCGGCCTCCGCGGCCGCGTTCCCGCGCGAGGTGAACCCGGTCAGGATCATCAAGGCGGACCCGACGGGTGCCGTGCTTCCCGCGCCGACCGCGAACGGCAAAGGTGCCGCGCCGGCCCAACCCACGAAGACGGTCTCGGCGAACGTGTGGGCGCCGTGATCACACCCGCCCAACTCACCAAGGCCCTCGGCACGCCCGTGCCGCCTGCTTGGCTTGCGCTCCTCCGTCTCGCCCACGAGCACGCCCGGTCCCGCGACGAGTTCGTCATGTTCTTTGACGCTCCGCTCTCGCTCGTCTTCTCTGGTCCCGCTCTGGCCGCCCTTCCCGGCATGTCCCGAAAGTCCTACGCACCGACCTATCCCCAGATGCCGCCGGAGTTCATCGAGATCGGCTCAATGGGGGTCGATGGCGTCACCTACGGCCTCATTGTCCGCGCACCCGAACGCCCCGACTTCGAGCCGCCCGTCGCCGAGTTCTCACCGATGGACAGCGAGCCGGTCTTCCTCCTCGGCAGAACCACGGCACAGGCGATCGAGAACCTTGCCGCCGAGTCACTCGCGCGGCGCGAAAGCGCCGACTCCGAGCCGTTCCTCCGCGAGCAACTCCAGGTGATACGGGAGCGTCTCTCGCTCCTCCGCTCACGCCTCGGCCTCGCGATCACGCCAAAACTCGCCAGCCGACGATTCTCCCCCAGCGGCAACGCCCGCCGCATCCCTGTCGCCATCCCACCTCGCTACCGCTTTGCGCCCACGGCCGACGGCATAGGCGTCCTCGCTCCGGCCCGCGCCTTCTCGCCCGCCTCCCGGTCTCGCCGCGTCTCATCTCGGACCCCGCTCTCGGACATCCTCGATCACGTCGATGACCTTCTCCGACGCGGCTACCCCGCCTCGGCACTCCGCATTGCTAAGTCCGCGTGGTGGTGGCATTGGGGTTCGTCCCCAGCATCGTCGATCGCTGAGGCGCTCGCTCGTACTTACCGCGCCCTCGGACGGCACGCATTCGCTCGCCGAGCCCTCTCGGCGGCCGATCGCTCGTAGGGGTTGTGGCGCACCCTGGCCGGGTCCGTCCTTCGCTCATGGGCCGGGTCCATCCCCGCCCCGCGGTTGCGCCGGTGCCGCTACCCTCCATCATGCCCGCGGCGAGCAGCAAGGCTCCCTCCCTCTCCTCCCTTGCCAATGTCGGCCCGGCGCCTCTCGCCTCATTCGACACGCACTCACCCTCACACCGCCACCAGCGGATACCCGCACGTCAGGCACCGGCCGTCCCGAAGCCGTCTCCGCCGCCGAGCCCGGACCGCCAGAGCAAACGCCAGACGCGCGAGCCAGAATGTCCCCACCGCCAGCGTTACCAGCACCGCGATGTTCCCCGGATTCAACCTGAGCCACACGCTCCGACCCGGCCACGCTCCGTGATTCGTCACGACCTCAATCGACCTCGCTCGCGTCCGCACGACCAGCCCGCGACCCGCTGCCGCCTCACCCATCGGCGGCCCCTTCTCGACGACCATCCAACTCAGCGGCGTGAACCATCGCCCAAGCCCCACACTTTCGTAGTCGCTCGCGGCTTGATCGCTAAATCCCGCCGCCAGCACGTCGTCGCCATGCGGGTCACGCTTCCACGCGCGCTCGATCGCCTCGGCAATCGTTCGATCGCTCGACGCGGCGTCCGGCAGCCGCGTCACATCCGACAGCGTCAGCCCGATCGGCGGACCCAACGCGTACGGCAGCGTCGGCACCGGCCGCCCGTGAGGCGCGTTCTCGATCGGAGGCACCAGAATCACCGCAAGCAGCGCGGCGACCGCGATGCCGCAGCCGATCCTCCAACTGGACCGCCGCGATGATTCCCCGCGCCATCGGCGCAACACACGACGCGCGATCCACACGCCCGTCAGCGCAACCGCGGCGACCACCCACGCCGACGCGACGATCGCCGTCACATCGACCACGAGCAACCGATTCCACCCGCCCGGCGAACTCGCGGGAGTGAAACAACGAATCCACGGCCAGCGCGCCGACCACCCGGCACGCCTCGCCGCCGCCGATGGAAAGCCGGAGATGTCGTTGATCAGCACCGTCCTTGTCTCATACACCTGCCACCAGCCGATGGGCCAGCCCGCGCCGTTGCTGCTCGTTGACTCCCGTCCCTCCCCGGACCGCAGCGGCGTGATGCAGATCATCGCTGACGGGTCGGGATCGTCGCGATCAAGCCGCGAGATGGCCAGCAAGTCGCGTCGGAGCCGTGTTGAGTCTCGCGTTCCCGCGGCGATCTCCACCAACTCCGCTCGTGTCAACCCGCGACCCACCAGCGAAGCGTTCCCAGGCCACCTCAGCGAGCCGGCGCTGCTCTCGACACGCGACATCATGAGCACCATCACGACAACCGCGAACGCCCAAGGCATGAGTTGTTCGAGCGACCAGAGGCATCGTTTCGAATCCGGCGGGGATGGCATATCTGCCGTCCCACACTCGGGGCACACCGCGAGCCGAACCGCCGACACCAACGGCGCACCGGGTGCCGCGTCGCCGCACGCTGGTTGCGTCGATTCGTCCAAGGGATTCATCATACATCACCGTGCAACTCGCCAAAGCACGACTTCCGACGCTGCCATTCGTGCCTTCTCGAGGATTCTACGATCTTCCGATGACTCCTCGCGCCTCCCCGCCAGCCCACCAACCTTCATCTGCTCGTGGCACCGCCACCGGTCTCTCCCTCTCTTCCCTCGCTTCCCTCGCCAACGTCGGTCCGGCGACGCTCGCCGACTTCCACCTTCTCGGCATCCGGTCTGTCCGCGACCTTGCTCGACGCGATCCGATCCGACTTTATCGCCGACTCTGCGCGCGCACCAAGTGCCATCAGGATCCATGCGTTATTGATGTGTTCATGGCCACCATCGCCCAGGCCCGCGGCGGCCCGCCGACGCCGTGGTGGAGGTTCACGCCCGAACGCAAGCGTCTGCTCGCCGGCACCGGTGGCATAACACCGACTCGTGGTGAAAGTTTCGCTCGTGGACGCCGAGTCGGAGCGAGCCCGCGAGCGAAGGCTCGGGCACATCAACCCGAGGATTCGTTCGCAAGGCCTCACTCATCCTCGGCGTCAACGTCATAACCCGCGCGACCGGCACCAGCGGCGCATCACGCACAGGCCGTGCAAACGGATCAGGCCGCACAATCGCTACGGGCCGCGTAATCGCTACAGGTCATGCAGTCGCTGCAGGCCGCGCAACCCGCGCATCCTCGCGTGACTAGCACATCCCCGCGTTGCGAACCTCACCGCCGTCTGAGTGTGGGTCGATAACGGTGATGAGGTCGTCTCGCGCCGACACGTTGTCGCGCACCTCGTTCCCCTCCAGCCGGAGCCCATGATGCCCAGCACTCCACACCGGCGCGGCACAGTGCTCGTCGCCGTCGTTATTGCGATGATTCTGCTCGGGCTGGTCGTGGCCACGGCCGTCATGTCGGGCACGCGTGACGGCGACCTCACCGTGCTCCGCGTGCAGGGCACGAAGGCGCAGTACGCCGCGGATGCGGCGGTTGCCATGGCCGTCAAAGAAGTCTTTGATAACATTGACGGCGACGGCAACGGCACGGTGGGCTCGATCTCGAACAGCAGCCTCGTTACTGCTGGGACCGCGCTCGCGGGCATGACCATGAGCGCTGCCGCATCGACCTCGGGCTCGACCACGACGATCACGGCGCGCGGCACCGGCACCGACACTCGCCGGGCGATGCGGGTCAACCTTGCCGCTCCTGTCACCACGGCGGCGACGATCCTCTTTGTGGTCGTGAACTCGGGGAGCCTCGACGCGCAGGAGTCGGCCAAGAAGTCGCTGATGGAATCCTGGGGCTATACCGTGGTGCCGATCTCGGAGAGCGCCTCGGCGGGCGACTACGCCACCGCCGCGCTCACCTCGAGCGTCTGTTATGTCTCCGAGACCGCGGTCTCAACCAATGTCTCGACCAAACTCACCGCCTTCACGATCGGCGTCGTCACCGAGGAGTCATCGATCAGTGACGAACTGGGCATGTCGACCTCGATGACGACTTTCACCGGCGCGCAGATCGACATCATCAACACGTCGCACTACATCACCAGCACGCTGGCGTCTGGCGTCCTGACCATCTTCAGCGCCGGCCAGCCCGTGCGCTATCTGTCCGGCACGCTGGGCGTAATCACGACGCTGGGTTACCAGCCTTCGACGACGAATCCGACGCTCGCTGTCATGGAGCGCGGCGACACGCTCACGCCCAACGGAACCGCGGCGGGCCGGCGCGTTTATCTCCCGTTCGGCAACACGGGCTATGACGTGAACAGCCTCACCGCGGACGGCATAACGATCATGCGTCGCTCGATCGAGTGGGCGCTTTTGCCCGTGTCGCACTGGAAACTCGACGATGCGAGCGGGAGCACCGCCGCGGACTCGGTGGGCAGCAACCCCGGCACGCTGGTTAGCGCGGCGTGGGCAACGGGCTACGACAACGGCGGCACACAATGCAACGGCGTGGGGAGTTACATCGAGGTCGCCAATTCCTCGTCCCTCCAGATCACTTCCGCCCTCACCGCCGCCGGGTGGATGCGTTGCGACAGCACATCATCGTGGCCGACCGGATCGGTCACCTCGCCCCTGGTGCGCAAGGGCACCAGCGAGCCGAGCAACTATGCGTTGCAGGTCGTCGATAGCAAACTCGCCATGTTCCTCGATGACGTGGACACGATCGGCATCCGCGGGAACACAACGCTGGGCGTGGGGCAGTGGTACCACCTCGCTGCCACATGGGACGGAACGACGGTGCGGCTGTATGTCAACGGCGTGCTCGACAACACGCCGACGGCCCGGGCCGCGCCCATCGGCATCGACACGCGCGTGCTGAACATCGGCGGGCGCAGCGGCGGCGAGCGGTTCAACGGGATCATCGACGATGTGCGGCTCTACAGCCGGGCGCTGACGGCCGCGGAGGTCGCGGCACTGGCACAGGGCGAGCGGCCCAAGATCACCGATTGGACGCAGGTCGATCCGAACAACTGACGGCGGCGTTGTGGGCCGAAGCGAGGGGCTGAATCCAGTCGCGGGACGCGGGCGAAGCCGACGGCATGAACACGCTTGTCATCGGCGCGATCGGTCTTGGGATTGGCGTGGTCGTCGGGTGTGCCGCGGGACTTTGGCTGGGCGCGCGGACTTCGCCCGTCTCGGGCGTCGCGTTTGACCCTGCGCGGCCGACATTTCCGACGACCGCGGGCGACAACCTCAACGGTCGGCAGGTGCGGTTTCCCGAGGGCATCGACGCGCCGTATGCCGTGCTGCTCGTGGCGTTCTACCAGCCGCAGCAGACGCAGGTGAACACATGGCTTGACGCGGCCAAGGAGATCGTTCGCGATCATGCGAACGTGGAGTATTACGAGTTGCCGACGATCTCGTCGAACTGGGGAGTGGCGCGGTCATGGATCGACAACGGGATGCGGAGCGGAATTCCGGACTTTGCCGACCGTGAGCGGACGGTGACGCTGTATACCGACGTGGACCAGTTCTGCGCGCTAGCGGGGATCGAGGACAAGCAGCGAATCTGGGTGGGGGTCGTGGATCGCGCCGGGCGGGTGTATTGGAGCGTTCGGGGGCCGGCGACGCCGGAAGCACTCAAGGAGTTGCGGTCCAAGGTGCGAGAAGTGGCGGCGAGCACGGGAACGTAAACGGATCGCCCGCGGAGATGCCGACGAGGTGCCGCGCGGGGGCCAAGGACGACGATGCACGCACGAATGGCGCGAGCGGGCTGGTGGACGATGGCGGTGCTCTCGGCGCTGGTGGGCGTGGCGAGTTGGCGGTTCTTGTTCGTTGATGCGGGGGTGCTATACGCGGACCATGCGAAGCGGCTGCCGGGCTCGCCCGGGCCGCATTTTTATGGGTTGCTGCGGGATCATTGGCTGCGGTTTGCGGGGCACTTTGTGTTCGGGCCGATCGCGCTGCTGGTGGGTCCGACGCAGTTTCTGTCTGGGCTGCGATCGCGCCGGCCGCGACTTCACCGGGCGCTGGGGTATGTGTATGTGGTGTCGGTGCTGATCTCTGGGACGGCGGCGCTGGCGCTGTCGGCCGGGAGTTTCGGCGGGCTGACCACGCACGTTGCTTTCGGGATGCTGGCGGTGATGTGGGTCGGCGCGACGGTCAAGGCGGTACTGGCGGCACGGGCGCGCCGATTCGAGGAGCATCGGCGCTGGATGGTGCGAAGTTTTGCGTTGACGCTGTCGGCGGTGACGCTGCGGTTGTGGATGCCGGTGTTTTTGGTGATGGGGTATTCGTTCGAGGCGATGTACCAGACGGTGGCGTGGCTGAGTTGGGTGCCAAACGTGCTGGTGGCGGAGTGGCTGCTGAATCGTCGGCGACGGAACTAGGGGCTGTTGGAAGGTGATGCAGATCGAGTCGAAGGCCAAGGCCGCACGGCTGCCCGTCCTACCCCGGCGGCCGGGTTTGACGCATCCCCGGCGTGAAACTACAGTTACGGGTTAGGCCCAAGGCAGGGCAGGAGATGTTGGTCCATGTGCATGGTCCTCGATCATGATCGGTAAGCCGGTCAGCCAGGCGTCCGGGTATGCCCGGATCGGCGCGGCGGCGGAAAGGTTGGCCCGGATGGGCTAAGCGCTTTCGCCCAGTCGCGCCGGGCTCCCTTCACGGGGTGCCCCGATCGAGGGCCACAGGCCGCCGGTTGCGGCGCTGTGGCCTTTGTGTTTGAACGGGAAAGTGCTGGCGAGACAGTTCGGACGGGTTTGGAC
Organism: Phycisphaerales bacterium; assembly: GCA_046155605.1. Lineage (GTDB taxonomy): Bacteria > Planctomycetota > Phycisphaerae > Phycisphaerales > UBA1924 > JAEUIZ01. The sequence continues at coordinate 20,545 of JBJXFQ010000024.1, forward strand.
AACTCGACATCACGACAGTCGGAGAACGAATGAACAAGCCGGAAATGATGCGGATCATCGACTCGATCGCCCGCGATCGCAACATCGACAAGCAACTCCTGGTGCGCGACCTGGAGTTGGCGATGGTCTCGGCGGCGCGAAAGTACTTCAGCGCCATCGATCCCGAAGAGTTCGCTTGCACCGTCGATCCGATGACCGGGGAGATGAGCCTGACGCGGCATGGCGAGGCGCTGGTGATGCCGCCCGAGGCCTTCGGCCGCATCGCCGCCCAGACGTTCAAGCAGGTCATGATCCAGAAGTTCCGCGACGACGAGCGCACGAGCATTTTCGCGGAGTTTTCGAAGCGGATCGGGGAGATCGGGACCGGCACCGCGCAGCGCTACGAGGGCGGGGCGCTGGTGGTGACGGTCGATCGTGCCGAGGCGTTCATGCCACGATCCGAGCAGATTCCGGGGGAGCAGTTCCAGCCGGGCGACCGGGTCCGGTGCCTGATCCTCGATGTCCGCGACGCGGGAAGCCAGGTCAAGATTGTCCTGAGCCGGGCGCACCCCGATTTCATCAAGCGTCTCTTCGAGGTCGAAGTGCCGGAGGTCGCGGAGCGCATCATCGACATCAAGGCGATGGCCCGCGAGGCGGGGTATCGGACGAAACTTGCGGTGGCGTCGATCGACTCGAAGGTGGATGCCGTCGGCGCGTGCGTGGGCGTGCGGGGCTCGCGCATCAAGAACATCGTCGATGAACTGAACGGGGAGAAGATCGACATCGTCCGCTGGAACGAGTCGAGCCAGATCCTGATCCAGAACTCGCTCAAGCCGGCCGAGGTCTCGGAGATCAGCCTGTGCTTCGAACTGGGCCGCGCCACGGTCGTTGTGCGTGAGGACCAACTGTCGCTGGCGATCGGCAAGCGCGGGCAGAATGTCCGCCTTGCGGCGCGCCTGACGGGCTGGGACGTCGACATTCTGACGCCCGAGGAGTTCACGAAGGGCCTCGAGACGATGTCGCAGACGCTTCTGGAGGTCGAGGGCTTCAACGAGGAGATGATGGACAAACTCGGCGCGCTGGGCATGGTCAGCGTGTTCGACATCGAAGAGGTCGGTGCCGAGGTGCTCATGACCGAGTTGGGGATCAGCGAAGAAACGGCGAAGCGAGCGGTCGAGATCGCCGCGGCGAAGGCGAAGATTGTCGCGGAGCAGCAGCAGAAGGACAAGGAGGCCGCCGAAATCCGCCGCAAGGCCGAGGAAGAAGCGGCGCGGAAACTTCTGGCCGGCGAGCGCCCCGAGGGCATCGTCGACGGCGACCTGGCCGCGGCCGCGATTCTGGGTGCCAAGGACGCGCCGGCACCGACGACGCCCGACGACGACGCCCGCGCCGCGAGCATTCTGGGACAGGGTTCTTGAGATGGGGTTCTTGAGATGGGGTTCTTGAGATGGGGTTGACCACACACGACTCGGCCCGCGGCGGGCCCGGTCATTGGGAGTAAGGCTTGGCCGCACGACGGATCCACCATATCGCGAAGGACCTAGGGATTGATTCCAAAGCGATCATTGCAAAGTGCATCGCCGAGGACATCCCGAAGATCAAGGACCACATGTCGGTGGTTTCCGCCGGGCTCGAGGCGACGATCAAGGAATGGTTCAGCGCAGACCACGCAGCCGTGACCGCCGTCGAGACTTCCGAGAAGGTCGATCTCGACAAGATCAAGCACAAGCCCAAGCGTGCCCGCAGCAAGGGCGAGGATGACGAATCGGCCTCTGCTTCGAGCGATTCGAGCACGGCCGTCGCGGAGCCCCCCCACCGCGCTCCGCGCACGCACGGGTCCGAAGCCGCGCCGTCGTCACCGACTCCCCCACCACCGACGTCGCACGAGCCCGAACCGGTGGCGCACGCGGAAACGGTCACTCCGGCACGCCCCGCCGCACCAGCGAGGCCACCGATCGCCGCGCGACCCATCGCGCCGGCGCGCCCGCTGCAGCCGACGGTCGATTCCGACACCAGTGCCGTGCTTCCGCCGCCGGCCAAGGTCGTCGAGCCCCCTCCCGCGCCGACGAAAGTCGTCGCCCCGGCGCCGCTGCCGCCGACCGTGGTCACGCCCGAGGTGCCGCAGACCAAGGCCGTGCCGCTCGCGCCCGCCGCGACCGTCGCCCCTCCTCCGTCACCTCCAAGGCCAGCGCTGTTCACGCCCGCGCCGATGAACGTTCCGACGCGTCCGACGGTGGTCCGCCCGGCCGGCCAGAAACTCCAGGTGCAGGCACCGGTCAAACTCTCCGGGCCCAAGGTGGTCCGCGTCGAAGCGCCGGAAGTCATCGATGTCCCGCGCCCGCGTCGCCCCGGTCCTCCCAGTGACTCGGGCGGGATCGCGGCCAGCCGGGGTCCGCGCGGCGGGGCAGGCGTCTCCGCTCCCGCAGCGGGCACATCAGCGGAAGAGGCTGATCGCGCCGCACGCCGCGGCGGAGCCAACAAGCGCCGCTCGCCCACCACGACGACCGCCGTGCCCGATCGCCGCAAGGGTCGCAGCGGCGACGCGGCCTGGGTTGGTGGCGCGGGCGTCTTCAGCGAGCAGGACCTGATCGAGCGGGAGGCCCGTCTGCTCCGCGCCGGCGGTTTCCTCAAGAAGCGTCGGCAAGACCTTAAGCGTCAAGAGGGCGGCCCGGCCGAGCGCGCCCTCTCACCGGCCGAAGTCGGCGGCAAGGTTCGCATCGCCGCTCCGTTCACGATCAAGGACCTCTCCGCCGCGACCGGCGTCAAGGGCGGCGAGATCGTCAAGGCGCTGTTCGAGGAAGGCATCATCACGACGATCAACGCCGGCATCGATCCCGCCAAGGCGCAGGAGATCATGATCGAATACGACATCGAACTCGAAGTGGTCGAGGCGAAGACCGCCGAAGAGGCCGTCTCCGCCGAGTTTGAGAAGCGCGACGTGGTGGACCTGCGTCCGCGCGGTCCGGTCGTGACCATCCTCGGGCACGTCGACCACGGGAAGACGAGCCTCCTCGACAAGATCCGCAACGCCAACGTGGCCGCGGGCGAGGCCGGGGGCATCACCCAGCGCACCAGCGCCTTCCGCGTTCCCATCGAGGTCGCCGGTGAGACGAAGGAAGTCGTCTTCTTCGACACGCCGGGCCATCAGGCCTTCACCAGCATGCGCGCTCGCGGTGCCAACATCACCGACGTGGTGGTCCTCGTCGTCTCCCCGGCCGATGGCGGCGTCATGCCCCAGACGGTCGAATCGATCGCGCACGCCAAGGCCGCCAAGGTTCCGATCGTCGTCGCTCTCAACAAGATCGACCGCCCGGAGGCCACCGAGGCCAACATCCAGCGGACGCTGGGGCAACTCGCCGAGCACGGGCTGAACCCGACCGAGTGGGGCGGGGAGACCGAGGTCATCAAGACGAGCGGGCTGACAGGCAAGGGCGTGAAGGAACTCCTGGAAGTCCTCGACTACCAGGCGCAACTCCGCGAACTCAAGGCCGACTTCGGCGGGTTCGCGCGCGGCACCGTCATCGAGGCCCGCATGGAAGAAGGCCGCGGTGCCGTGGCCAATCTGCTGTTGCAAGACGGCAAACTGAAGGTCGGCGATTTCATCGTCGCCGGGCGTGGCTACGGGCGCGTCCGCGACATCACCGACGACCGCGGCCGGAAACTCAAGGAAGCCCTCCCGCCAATCCCGATCCAGATCTCCGGCATCGACGAGGTACCCGACGCGGGTGATAAGTTCTTCGTGGTCGATTCGCTGCGCAAGGCCCAGGATTCCGCCGAGCAGCGCCGCCAGCGTGAGCGCGAGACCCAACTCGCCCAGCCCAAGGCCACCCTCGACCGCCTCTTCTCCCAGATGGCCGAGAGCGGTTCCAAGGAGATCCTCGTCGTCCTCAAGGCCGCCGAGCAGGGCACGGTCGATGTCCTCAAGGGCGAAATCGAGAAGGTCACCACGCCCGAGGTCAAGGTCCGCGTGCTCCACGGCGCGGTCGGCGGCATCACCGAGAGCGACGTGCAACTCGCCGAGGCCTCCAAGGCCGTCATCATCGGCTTCAACGTCATCGCCTCGGGCAAGGCCCGCAATCTGGCCGAGCAGAAGGGCGTGCAGATCAGGCCGTACCAGGTCATCTACCACATCACCGACGACCTCAAGAAGGCCGCGGAGGGCATGCTCGCCCCCGAGTTGCGCCAGGAAGTGCTGGGCCACGCCGAGGTTCGCAAGGTCTTCAAGGTCTCCAAGGTCGGGGCCATCGCCGGCTGCTACATCACCGACGGCACGGTCCAGCGCGACGCCCTCATCCGCGTCACGCGCAACGACGTGGTGGTCGAGAACGACCGCAAACTCGAGCAACTCAAGCGGTTCAAGGACGACGCCAAGGACGTCCGCGCCGGCATGGAGTGCGGCATGAAGATCGCCGGCTATGACGACATCAAGGAGGGTGACATCCTCGAGTGTTATAAGAATATCGAGGTGAAGAGGACACTCTAAGGAAGGGACTGAGGGGCGAAGGCACCGGGGCACGAAGGGGAGGTGAAAACGGGGCTGTCGCCCGGCCACGTCGCTCATTCGCAATCGGAGTTCGTGCCTACCCCCATGATCGTCGCCCTCCTCCAGTTCGAACTGCTCATCCGCGGCAGCGAGTCCCTCAAGGACAAGCGCCGCGTCGTCAAATCCCTCAAGGACCGCCTCCACCGCGAGCACATGGTCTCCGTCGCCGAGGTCGGCCGCCTCGAATCTCACACCATCGCACTGCTGGGCCTCGCCTGCGTCGGGAGCGACGGACGCCACCTCGGGCAGGTGCTCGACCACATCATGACCAAACTCCACGGCCTGCTCGACGCCGAACTGGGCGAATCCTCGCGCCGATTCATCCACGGCATCGACGACCTCCCCGAATCGCCCGATGCCGGCCTCGACCCCGATGCACTCGCCGCCGAAATGCTCCGTCATTTCCAAACCCCGGAGCAACCATGAGCAAGGACCCGATGAGCCACGACCCTGTGAGCAAGGCACCCAAGAGCAAGTCGAACGACCAACTCGCCGCTCGCCTCCAGACCGCCCTCCAGACGTTGATCGCCCGCGGCCTGCAAGACCCCCGCGTCTCGGGCCTCGTCACGATCACGGATGTCACGGTCACGCCCGACGGGGCCTATGCCGACATCGCCGTCTCGGTGCTCCCTGCCGATCGCCAAGACCTGTGCCTCCACGGCCTCAAGAGCGCCTCGCGCCACCTGCGCCACGAGATCAGCAACGCGATCCGCGATCGCCGCCTGCCGGAGTTCCGCTTCCGCCTCGACCAGGGGCCGAAGAAGCAGGCCGGGGTGATCGAGGCGCTCTCCCGCGTGGCGCAGGAACGCGAAGCGAAGGAGCACGCGCGCGAAGCGAAGGCGCAGGAGCGCGAGGCCAAGGGCTTGCCCCGCGAAGATAGCGGCTCATCCCCGCCGCCGGACGCCTACGCTCAGCCGAAGTAGGACCCGGCCCCGTGACCGCACCCGATCCCGTCAAAAAACTCGCCTCGCTGCTCAAAAAACTGCGCGCCGTCTCACCCGCGCCTCCCGCCGATCCCGCGCTCGCGGGTTGCCCCGATCACGCCGATCCCCTTCTGTGGCAACTCGTCTTCGCGTACATGGCCTGGGACGCCGGCCCGGCCCGCGCCGCCGACGCCACCGCCAAACTCCACCGCGCCGTCGTTGACTACAACGAGATGCGGGTCTGCCTCCCGCACGAACTCGTCTCCGTGATCGGCGAGCGATACCCCAAAGCCCTCGAACGCATGACCCGTCTCCGCGGCACGCTCAACCACCTCTACAAACGCGAGCACGCTGTCTCTCTCGCCAAGCCGCAAGGCCTCGGCAAGCGTGAAGCCCGCGAGTATCTTGAATCGCTCGACGGCATGCCCGGCGCGGTCGCCGCGCGGCTCACCCTCCTCGCCTTCGGCGGGCACGCGTTTCCCTGCGACGAGCGACTGGCGGCCGCGCTGCGCGACCTGAACTGCCTCCCGCCCGAAACCGATCACGCCGCCGCAGCGGGTTGGCTCGAACGCCACCATCGCGCGGGCGAGGCCGCCGAGCCGTTCCTATACCTTGAAGCCTGGGCTCCGGATCGCCCCGCCCCGCGCGTGCGTAAGCCGAAGGCCAAGGCCGCCGAGCCCGCGCGCGACAAACCCGCCCGCTCCAAACGCGTCTCGAAATCTTCTCCTCGCCCATGAGCGACTCCACCTCTCGCCATCTCGCGCTCCTCACGGCCTGCGTGCTGGCCGGGTGCGCTGCCTCCTCGCCTTCCTCGCGCCGCGACACCGCCACGCCGAGGCTTGCCGCCGCGGCTTCGCCCGCTGCGCCGGCGGACCAGACGCTCGACCGCGCGCTCGAGCAACTCGTCCGCGCCGCCGCCTCGCGCCGCCAGCCCGACGCCAACGCCGACCCCGGCAACATTCCCGGCATCGAGCCCGGCTCGCTCACGGTCATCTCGCAAGATTCTCCCGACCATGCCAGGGCCAACCGCTCGCTGGACTCGGTGATCGACGAACTCGCCGTCGCGCCTGCCCGCGACGCCGCGCCTCCGCCTCCGCTCGATCCCGAAGCCCACGAGGCCGCGCTGCGCCGCTACGCGACCGGCCGCGCCAAACTCCTCGACGGCGACCTTTCCGGCGCGATTGCCGATCTCAAACAGGCCGCGACACTCGACCCCAACGCCCCCGAACCGCAGCGAGAACTCGCCGAGGCGTATCTGCTGTCCGGTGCCTCGCGCGACGCCGAAGCCGCGTTCCGCGCCGCCGACGAGCGCGGCGATCTGGGCCCCCGGGGCCTGGAAGTGCTCGCCCGGGCTGCCGACGGCCAGGGCCGCCACATGGACGCAGCACGCTACCTCGCCCGCGCGGCGCGTGCCAACCCCGAGCGCGCCGATCCTCTTCTCGCCGCGGTCATTCAGGTCCGCCTCGGCAGCGCCCTCGCATCCATCGGTTTCATCCGCGCGGGCCTCGAATCCACCACCCGCGCGCTCACCCGCGCCGCCGAACTTTCCGCCTCGACACGCTACGGCAATGACTACGGGACCATCTTCCGACGCCGCGCCGACCTCTGGCGCTCCGTCGGCGACGCCCACTCCCGCCTGGGCGAGCACACCGCCGCGCTTCGGGCATATGAGCAGGCCGCCTCGCTCCCCGCCGCAGACGGCACCTCGCTGGTCCCTCGTCAGGTCCACGCCGCCCTCGCGTCGGGCCAGCCCGAGCGTGCCGCGATCGTCGCGCTCCGCGCGCTCGCGCAGCGTCCGCTCGAGGCGGACGCCGTGCCCGTGCTTCGGCACCTCGCGGCGCGAGACGACCTGCGTCCTCGCATCGTCCGCGCCTTGAGCGACCTGCGCGAGGGCCGCTCCGACGCCACGCGACCCGTGCGCTCGTCGCTGGCCCGCGCCCAGGCCTCGCTCCAGCCGCCCGCCGACGCCCGCCGAACCCTCCGCGATCATCTGCTCGCCGACCCGGGCGACGCGCGCTCCCTGACGGCATACTTCGGCCTGCTCGCCGGCGCAGCCCGTGCCGATGCCGCCGCCGAACTCGTCGCCCTGCGACCGATCGTTGCTGATGCCATCGCCGACGCCCTGCTCGCGGTCGAACTCGATCCCGATGGCCTCGCCGCCGCGCTGGTTCGCGCCCGCCCCGCGGAGGCAGGCCGCCTCGCCGCCGCCCACGTCCTGGCCGCGGCGGGCCTCCCGCGCCGCGCCATCGAAGCGCTCGGCCAATCGCCGTCCTCGCCTGATGCCGCCGCCGTCGCCGCGCTGCTCACCGTCGCGTGCTCGGCCCAAGCGGGCACGCTAGCGGACGCCGCGCCGACGCTCGGCTCGCTCGCCACTCGCACCACCCCCACCGCCATCCGCGCTCACGCCCGCGCGCTCACCTCGCTCCAGCGCTACGCCGCCGCGCTCGAGCGGCTCCGCCCGTTGCTCGATGAGCCCGCGGCCGGCGCTGCGAACGCCACGCCCGCCTCGACGACCAACGCATCGTCGCTCGCCAGGACCGATGACCGCATCGATGACCTCGTCCTCGCGGCCACGCTCGCGATGCGACTGGCCGGCGATGATGAATCGCTCGCCGCCGACAGCGAACGTTGGCTGCTCGAAGCCCGCCGACTCGACTCCGCTGACGATCGACCCGTCGGCCCGTTGCTGGACCTCTACTCGCTCGGTGGTGCCAAGGCCGACCCCTCACAGGCGGCCGCCATCGCCCGCGACCTCCGACTCGCGTTCCCCGACTCCCGCTCGATCCGCATCCGTCGCGCCGCCGATGCCCTCCGCCGCGGCCTCTTCGAGCAGGCCCAGTCCATCGCCCGCGAACTCGCCGACGAAGACCCATCCGACGGCGTCGCCATCGGCCTGCTTTCGACCGCCTGGGAACAACGCATCGCCCGCGAAGGCTCCGCTTCGATCGCCGACAACAGCGTCTGGATAGATCGTCACCTTGCCGCGCGCCCCGGCTCGCCCGCGCTGGTCGCCGCGGCCGCCGTCCTCGCCCTCGCGCGAGATGACAAGCCCGCTGCCGAGGCCATCGTGCGCAAGTCCATCGATCGCGGCGCGGGACAGGACGTGCATCGCCTGCTGGAGCGGCTCCTGCGCGATCGCTTCGGCCGCGCCGCCGAGGCCGATGCCCTCGCCCTCGCTCGATTCGACCGCCGCGCGCTGCTTCCGGGCGAGGCGCTCGAGTTCGCCGAAGTCCACCTTCGGGCCCAGCGATTCGACGATGCCCGCAACGTCGTCGCCTCGAACATCCAGCCCGGCATCACGCTCAATCCCGATCAACTCGCACGGCTCATCGAACTTGCCGACAGCCTCGCCAAGCACGCCGTCGAATCCAACGACTCCGCGGCAGCGGCCGTCGCCCTCACCTTCCTGGACACCATCAGTGATCGCGAGGGCAAGTTCGGCCCGGAACTCCACGACCGCCGCCTGACCCTGATCGCCCGGGCCAAGCCGGTCGAGCCCGCCCGCCTGCTCGACGCCGCGGCCCGATGCGCGGACACCTTTCCGCAGTTGAAATCCGCTCCGTTCATCCGTGCCGCGAGCCTATTGGTCGAGGGGGATGATGCCGCGCTCGCGCCCGGCTTTGTCGCCAAGGTCGCCGACCTCCGCGACCGCCTCACCCCCGAACTCGCGATGACCTGGTTCCGCATTGTCGCGCGGAGCGGCTCGATCGCCGACGCCCGCGTGATGATCTCGCGGCTGCATGCGGCAGGCTTGCTCACACCGCTGATGTCGGAGATCCAACCGACCCCGGTGCCCGCCGACGCGCGCGCCGAGTCCGCCTATGTGCTGGGCCAGATTTTCGCCACCTCGCCCCGCGCCGCGCTTGCCGACGCCGCGTACGAACTCGCCCTCGAGTTTGATCCCAACCATCCCTGGGCGTGCAACAACCTGGGCTACTCGCTGGCCGATCGGGGTCTGGACGTCGACCGTGCCGCCGACCTCCTTGAACGCGCGTTCAAGGCGCTCCCCGACCAGCCCGCGATCATCGACTCCCTCGGCTGGCTCCGCTACAAGCAGGCCCGCCTGAACGACACGCTCGACCCGGAGTCCGGCACGGTGGTCGCGCGCGGCGCCGTCTCGCTCCTCCAGGCCGCCGCCATGACCGATCATGGCCAGACCGATCCCACCATCCTCAACCACCTTGCCGACGCCCTCTGGCTCGTCGGGCGCGGCGAAGAAGCCCTCCGCTACTGGTCCATCGCTGAGCGCGTCGCGCAGCGCGAACTCGACAACGATCGCCCCGACCCACGGCTCCCACCCCAGGAGCAGCAGCGCCGCCTGAGCGACAGCACGGTCACGGAGTATCGCGCGATCATCGATTCCACCGCCGCCAAGCAGGCCGCCGCTCGCGCCAACTTGCCCGTCCGCGTCGCGCCGCAATACAACTCCCCCGATCCTCAGCCCGCCGATCACCACTAGGGAGCGCTCGCCTTGGCCGGTCACAGCAAGTGGCACAACATCAAGCACCGCAAGGCCGCCGTGGACAAGAAGCGCGGCAAGGCCTGGACGAAGTGCGCCAAGGCCATCATCGTGGCCGCGAAGCACGGCGGGCCCGATCCCGCCTCCAACCTCTCGCTCCGCTACGCCATCGACCTCGCGCGCTACGCCAACATGCCGCGAGACACCATCGACCGCGCCATCAAAAAGGGCGCGGGCGAACTGGGTGCCGAAACGTATGAATCCATCCGCTACGAGGGCTACGGGCCGGCCGGCGTCGCCATCCTCATCGACGCCCTTACCGATAACCGCACGCGCACCGTCGGCGACCTTCGCCTGATTCTCGGCAAGTTTGGCGGCAACCTCGGCTCCTCGGGCTGCGTCGCGTACCTCTTTGAGAACAAGGGCCAGATCCTCATCTCCAGCGCCGCGCCCGAGCAGGAGAAGAAGAAGCCCTCGCCCGCACCGTTCTCCGAGGAGCGTCTGATGGAACTCGCCATCGAGGCCGGCGCGGAGGATGTCGAATCGCCCGAGGCACCGGAAGCGCCGTGGACCGTCACGACAGCGCCCGCCGACTTTCATCGCGTCAAGGAGCGCCTCGAGGCCGCCGGTTTCGTCATCGATGACGCCCAGTTCGAGATGCTCCCGACGACCCGCGCGGCGGCCCGCGGCGACGACGCGAAGCGGCTTCTGTCTCTCGTCGACGCCGTCGAGGACCTCGACGACGTGCAGAAGGTCTACACCAACGTCGATCTCGCCGACGCCGACGTGCCCGACCTTGCATAAGTCGTCGACTTCTTATAACCGAGCCGTGCCGTTGTTATCGGGCAGTAGATGCCCGTTATTGGACGCCGTTCGCCGCTGATTTCCGTGATAAGTATCGGTGTACCTTGCGTCCAGCGATGTTCTTACTACGCTAGGCCTGCCATCACCCAAGGACGGCGGAGGAGATCGCAGGATGAAACTCACACTCGTCGTAGCCTCGATCGGCGCAGCCTGTTCCGTCGCCAACGCTCAACTCACGCTCCAGATGGACGTCAACAGCATGTCCGTTCAGGCGTGCAACGCGCTGGGTGCCCCAACGCCCTTCGCGGGCATCGGCCACTCCGGCCTCGTCTCGCTCGGGTTCGACCCCGCCAACACCTCGCTCCTCGACATCTTCCTCCGCGCCGGGAGCGGACCCTTCGTCAGCCAGGGCTTCACCGGCACGCTCACCGACTTTGACGGCTCCATCATGCTCAACAACGGCACCGTCGCCGGGGGCGAGGTCCGCGTCACCGTCAACGGCAACACGGCCGACCCGGACATCTACATTGCTTCTTTCGTTCCCAATATCGGCGTGGTGTCAACCTACATCGGTGGCGGGTTCACGATCCAGGGCCTTACCTTCGAGGGCGCCTTCGACGATGCGGCCTTCGCCAATGTCTCGGTCGCGCCCTTCATGGACGGCAATCTCACCGGCTCGTTCCTGCAGTTCAACTTCACGCCCGACGCCCAGGGCGCGGCCTATGCCGACGTCGATGTCTTCGTCGTCCCGGCACCGGCCACCGGCGTGCTACTCCTCGCCGCCTCGGGATTCTTCGCGCGTCGCCGTCGTCGCTGAGCGCCGCGACCGCCGCGTCGCCAGCCCGAGCGCCATGGCGACCAGCGCCAAGGCACCCGGCGTCGGCACCGTCCCTGCCGAACCGCCCGTGAGCGCTCGACTGTTGCCGGGTCCGTGCCGATCAAGCGTCGCGTGCGGCTGGTGCAGGTTCACCGGCGTCAGCCAGGCGTCGAGCAGCCTCGGGTCCGGCATCGTCGCGAGGCTCGGCTCGGGCTCGATGAGCACGATCGGCGCCCCGCCGCCGGGACCGCCGCCCGGAAGCGCGTTCGAGAGTCCGCCCGCTTGCGAGGCGAGCCGCGGTGCTTTGTGAGTGCCGATAATGCGTCGGCCCTGCTCGTTATGCGCCACGACCGGCTTGAGGGTAACTTGGCCGAACGTTGGCGTCGTCGCCGCCAGGGCCGCACCCAGAATGATCGCACGAACTGTGATTTGTGTGGTGGTCTTCATGACTTTTCTCTCCCCCTCTTAGTGACTAACCACCGTGGCGGTCTTCAGGATCTTCCACCCCGTGCTCTTGAATGACGGAAACCGGCCCATCGTCCCGACCAGCAGACGCACGTCGTCCGCGTCGATCGTCCATTCCACCGGGAACCCTGCCAACAGGTTCAGGTGCTGCCGTTGCAGGAACTCCATCGAGAAGAGTTGCTCGCGCATGGCCCAGTTGTTGAGACGATCGGCGATTTGGTAGCCCTTGTTCGTGAAAACCGCCATTTGTCGCTGAAGTTCGCCGCCGGTCAGGTGCCGGAGCGTGATGTTGCACCCGAAGATGCACCACCATCCGTAACTCTCGAGCCGATCCCCGCGGAGCCCGTCGGCATCAATGCCGACCATTTCCAGGCCCTTGTGGATCTCGGTGATCGCCGATCCGGGCGTCCTCTTTCCGAGTTCGACCTCGGCCTCGATCATGCCGCCCAGGCAGGTGTTTGCGATTCCGCGCCACGGGTCGTTGTCAAACTCAACCGCGAGGGCCTCATACTGCTCCCGCGCCCGCGTCAGTGCGCCGAGCGCCATCGTCGCTCGCACCTCGCGGCGCTCGGGCTCGGCGGCCATCAGCGCCCGGTTCGAGTGCCCGAGGACGAACCCGGCGAACGCCTGTGAGGCTCGCGCGGGCCTGCTCATCGGGGGCGAGGCGTCATACTCCTCCAGAAGGTCGCGCGCCATCGCTTTCGCCTCGATGTGCTGGCCCAGCGTGTAGTACGCGTTCGCCAGATTCGCCCTCAGGAGCGACCGAAGGTCCGGCGTGATCGGGCTTTCGAGCAAGCCGCGACGGATCGCCTCCATCTCCTTATTGAACCGCCCGAACGCGTTCCACGCCCCGGACTCGCGGTGCGCCGCCTGCGCCCGTTCCTGCGGGGTCTTGGCCACCAGCGACATCTGGTGCGCCAATGCCAGCATTTCGGCGCTGCGGCCCTCGCGGTGCATCTGCCGCGCCTGCGAGTCGAGCGCCTCGAAGTTCAGGCCTGCCGCGTCCGCGGTACCGGCGTCGGGGTTCTCCCAGATCACCTCTGCCACGTCACCGACGGGCCAATCGAGCAGGTCCGCCAGTCGGATCACATAGTCCAGTTTCGGATTGCCCGTCTCCGGGAACAACTTCGTCGGATCGCGTCCGAGCGCCTCCGCCAGCCGCTTTCGGCTGAGTCCTTTGTACGCCCCCGCCAGACCGAGCAGATGCTCGATGTTCCGCTTCCTTGCACTCTCGAGGGTCATTGTGGTCTCCTCACTCACGCGGCCATTCGATGGCAGCCGCAGTCAACACTCGCGCCGGGAGCCCGACGCGCCCCTTTTCGCCGAGCCGTGTCCATTCGGCCCGGAACCAAAATCCTCGCCTGTTCCTCACGGCGCGCTGCCGCCCCGTGGTACACACGACCGCCGCGCTGGCGGCTTCCTTTCGCCCTCTCTCTCCCCCCCGTCGCGCTCCTAGCGGAGCCGGCGGGGGATTGCTCACCGGCTACGCAAACCGCGTGCGCATCCGCACTACCCCGCGAGAAACCGCCGCACTTCACGCGCGCCCCCGCGCTCCTCCCGCCGCTCTTGCGCTTTGGGGCCGGATTCGCGCCGCGTTTGCGCGGCACAACCGCAGCACTCGCCGACTTCTCGCCGCGATCCATCCACGACGCGAATAGGCCGCGATAGCGGTACACTCTGCATCGATGCCCGACAAAAACCTACTCCTGTATGGGGACAATCTCGATTTCCTCCGCGACCCCGCGCAGTTCCCCGCGGCATCGGTGGACTTGATCTACCTTGACCCCCCGTTCAACTCGAACGCCACCTATAACGTGCTCTTCAAGGAGATGACGGGTGAGCCTTCCGCCGCCCAGATCAAGGCGTTTGACGACACTTGGACCTGGGATGCAAAGGCGGCGGAAGAGGAGGCGGACCTGCTCGCTGACGCTCATACGCCGTCAAAGCTTGCCTCGCTGATCACCACGCTTCATGGGTTTCTGGGGCCTTCGGCGATGCTCGCGTATCTCGTCCGGATGGCGATCCGCCTTGTCCATCTGCGACGCGTCCTGAAAGACACCGGATCGCTCTACCTTCACTGCGACCCGACCGCGAGCCACTATCTCAAACTGGTGCTCGATGCGATCTTTGGGCCGCAGCACTTTCTTAACGAGATCACCTGGAAACGCACGCACGCGCACGGTTCCGCCAAGCGGTTCGGACCTGTCCATGACACGCTCTTTTTCTATGCCGCGAGCGAGAACTATGTTTGGACTTCCCCGTTGATCCCTCACGATCCCTCCTACATCGCAAAGCACTTCAAACACGTCGATGAGAAGACGAAGAAGCGCTTTCAACCCATCACGCTCACTGGCTCAGGCATCCGTCACGGCGAAAGCGGCAAGCCGTGGAAGGGCGTCAACCCCTCGAAGGTTGATCGTCACTGGGCGATCCCCGGCGAAATCATGGATTGCTACAACCTGACCGGCCGTACGGTGCAGAACCGCCTCGACGCTCTTGATGATGCGGGCCTCATCTATTGGCCGAAAGACGGCCAGGGAACGCCCCGCCTCAAGTGGTACGCTGACGACCTCAAGGGAATGGCTCTTCCCGACGTGTGGTCAGACGTGCCGCCGATCTCGGCCAACGCTGCCGAGCGCCTGGGTTACCCGACCCAGAAGCCCCTCGAACTTCTCAAGCGCATCGTCCTGGCATCGTCGCGCCCGGGCGACACCATTCTCGATCCGTTCTGTGGTTGTGGCACGACCATTGACGCCGTCGAGACGATCAACCGCGAGCACCCCGACAATCCCGCCCGCCGCTGGATCGGCATCGACATCACTCATCTGGCCATCAATCTGATCAAGTACCGTCTCACTCGCTTCGATCCTCCGCCCGCATACAAGGTGCAAGGCGAACCGGTCGACGAAGCCGGCGCGGAACAACTGTTCAAGGACCAGCCCTACCAGTTTCAATACTGGGCCTGTGGTCTGGTGGGCGCTCGCCCTGCCGGATCGTCGGTCAGCGCGCCGAAGAAAGGCAAGCGCGGTGCCGATCGGGGCATCGACGGGGCGCGATACTTCGTTGATGACAACACGGGCCCCAAGACGATCCTCGTTCAAGTGAAGGGCGGGAAAGCCGGAGCCGCCGAGGTCCGGGATTTCCGTGGCACCATCGAGCGCGAAGGAGCGGCGATGGGGATATTCGTCACGCTGAACGAGCCGACCAAGCCGATGCGCGCGGAAGCCGCCAGCGCCGATGTCTACAGATCGCCAATCAACACGAAGGTCTCGGTGCCACGCCTCCAGATCGTGACGATCGCCCAACTCCTCAATGGCGGTTCGCCTCGGCAGCCTACGAGCGTTCTGCTCCCGCCCGGAACTGACTTTGATCGCACCTTCAAAAGGGCCGAGCGTCACGACGCGGGAGGACTGTTCGCTGGACCCCGTTGAATGGTCGCGTGACGCCAGTCAAATACTTCATATGACTGATGATCCGCCGTCCCCACGTCCCTCCGTCCCCTCTTCATCACCGCTCCCTCATCAGCATCACCCCGCGCGCCCCCACCAGCGCCAGGCGCAGCATCCCCAGCGCCGACATCGCCGACAACTCCCGCACCACCTCCCGCGGCATCCCGGTGAACACGAACCGCCGTGTCTCGACCTCCATCTCGCATGCCCTCGCGATCCAGACCGTCCCCACCGGCTTGTCGGCGCTCCCGCCCTCCGGACCCGCGATCCCGGTGATCGCCAGGGCGTGCTCCACTCCCGCCCGCGCGCGCGCGCCGGCGGCCATCGCCTCGGCCACCTCACGGCTGACCGCGCCTACCCGCTCCAGCACGCCCGTCGGGACGCCCAGGTCCGCCGACTTCCGCTCGTTGCTGTAGGTGATCCATCCGCCCACGAATGCAGCCGACGACCCCGGCACTCGCGTCAGCATTTCACCAAGCAATCCACCCGTACACGACTCCGCCACGGCCAGTCGCTCCCCGCGCGCACGCAGGAGCCCCACCACCGCGCCGGGTAGCGTCTCCTCTCCCTCGCCGAAGACATACGGCGACGCGAGTGCGCGCACACGCTCGGCCGTTGCCTCGATCTCGCGATCCAACTCCGATTCGCACGCCGACTCGGTACACGCGGCGCGCTCCGCGCGGATGCGGCACGACACCACCCCGCGCGAGGCCGTGGTCCCGACCGTGGGATGTCGGTCCCGCGCCATCAGGTCGCCGAGTCGAGCGGCGAGGTCCGACTCGCCGATGCCGAACGTGTGAACCGCGCGTGTGCGCACGATCGTGACCGGGACGAGCCGCGGCACGACCGCGGATTCAAACATCGGCTTCATCTCGTGCGGCGGGCCGGGCAAACAGAAGACGTCCACACGACGCGGCTCGTGCGCGTGCGAAGCGCACAAAGCGGGTTCGTGCGCCGGCAGTTGTGCGCGCAGGCCCGGCGCGGTGCCGTGCGGATTGGGGATGGCTTGTGCGGAACTTGGCCGCAGCGCCTGCACGCGATTGATCGGCGGCATGTCGCGGCCGGCGGCGCGGTAGCGGCGCACGATCGCGTCCAGCGACTCGGCGTCCTCGACCAGCGGTTCGCCGAGCGCGTCGGCGAGGGCGTGGCGGGTGAGGTCGTCGGCGGTGGGGCCGAGGCCACCTGTGATGAGGATGAGATCGGCGGATTGGGCGAGGTCGCGGAGCGCGCGCACGATCGCGGCGCGGTCATCGGGGATGGTGAGGTGGCAGGCGGGGATGATACCGCGATCGACGAGTTGCTGTGAGAGGTAGCGGGAGTTGGTGTCGAGGGTCTGGCCGAGGGTGAGTTCGTCGCCGATGGAGAGGATGGCGGCGCGGCGGTGGGGCATGGGGCACGATAGGGCGGCCGCGTCGAGGCATGATTCTGCTGGTGATTCTGGAGAGCAAGATCAACGTGCGGAAGGGACAGAAGAAGTGAAGAGAAGAATCGACGGGGACCGTCGATCTATCCAAGAGAATCGACGGGGACCGTCGATCTACCCAAGGCGCTAGGCCTTTGCCTGACCGGCGCGAATCAGGGTCTCGGCATCTTTGGGGTCGATGGTGCCCCAGGCCACGCCGCTGGCGATGTTGTCACGGAGGGTGTCGCCCTCGCCGGCCTCTAGGATCGCCTTGGCATCGGCGGGCGAGATCGAACCCTCGGCGACGTAGGCGGCGATCTCGCGGCGGGACTCCTCTTTCGCCGCGGTGCGGCGCACCTTCGTGATGGTGCTCGAGATGAGCCAGGTGATGATGACGACCACGCCGCCACCGATGCAAAACGCCCAGAAGACAACTGGCATGAAGACGGTGCTTTGTGATGACACGATGGGATACCTCGCTTTTGAGCCTCAACGCCTTGTTGGATTACCCGCAGCGCTTGCGGAGGGATTCGCCCGCGACGAGCAGACGCTCGCCCTGCTCGGGGGTCATGGAGCCCTCGGCGATGTAGGCGGCGATCTCGCGGCGGCTGCGTTCTTGGGTGATGGAACGAACGACCGCCTTGATCCCGCCGCTGACGATCGCGGTGATGGCGATGAGCGCGCCAACGACGAGGGCCAGGGTGTCGGGCGAGAGCACTCTGTTGATCAGATCGTTATTCATCGCGAACCTCCGTGCCAGGTTCATCGGAACGAGGCGAGTCGAGTTTCACGGCACGATGCAAGTCTATGCTCGGCTATCCGAACAGAGAGCGAAAGAACACGGGTTGTTGGAAGACGGCATGGATCCAATCGAAGGGCTGTTGGCGGCATATCGCGAGGGGTTCTTCCCGATGGGCGACAGTGCGCGCCCTGGGCCGCTGACGTGGCTCAATCCGGAGCGTCGCGGGGTGATCCCACTTTGGGAAGCGGAGGGGTTTCATGTGCCGCGTCGATTAGCGAAGAGGCTGCGTGGCCGACCGTTCGAGATCGTGGCGGACGAGGACTTTGGGGCGGTGATCCGGGCGTGTGCCGAGCCTCGCAAGGACGAGACGGAGACCTGGATCGATTCACGGATTCTTGCGCTGTATGAGGCGTTGGCGGCCAGGGGCCACGCGCACAGTGTGGAGGCGCGGCTTGGGCCGGAGCGGACGCTGGTCGGGGGGCTGTATGGCGTGCATATTGGCGGGGCGTTTTTCGCTGAATCAAAGTTCAGTCGTCCCGAGCAGGGCGGGACGGACGCGAGCAAGGCGTGCCTGGCGCATCTGATGTGGCACCTTCGACGGCGCGGGTTCCGGCTGCTCGACGTGCAGTTCTGGACGCCGCACCTGTCGCAGTTTGGGTGCGTGGAGCTGGCGCGTGCCGCGTACCGAAGGGAACTTCGCGAGGCGTTGAAGGTGGAGACGGCATGGGGGCCGTTTGAGGCGATTACGGCGTGAAGCGAGGGTCGGTGATCGGGAACGGCGGGATCTCGCCCGAGAGGCTGGGATTGGTGGTGAAGATGCTTCCGGCGGAATCGATGCGGGTGAGTTGGGCGAAAATCGCCGTCTGCTCCTGCACGGCGCCGCGCTGTGCGGTGGCGGTGACGGTGATGGAGTAGTGGCGGAACTTGGGGTCGGAGGAGATCCGTGCCATCACGTCGGTGAGCGTGCTGACGGGGATGTCGATTCGTTGGCGATTGGGGATGGTTCCGGTGCCGCCGGTGGGGAGGATGATCTCACCGTCGGGACCGTTGACGAAGTGGAAGCGGAGGCGATAGGAGAAGACGACGGTGGAATCGGAGTAGGGATTCCAGAGCGAGATGACCTCCTGATTCGAGGAGCCGGGCGTGGGGTCGGTGAAGCCGTCGGCGAAGAAGACTTCCTGCGTGGAGGTGTCCTGGAAGGTGCTGGCGATGGTGTCGCCTTCGGCGATGCTGATGTAGGCCGCGGAGACCCTTGCGGCGTTGGAGCGGACCGAGTAGCGGATCGTGAAGAACTCGTCGGTGGGGATGCCGACGTTGGCGATCGTGAGGTCGAGGTCGCGGCGGCGCTGGCTGGGCGTGAGGGTGAAGGGATCGTTGTTGGTCAGCACGCTGCCATCGCTGAGGATGAACTCGAAGTCGACGGTAACGGTGGCGGGCGTGTCGCCCGTGAAGAGCACGGAGATCGTGGCCTGGCCGGAGGCGGTGATGATCGCCCCGGGCAAGATGCCCTGGAACGAGCCGCCGCCGAACTGGCCCAACTCGGTGGATGCGCGGGCCGGGAACGCGCGATACTGGCTGAGCGCGGCGACGATCGGTTGGTTAGAGACGACGCGGACGGAGTAGAGCCCGTCGGGAACGTTGGTGAGCGAGTTGATGTTGAGGCCGCCGCGGCGATAGGCCTCGAGGGTCTTGCTGATGGCGAAGGAGGATCCGGTTTCGGAGTAGAAGGTGGCGGTGATGGAGACGTTCTGCCCGGTGAGGTTTTGGTAGACGAGGAACGAGGCGAGGCCGGAGCCCTTCTGTCCGGCGGCGAAGTCCCAACTCTGGAGTTGTGCAGCGGGGATCTGTGCGGGCCGGAAGAACGCCTCGCCTGCGGTGGCCCCGAAGTCGCGGTGGTTGATCGAGGCGGAGAGCGGGCGGGTGGACCGGACCTCATAGGCGAAGGGCGTATCGGCGCGCACCTTATCGACCGTGGGGTCGCCGCCCTTGGAGACCTGGACGGAGAGGTGCCCGCCCGCCACGAGCGTGCCAAAGTCGATGACCTTGTCGCGCAGCCCGCCCTCGTAGCGGGCGATGACCTGGTAGGCGGTGTCGGAGTTGGGGTCCTCGTTGAAGAGTTCGATGGAAGAGACGATCTTGCCGCTGCGGTAGCCGTCGGGGAAGTAGGCGGATTGACCGATAAAGGAGCGGACCTCGGCGGGCTTGATGACCTCGGCATCGATGAGGTAAACGAGGTCGGTGTTGTTCGCGCCGCTGAGGGGCACCTCGGTGAAGGCACCGTTGCCCGAGGTGTTCATGAACGTGTCGAGGTTATCGACCCGGAAGGCCGCGATGGTCGTGATGACGTCCCAGCCCTTGATGACGCGGCCGAAGACGGTGAAGCCGCCGTTCTGCCCGTTGAGATTGCCCGAGTTGTCGTCGAGATTGAAGAAGAACTGGCTCGTGGCGGAGTTCGCGTTGCCACCGACCTTGGCCATGGAAACCGTGCGCTCGATGTTGGAGCGGCCCACGTCAAACTCGTTCAAGATCGGTGGATCTGTCATGACGTTCATCGAGCGGGGCGGTGCCGTGGCGTTCCGATTGAACGAGAACCCGCCGCCCTGGAGAACGAAGGCCTCGGCGAGGCGATGGAAGAAGGTGTCGTCCAACCGGCCCGACCTGACGTAGTTCAGGAAGTTGGCGGTGGTGATGGGAGCGGCGGAGGCCGTGCCTGGACCGGCCTGGTCGTAGAGTTCGATATCGACGAGGCCCTGGGAGAGTTGGAAGCGCACCACCGTGTTGTCGGGATTCTCCATGTCGGCGAGCGTCGGAAGGTTGGCGAGGAAGGGTGAGTTGTAGAGCGCGAGGCGCGGCTCGAGCGGCTCAAGAACGGCGTGCGATGCGGAACGACGACCTGACTTCCTACGAACCATCGCGACACTCCTTGAACAACTTGCCTCCGAACGTCCCGCGTCCATTGCGGACCTGGGAGGACCGTGCTGCCACAGATTAGCCCGCGTTCGTCGCGGACGCCAGCGCCCCCCCCAACGCCCCCACCGCCGGCGAGTTCCTCCCGGTTGCGGAACGGTAGGCCATTCCCCTTCGACGGAGGCGTCGCGGAGGGGTAAGGGGAACTGGTGAGGGGCTTGTGTGCAACGAGAGGCTGCGTCGGCGGAACAATCTGGCAGCGGTGTCGAATTCGGACCCGGTTCTCGCAATCAGGGCGAGACCATCACTCGTAGGAGGTGCCCATGAACGAACTCGTCCTCGCGTTGCTGATCGCCACCCAGCCCGGCACGTCGGAGATCGTCCCGCCGCCCGCGACGGCCTGGATCGAGCGGCAGGCGATCCCATTCACCACGTCGGAGGCCGGCAACGGCTTCGATGACCTGGCGAGGCTCAAAGACGTGGTTGGCGACGCCCGGATCGTCTCGTTGGGCGAGGCGACGCACGGGACGCGCGAGGCCTTCCAGATGAAGCACCGGATGCTCGAGTACCTCTGCACCAACATGGGGTTCTCGATCTTTTCGATCGAGGCCAGCATGCCCGAATCGTTCCGGCTCAACGAGTATGTGCTCGACGGCAAGGGCGACCCAGCGACCCTGATCGGCGGGATGTACTTCTGGACCTGGAACACGGAGGAAGTGCTGGCGATGGTGAAGTGGATGCGCGAGTTCAACCTTTCGGGGAAGGGTCGGGTGCAGTTCACAGGCTTCGACATGCAGACGCCGGATGTCGCGTCGCGGATCGCGACCGAGTTCATCGCCGCCAGCGCGCCGGACCTGCTCGACGAGGCGAAGGAGACGTTCGGGGACGTGAAAGAGGCGTTCAAGAGCATGGGTTCGAGCGGCGGCGACGCGTTCGGTGTGGGGACGTCGTCGTTCCCGGTCGAGGCGGCGCGCGGTAAGAAACTGGTGCTCTCGGGATGGATCAGGACCGAGCGCGTCAACAACGGATGGGCCGGCTTCTGGTGGCGCTGCGACGGCGCGGACGGCAACGTGCTCGCGTTTGACAACATGAACAAGAGCGGACCCAAGGGCATGAGCGATTGGCAGCGGTACGAGGTCACACTCGACATTCCCGCGGAGACCGTCAATATCAACTGGGGCGTCCTCATGCCCGGCACGGGAGCGGCGTGGTTCGACGACATCGAGATCACGCTCGACGGCAAGCCGTACACAGACCCAGCGCGATTCAGCCTTGATTTCGAGGACGACGGGGTGCGGTTCATGTCGATCGGGGGACAGCCGAACTACGCGGGGAAGCGTGTGCAGGAGAAGCCCCACGGCGGGACGACCTGCCTGGAACTCCGCCACGTCGCGGAAGGCAAGAAGGTGGACAAAAAGCAGGCGTTGGCGAAGGCCGACGCGCTGGTGGCGAAACTGAAGGAGCGGCGTGACGCGCTGGCCGCGGCGACGACGCCCAAGGATGCCGACTGGGCGATCCAGAACGCTCGCGTGGTGGCGCAGGGGGCGAAGATGGTCGCGGGCGGGGCGGGCGGGAGCAACATCCGCGACGAATCCATGGCGGACAACGTGGCATGGATCCTCGAGCAGAATCCCGGGGCAAAGATTGTGCTCTGGGCCCACAACGCGCATGTCTCACGCGGCACGATGTGGGGCTCGCGCTGGATGGGCAGCCACCTTACGAAGAAGTTTCCGGGACAGATGGTCGTGTTCGGCTTCGCGACGGCCAAGGGTCGATACACCGCGATTGCCGATGGGAAGGGTCTCTCGCAAGACAACGTGCTCGGGCTGCCGACGAACGGGAGCGTTGAGGCGTACCTGCAATCGACCGGCATGCCGCGGCTGATCCTGGACCTTCGCGGCGCGAGCGCCGACGACCCTGGCTCGGCGTGGACGATGGACCTGCGTCCAATGCGGAGCATTGGGGCGATGGCGATGGAGACACAGTTCACGCCGTGCGTCGTCCGCGACCTCTTCGACGCAATCGTGTATCAGGAAGAGACGACGGCGGCGAGGCAACTCAAGTCCGCGCGGGCCAAAGCGGGCGAAGAACCCAAGGGCAACGGCGAGGTGAAGCCGTAGTGCCTGCTTGTTGCGATCCTTCGATGCGCACGATGCGTCGACGAAAGCCAGGAAGAACACAGAGGCACCGAGGCACAGAGGGAAACCAGACAGGAAGACGCTCGCCGACGCGGCGTCGGTAGCGGGGACACTCGGTGCCGCTCTGACTTTGTGTTGATCTGGGACATCGGCACAACGACGCATACCGATTCGTGGTGAAACTCGCGCTCGTGGACGCCGAGTCTGAGCGAGCCCGCGAGCGAAGGATCGGGCCCATCAACCCGAGGATTCGTTCGCAAGGCCTCACTCATCCTGGGCGTCAACGGCGCAAGAATCAGGCAGAATCGGCATGGCTCTGTTGAATTGCTGTTCCTGGGTACCCCGCGACTCCGTCGCTGAAGGGCGTTTCGGAAGGCACACGAATCCGCCCCGGAGGGGCGGGGTACCCAAATCCGTCCGCGTCATCACCATTTCAACAAAGCCAATCGGCATCAGAACCAGATGCAAGAGGCTCCTGCCGCGGGAGGAAGGAGGCGAGAGCGAGAGCGAAGGCTGGTGGGGGGAAGGGGAGAACTTCCGCTCGCCGGGAGCCCGCATGAACCTGGTGCTACTCGCTGAATGCCGAGTTGCGGCCGCCGATCCCGCTGAGGCGTGCGGCGCGGCCTTCGGCCCCGATGGGCGTGAGCACCACGCCCAGGCTGGTCTCGTTGGTGATGTTGTTGAACGTGACGCCCAGGCCGAAGATGAGCGATGGATACCGACGGCGGACCTCGCCCGAGATGTTCTGCAGTTCGCCGAGGTTGGTGTCGTAGGAGGCGGAGGCGGAGACGCCGTACTTTGGCGTGAGTTCGTAGCGAACGCCGCCGCCCACGAGCGTCTGGTTCTGCGCGTTGAGGTATCGCGTCTCGGCAAAGGTAGAGAACGTCGGCGAGTGCTGGAGGGTCATGCCCGTGACCGTGGCGGCGGGCTGGTTGAGGTCGAAGTCGAAGATCGTGCGCACGCCAAGGCCGAGGACTTCGGTGGCCTGCCAGGCGGCGTCGAGCGTGCCGAACGTCCCGCCGAGGTTGGAGTATTCGGGGCGATAGGTGATGTACCTGCCGATGGGGGACTCGCGGTCGACGTCGTCGGACGAGACGACGAGTTCGGTGCCGATGGTCAGGAAATCGACCGATCGCCAGCGACCCGGCCCGCCGCGCTGGGTCTGGAAGGTCTGGTCGAGGTTGAAGCGGATGGCGGTGCCCTCGGCGAGCGACTCGACCTCGTCGTCGTAGACGGGGATGTCGGTGCGATCGAGCGAGGTGGTCGCGTGCCAGAGCGTGATGCTGGGGGCGAGGATGTGGCGCATGCGATGCACGTCGAAGACGCGCGACTCGGCGGAGTTATCGACGCGCTGGAGTTCGGTCGCCGCGCTCACGCCGACGGACCCCCACAGGCGGTACTGCTCGTCGGCGTCGGCGGAGTAACTCTCGAACGAGTCGTCGTAGGCGGTGAGCCGACCAACGGCAAAGGGCGTGATGGAGACGGGCCCCGCGGCGAGTTGGGCCGAGACTTCCTCGCGGGCGTCGAACCGAGCCACGGGGTCCTCAGTGAGGCCCTGACGCTCCAGCGCGTCGGCGATCGATTCGTCCGGCGCTATGCCGAAGAGTGCTTGGGAGCGGAACGGGGTGTTGAAGCCGAGTTCGCGGGCGGTGGGGTCGGCAAATCGAAGTCGGGTCTCGGTGAATCGGACCTGCGTGGTGGCGGTCAGCAAGCCCGGGTAGTCCTCGAGCAGATCATCGGCGAGGCGCAGATACCCGGCGTCGGGGAACTTCTCGACGACATAACCCGGGGTCTGGAGGAGGTACTGGTTGGCGATGAAGTCATTGGCCGTGCCCCGGACCTCGCCGAAGAGCATCGTGTTCTGTCGCAGGCGTCGGAGGTAGAGCGAGTTGGTGAACTCGCGGCGGGTGCGGGCGAGCGGATCGAAGAAGCCGTCGATGAAAGTGTCGTCGGAGATGTACGAACCCTCTGCAAAGAGCGTCCACTCGTCGCCGATGGCCGCACGATGCTCGACGGTGATCATGCCGCGCGTCTCGCCGCCGTGGTCCTTTTTCACGCCTGTGGCGAGGAGGTCGCGGCCCTCGTCCTGCGGGACGAGATAGCCGAGCAGCCCGCCGGCGTAGGTCGGCCCTCGCCAGGCGAGGTCGGTCCCGACGGCCGGCCCACGATCGAAGTACCAATCGAGCAGCAGGTTCGCGGTGGCGTCGCGCGGGGGGCGATATCCCGCGAGCGCGAAGAGGTTCCACGTTGAGCGCACCGCCGGGCCTGAGCCCGACGAACTCTCGATGCGAAGGTCACGCAGGGGGAGCGCCTCGGGATCGCCGCGGAGGACCGGCCAAAAGAAGACCGGCAGGCCGCCGGCGCGGATGGTGATGTTGCGGGCGTCCACGAGGGTGCGGGTGTCGCCCTCGCTGTCTTTCGACCTCGTGATGGTGACGGAGGAAGCGCCGAGCGCGAGATCGGGCTCGAAAAACGGGGTGTTGGTCAGCGTCGCGTGCTCGGCCCGGAACTGCTCGGCGGATTCCTGGCGGATCGCCTTTGCCCGCACATAGAGCGGGAGGCCTCGCTTCTGGTCATAGGTCCAGAACACGGCGTCGAGCAGGATGCCGCGGCCGTCACGGACGTCATAGAAGACGCGGGGTGCCCGGATGGAGTATCGCTCGGCCCCGCGAGGGCCCTCGGAATCGGCCGTGACGCCACCCTCGAGATAGAGCCCGCGGACGGTCCTGGCGCTCAAGTTTGCCAGGCTCTGGGCGAGCGGCCCGGGATCGAGAAACACGACGACGCGCCGTGCCGAGAGTTGGAGCGTGCGATCGCGAGTGCGATCCCAGTATTGCACGGTGGTTGGCGCGTCGAGCACCGCGACGTTCTCGTCCTGCCCCGCGTCGATGCGCACGTCGCCTTCGGTAGCGAAGGAGAAAACGCCGTCGCGCGCGAAGATGGGCTCGTTGGAGCCGTCAGCGAGCGCCGATTGCCGCTCGACTTCCTCGCGCACGTCATCGATCGAGGCGGGATCGAACGGTCTGGCCTGTCCCGGGATCAGCGGCGGCACGGGCAAGCCCTGCCGTGATAACTCGTCGGGGCTGATGGTGGGCACCGGCTCGCCGCGGCGCTGGCGACGGAGCAGGCTGGCGAGCGATCGCTCGCCCTCGCCGACCAACGGTTCGGCGGGCCTCCCTTGCTCGAGCCGATCGGCACGCAGGCGAATGCCGCCCTGGGCCCGCACGATGGCGCGCACGGGCAAGCGATCGGCCGCGAGAATCACCACGCGATCCGCGTCCTCTTGGGGGTCGTCCGTGGGCGAGCCGGCGCGATCCAGGTACAAATAGACCTGCCAGACGCCGGGCGCGGCCTCGGAGTCGCCGGGCGGGAGCGGGGCGATCCAGACGACGCCATTGGCGGCGTTCATCTCCAGCCCGCCGAGGACGATCCGGGCATCGCCCGAGAGGAAGAGCCGACGTGTGCCGTCGGGCTCGTTCCAGGTCCAGGCGCGCTGCGCCGCGAGTTCGATGCGTCCCGAGGTCACCGGAACGCTGAGCCGCTGACCGGCGAGGGAGCGGCCGTCGGGTTCGTTGACGAGCGAGGGCGGCTGGATGGCGAAGGATGCCGGGAGCACGCCGACGAAGATGGCCAATCCCGCGCACGCGACGAGGAGCCGACGATGGGAAGCGGGGTTCGTCCTGAACACGGGGCCAGACTAACGGCAGAGTCGCGGCGCGACAACTCGGCCCGCGTTCGGGAACGGCTAGACTGGATGCCATGACGCAACGCGACGAGGCCAGACCGAGGGGGAACGACGGGAAGCGAGAAGATTGGTCGCGTGGCGAGGGATCACTCGATCCGGTGCATCCGCCGTATGCGATGAGCGTGCAGCAGCGGCTCTATGTGTGGC
This sequence comes from Phycisphaerales bacterium, assembly GCA_046155605.1. Taxonomy (GTDB): domain Bacteria; phylum Planctomycetota; class Phycisphaerae; order Phycisphaerales; family UBA1924; genus JAEUIZ01. The sequence continues at coordinate 47,065 of JBJXFQ010000024.1, forward strand.
TGGCGGGGCTCTCGGTGGCGTGCCTGCTGCTGGCCGATGTGCTGGGCGTGAAACTTTTCCGAATCCCGCTGGGCTTTTCGGTGTCGCTGCCGTTCTCCGACGCGCCGATCGATGCGATCGTGCATACCTGCGGGATGCTGACGTTCCCGATCACGTTCCTGCTGACGGACTTGCTGAACGAGTATTACGGTAAACGGGCGGCGCGGCGGGTGACGTGGATCAGCCTCAGCATGGCGGCGTTCGCGTTTGTCATTATCAACATCACGCTGGCGATGCCGCACCTGGACGCGCCGTACAACGTGCCCAAGAGCGCGTTCGACACGATTTTCGGCTCGGCGCGGATCATGTACGTGGCGTCGCTGACGGCGTATGTCGTCGGGCAACTCCTTGACATCTGGGTTTTCCATCTGCTGAAGCGCGTCACGAGCGGCAAACTACTCTGGCTGCGCGCGACGGGCAGCACGATCTTCTCGCAGATCATCGACAGTTTCATTGTGACGTATCTCGCGTTCGGACTGGGGCGGCAACTCTTTGGCGCGGGCGGCCCGCCGCCGATGACGTTTGTCGAGGTGCTCAAGACGGGCGCGACGGGCTACATGCTGAAGTTTGTGTTGGCGATCGGCGTGACGCCGCTGATCTATGCCGGGCACGCGCTGCTGCATCGGGTCTTCGGGCTGACGCCGCTGTCCGCGAAAGACGCGCGGGCGTGACTTGGGCGTCGCTCAGTCCGCTGTGCGTCTACTGCGCCTCGGCGTGGGGTGCGCGGCCGGCCTATCGCGACGCGGCTCGGGCCTTTGGCGCGGCGCTGGGCGAGCGCGGGATCGGGCTGGTCTATGGCGGCGGCAAACTCGGGCTGATGGGTGAGATCGCCGACGCCACCATCGCCGGCGGCGGGCGGGTCGTGGGCGTCATCACGCACGACCTCAAGCATAAGGAAGTCGCGCACGACGGCCTTACGGAGTTGCAGGTCGTTGACACCATGCACCAGCGCAAGAAGGCGATGGCCGACCTTGCGGCGGGGTTCGTCGCGCTCCCCGGCGGGGTCGGAACGATGGATGAACTGTTCGAGGTCCTCGCGTGGGCGCAGTTGGGCATTCACGCCAAGCCCGTCGGCATCTTGAACGTCGAGGGGTACTACGACCATCTGCTGCGGTTCATCGGCCATGCCGCGGAAGAGGGGTTTCTGCGCTTGCCGCCACAGCAGGCGTTCGCGGTGTCGAGCGACGCGAGCGAGTTGCTGGAGATGATGCGGTCATGGCAGCCGAGGCCGACGCCGGATTGGGATCGAGCGGCGCGGTAGGCGGGATCATCCCCGTCGCAGATTCTCGCGCTCGATCATCACTTCGAGCGTCGCGCACGCGATCTCGACCTCGCGCTCGGTGAGCGAGTTTGAGAACGGCAGCGCGATGGTGCGTTGGCTGACGGATTCAGCGATCGGGAACATGCCGGGCTCGAAGCCGAACTGCTCGCGATAGAACGGTTGTAGGTGGATGCAGGGGAAGTAGTTGGCGGCACCGACGTCGTGGTTGCGCATGCCGGCGATGATGCGATCGCGCTCGTCGCTGGTGTAGCCGGTGGCGAGGCGAACGACGAAGACAAACCAACTCATAGCGGCCTCGGGGCCGATCGTGGGCAGGATGAGCCGAGGGTTGCTCATCAGCCGCTTCATGTAGAGTTCGGCGACGCGGCGGCGCTGCGAGAGGATGTCGTCGAGGCGGCGCATCTGGGCCACGCCGAGCGCGGCATTGATCTCCGGCATCCGGTAGTTGTACCCGAGGCGCTCGTGGTGCAGCCACGCGCCGACGGTTGACGATTGCGGGCGATCGACCAAATCTTGCCCGACGGCACGGCCCTGATTGCGCATCGATCGGCAGAGGTCGGCGAGCCGCTCGTCATCAGTGACGATCATGCCGCCCTCGCCGGTGGTGATCTGCTTGTTGGGATAGAACCCGAAGACGCCGACGCGGCCGAACGACCCGCACGGACGACCCGAGAGGGTCGTTGCGAGCGCCTCGCAGGAGTCCTCGATGAGCGGGAGTTCGTGTCGGGCGGCGATGGAGGCGTAGGCGTCCATGTAGGCGGGGTTGCCGAAGGTCTCGACGGCGAGGATCGCGCGGGTGCGCGGCGTGATGGCCTTCTCGACGCGGGCGGGGTCCATGTTCAGCGTCTTGGGGCAGATGTCAACGAAGACGGGCTTCGCGCCGGCGTAGAGGATGCAGTTGCTGGAGGCGATGAACGAGAAGGGCGTGGTGATGACCTCGTCGCCCGGGCGGATATCCAGCGCCCGCATGACCAGGTGCAGCCCGCTGGTTCCGGAACTGACCGAGACGCCATGGGTGCAGCCGGCGCGGGCGGCGACAAGTTTCTCGAAGCGCTCCGCCATCGGGCCGAGGGCCAGGCGGCCGGATCGCAAGACCTCGGAGACCATGCTGACCTCGAGGTCGGTGATGTCGGGGCGGCTCAGGGGGATCTCGTGGTGTGGCATGGCAATCTGCACGGGTTGGGCTGAGGACTGCAGCATATCCCATCTATCGGACGAAACCGAGGGCGGGATGGGGAGTCTGTGGATGAGGGGCAGCGGGTGGAAATGGCCTCCCCTCCCCCGTCCGGGGGAGGCCAGGTGCATCATCTTAATATTTTTATTGCACTAAGAGTGTCATGTGGTTCTACCTTGATCTGGTGTGGTAGGGGGCTGCATTGTTGGTGCTGTAGGGACGGCGCGACTCACGGCAACACTCGACAAGGGGGAGCACACCTACTCAACTGTCGTGGCCCGGAGAGCCCGTACCTTTCTTGGCTTAAGAGCATCGCCTAATGTGCCGACATGCGCTCTCGGTCAATGCCAACATAAGGAGCCCGGCATGGGCACATCGATGGACCCGGACCTCTCGGCGGCAGGACCCCGTACCGTGGCGGAAGGCTATCTTGATGTTCTGCGGCTTCAGTCCGAGGACCTGCGTCGGCTGCGCACGCTCGAGGCGGCATCGAAGTCGCCGGGCGAGGAGCGACGGTGGGAGCCGCGCGGCTCCAGGGCGGCGCGCGCGCTCGCGGACTTCACCGGACCAACGGGTGTCCACTCGAAGGCCGTCGTCTATCCATTCGATGTCTCACGAACCGGGATCGGCTTCCTCCATGCGGCCTACCTGCATAACGGAACTAAGGTTCGGCTTCGGCTGTGGTTCGAAGATCAGGAGTCGATCGTGGTTGAGGGAGCGGTGCGGCGATGCCGGTTCCTGACCGGGCGAGCACATGCGGTCGGAGTTGAGTTTACAAGCCCTCTTCCTGATGGAATCCTGGGAGCGGAGCCGGGCGCTGCGTGCAGTCCTAGTCAGGAAGCGACACCGAAGGCTGCACCCGCGCCTGGCGATTCACAAGCGCCGCCTGCTGTGGCAACTACCTCGCCAGAGCAGCGTGACGCACACGCACAAGAGATGGACGGTCTGGTTGGGCAACTGTTGGCGGCGCTCGATGTCCTAAGCCAACTCGGAGCGTCGATCCGCTCGGCGGCGAAGGGGACACCGGAGGCTGAACACGCGGCGGAGTCATCTAGCGGTGCTGCAGAGCGGGCCAAAGAAAGGGTAAGTTGACGCGATACAGCAGGACTAGGAATCGCTGAAATTTCTCTGCGGTGCTGCAGACGCTCAAGTGCAAGCCGGCTCGGCACGATCGTGTTGCACAGTCACGCGGAAGCACAGGCCGTCGCTTCGGCGAACGTCTCGCTCGGATAGCGACGGGTTCGGCACGAGGTCAGGATCACCGGAGGTTTCATCATGAATGCTGCGGGCAACACATCGAGCGGCGGCTTTTTCTCGCGGCTGAGCCTGTCGACCAAACTGATCAGCGTGGTCGTCATCGTGCTCGTCGCGGTGGTCGGCATCAACTATGCGCTCTTTATTCAGGGCTACACCAGAGACGTTCAGGAGCAGATGCAGGAGAAGGCCGCGGCGTTCACGGCGGTTGCGGACGCGGCGAAGAACCACGAGGCGAAACTGCAGGCCGAGGGCGCGATCCACACCGAGGAGTTGCTCAAGGAAGTCGAGGAGACGATGGCTCGCGGTGGAGACTACTCCAAGACGCGGTACTTCGACACGATCCCCGTGGTCGCGGGTTGGAAGGCCGCAGAGGAGGCCGCAGAGGAGGCCGCGAAGCGTGAACACCTGGAGTTTCACGTCCCGGCGTTTGATGCGCGCAACTCGAAGAACACGCCGCCCGCGGGGTCGTTCCGTGAGAAACTGCTGCGTGAACTGACTGAGAACGTCAAGGCTGGGAAGTCGGACATTATCGGCCGGGTGGATGTGGCGACGAACACGTTCCACTACATGCGTGCGATCAAGTTGGAAGAGTCGTGCATGGCGTGCCACGGCGACCCCGCGCGGTACGACGCGAAGGACGCCGAGGGGAACTTTGACGGGAAGGACGCGGTAGGGTTCCGGATGGAGGGATGGAAGCCGGGCGACATGCACGGGGCGTACGAGGTGGCGATGCCACTGGCGGCGCTCGACGGCCAAGTGGCCTCGTTTGTGAAGGGTGGTTTGACGTACACGATCCCGATCGTGCTGGGCTCGATCGGCGCGTTCGTGTGGCTGCTTCGGATCATGATGGGCAAGCCGCTGGCGAAACTGGTGAACACGGCGCGCGAGATCATCGACACGAAGAACCTCTCGCAGCGTGTGGGGATCGCACGGCAGGACGAGATCGGGCGCGCCGCCAGCGCCTTTGATGAACTGGTCGGCTCGCTGCAGAACGTCATCACGCAGGTGGGGACGGCATCGCAGAGCGTGGCGGCGGCCAGCACGGAGATCGCGGCGAGCGCCGAGCAGATGGCCGGGACGCTGCGGGCGCAGGAAGAATCGGCGAGCCAGGTTGCGGCGGCGGTCACGGAGATGTCCGCGAGCGTGCAGGAAGTGGCCCTGAAGAGCACCGAAGCCACGGGGAGCGCCGTGGGTGCTGGCAAGCAGGCCAACGAGGGCGGGCAGGTCGTGCGACAGACGGTGACGGAGATGGTGGAGATCAAGGATCAGGTGACGTCCGCCGCGGGCGAGGTCGAGCAGTTGGCGGTAAAGGCGGAGAGCGTGGGTCAGGTGCTGGGCGTGATCAGCGACATCGCGGATCAGACGAACTTGCTGGCGCTGAACGCGGCGATCGAGGCGGCCCGTGCGGGCGAGCATGGCCGGGGCTTTGCGGTGGTGGCCGACGAGGTGCGGAAGTTGGCGGAGCGCACGCAGCAGGCGACGCAGGAGGTCGCGCAGAGCGTGAGCGCGATCCAGCAGGGCACGAAGGGCGCCGTCGAGAAGATCAAGGAGTGTACCGAGCGCGTGGCGCGCGGGTCCGAACTCGCCGAGAGCGCCGGCCGCGCGCTTGAGCAGATCGTGCAGGGTGCCGGGACCGTGCAATCGTCGATCGAGGGGATCTCGGCCGCCGCGCAGCAGCAGGCATCGGCGAGCGAAGAGGTCTCGCGGTCGATGGAGCAGATCAGTTCCGGGACCCGGGAGAGCAGCCAGGCGGCGCAGCAGGCCGCCGAGGCCGCGTCGGGCCTGTCGCGTGAATCCGAGAAACTGCGGGCTTTGGTCGGGCAGTTCAAGGTGTAACGACTGCGAGTGGGTCCGGCCCGACTCGGGCGCTCGCTTCGGGCATAGGAAGCGAGCGAAAGGCCCGATAGGTGCATATTGCCCGGAGCACCCCCATGCCGATCCGAGTTCTTGTTGTAGACGATTCCCTGGTGATGCGCTCGGCCCTCTCGAAGTTCGTGCGGGGCGATCCGGCCCTGAGCCTCGTGGGGACAGCGCGGGACGGACAGGAAGGCCTGGAGATGGCGGCGAAGGAGAAGCCGGACGTGATGACGCTGGACGTGGAAATGCCGGTTCTCGACGGGCTCTCGGCGCTCCGGCGTCTGAAATCGGAGCCCGGGCCCATGCCGCGGGTTCTGATGTGCTCGACGCTGACGGTGAAGGGAAGCCAGCACGCGCTGGAGGCTCTGAAACTTGGCGCGGCGGATTTCATCGCGAAGAACATCGCGTCGGACGCGATGGAGACGTTCGGTCGTGAGTATGTGGCCAAGATCAAAGGAATCGCGCCGCGGCGAGGCGTGGTGCTCAGGCCGCCATTCGGCTCACCTTCGGTGATCGCCAGTTCGAAGCGGGACATCGTGCTGATCGGTTCCTCGACCGGCGGCCCGCCGGTGCTCGAGGAGATCCTGGCATCGCTTCCGGCGCACATGCCGGTGCCGATCGTGGTGGCGCAGCACATGCCGGAGTTATTCACGAAGATGCTGGCGGAGCGGCTGACGGCGTGCTGCAAGATCAAGGTGGTACACGCGGAACCTGGGATGCCGCTGGTGCCCGGGGTGGCGTATATCTGCCCAGGCGGGCAGCACATCCGGATCGTGAAGTGGACGAGCGGTCGGTACGCGGCGGAGGTATCGGAGCGTCCGAAGGAGGCGCTCTACAAGCCGAGCGTGGACGAGTTGTTCGAGTCGGCCGCGCTGACGGTCGGCGCGAAGTGCGCGGCGGTCGTGCTCACCGGGATGGGCGAGGACGGGAAGATCGGTGCCACGGCGCTGAAGAAGGCCGGGGGCGTGATCGTCAGCCAGAGCGCTCGCACATGTGCCGTGTATGGGATGCCGCGGGCGGTGAACGACGCCGATCTGACGGCAGCATCGCTCGATCCGAAGCAGATCGCGCAGGCGATCGCGGCGCTGGCGCGCTCCGCGCCGGCGCTAGTTGGAACCACAGGGGGAACCACATGACCACCGAAGCACCTGTTCAGACGAAGCCCGAGAGCCAGGCGACGACCCAGCCGGAGGCGGGCGAGCGGCAACTGCAACTTGTTACGTTCGTCCTCGGGAACGAGGAGTTCGCGGTCGACATCCTCTCCGTCAAGGAGATCAACCGGATGATGCGGCTGACGGCTGTTCCCGAGAGCCCCAAGGGCGTGGAGGGCGTCATCAACCTCCGCGGCCGGATCATCCCCGTGCTTGATCTTCGGCGCGTCTTCGGGATGCAGCCAACGGAACGCAACGAGCACAATCGGATCGTGGTGGTCGAGGTCCACTCGACCGTCGTCGGCTTCATCGTGGATCGTGTTCACGAGGTGCTGCGCATCTCGAGCCGCATCGTCGAGCCCGCGCCGGCGATGGTCTGCTCGGCGAACTCGGACTTCATCGCGGGCGTCGGCAAACTCGACGATCGCCTGCTCATCCTCCTAGACCTTGCCCGCGTCGTGACGACGGACATGGTCGAGGCAGCCACGCAGACTCGCTAGGAACGCACCCGAACCACGCGCGAAGAGCACGCCCCCCGAGGCCACATGACGATGACCACCACCGTAGCCGCCATGTCCACCGCCGAGTTTCACAGACTTCGGCAGATCATCTACGACCGCTCCGGCATCCACTTCCCCGACGCGAAGAAGTACGTGCTCGAATCTCGGCTCTCGCAGCGGCTGGCCGAACTCGAGATCGAGAACTACTCGCAATACGCCGACCTGCTGTCGATCGGGCCCTACCAGGCCGACGAGTTCCAGGAGATGTTCAACCGCATCACGATCAACGAGACGTCTTTCTTTCGGAACATACCACAACTCGAGTTCTTTGAGCGTGAGACGCTGCCGGCGATGCTCGAGAAGCGCCGGGCGATCAAGCGCCTCCGCATTTGGTCCGCGGCGTGTTCGAGCGGCGAGGAGCCCTTCACGCTCGCCATCCTCGTGCATCGAACGCTCGGCATCCGCCTCGCTGACTGGAAGATCGAGATTCTGGGCACGGACATCTCGGAGAAGGCGCTGGGCGTCGCCAGCGAGGGTACCTATACGTCCTACTCGATCCGTGGCACGCCAGACACCGTGATGAGTCGCTACTTCCGGAAGCAGGGCGAGTCGTTCGTGGTCGATCCCGTGATTCGCTCGATGGTGTCGCTGGAGGTGATGAACCTGAAGGACAAGTCCGCGGCGCGTCGGCACGGCATCTGGGACGCGATTTTCTGTCGGAACGTGCTGATCTATTTCGACGACGCGGGCAAGACGCAGGTGCTGCGCACGCTCGCGGAGCAACTGGCGCCCGACGGCCGGCTCTTTGTGGGCCACTCGGAATCGGTGCGCGGGCTACAGGTTCCGATTGTGCCGCTCGCCGCCGCTCAGTCGTTTGCCTATGAGCACGCGGCGAAGGGAGTCAAAGGATGAGCGGCGGCTTCGGCGCGGACATCCTGAATGACTTCCTCACTGAATCCGGCGAGTTGCTCGAATCGCTCGAGGGCGATCTCGTGGTGCTCGAACGGACGCCGACGGACCCTGACCTTTTGAATCGCGTGTTCCGGTCGCTTCACACGATCAAGGGGAGCGCGTCGTTTCTGAATCTCGGCCCGCTTGTTGAGATCGCGCACGCGGCGGAATCCGCGCTCAACGCCGCGCGTGGCGGAACCGCGACCATCGATGCCGCCGCGATGAACCTGCTGCTGGAGGCCGTTGACACGATCAAGCGTCAGATGGAGCAGATACGCGATGGCGCGTCGCTCGATACACCCAAGCCCGACCTGGTTGCGACGCTCATCCGCATCGGCGAGGGCGAGGCGGCCGAGAAGTCGACGCATGCCGAGCCTACGTCCGCCGCAACAAACAGGCTTTCACTGCGCCCCGAACAGGAATCACTCGTCGAGTTTCTGGTGCCCGAGGTCATTGAGGCGGTTGAATCGCTGCAACGTCACACCGACGCCGCGGCCGAGGATCCGACCAAGCCGCTGTCACCGATTCCCGACTTGTGCGAAGGACTGATCAACGCGGTCACGTTTTTCGAACTCGAATCGATCATCCGACTCTGTCGGCTGCTAGCGGAGGGTGCCGAGGGCGCGGCGCAGACCGCGCCTGATCGTCTGCCGCAACTGATCGCGCGGCTTCGCGGGTGCGTGTGGCTGTTGCGTCAGCAGGCCGGGGCTCTTGAGCGTCGCGAGATCGAGGCGTGCGGCATCGATCCGCTCGCTGCGCGCATTCGCGCGATCATCGCGGACGAGTCACTCCCGCCCGAGGCCGTGGTCGCGGCGAACATCGATCCCTCGCAACTTCTGGGCATCGATGGAGTCATCGAAGCCCACGCCGCGGAGCCACCGCATCGCGTGGTCTCTGCGAAAGCGCCTGAGGCAGCAACGACGAGCGTGTCGACGCCCGCGGCAGCCTCGGCATCCGGCGCACCGGCCGCGAAGCCCGATCAGCCCAAGCCCGAGCACTCCAAGGCCCACGCCGCCGAGCAGACGATCCGCGTGGATGTCGAGCGACTCGAATCACTGATGAATCTTGTCGGGGAGTTGGTTCTCCAGAAGAATCGCATCGGCGCGATCACACGCAAGGCGGTCGCGAGCGCGACGCACCCGGAGTTAGCCGAGGAACTGGTGACGACCTCGGGCGCGATCGAGCGTGTGACGGGTGACATTCAGGTGGCGGTGATGCGCACGCGCATGCAGCCGCTGGAAAAGCTGTTCGGGCGCTATCCGCGGCTGGTGCGCGACCTAAGCCAGAAACTGAACAAGAAGATCGAGCTCGTCGTTGAAGGCGGGGACACCGAGGTCGATCGCTCGATCCTCGAAGAACTCGGCGATCCGCTGGTGCATCTGATGCGCAACTCGGCGGACCACGGGATCGAGTTGCCGGCGGAGCGCGCCAAGGCCGGCAAGTCGGAGGCGGGCACCATCCGACTCAGCGCCGCGAATCGCGGGAGCCATGTCGTGGTGGAGGTGGGCGACGACGGCCGGGGCCTGATCCGCGAGAAACTCGCGGCGAAGGCGATCGAGCGCGGGCTCTCCACGCAGGCCGAGATCGCGGCGATGTCAGACCGCGAGGTCTTCCGGTTTATATTCGCCGCCGGATTCTCGACGGCCGATGCGGTCAGCGATGTCTCGGGTCGCGGCGTGGGCATGGATGTCGTGCGCACGAACATCGAACGGGCCAAGGGCATCATCGATCTCTCGAGCGAGCCGGGCAAGGGAACGACGGTCTCGATCAAGATTCCGCTGACGGTCGCCATCATGCCGGCGATGATGATCGGCGTTGGCGACGAGATCCTGGCGATCCCGCTCGACAGCATCCTTGAGATCGTGCGGCCGGAGCCCGACCAGGTGAGAACGGTCCGAGAGCAGCCGGTGATGCGGCTTCGCGACGCGGTTCTGCCGCTGGTGCGTGGGCCGGAGGTCTTCGGCCTGCCGCGCGCCAAAGGAGCGGCGTCGCCGTTTGCCGTCGTGCTGGCGAGCGGCGAGCGGTGCCTGGGGTTGATGGTGACTCGACTGATCGGGCAACAAGAGATCGTCGTCAAACCGCTGAGCGATGTCTGCGAGCGGACGGGTCCGATCAGCGGCGCGACGGTGCGTGAGGACGGGGGCGTGAGCCTGATTGTTGATGTGGCCGAACTTTTTCGCCGACATGATCGCAAGGCCGCGGCCTGACCGCGCCGCCCAAGGAGTCGCGAATGGACCAGCAGTGCATCAAGGCCTTTGTGACGAGCATTCGGAACGTGTTCCAGACCATGATGCAGTTGGAGGTCCGCGTCGGGACGCCGATGCTCAAGGACACTGCTCAGGCTCCGCATGACGTCTCGGGCATCATCGGGATGTCGGGGGATATCACTGGAACCGTCGTCATCAGTTTCCCGGAGGCCACGGCGGTCCGTGTGGCCTCGATCCTCGCCGGCTCCGACATGCCGGCCACCCACCCCGACTTCCCTGATGCCATCGGGGAGATCGTCAACATGGTGTCGGGCGGCGCGAAGGCACTCTTCGGCGGTCGCAAGGCCTCGATCTCGTGCCCGAGCGTCGTGCGAGGGCCGGGGCATGTGGTTGCGGCGCCCAAGGACACGCCGTGCATCGCGATCCCGTGCGGGACGGATTGCGGGGACTTTGTAATCGAAGTTGCTATTCGCGTCCCGAACGCCGCGGCGCAGCCCGCCACGGCCGCCGGCGTCGCTGCCTGAAGGAGCAGTTCATGAAGGTACTTCTGATCGATGATTCACGGACGATGCGGAACATCCAGCGCTCCGTTCTCGGGCAACTCGGGTACACGCAGATCGAGGAGGCCGGTGATGGCCAAGAGGGCCTCGCCAAGGTCGCCTCCTACGAGCCTGATCTTGTGCTGCTCGACTGGAACATGCCGGTGATGGACGGGATGGCGTTCCTTGCGGCCTTGCGGAAGCAGGGCAACAAGACGCCCGTGATTATGGTGACGACCGAGGCCGAGAAGTCGCGGGTGATCGAGGCCATCAAGGCGGGCGTGAACAACTACCTTGTGAAGCCCTTCACGCCGGAAGTTCTGGCCGAGCGGATCAAGCAGACGCTGGACCGGGTGAAGAAGCCGACCACGGCCGCGGCATGAGAAGCATGCGTGATGCCGCCCGGCGATTCGTGCGCTCAGACGGTTGCGCGCTCGGGATCGGGAAAGTCGCGGTAGAGGGCCGAAGTGAAGTCCTTGACCATGGAATAGACGGGGTGATGGAGTCGCTCGACTTCGCCCGCGCGCGTGGCGACGATCCCGAAGGCGGCATCCAGTTGCGCCACGTCGCGGAACGAGATGGAGATGTGGAACTCGCCGAGCCCGGGCGGCCCGAAGCCGAACTTCCGCCGGGTCAATCGCCAAGTCTCCAGTTTTCCCTGGGCTTTCAAGTGCCCGAGATAGGCGTCCACGGCGTGGACCAACTCCAGGTCCTTTCGTGAGTCGATCAGGTTGACCCAGATCTCGTAGTAGTTCATGGGCGGAGCATACCCCGGCTCGCGTGTCCCGCGCCGCGGTCGCGCGACAGCGCCCCGACCCCCGCCGCGCCCCGATGTGCCGTAAACTGCCGGCCCTTCCTGGCTCGATCCGACTGGATTGTCAGGCGAGGCTGGCGGAGGACGCATGGAACTGGCGCTCACACTCATTCTTCTCGCCGCGATGGCCGGCACGATCGGCGTGGCTCATGGCCGCCACCGCCGCGTGATGCGGCGACTGGGCCGGCTCGAAGCGGCCAACCATGAACTGCTCCAACTCATGAAGCCGCTGGTGGCCGCCCGGGCGGGTGGGGAGGGAGAGGCCGTCGAGTTCCGCTCGCAGTTCGGCGAGGACCTCGTGCTCTGGCACCTGTTCGCGGGGAAGCGAGGCGGCTTTTTCATCGAGGTCGGCGCGTACGACGGATACACCTATTCCGTGACGTTCGCGTTCGAGCAAGCCGGCTGGACGGGGCTGCTCGTCGAGCCGCTACCCGCCCGATTTGAGGCCTGCCGCGACCGCCGCCCGCGCAGCCGCGTCGTCAACGCCGCCCTTTCCGTCCGGGGCTCCACGGGCACCGCGACGTTCCATCACATCGCTTCCGACAAGAAGCACTACGAGGCGAGTTCGTACCTCGACGCGGGGACGCAGCGGCGCCGGCACATGCGCCCGCCGAAGGGCAATGTGCAGACCGTCACCGTGCCGCTGACGACGATGGACAATCTGCTCGCCGAGCACGCCGGCCCGATCGATTTCGTCGTTCTCGACGTTGAGGGGCACGAGTTGTCACTGCTCGATGGCTTCGACCTCGACCGTTTCAAGCCCGCGGTGCTCATGGTCGAGGACCAGTCGATGGGCCGCGACCCCGAACTGCATGATTATCTCGCCAAGCGAGGGTATGAGCATGTGATGTGGCTCTCGTACAACCGCGTCATGATCCGTCGCGATCGGCCGGAACTGCTCGCGCGGGCGCGTTCGCTGGCGCAGTAGTCACGCTTTGGCGGGCTCGATGGTGCCGCGGCACTCGCCGAATCCAATCCTTGCAAAGCCTTCGCGCTCGCAGTAACCGCGCATGACCACCTCGTCGCCGTCCTGGAGGAAGAGCCGCTTCTCGCCGCTGGGCAGTTCGATCCCCTTCCTTGGGAGCGGCTTGCCGTCCGGCCCGCGCCCTTGCCACGTCAACTCGAGGAGACACCCTCGCTCGTTCGCCGCTTGCCCCGAGACTGTCCCGCTCGCCAGCAGATCACCAGGCAGCAGGTTGCAGCCATTGCTCGCGTGATGCGTGATGAGTTGCCCGAGCGTCCAATACATCTCACGGAACGCGCCCGTCCGCGAGATCAACACCGGCGAGATCCCCCGCTTCCGCATCTCCGCCGATTGCAGCCACACCTCGAGCGTGATCGCAAACCCGCCCTCGGCCTGATCCGCCGCGTCGATCAGATACGGCAGCGGCGCGGGATCACCCGCGGGCCGCGCCATCGCGGCACACCGGAACGGCGCGAGCGCCTCTGCCGTCACAAGATACGGCGACACCGTCGTTGCGAAGTTTTTCGCGAGGAAAGGCCCCAGCGGCTGGTACTCCCACTTCTGGATGTCGCGCGCCGACCAGTCGTTCACGAGGCACAGCCCCAGCATCCGCTTGCCCGCCTCCCCGATCGCGATCGGTTCTCCCATCTCATTCCCGCGACCGACGACGACGCCGACCTCCAACTCATAATCCAGCATCGTGCATGGTCCGAACGTGGGCGGCTCTCCCGGCTTGTCGTCCGGCGGCGACTGCTGACCCATCGGCCGCCGAACGCTCGTCCCGCTCAGCACGATCGACGACGCGCGCCCGTGGTACCCGATCGGCACATGCTTGTAGTTCGGGAGCAACGGACTCTCGGGGCGAAACATCGACCCCACCGTCGTCGCGTGATGGATCGACGCGTAGAAGTCGGTGTAGTTGGACATGTTCGTCGGATGGAGGAGTTCGAGGTCCGCCACGGGGAGGATCGCCTTCTGCCGCAGCCTTCGACCCTGCTGCCCGCCCGCCGGCGCGTCATGCCGCAGAAAATCCTGAATCCGCCCGCGCACGATCGACATCAGTTCCGGCACGGCCCCGACCATCGTCCAGTTTTCCTGGTGCAGCAACGCCGGGATGATGCCCTCGTCATCCTGCTCCAGGTCGAACCAACCGGCCTCGGCCAGCATCGCAACATCCAGCACGCTCTCTCCGATCCGCACGCCCATGTGCGGATGCTCATGGTCGTCGTGCTCGACCATGAACGCGCAGAGCGGCAGGTTCTGGATCGGAAAGTCGCCGGAGGGATCGTTCGCCGATTCGACCCAACTCCGCAGCGCGGCATCGTGCGTCTCATTCATGGCCATTGGAAACTCCGACTGGCTTGCGCGAGCAAGCGTGAGGACGACAGGAACACTCGGGCACATCGGTCCCAGGGGCCAACCATACGTCCTAGCATCGTCGCGCGAACGCCGATCGCGCCGGCCCTCCCGCCGCTCAACCGTCCGCGGCCCGCGACCTCCTGTCCCCCCCCCCCATCACTGCCGAATCCCGCCTTTCTCGTGGACGACACCACCGAACTTCCCGACGCCGCCGTTCCCCCGCGCGATCCTCGCTTGCGCCTCACGCCGGACGGTCGCTTGCGCTCGGGGCGGCTCGCGGGCCTGCCGATCAATCGCGCGATCTGGGTCGTCGCCTGGCCGGTTCTCATTGATTCGCTGCTGAGTTCTCTCGTCGGGCTCACGGACACCGTGCTCGCCGCCGCCATCAGCGAGCCCGCCACCGACGCGGTCGGCAGCGCCTCCTACATTCTGTGGTTCATCGGGCTCTCGTTTGTCGCCCTCGACATCGGTGCCACCGCGCTGATCGCCCGAGCGGTGGGCGGCCGGCGGATGGCCGTCGCCAACGCGGGCGTGGGACAGACCTTTCTGCTCGCGCTCGCCTCGGGCGTGGTGCTCACGCTGCTCGTCGCGCTCTGCGTGCCGCTGCTCGCGTCGACGATGGGGCTCAAAGGCGAGGCGGGGGACGACTTCCGCGTCTATCTCTACATCATCGCGCTCAACATTCCGTTCATGGCCCTGTTGCTCGCGGGGGTCGCGTGCCTCCGCGGCGCGGGCGACACGCTTCGGCCCTTGCGCGCGATGATCCTCGTCAACCTCGTCAACATCACGCTCTCCTGGGCGCTCTCGGGTGTTGAACTCACCACCACGACCTTCGTCGCCGGCCAGCCCGTCACCCGCACCATTCTGCACAATCCGTTCCCCTTCGACATGGGCGTTGCCGGTATCGCGTTGGGCACCGCCATCGCCCACGCCGCCGGCATGGTCCTGGTCATCGCCGCGCTTGTTCGCGGCTCGCATGGCGTTCGCCTGCGCAAGCATCGCCTCAAGGCGCACTGGCACACCATGCGCCGCATCGCGCGCGTGGGACTCCCCAACTTCTTCGAGATGCTCGGGATGTGGTTCGGCAACTTCCTGGTCATCCTCATGGTCGGCTGGCTCGGGGCGGGCATCGTCGGCGCCCACATGGTGGCCATCCGCATCGAATCGTTTAGTTTTCAGCCTGGATTCGCGATGGGCGTTGCCGCGGCCACCCTCGCGGGCCAGTACCTGGGCGCTGGAAGTCCGGAACTCGCGCGGCGCGCCGTTCTCCGATGCCTTTTGGTTGCCGTCGCCATCATGGGCGCGATGGGCATGGTCTTTATCTTTGCGCCGCACTCGATTGTCGGCCTGCTCACCTCGCAGCAGACCCACCTCGAGCAGGTGCCGTCGGCTCTCTTCGTTGCCGGGCTCGTTCAGGTCCCGTTCTGCATCGGCATCGTGCTGCGTCAGGCCATGCGGGGCGCGGGCGACGTCCGGGTCGTGATGGTCATCACCTGGGTGGCTACCTACGCGCTCCGCCTGCCCCTGGTCTATGTCTGTTCCGGCGTCGCCGTCCCCCTGCCTGATTGTGCCGGTGGCGGCGTGCTCGCCAATCCCTTTGCTCCCTACCTGCCCTGGCCGCCCGGGCTGATGGGCCTTTGGGTCGGCCTCTCGATCGAGGTCGCTCTCCGCGGCGTCCTCTTCGCCGCTCGATTCCTTCAAGGCGGCTGGACACGGGCGAGGGTGTAGTTATTCGCCCGGGATCGGCGCGATCACGCCCTCCCACGGGCTCGACGCGCTCGCGTACAACTTCTTGGGAATGCGCCCGGCCAGGTAACTCTCGCGCCCCGCGAGGCACGCGTGCTTCATCGCTCGCGCCATCCGCACCGGGTCTTTCGCGTGCGCGATCGCCGTGTTCAGCAGCACCCCGTCGGCCCCCAGTTCCATCGCGATCGAGACATCGCTGGCCGCCCCAACCCCCGCGTCAACGATCACCGGATATGTCGGCACGTCGCGCCGGAGCGTTTCCGCGCACAGCACGATGTTGTTGCGATTGAGGACGCCCTGCCCGCTCCCGATGGGCGAGCCCGCGGGCATCACGCTGGTCGCGCCGGCCTCGCGGATCCGCGCCGCGGCGATCGGATCATCGCTGGAATACGCGAGAACCTCGAAGCCGTCCTTGACGAGTTCGCGACAGGCCTCGACGGTGCCCATTGGGTCCGGCAGCAGCGTCTTGCGATCGCCCAGCACTTCGAGTTTGACCCAACTCGCGCCCGGGTTGCCGAGTTGCTCGAGCAGATCGCGCCCGAGCCGCGCGACGCGCACCGCGTCCTCCGCCGTGAAGCACCCGGCGGTGTTCGGCAGGATCGTGTACCGCTTCGTGTCAATGAACTCGAGCAAACTCTGCCCGCGCTCGTTGAAGAGCCGCTCCCGTCGCACGGCGACGGTGATGACCTCGGCCCCGCTGGCGTCCAGCGCGTGCCGCATGGTTTGGAGGTCGGCATACTTGCCCGTTCCGACGATCAGGCGCGACGTGAACCGGCGGGTACCGATAACCAGTGGCTGGTCGCCCGTGGCGGGGTGTGGTCGATCGCTGGTCGTACTCATCCGCCACCCACCAGCGTGACGAGTTCAACGCGGTCGCCATCGGCCAGATGGGCGTCGTCGTGCGCGCGCCGTGGGACGAGCGTGCCGTTGACTTCTGCCGCGCACGCCGCGGTGCCCAGGCCCGCTTGCCGAACAAGGTCGGCGACGGTGGTGCCGTGCGGCAGTTCCCGCGACTCGCCATTGACGATAACCTTCATGCGGGGATCGTAGGATCAGGCTCGCGACCTCTCAGCCGCAGCGCACGGTAACGTTTGCAGCGCGAGGCCGTACAAAGACCGGGCCGAGTTCGAACGCCCCCCATCTCGCGGAGGACCCATGCGAACTTTCAGCCAGTGGACCGCCGTTGTCGCGTGCATTGTGTTCGGGTGTCTGGTTGGGTGCGAGAAGCGGTACAGCCAGGAGACGCCGGAGAAGGTGCTGGAGACCGCGCAGCGGATGATCCAGGACGGGAAGGCGCGGCAGTTGACGGACCTGATCTATGCCGACACGCCGGAGTTCCGTCGATTTCTGAAGCAGATGGGGACGGTGATGGGCTCGCTGCAAGGCCTGGGCAACGAGGTGACGCGGGCGTTTCCGGAGGAGATTGAGAAGTTGAAAGCGGAGGCCGAGGCGGCGGCGGCCAAAGGAGAGGCGTCGAGTTTCGTGCAGCGGATGGCGGGGATGGCGCAGCAGGGCCAGCGCGGGGGGCGTCGGGGCGGCAGCCGAAGCCCGGCGACGCCGCCGGCGAACCCGGACGAGATGAGCGATCAGTTCAATCTCGCCATGAAGGAGTTGTTCGCCGATCCGTACGGCTGGCTCTCACGCGAGAGGTCACGGCTCACGGTTCAGACGGTCACCGACGATCGGGCGGCGCTGCTGCGGGACGGCAAGCCGGTGTTCGGCGTGGGACTCATGATGCAACTCGACAGGGGGAAGTGGTACGTCGTGCTGCCGACGAACTTTCCCGGCGCGGGCCAGATCATCCCGAAGTCGCAGGACGGGTGGAAGATCCTCGGCAGTTTGATGAAGACGTTCAACAACATGCTGACGGACCTGACCAAGGACGTGAGGTCGAAGCAGATCGCACGCATGGATGAGTTGGCGACCAAGGCGGGGGAGAAGGCGTTTATCCCGGTGGTCATGGTGTTTTTCGCGTATGGGAAGGCGATGGAAGAGGAACGGAAGGAACGTCAGGCAGCGAAAGCGACCGTGCCCGCGGGCGAGGTGCCCAAAGTCGCTGCGCCGGCGGCACCGAAGCCCTGAGGCGCGAAGCGAGAGAGATCTGCGAGTGAGATTGATCTGAAAGCCCGCGTTTGCGCTGCGGGCTCGTGGGAAGGGACACCCTCGCTTCCGCTCGGGGCTCGCAACGCATGTGATCGAGAAGCACCCGTCGCTTACTCGTTTGGATGGGTTGGCCCGGTCGTCGCGGTTTCGTGCGTGCGTCGGTGCGTGAGCCAGCGCAGTTCCTGGCACCGAAGCGCGGCCGCGGCACCGAGGAACGCCCAGCCTCCGACGATGACAGCGGCGGCGAGCGAGCCGAGTTTTCCCAGCCAGCCCGGACCCCATGACACGGCGTGCTGAGCCGCCCACACGGCCATGGCCATCGCGCCGGCAGCGAGGGCGATGCGCGCGATGGCGAGCATGGTGTGTCGATCGGCCAGGGATTCGCCCGGCGGCGCGAAACGATTGGCGAGCACGAGCAGGATGAGTACCTGAACGCCGGCGGTGATCGCGGTGGAGTAGGCCAATCCGGCCTCGCGCAGGGGCCACATGAGCAGGACGTTGAGGAGGAAGTTGAGGACGACCATCGCGACCGCAAGCCGCATGGGAGTCTTGGTGTCTCCGTTGGCGTAGAAAGCGCGGGTGAGCACGTGGTTGAGGGAATAGGCCCAGATGGCGAGGGCGAACCCGCCGAGCACCGCGGCGGAGCGTTCGACGCCCTGGGCCGAGAAGCCGGTGGAGCCGCCGGAGAAGGGGACAGCGATGGCTGGGAGCCGCACCATGAACAGGCCGACGCTGGCGGGAATTCCGATGAAGAGGGAGAGGCGGATGCCGCGGCGGAGGGTGTGGAGGAATGCGGCGGGCTGGGCGGCATGTCGCGAGAGCATGGGGAAGATCGCGGTGGCGACGGCGATGCCGAAGACGCCGAGCGGGAACTGGTAGAGTCGCTGGGCCGCGGCGAGGAGGACGTTGGAGGAAGCGTCCATGGGATAGGCGAATCCGAGCACGGTGGGCCCAACCCAGATGGGCCACATGGCGAGGAGGGTGTCGAGGAAGGTGTTGATCTGGAGCGTGCCGAGGCCGATGGCCGCGGGGACGAAGCGTTTCATCGTGCGTGCGCCGGCCTCCGCGGCCGCGGCGTCATCGCCGCCACGGAGCAGATGCGGCCTGAGCAAACGCGCGAACCACCAGACCTGCGTGATGCCCGAGAGCACGATCACGGCGCCGAGCAGATAGGCGACGCGGGCATCACCGAAGCGGCCCGTGAGCAGGAAATAAAGTCCGACGGCGACGACCATGGCGTTCATCAGGACCGGCCCGGCCGACGAGGCGGCGAATCGACCGTGGACCTGGAGCATCCCGCCGAGCACCGCCGCCAGGCAGACAAGCGGCATGTAGGGGAGCATGAGCATGATGAGCCGCAGGGAGAGGTCGCGGCCGGGGTTGGCGGGGAGGGCGACGAGCGCCACGAGGAGGGCGATCTCGGCGAGGATCGTGATGCCGACGGTCAGCAGCAGCAGCCACGAGAGGATGCGGAGGGCGAAGCGGGAGGCGAGTCGCGGGTCACGGTTGTCGAGCGTGGTGTATTCGGGGATGAAGGCGGCCGAGAGCGCCCCTTCGCCGAAGAGGCGGCGGAAGAGGTTGGGAGCCTGGAACCCGGCGGCGAAGGCGGAGCCGATGGCGGTGTCCCCGAAGATGCGTGCGGTGAGCACCTCGCGGGCGAGGCCGGCGAAGCGCGAGAGGAGCGTGACGGCGGAGACGGTGCGTGCGTCGGCCGCGAGGCGACCGGCGTGATGCTCGGCCTTGAAGTGCTGCGATTCTGGCGGGGTCTCTTGCGGCATGGCGGGGCAAGTTGGTTCGAAGTGGAGGTCCGCGTCACTATCGGCGGCCGCGAAGTCAGCGGATGAACAGCGCCCAGTTGATGACGAGGATCGGGAGCAGGATCAGGCAGGCGCGACCGAGGTAGCCGAAGAAGGAGGGCATGGGGACGCCCGCGGATTCGGCGATGGCCTTGACCATGAAGTTTGGCCCGTTGCCGATGTACGTCATCGCGCCGAAGAAGACCGCGCCCGTTGAGATGGCGCTGAGGAGCAGGTTTCCTCGATCGTCGGCGATGAGCGCAGCGATGGAGGCGGGCGAGATGTCGGTGGGTCCGATGGCGACCTGCAGGAAGTTGAGGTAGGTCGGGGCGTTGTCGAGGACGGCGGAGAGCGCGCCGGTGCCGAAGTAGAAGGCGGTGGGCGAGTCGATGCCGAGTTGCTTGCCGTGCGCGGCGAGGTAGGCGAGGGCCGGGACCATGGCGGCGAAGATGCCGGCAAAGAGGCAGGCGACCTCGCGCACCGGGCCGAACGAGAAGTCGTTGGCGGCGAGGATGTCGTGTGATGCGAGGCGATAGGCCGCGATGGCGACAGCGAGTTGGAAGGTCGCGCCGATCGGTATGCCCTCGACGCCGGCGTATTTCTTGAGCATCGGATCGATGAACACGCCGGCGACCATGAGCGCGAGGCACGCGACGCCGACGCCGCCGCTGACGCGGAAGAGCGGCCCAGGTGAGGGCACGAGTCGCGGCTCAATGGGGGGAGACTCTCGTGTGCTTCGCTCGATGCTCATGTCGAAGACGGTCATGATCGCGACGAGACAGCCGCAGACGAAGAGCCATTCGGGCCAGAGGTGGCCGAGCGTCCAGAAGAAGGGCACGCCCTTGAGGAATCCGAGATAGAGCGGTGGGTCGCCGATGGGTGTGAGGCTGCCGCCGCAGTTGGAGACGACGAGAATGAAGAGGACGACGTGCAGCGGGTGCAGGCGGCCGTGGTTGATGCGCATGAAGGGGCGGATCAGGAGCATGGAGGCACCGGTGGTTCCGACGAGGTTGGCCAGGATGGCCCCGACGACGAGGATGAGGCCGTTGCTGATGGCGTTGCCGCGGGCGCGGGTTTGGATGAGGATCGTCCCGGAGACGACGAAGAGCCCGCCGACAAGGGCGATGAAGGAGTAGTACTCGATGGCGGCGTGGAGCATGGCGTGGATGCCGTAGGAAGTGGTGCCGCTGCCGCCGGATGGCGTGGCGTGCGGCATGGTGAATCCGAAGAGGTAGTATCCCATCGTGACGCCGCCGAGGAGGAATGCAAAGTCGGGATAATGCGTGTGCCAGAATCGCGGCGCGATGAAGGGCATGAGGGCGATGCTGGAGAGCAGCAGGCCGAAGGGCGCGACGAGCCAGAGCGGGACAGCGGGATGACCGTGTGAAATCTGTGCCGGGGCAATGAGGGTGATGAGGAAGCCGATCGCGATGCCGATGGAGGCCGAGAGTGCCCAGCATTTCGGGCCGGCGAAGCCATGGTGGTCGCTCATGGTCTGGTCTCCGCGGTCTGTGTCCGCACGCTTTGCTGAGGCGCGAGGAACTGACGAGCGAGCAGGGCGGCGACGAGGGCGAGGGCGATGCCGACGCAATCCATCGCCCAATCGTCCCAGGCCGCGTGCCGGCGAACCCACGGGATGGCTTGCAGGGCTTCATCGATCGCGGCGTAGACGACGGCGACGGGAGCGACGATGGTGATGTTGCGAATGGAGAGGGGAGGACCGAAGAAGCCCGCGGCGATGAGGAGGATCGTCCACAGGCCGAAAGCCGCGGCGTGGGCAACGAGGTCAATTCGCGGCGGTCCGGGCACCGTGAACTTTGGTTTGTGGGTGAGAACAAACAGCGCCACGGCGTAGGCCCAGAACGCGATGCGACGTGCCGCACGCGACACGATCACCGGGCCAACTCCGTCGCACGCGTGGCGACGACGACGTGCGGGACGGCATCCGAGGCCTTAGCGATCGCTTCGGCGACAGCGCGATAGTCTGCCGCGCCCGGTGCCTGCGGCGCGTAGTCGAAGATTGTCTTGCCGAAGGAGGGGGCCTCGGCCAGTTTGATGTTGCGGCGCACGAACGGGCGAAAGACGACCGCGCCGCTCCACGGGGAGGGCTCCGCGCGGGCGGCCTCGAAGAACCGCTCCAGGTCGGCCACGACCTCGTGCGTGTGCGACGCGCTCGCGTCGTGCGCGCACACGACCACGCCGAGGACGCGGAGCGCGGGATTCAGCGACGAGGCGACGAGCGAGATCGTTTCGAGGAGTTTGCCCACGCCCTGCAGCGCGAGGAAGTGGGCCTGCATCGGCACGACCACCTGCTGGGCCGCGTTGAGCGCGTTGACCGTGAGCAGCCCGAGCGAAGGCGGACAGTCGATGACGATCATGTCGTAGCGGTCTCGCACACCTTCCACGGCGCGCGCCAGCCGGAGGTGGCGGTCGTCTGACGCGGCGAGGTCGGCCTCGGCTGCCGCGAGGTCCGTTTCGCTCGCGACGAGGTCCAGGTTCGGCGCGACCGTGACCGGCGCGAGGGGCCGGGACTCGACGAGCACGGGATAGACGCTCGACGCTCCACCCGGTTCGAGGCCCAGGTGCAAGGTGGCGTGCGACTGCGAATCGAGGTCGATGAGCAGCGTTCGTCGGCCCGAGTGGGCGAGCGCGGCGGCGACGTTGACGCAGGTGGTGGTCTTGCCGACGCCGCCCTTCTGGTTGATGAAGGCGATCACGCGGGCCGGGCTTCCGTGCTCGGGCATGGCGGGAGTATACCGAAGGGGCGGCGTGGCGGGAACGAATCAGGCGACGGGCCGCGTCACCGCCTCGGCACCGTTGGCGGGCACCGAGCGGGCCACGCCCGAGGCGTACTGCATCGCCTGCTCTTCGATCTTTTTCCGCCGGGCGATCTTGATGGCGGTGACGACGATGAACGCGGCGAAGACGAGGGTGATGGCGTAGACGACGCGGGCCCGGCCGAGGCTCAGGGCGATGCCCAGGCCCGCGAAGCCGGCGCCGAGGCCATAGAGGGCCAGCACCGCGCCCTTGACGCCCAGGGCGCGTTTGAGCATGTGGTGCAGGTGTTGGTCGTCGGGGTCGGAGATGCGTTTGCCGGCCATCTTTCGGCGGACGATCGCCAGGATCGTGTCGATGATCGGGATGGCATAGATGATGAGGCCGGCGAAGACGAGGTGGGTCTGCCCACGGTCGCCCAGGGTGAGGATGATGACGATGGTGCAGAAGCCCAGGAGCAGCGATCCGCAATCGCCGAGGAAGATCGAGGCCGGGTTGAAGTTATGCGGCAGGAAGCCGAGGCACGCGCCGAGGAGGGCGAGAGAGAGGATGACGCGCGAGGCGTCGCGTGGGCCGTCGTCCTGGACGGCGAGGGTGAGGGCGATGACGGTGAGCCCGCCGGCGACGATGGCCGTGACGCCCGAGAGCAGCCCATCGAGCCCGTCGATGAGGTTGGAGGCGTTGCACGCGCCGAGCACGAAGACGGCGATGACGGCGGTGCCCGCCCAATAGATAAGATCGATGGGGATGGCGTTGATCTGCTCGCCAAAGAGCGGGAGCGTGAAGGGGAGGGGGATCATGAAGAGCAGTTTCGGATCGCCGAAGAGTGCCTGGCCGACGGGACCGAGCATGCCCTCGGCGACCTTGACGCCGACGTCATTGGCGGCGAGGGCTGCGGCGGCGACGAGTTGCCCGCCGACCTTGACGCGAGGGCGGACGCCCACGACGTCGTCGAGGAGGCCGACGAGCATGATGGCGGTAAGCCCGATGAGCACGGAGATCGGGACGGGGTATGGGGCGAGGTCGAAGAGGTACTGGGTGGGGTGGTAGGTGACCAAACCCGGCACTTCGGCGGCGAAGTAACTGTACAGGATCGCGGCCATGAGGCCCAGGTAGACGGCCACGCCACCGAGGTAGGCCACGGGGACGCGATGGACCTTGCGTGCCTCGCTTGGGCGGTCGATGACGCCGTGCGCGAGCGCGAGTTTGCGCATGAGCGGGGTGGCGAGGAGGGTGACGAGGAAGGCGATAACGAAGACGCTGACGTAGCCGTGGAAGATGCCGAGGCGTGTGACGGCGTGCTCGGGGTCGAGGCCGACCATCGTGCCGAGTTCGCGGGCCTGCTCGAGGTCGTGCTCGCGGTCCTTGATGAGCGAGGCGACGCGATCGACGAGGCCCGGCGGCATCTCCTTCATGGGTTGCGCGGGGACGCCGATCATGCCCGGGTCCCTTCCATCGCGCTCGCCACGTCGCGGATGGTCTGATCGAGCGAGATGGTCGGCGCGAAGCCGATCGCGGCGCGGACGCGGGCCAAGTCTGGCTGCCGCTGGCGCAGGTCTTCGAATCCGGTCGGGTAGGCCTCGGCATATGGCGCGCGGCGGACCTCGGACCGCGAGCCGAGCGTTCGAACGACGAGTTCGGCGAGGGCGGCGATCGTGATCGGGCGATCGGAGCCGAGGTTGAAGACTCGCCCGAGGCAGTCGGGCCGTTCGAGGAGTCGCGGGAGCGCGGCGACGACGTCGCGCACGTCGCAGAAGCAACGCGAGGCGGTGCCGTCGCCAAAGACGGTGAGGGTTTCACCGGCGCGTGCCGCGCGCACGAAGCGAGGGAGCACCATGCCATACTCCCCGACTTGGCGGGGGCCGACGGTGTTGAAGAATCGCACGACGACGACGGGCAGGTTGTCTCGCTGGGCATACGCGAGCGCCAGATACTCGTCGATGGCTTTGGAGCAGGCATAGGACCAGCGTCCGACGGTTGTCGGGCCGTAGACCGCGTCGTCGTCCTCGGAGAACGGTGACTTGGCGGACTTGCCGTAGACCTCGGAACTGGAGGCGATGAGGGTTGGGAGCCCGATGCCGCCGTCGCGTCGCGGGCGAGCGGCGACGAAACGGAGCAAGGCGGCGGTCTGCTCGACGTTGGTCTCGATGGCGCGGATGGGCTGGGCCATGACGAGCCCGACGCCGACGGCCGCGGCGAGGTGATAAACCTGATCGAAGGTGTCGTTTGGGGCGAAGGCGGCGAGGGCGTCGCGGAGATCGGCCTCGATGAAGAGGAGGCGTGGATGGGCCGTCGGCAGGTTCGACCGGCGACCCGTCCAGAGATTATCGACGACGGTCACCTGGTCGCCGCGCGCGAGGAGGAGGTCGGACAGGTGTGAGCCGATGAAGCCGGCACCGCCGGTGACGAGCACGCGCCGTGAGGAGTGATCGGTCTGGTTCGGCGTGGGCACGGCGGTCGCTCTTTGCTAGTCCTTGGCCGTCGGCTCGGTGCCGTTGTTCTGGTACCGGTGCGAGGCGAGGATGTTTCCGCGGAGGTAACCGCCCGCGGCCGATCGGACGGCGTTGACGAGCACGCCGGTGAACTCGGCCTTGGCGTCGGAGAGTTCGTTGCGGAGGCGGGCGACCATGCCGCGTTTCTCGGCCATCGCCCGGACGACGAGCATCGACGCATCGCAGCGTGCGGCGATGGCGAGCGCGTCACCGGCGATCATGGCGGGCGCGACATCGAGCAGGACGAGATCGAAGCGTGACGATGCCTCACGGAGGAGTTCGGTCATCGTGCGCGTGGAGAGGCGTTCGAAGGCCCGCGCGCCGGCAGACCCGGCCGTCAGCACCTTGATGTTGGGGTTGTCGGTGGTCTGTGCCGCGGTGTCGAGCGTGGCTTGCCCGGCGAGCACGTCGGCAAGGCCCGGGGCTTCGGCGAGGCCGAGGTAGCGATGGATGGCGGGCCGGCGGAAGTTCGCGTCGATCACGAGCACGGTCTGGTCCGCCGAGGCGAAGGCGTAGGCGAGGTTGGTCACGACGGTGGTGGCCCCTGAGCCGGGCATGCCCGACATGACGACGAGCGACCGATGGCCCGCGCCCTGCATCCGCTTGAGGAGCGCGACGCGAAGTTGGCGGAAACTCTCGCTGAGCACGCTGTAGGGCCGATCGCGGAAGACGGTCTCGATGCGCTCGGCGCCGGTGGGGTCTTCCTGCGCGTGGGGGACGAGGCCGAGCACCCGCGTGCGCGGGATGAGCGCGACATCCGCGGGGCTTTTGACGCGCTGATCGACGATCTCCATCACCAGCACGACGCCACCGACGAGCCCGAGCAGGAGCGCCATGCCGGCGGGGGCCATGATGTAGAGTTTGGGGAAGGTGACGACCTTGGGCCGCTCGGCGGGCTGGAACTGGACGATGCGGGACGTCCCGCGCATGCTGCCGAGGATGTCGATGCTCTTGAGGTCGTCCTGGAGTTTGGCCTTCGAGTCGGTCGAGCGATCGATCTCGCGGTCGAGGTCCTTGACCTGCGCGAGCGTCTGGGTGAGTTCCGCCGCGCGGTCCTTGGCTTCGTTGAACTTCTTCATCATGTCGGCTTCTTGGGCCTCGACGGAGGTGACGGCGGTCGAGAGGCTGTCGAGTTGCGCTTCGAACTCCTGCGCGAGCAGTTTTTCGCGTTCGGATTGCATCTGGAGCGAGAGGCCGTTGATGCGAGTGGTGAGTTGCACGACGTCGCGGTGCCTTTCGCCCAGGCGTTGCTTCATGGCCGTCAACTCGCCCTTGAGCGTGTTGATGGTGTTCATCATGGACTGGATCGACGGGTCCTGCTCGACGCGTTTGCGGAGCGACTCGGTGTAGTTGCGGATCGGGCGCTCCTGCTCGCGGAGGAGTTGGTCGCGCTGGACGATGTAGACCTCTTTGTCGGCGCGGACCTCGACGAGTTTCTCGTCGATGGCCGTCATCTGGCGGATGGCCTGGTTGGCTTTGTCGTCGAGCGACTCGACGGTCTGATCCACGAGGAGGCGCGAGCGGTTCTTCTGGAGCGCGCTGATCGAATCGTTGATCTGCGAGATCGAGGTCGAGATATGGCCCTTGCGATCGTTGATCTCGCCAGCCGCGCTGTTCTTGCGATCGCGGATATACGCCCCACCGACGACTTCGACCACCGCCTTCGCCAGGTCAGGATCGGTGTCCCAGAACGACAGTCGCAAGAAGTTCGACTCGCCCACGATCGAGGCACCCAGTCGTTTCTTGAGCGCCTTGACGGCCTTGGAGGTGTCGAGCGTGTTGCCGCGCTTGAAGCGTGCCGTCCACGCCCCCGCGATCTTGTCCATCTGGGGGTCTTGGACGGCGGGCTGCACGACGCGGTCGGAGATCATGACCTGCACCTGAGTCGCCATGAACTTGTCGAGTTCGTCACGGAAGTTCATCGAGGGATTGAGCGATCCGACCTCTCCCTCCTGGGCCGCGCACTCGTAGACGATGTACGACGTGAAGACCGGGAAGGTGCGCAGGAGCACGAAGTGCGCCACGGTGCCGAGGAAGATTCCCGCGGCGGTGGTCGCCATGAGGAGCCACTTGTATTTTTTGACCAGTTTGATCGGATCAAGCGTCGGGATGGCCGACGCGGTCGCCGGGCCGCCCGATGGTGCGGTGCCGGCCTGGGCCGGACGGCTTGGAATCGGGGGTGTTCGAACTGGGGGCATGGTTGTCATACGTATCTCCGGCCCTGCCGCGGTTATCGGGCCGCCCCGAGGTCCTGCGTCAGTTTCTGCAAGTCCTTCTTGATCGGCTCCGCGAGGCGCGGGTCGTCCGAGATCATCTCTTTGACGAGGTCGAGCGCGGCAGTCGCGCCCGCCTTGTCGCCCAGTTCGAGTTTCCAACGTCCGAGTTTCAGCGCCATCGTCGCGCGATCGGCTTCCGTGCGCGCCAACTGGATCGCCTTCTCCAGCATCTCGATCCCGCGCGGCTTGCTGCCGTTGAGCCAATACACCGTCGCCAGCGTGTCCTGGATCTCCCATGCTCCGGGCGAGAGATTCACGGCCCTCTCGGCGAACGGCACCGCGTCCGCGGGCTTTCCGAGTTTCTCGGCCAGGAAGAACGCCGTGTTGTTGTTGAACATCGCGTCCTGCGGCTCAAGATCAAGCCCTTGCTTGGAGGCCTCCATCGCCTCGGCCCATTTCTCGTCCTTCGCGTAGGTCGATGAGAGCGCCCGCAAGATAGCGACCCTGAGCGCCTTGTCCTGCACCTTGGCCAGGAGCCCGGTCATCGCGCCGACTCCTTCGGTGCGCTGCGCGGGATCATCCATGATGGTGGCGGCGCGAAGGTAATCGACCCATTCGACCAGCGATGGCGAGGGCTTGGCGAGCCGCAGCACTTCCATCGCCCCGGCCACATCCGGGAAGACCTGTCGCAGGCGGTCGTACCACGCCAGGAGCGGGGTGAGGTCCTTGCCGATGAGGTCGAAGGCCTGGAGGGCGACGACTCGAGCCTCGCGGTCGTTGTTCTGCTTTTTGAGGATGGCGGCCGCGGACATGAGGAGGTTGGGTGATTTCTCGAGTTGGAGTTTGGGCGTGCCGAGCACGGCCCGAGCGTCGTTGATGGCGGGCGGGGTCGAACTGAGCAGGGCGTTGACGTATCTGGTTGCGGCGGCCTCGTCGCCGACCTGCTCCCAGATCGCCTTGTAAAACTTGGCGGCGCGCGCCCAGCGGCCGGCTCGCGCGAACGTCTCGGCCAAGGCGGTATGCAGGCGGATGTCGTTGGGGCGCGGCTTGGTGCCGGCCTCGGCCACATCCATGGCTTCGGATTCCTCGCCCTGGCGGAGCAACTCCTCGATGAACTCGATGCGGAGGCCGTCGTTGTTGGGGTTCTGCTCGACGGCCAGACGCCAATCCTTGAGGGCGTCGCTTGCGCGCCCCATCGACGCAAGGAGCATGGCGCGAGTGCGTAGCGCCTGCCACATGCCGGGGCGCAGACGGATGGCGGTGCCCAGATCATCCAGGGCATCCCGAGCCATGGCGGCATCGCCCATCAGGAGCCGAGCGCGGCGGAGGTAGGGCAGCGGCTCTTCGGGGAACTTCGCCACCGCCTGATCGAGGAGTTCGCGAGCCCGCTTCACATCGCCCGCACCACGCGACGCGAGCGCCCGTTGCACCAGCAACTCGACGTCGTCCTCAACCGCGGCACCGATCGCGACAAACTCCTTCTCGGCCTCGGCGGGTTTCTGCAACTGGATGAAGCACTCGATGAGCCGCTTGCGGATGCGGTTCTGCTGATCGGGCACGCCCGCGTCGAGCACTTTGCGATAGGACAGGGCCGCGGCCTCGAACGCGCCGGAGGTCAGTTGCAGGTCGCCGAGCAGGATGGAGACGGTCATCGTCTTGGCGTCCTGCTTCTGCTCGGCCTGACGAAGGGCCGCGAGACCGAGTTCGGATCGTCCGCGCTGGACCATGAACTGGCCCATGGCGAGATAGGCGTCGCCGGTGTTGCCACCCGATCGAGAGAGCGCGGAGATGTGATCGACGAAGACCTGCCGGGCGCGATCGATATCGCCCTTGTCGGCGTGCCAACGGGCGTCGGTCGCGACGAGGCGCAGCGAGTCCTTGTCCTTGCGGAGTTTGTCGAGGAGCGCCCGGGCGCGGTCCCACTCCTTGGCGTCGATATAGAGGTCGGCCAGCGCGGCCGCATTGTCGAGGTCGCTCGGGTTCCGCGCCATGTACTGCTCACGCCGCTCGCGCGCGAAAGGCTTGTTCCCCTCCATCGCTTCGAGGGTGAGCCAGGTGTTGACGAACGCGGGGTCGCGGCGGGCATGAACCTCGGACTGGCGCGCGGCGGCCAAGGCCTCAGGCAGGCGCTCCAGTTGCACCAGCGTCCCGACGTACTGCTTGATCGTCGTGATGTCCGTCGGATTGATCTCAAGGGCTCTGCGCATCGTCGCGATCGCGTCGGGCGTGCGGCCGAGTTCCATCAGCACCGCCGCGCGGAGGCGATGGACCTCGACAGGCGCGTTGCCGCGTCCGGCCGCTCGCTCGAGCGTGATGGCGGCGTCGCGGTAGTTTCGCTGGGCGAGTTGGAGTTTGGCCTTGAAGGTGTCGCCCTGAGCGGCGTCGAGGTTGCGATCCGTCGCTATCTGGGCGATCCGCGCCGCCTCCGTCAGATCGTTTTTCACCAGCGCGCGGATGAACAGGCCCTCGATCACTCGGGGGTCGTCGGGCGCGAGTTTGGCGGCCTGATCGAACGCGGCCGCGGCCTTCTCGGGCTGGGCGTACTTGTCATAAGCGCGCTGCTCGGCGAGCCGCTTCTCAAGATCGGGCGCGTCGGTGGCGGCGATGAACTCGAGGTTCCCCTCGAGCGAGTTGACGGCGCTCAGTCGCTTCTGGAACACCTTGAGGTCCGCGCTCTCCGGGTTTTTCTGGATGCCGAGTTCGACGATCCTGGTCGCGCCCTCGAAGTCCTCCTTGCCCACGCGCAACCGCGCCAGGCCCATGATGAGCCTCGGGTCGTGCTTGTTGGGTTCGAGAGCCCTCTCCAGGATCTTGATCGCGCCGTCGTCGTCGCCCATCGATTTGCTGTCGCCGCGCGCGAGCCGATCGGCCTCGACGAGCGCCTTGAGGACCGGGTCGGTCAGCGTGCCGCCTTCCTGCGCCTGCAAGATTTCGAGTTCGCGCCGTGCCGTCGCGTTCTCCGGGTCGGTGTCGAGCACCTGCTTATAGAGGTCGACGGCCTTGGCGCGGTTCTGCAGCCCGGCTTCGAGCCCGGCGAGCACCAGGCGAAGTTCATTTGAGCCGGGCCGAAGTTCCTGCACCCGCGCCAGATACTGCCGCGCCTCGCCCGGCTGACCGAGCCGCCCGCAGGCATCGGCGAGGATGAGGAGCGCCTCGGGCACCTGGTCGGCGAGTTGCTGCGGGTTCTTGACGAACTCGACCAGCAGCGCCTGCGCCTCGCGGAGGTTGCCGATGAGGAAGGCGGTCTTGCCATCGATGAACTGCAACTCGGGCGAGCCCGCGGCGCTCTCCGCCGCCAACTTGGCGCGAAAGCCCTTGGCGCGCTCCATCGCTGCCGTGCGCTCCGGCCCGTCTTTCTCGCGGACAACGAGGGCGAGCGCCGCATTGCTCATGGCGAACCAGGAGCGTTTCCGCATGTCGAAGAGCCGCAGGCCCTCCCAACTCACGGGCAGATTGGGGAGCGCAACGATCCGCTCGTACTGCTCGATGGTTCCTTCGAGGTTTCCGGCCATGTAGAGCGCCTGGGCCCGGCTCGCGAGCAGGTCCGCGCTCGTCGGGTTTCCTTCGAGGGCGCGATCGACCGCGGCCAGAGCCAGCGCCGCGCCGTTCTTCGGATCGATCCGCGTCACCGCGAGCATGAAGCGCGAGAGGATCAGCGGCGTGAGCGACTTGGGGTCTGATTCCTTTAGGACCTGGGCGACCTCGGCGAGTTTGGGCTTGAGCGCTTCGAGCGCCTCGGCCCGACGCCGCTGGTCTTCGATGGTTGCCTTGCCCGAGTCCGCCTTCATGTCAGCGTCCGCAGCCTGGAGCAGCAGCCGCGAGACATTCATGAACGGGTTTTTCGGGTCGCGATTGAGGAAGTCCGCGACGATCTGGTCGGCGGCGGCGATCTCGGACTTGGCGACCTCCTCGTTCCGCGCCGCTTTGGCCTTCATCCCGGCCTCGCGGTGCCAGAACGCCAGTTCGTTGGCCGCGATCGGGTCTTTCGGGTCGTCCTTCGTCGCTGCCTCAAGGTCTTCCTTCGCGAGTTTGCGCTGCTCTTCCTTGAAGTTCGGATCGACAGTCATGAGCGCCGAGAGCGCCAGGCCGCGATAGCGACGGATTTTGGGCGGCTGCTCGGGCTCGAAGAATCGCATCGCCGACTCGGCCTCGTCATGGAGCGCCTGCCACGCCGCGGGTGAGAACATGCCAGATGCGCGCTCGGAATAGACCTGTTCCAGGTAATCGACGTGGGCCGCGATGTCGGTTTTCTTGGCCTTGGCGAGGTTTCCCAGGATGCCGCGCGCATACATGAAGTACGCGTCCTCGTACTTGCTCACGTTCTCGGGCACCATCTTGACGCGTGCGTCGCGCCACTTGGCCAGCCACTCGAGGTTGGTCTGGTCCTTGGCGACGGCCCGGGAGTAGAAGACGTCGGCCGCGGTGAAGTCGCCCTTCTTGAACGCCGCGTCGCCCAGGCGGACGTATCGATCACCCGACTTGTATCGGACATAGGCGTAGGCCCCGCCAACGCCCAGCGCGAGCAGCATGAGGCCAGCCGCCAAGATCACCACGAACTTCACGTTCACCTTCGAAGCCATCGGCGTCTTCCTCGCTTACGGGACTACTTGGCGTCCTTGGGCCGGCGCGGATTGTCCGGCGGCCACATCCCCTGCTCGACCTTCACCCAATCCGGCAGACATGTCATCACTTCGCCCAGCAGGTCATCGAGGAGGCTCCCGGCGAGTTCACCGAGTTCCTCGGGAGACTTCACGTCGGAACTGTCGACCTGCACCTTGAGGTAGTACGCGTACTCATTACGGAGGTCGAAGGCGAGGAGCCGGATATCCTCGGCGCTGGAGCGCCACCCGCCGTTGGCGATGAAGAAATACCCCGCGTAGCGCTCCGTCTGCCCCTTGCCGGCGAACTTGCTGATCTTCATCGCGAGTTGGCGCTCGGGTGTCACTTCATAGGGCAGATTGACCCGCCGCCCACCGCCCGCGGTCGAGTATTGATTGGAAAGCCGCGTCGTGAAGACCTTGCCGCGGAGTTCGGCGGGGACGTTGTCGGCCGCCAGCATTCCCGAGGTATCGAGCGGCACCTTGGCTGTCCACGGGCCGCCCACGAGGTCCATGCCCGCCGCGATCATGCACCGATCCGGCACATGGGGCACGGTGTCGATCATCCCGGTGTAGTACGCGACGTGCAGC
Source organism: Phycisphaerales bacterium (assembly GCA_046155605.1). Taxonomy (GTDB): domain Bacteria; phylum Planctomycetota; class Phycisphaerae; order Phycisphaerales; family UBA1924; genus JAEUIZ01. Next base: position 79,476 of record JBJXFQ010000024.1, read on the forward strand.
AGCGCGGTGCGCTTCGTCCCGCCGGCGGGCGCGGCCTTTTCCTGATACATGCGTGTCAGGTAGTTGTCGGTGCCCAAGACTTCAAGGCTCTCGGGTGACTCGATGTGGTCCTGGCCGACACGAACCCAGTTGGCGGTTTCGGTCGGGATCGCGCGGAGCGCCCGGCCGTTCTCGGCGAAGATCGACTTCTTCTGGAGGTAGACCTTGGAGAAGGCGAGCCCGACCTTCATGCCCGCGGCACCGAATGCGAGCACCGAAACCGCGACGATCCATGCCGCGACGGACGGCTTCCAGGGCATCGACTCGCGCGGGCGGCCGGCTACTTGCTTGGCGGGCGGCTTTCCGCTGGTCGAGGCCTCGCCGGCGGGCTGGGCCTTGTTGAGCATCCAGACGATCCCGAGGAAGAGGAAGAGCCCGGGGATCAGGAGCACGGTGCCGATAAAGGTGTGGGCCTCGCCGGAGGCGAGTTTCGTATCGATAAACGAGAGGAGCCCGAGGATGATGACGCGGAGGATGTTCAGGAAGATGGCGACGATGGGGGCCATGAGCACGAGGACCACGCGCTGCCACCAGATGGTGGTCGAGAGGACCGCCGTAGCCGCCCCGAGGGCCGCGAAGGCGACGACCATGCGCATGCCGGAACACGCCTCGGCGATGTTGAGCGGGAAGGTGAACCCCGAAGAGCCGACGACGGTGATGGTGTTGCCCGAGACGTCGGCAGTGAACCCGCCGAGCGCTCCGATCACGCTGAGGCCGACATAACCGCCCTGAGACGCGAGCAACTGCAGCGGGAAGGTCAGCGTGATCATGATGATCTCGCTGACGGTGATGCCGAGGCAGAGGAACGCGATCGGCACGAAGAGCAGCCGCATCATGCGTGGGCCGAGCAGGAGCAGGCAGAGCCCGAAGATCGTCAGCACGATCGAGAACCCCTGGAGCATGTGGTTCTTGATGCCGACAACGCAGAAGAAATAACTCGCGAGGCCCAGGAGAACGGGTGCGAGCCCCGGCCAGAACCCCTCGATCGGGATCCGCCGAAGTTCCTCGCGGCGCTGCCAGACCAGATATCCACTAAAGAGCGGGACGAGGTACGCGTGACCCCAGTCCTGCACGTGCGTGCTGCTGTTGAGATGCTGCACATAGAACCACCGGAAGAAGAGCCCGACAAAGGCGACCACCACCGCCCCGATCCCGATCATCGCGCGGACCGACAGCCCACGCTCGGCGTCAGCAAGTCCTCGCGCCGGGTTGTCCGCGCCGAGCGTCGTCACCGTCGAAGTCTCCAGAGACTGCCACACCCCCAGGGCATCTACGGCCCCGGTTGGCACCGGTTCGCCCCTCACAACCTGAACCCGGGCCTCCGCCCGATCCCAATCCTCAGACGACCATTATTGGCCGAACGCATTTGTCGGCGGCGCGCCGAAGAGGTCATTGCCGAAGTTCCGGTCCGCGATAAACCCGAACCCGTACGAGAACCGGAAGCCGTTGCGGACCACGGCCATCGGGGTCGCCCAGAAACTCGACCCGACGTTGATCATGTCGTTTGGTTTGAGATAGATGTCCGGGTTCGTGCCCTCGAAGATGGCGCGGCCGTTGAGCCGGATCGTTGCCTGCCGATCATTCCCGATCATTCGAGTGAGGTCGATTTTCTCGGGCACGGAGAGTTGCCCGAAGCCTCCCGCGGAGACGATGAGCCGAGTCAGGGTCAGGCCGTCTGATGCCTGGTACGACCCGCCGCGGTTGACCTGCCCGCCGACATAGATGAACCCGATGGGTCCCGGCGGCACGCGGATGACATCACCCGGACGCACCACCACGTTCACCCTTGCATCGCCCTGCAAAAGCCGCTTCACCGGCACGCGGATGACTCGCTGCGTGACGAGTTGATCGCCCGCCGCTTTGGCCGGGGCAGACATCGTGTCGGCAGGTGTGGTACCCGCTGCTCCGCCGGGGCGACGGACCTTTACCCAGCGACCATCGAGATAGACCCACGATGAGTCCGAATCATCCGAAGGCCGCTCGGCAGCGTTCGGGGCTGGCGCGGGCTGTGCCGCCGGACGGCCGGGCTCGATCAGGTCGAGAGGTGCCTTGCCGGGCGCGGGAGAACCTGCTGGCGGCTGCTCACGACGCGCGACGGGACGAAAGACCGCGGGCGAAGCCGACGGCTTGGCCGACAACACCGGCTTCGGGGTCTCCGCGGGCTCGGCCGGTTTGCCATTGTTCGGCGGCTCGACGGGCTTCTCCGGCGGCTGGCCATCGGGCTTCTGACCCTCCGGTGGTTTCGAGATGTCCCTGATGACGTCCATCAGCGATTCGCCCGACGTCGGGGCCGTCGTCGGGGTCGTGCCCCGCGGCGCGAGTCCGCGCACGGAATCACTCAGCGGCACCTGACGGATGATGTAGATGTATTCCGGCGCTTCCGACGCGCCGCCGGTGAGCGTCAACGCTTCCAGCAGCCTGAAATCCGCCGTCGGCAGGATAAAGGGGCCCGAGTTCTGCACCGCGCCGAACACGGTGTAGCGGCGTTGCCGCGGCGACAGCACCTCGACGTACGCCAGTGGATTCGCCACCTGCGACTTCATCACTTCCTTGATCGCGTCTTCGGCTTCGGTCTGCGTGAGTCCGGTGATCCGCACCTGCCCGAGTTGAGGCAACTCGACCATTCCGCGCGCATCGACGAATCGCTCATACTGCGCTGCCCGGCCCTCGTCCGGGATATCGTAGAGCGTCACCGTCAGCCGATCGCCCGAGCCGATCCGATACTCGGAGACGTCCGGCACAAGGTCCGCGTCCGTGATCTCGCTTTGCGACACGAACTCGTCCTCGGGGCCCTCGATGCTCCCGATCCGGTTCAGGATCGGGACCGACGTGGCCGTCCGCTCCCATCGTCCCACCACGGAGGGGTCGAGGAGGTAGGAGTCCGCCTCGACGCAACCGAAAAGCCCCATCGCCGCTCCCGCCGACGCCAGCAGCGCCAGCACGCCGCGATTGCTCTTTGCATCGAGTCCTTGAATCTTCACCGCTTCGCTCCTTGCTCGCCGAGAGTCATCGCTCGCCGAGGTTCTCTCGCCAGCATCGTAAAGCTATCAACACCCCGGCCCCTGTCAAATCGGGCACTCCCGGCAAACTTCTGGCTCCATCGACGGTGCCCGTCGATTCTTCCCTCAAAGATCGGTCATCGACCCGTCCGCCATGCGGCGATCAGGGTAGGAACATGTCCGGTGCGGCGTCACGTTCCGCTCACTCCACACGCTCGCCAACACCCTCGGGTTCGTTCTTTGATCTCGTATCCCGTCTCCTCCTGATCTCTTCACCGGTTCACCTCTACAGTTCGCCCATGTCCGACCTCGCCGCTCTTCGTCACCCCCGACCCCTCGGCGGCGACCCCCTTCGCTCCCAGCCCAAGCCCATCGTCAGCCTCTCGGGGCTCATCCTCAACAACGAGCCCTCCGCTCAGCAGTTGGCCATGAAGCGCAAGCCCCCATGGCTCAAGGCCCGCGTCCCCGGCGGCGAGGCCTACCACCGCCTCAAGGCCATCGTTGACGAGCACCGCCTCCACACCGTCTGCCAGGAGGCCTCGTGCCCGAACATGGGCGAGTGCTGGGCGCGCGGCGTCGCCACCATCATGATCCTCGGCGACACCTGCACCCGCGCCTGCGGCTTCTGCAACGTCAAGACCGGTCGCCCGCCGACGCTCGACAAGGACGAGCCGCGCCGCGTCGCCGAATCGATCCGCCTCATGAGCGAGGGCACGCACCTTCGGCACCTCGTCATCACCAGCGTCAATCGCGACGAACTGCCCGACGGCGGGGCCGCGATCTGGGCCGAGACCATCCTCCGCACGCGCGAGTCGGCCCCCGATGTCTCCATCGAGGTGCTCATCCCCGACTTTGAGGGCAACTGGGGGGCGCTGCAGATGGTGATCGACGCGCGGCCGCAGATCATCAACCACAATCTCGAAACCGTCCGCCGGATGTACGCCGCGGTGCGCCCGAGCGCGAAGTTTGATCGCTCGCTGGAACTGCTCCGGCGAGTCAAGGAGCAGGGCCTCGTCGCCAAGACCGGCATCATGGTCGGCATCGGGGAGCGCGACGACGAGGTGATGGAGTTGATGGCCGAGGTCCAGGAGGCGACGCGGACGCCGACGTGGCAAAGTGGCAAAGTGGCAGAGTGGCCGAGTGAGGGCCCCGTGCCATGCGCCCCTGCAATTCCGGATGGACGCCACTTCGCCACTTCGTCACTTGACCACTTGGCCACTGCCGCCTCCTGCGACATCCTCACGATCGGCCAGTACCTCCAGCCGACGCGGAACCACCTGCCGATCGATCGGTGGGTGACGCCCGAGCAGTTCGCCGCGTTCAAGGCCGAGGGCCTGAGCATCGGCTTCAAGGTCGTCGAGTCCGGCCCGCTCGTCCGCAGCAGCTACCACGCGGACCATCAGGTGGATGTGCTGACGACCGCGGGGCAAAGTACCACCAGTTGATTCCGTATATCAATTGGTATACGCTAGTTCTCCCACCATTAAGGCTCGTTCGATTCCGTGCGGACGAGCGTGTTTGCGCTGAGCAAATGATCTCAGGGCATGTCGGCGATGAGAATCGCCCCACGGAAGGCTTGCTCCTGAGGTGAACTGATAGGCACGGACGTTGCGCGCCTTGAGCAGGCGGTAGCGCAAGATGCCATATTCACCTTTGGAGTACAGAGATGGCGTCTGAAGTCCGATTCGCGGAGATCCGAAAGAAGCTCGAAGACCATGGCTGGACACACCGACAAGGCAAAGGCTCGCACCACGTCTTCTCGAGGAAGGGCGGCCCAACCATCGTCATTCCGGTCCACGGCAACAAGGTCAAGCCGGTCTATGTCCGCGAAGTCGATGCCGCGATCCGGGCGCTCCAGAATCCGCAGCAGTAAGCCCGCCGCGCTCGACACACCGTTCGAGCCTTCGATCTGGGCGGAAGCGATGAAGCTCGCGTCGGAGTATCAGTTCGTCATCGTTCGCGATCCCGACATGGGCTACTTCGGGCGAACGGTCGAGATGCCCTTCGCCATGAGCGACGGCCACACGGTCGCCAAATGCATGGCCAGCACCTTGGAGGCGACCGCGAGCGGAATCGCCACCATGCTCGAACGCGGCGAGACGCCACCCTCCCCCGCGCGCGAAGGCAAGCGCGACCAGCAGGTCAACCTCCGCCTCACCGCCGACGAGAAGATGACGCTCGAAGGTTTCGCCAACCGCGAGGGCTTCCGAAGCCTCTCCGACTTCATCCGCACCGCGGCCCTTCGCCACGGCCGCTGACGCCGGCTCTGCTTATTCCACGTTCAGCCCGCGGACATATGCCTCGAGTTCCGCCCGCTGCTGGTTGAGCGTCTCTTCGAACTTGCCGCGCTGCTCGCGGATCGCTTCGAGTCGCGTCTCCTGCTCGTTGAGTTTCCCGGCGTAACGGCGGTAGAGGTCCGTGTCGCGCGAGACCGTGCCCATGTTCTGGCGGATGCGGGTCTGGTCCTGGTCGATCCCCTGCCGCTCCTGGTCGAGTTGCCCGATCCGTTGCTGCGTGAGGTTGATCGCCGCCTGCATGTCCGCCGCTCGCTTGACGGCCTCGATCACCTTGGCCGACACCTTGCCCTCCTTTGAATATCCGATCAGCGTCGGCAGGTCGTACGAGACCATCTCGACCATTTGCTGGTCGATCCGCTCGAGCATCACGTCGAGCGTCCCGCTCTCCTTCGCGGAGAGTTCGACCTCGAACCGGTACACCTGCTCCGTGACTTCCGTCGCCTTCGCGGGAGCGCCAAGAGTCCAGCCCGGAATCTTCGCGTGCTCGACCAGCACCGTCCGCGCCCGCTTCTGGTCCTTGTTGGCAAACGCGTAACTCGTCTTCGCTTCCTGCTTGAACGTCTGCTCGATCAGCCCGTTGACGATCCGGATCTTGCGGATCGCCGACGTGCCGTCCTCCTTCACCAGCGCCTGCACGTCGAGATCGACGGCATAGGCCAGCAGCCGCTTGTCGCCCGTCGAGACGTGCCCGATCTGGGCGTCGCCCGCGTACGCCGCGCCGTCAAAGACGCTGATCGGCCCGGGCATGAGTTGCAGGCCTGAGTTGTTCGTCAGATGCACGCCGCGCATCGGGTGCTGCGATCCATCGGCGCGGTTGTAGATGCTGACGCGTTTTCCCTCGATCGAGGCCGAGAGAATGGGCAGCATCGCCGAGCGTTGCCGAGCGATCGAGACCGGCGACTTGAGTTGATACTGGAAGACCTCGCCGATCTCGCCGGCCTGGGCCTGCGCCTGCGCGGCGTAGTCGCCGAGCATTTCGAGCCCAATTCGCGGTACGTCGCGGTACATCTCCTGCTCTTGCCGGAACGGCGACTGCCCGCCGCCGCCTTGCGCGCTGCGCAGTGCCTTTGCGACCGACGGCGCGCCGGGCCTTCCAGATTTCTCTGCCGCCGCATCGTGCATGTCCTCCAGGTTCTTCGCCCGATCGAAGTTCTCGCCGCCGGCGTAGATCCGCGGCATCACGCCCGGGACCGTCGGCACCGGCACCTCCGGCCGCGCCACATGCAGCGGCTCGTAGAGGTCCATCTGGAAACTCACCGGCCGTCCCGCCACCAACGACAGCCGCACGTCCTGCCAGTCCTCGTCCGTCGTGTTCTCGACCAGTGCCCAACCCTGAATCGTCGGCGAGCCCGCCTGCTCCTTGGCATCCTTCTTCATGCCTTCGCCGCCCCCCGCCGTCTCGGGCAGCACCAGCCGGTAACTTGTCTTCCACACCGGCATCTCGTGCACGTACGCGACGACCACCGGCTTGGCACCCTGGTTCGCGAACGCCACGTCCACGCTCTTGACGCGATCCGCGCGATGCTCGGCCAATGCCGCCAGCGCCTTGTTCAGTTCGCCAGCGAGATCCTTGTCGAGAATCTCAAACCCGCGCACCCGCGTCAGGTTTACCGACTGCACGCCCTTGGGCGTGACGAGATTGATCCACGGCAAGTCGTGCACGGTCTGCGACCCGCCCTCCTTCGGACCCGCGAGCACGGTCGGGCGTCGCTCGACGTTCATGATCGTCCCGCTGACGTCGCCCTCTTCGGTCACGAGTTTCACGGGCGAGCCGCGGAGCCGGTTGAGGATCTCGCCCGCTGACGGGTTGTCGCCGATGTTGACGCCGAAACTCGCGAGCCGGCGATCGAGTGGCTCCTTCGAGCCGTAGCCCACCGACGCGACGCGCCCGCCGTCCGGGTCGATCAGGATCACCATCGACTTGAGGATGTCATTGATCTGGTCGGTCGCAAAACGAAGCTGCACCGTCCGCTCGCCATCGACGAGCCCCCGCCGCTCGAAATAGCCAACGCCGGAGCGATAGAGCGTAATGCTCTTGATCGGCAGGGTCTCGGCACCCTCGGCCTGCTGCTTGGCGACCTGCGCCAACGCCGTGGGTTCCATGCCCGCCGTCCAAACCGGGGCCACCGTGCCGCACACCACCATCATCAGGCCGGGAATCAGTCGGCGACGTGTCATCTGGTGCTCCTTCGCTGCTGTGTTTCGGCGGCACAGACCTCGCGCCTGTGCCTCGCGTGCTTCATCTTTATTAGCACAGGCGTCCCGCCGGTGCGTTCGCCCGCTCACACTGTACCCCCTCCCAGACGCTCATCGTCATCATCGGTTCCCGTGCTTCGGGCGTGTGACATTCCCGTGACACACGACCGAAAGTGCCGCGGACCCTGCTTTGAAGGTCCTTGCATTCCGCCCCGACATTCCAACGCGAGGCCCATGCCACGCCCCGATAGAATCGCGCTGATGCCCCCGCTTCCCATCCTTCCCGCAGGCCTTGATCGCCCCGAGATCGCGCGCCGCCTCGCCGGTGCCGTCGAGGGCGAGGTCCGCTTCGGCCTTCATGACCGCATGCTCTACGCCACCGACGCCTCGCTCTACCAGGTCGAGCCCATCGGCGTCGTGATCCCCTCGTCGATCCCCGACGCGGTGCGTGCGATCGAGTTCTGCACCCGCTCGCGGCTCCCGATCCTGCCGCGCGGGGGCGGCACCAGCCTTGCGGGCCAGTGTACGAACCGTGCCGTCGTGCTCGACTTCTCTGCCCGTTGCCGCGTGATCGTCGGCGTCGATGCTGCGTCGCGCACCTGCCGTGTCGAGCCCGGGATCACGATCGACGACCTCAACGCGGACCTCGCGGCCCGCGGGACGGGCCTCTTCTTCGCGCCCGATCCGGCGACGTCGCGTCACGCCAACATCGGCGGGTGCATCGGGAACAACGCTGCTGGCGCGCGCTCGATCCGCTACGGGCGCACCTCGGAGAACGTGCTGGCGATCGACGCGGCGGTGGCGGTCAAGAGCCTTGCCGACGCGGCGGGCGGGCCTCCCGAGGCCGGCGTGCGCCTCGTCCGCTTCGAGGTCGGCGCGGGGCTGGGCGATGATCCGCTCGTGCGCACAATCACGCGCCGCGTCGCCGAGGTCGTGACGCGGCACGAGCGCCTGATCCGCGAGCGCTTCCCCAAGACCATCCGTCGCAACGCCGGCTACGGGCTCGACCTGGTGCTGGCGCAGATCGACGCGGCTGGCCCGCGCGCCGACTCCGACGCCGTCCTTCGCGCCATCAATCTTGCCCCGTTTCTCTGCGGGAGCGAGGGCACCCTCGCCGTCACGCTCGGCGCTGACCTGCGGCTGCACCCGATCCCCGCGGCCCGGGGGCTCTCGCTCATCGCGCTCGACAGCCTCGACGCCGCGATCGAACTCGTCGCGCCGCTCCTGGCCTCGGGACCGACGGCGGTCGAACTCATCGACGACACGATCCTGGGCCTCGCCGCGGCGAACGCGGAGTACCGCCGGTACGTCGAGGCCATGCCCATGCCCGCTGCGGGAAGTCGGATCGCGGTCCTGTACGTCGAGCACTCGGCCGAGCGCAGCGCCGACGAACTCACCGACCGCGCGGCCCAACTGCGCGAGATCGTCGAGCGTCACGCGCCCCGCGCCTCGCTCCGCGCGATGGTGCCGCCCGCTAACGCCGCCGCCGCCTGGAAACTCCGCAAGGCGGGCGAGCCGCTGCTCCACGGGATGCCGGGCGAGCGCAAGCCGCTCACCTTTGTCGAGGACAATGCCGTCCCCGTCGAGAACCTCCCGCGATTTGTCCGCGAGTTTCGTGCGATTGTCGAGCGTCATGGCACGCGGGCCGCGTTCTGGGCCCATGCCTCCGTCGGCGTGCTCCACGTCCGCCCGTTCCTCAGCCTCCGCGATCCCGACGACCGCGAGCGCCTCCGCGAGATCGCCACCGAAGTCGCCGACCTCGCGCGGTCTCTCGGGGGCGTGATGTCGGGCGAGCACGGCGACGGGCGAGTCCGCGGGCCGCTCCTCGAACGCTTCTTCGGGCCAGAACTCCTCGCCGCGTTCCGCGAGATCAAGGCCATCTTCGATCCGCTGAACCTGCTGAATCCGGGCATGGTCGTCGAACCCGGGCCGATCGTCTCGATCACCGACAACCTCCGCGCCTTGCCCCGCGGCGAACTCCTCGGCACGCCGAACATCGAGACCTACTTCGACTATGAGGACCAGCACGGCTTCCGCGGCGCCGTCGAGATGTGCAACGGCGCGGGCGTTTGCCGCAAGAAATCCGGCGGCACCATGTGCCCCTCGTACATGGCCACGCTCGACGAGCGCCACTCCACTCGAGGCCGCGGCAACGCGCTACGGCTCGCCATCTCCGGCCAGTTCGAGCACGCGGCACGATCGAACCTCGTCGGCGCGCCTGGCGTGAGTCCGCCTTCCGCGATGCTCTGGTCCGACCCAGAGACCATCAAGACCCTCGACCTCTGCCTCGCGTGCAAGGCCTGCAAGGCCGAGTGCCCGAGCAACGTCGACATTGCGCGATTGAAGGCCGAGTACACCGCGCAGCGCTACCGGGCCACCGGCCGCGTCCCGCTCGCCGCGCGCGCCTTCGGGCACGTTCGCACGCTCAACCGGCTCGGCGCGATCGCGCCCGGGCTCGCCAACGCCTTCGGCCGCGCCCGCCCCGTCCGCGCGATCCTCAACCGCGTGCTGGGCCTTGCGCCTCAGCGCTCGCTGCCTGCCTTCGCGCGCGCCCTCACCCGCGATTGGCCCGCATGGACCGACGCCAACACGCACGATCCGGGCATCTCGCTCGTGGCTGTGTTCGCCGACTGCTTCACGCTCTACAACGAGCCCGCGATCGGCCTGGCGGCGCGACACCTGCTCCGTGCCTTCGGCTACGAGCCCGTCCTTGTCTCCGCCGGCTGCTGCGGGCGCGCGCTCATCTCCACCGGCCTCCTCGCCGACGCCATCGCGACCATCGACGAAACGCTTGCACGCCTCGCGCCGCTCGCCGCGCGACCGAACTTCCGTGCTCTCCTCGTCCTCGAGCCCTCCTGCCTCTCGGCGATCAAGGACGACTGGCTCTCACTCAAAGCCAAGACACCGCTCGCCACTCGCCAAACCATCGCCGCTCGCTCATTCCTCGTCGAAGACTTCCTCGAGCGCTTCTGGGACGAGCATCCGCGCCACCCGACCCCGCGTGCCTCACCCGACGCCGGCCCGCGCGTCCTGCTCCACGCCCATTGCCACCAGAAAGCCCTGTGGGGCAGCGATTCCTCCGCCGCTATTCTCCGCCGATTCGTCGGCCCGCGGCTCGTCACGCCCGACACCGGCTGCTGCGGCATGGCGGGCTCGTTCGGATACACCCGCGACCGCTACGACCTCTCCATGCGCATCGGCGAACTGTCAGTCTTCCCCGCCGTCCGCAGCACCGATCCCTCCGCCGTCATCCTCGCGCCGGGCACATCATGCAGGCACCAGATCCATGACGGCACCGGCCGCTCGTCGATCCACCCAGTCGAACTGATCGCGAACTTGGTATAGGCGTAGAACCCGCGCGTCTAGGCAACGTAAATAAGAATGGATGAACATGCCCGTTTCAACCAGATGGCGCAGCATACTGGCGTTTGGCCTACCCCCGACGACGCTTCTGGTCGCTTCCGGAATCGCGGGAAGTCCGGCCCTCGCCAGCCGCCCTGATGCGCCGCTCGTTGCCGCGGCCGCGGCCCTCGACCTGACGCTCACCGTTCCCGCGCTGGTCTGCTTCCTGCTCGTTCGTGCCCGCCGCGCACCGTGGATCATCCTGGTTCCCACGTTCATACTCGGCTACACGATCGCTCGCGCCCTTCTGCCCGCGACGCAGACCTCGTTCCTCGACACCATCGGTCTCCTGATCTTCCCCGCGGAAGCGATCGTTATCGCATGGCTCGTCGGTCAGGCAATCCGCGGTTTCTCGGGCGGCGCGGAAGGCGATCTTTACGATCGGTTGAACGCCGCCGCGTTTCGAATGACTCGCCGCGCCCTGCCGGCCGGCATCCTCGCGACAGAAGTCGGCCTGCTCATTGCCGCGCTGCGTCCAGCGCCGAGGCCGAGCCCCGACGGCTTCACCATGCATCGCACGGCGACCTATGGGCCGGTCGTTGCGGGCCTCATCATGGCAATCGCCGTCGAATCCGTTGCGGTTCACTTCCTCGTCCGGATATGGAGCCACACGGCCGCCTGGGCGCTGACGGCATCGAGCATCTACGCCTTCCTTTGGCTGGTCGGCGATGCGAGGGCCATCGCGCAGCGCACAACAACGTTCACACGTGACACGCTCCGCCTTCGCCTTGGCCTGCGTTGGTCGGCCGATGTTCCGCTCGATCAGATCGAGACGTGCTCCACATGGCGAGGCGCGCCGCCGAAAGGCAGCAGGGCCATCGCGCTGCTCGGCACGCCCAACGTGCATCTGGCACTGAAGTCGCCGATTGATGTCAAGGGCGTGTACGGTCTGCGCCGCCGCGCAACTCAACTCTTCGTCCGCGTCGATGAGCCGGACGAGTTCGTCGCGGTCATCGCCAGGCCCTCGGCCGCCAACTAAGAGCCTCTAACAGAATACTGGATCGAGGGTTCTGAAGCAGATGAGGATGCAGCCGAGGGAGAGGAAGGCCTGGTGGATGTCGGCTCGGCGTTCGTAGCGTACGCGGAGTCTGCGGAACTGGT
>JBJXFQ010000035.1:0-28866 GCA_046155605.1 Phycisphaerales bacterium
ACGAGCTGGTAATCAAAGCCGAAGCTGCGCGCGATGCGTTCGACGGCCTCGAGGTGCCGATGCAGCGCCGCCAGATAGCCCGCGCGGATCGCGCGCGGATCGATCCGCAGCCGCGGCTCGCCCTCGAGCCCCTCAAACGGCGCGGCATCGCGGAAATCAAACTCGCGCTCCGCACGATCGAGCACCTGGAACATGATGAGGTCGTGGCGGCGGTGCTTGATGCGCGCCAGGGCCGCACGGATCGCCTCCGGGTCCTCGAAGAGGTCGGAGATGAGCACGATCAGGCAGCGGTTGTTGAGCTTGGCGAGGGCCTGATCGACGACACGGCCGATGTCGGTCGGCGCGTTGGTCGGCTCATCCTGATAGAACGACGCGAGCGCGCCGACGATCTGCCGCCATGTGCCCTGGCTGCTCGATCGCCGCACGATCGCGCGGACCTCGTCGTTGAAAACCACGAGCCCCGAGCGGTCACCCTGGTGGAGCGTGATGTATGACATGGCCGCGGCGATGGCGGTGGCGTGGTCAAACTTGCTCCAGTGGGCCCGGCCGTCGGGGCTGAGCGTGTGGCCCGCGCCGGAGGCCTCTTCGAACGATCGCGAGCCGTAGCGCATCGAGCCGGAGGCATCGACGAGCAGCACGAGATCGAGGCTGGTTTCCTGCTGATATTGCTTGAGGTGGAGTTTGTCGGAGCGGGCGTAGACCTTCCAATCGAGGTGGCGGATGTCGTCGCCGGGGGCGTAGGGGCGGTGCTGGGCGAACTCGACGCTGAAGCCGTGATAGGGGGAGCGGTGCTGCCCGCTCATGACACCCTCGACGATCATCTTGGCGCGGAGTTCGAAGGTGGAGAGGCGGGCGAGGGTCTGGGGGTGGAGATAGAGGGACGCTTCCGCTTCGGGGGCAGTCTCACGCCGGTCGGTCATAGGGCGATCCTAACCCGTCTGGGGAGGCGGGGCAGAGGAAAGGCGGCCGGCACCCACGCAACCGCTCGCAATCACCCGCAACCGCGACGAGTGCTTCCAGCGAAGCGTCGCCATCGAGGTTGGCCTGGGTATGCGTCAGGGATCGTGTGAGCGCGGCGGGGTCTTCGCCCCAACGGGCGATGGGGTGTAGCCACGGGTGGAGCGACGCGGCTCTGAGCGTCGCGGAACCCGTGGACGACGTGACGTAATGGCGGGCCGCCCCGGAGGGGCGGAGGTTACGTCTGTGGGTAAGTGGTTAGTTAACGCCGTCCGCTCAGCCCGCGCTCTGTACGCGGTTCAACATCCGCGTGCCCTGAGTTGAAACAAGTCCGCTCTTCGCGCCAGTGAGCCCGGGCTCAACGCCGTACTTAGAAGGCTTCAAGACGCCGCGATCCTGCAACTGCTTGACGACCTCTTGCATTTGCCGCACACGGTCAGGGGCAATCGCTGGGTTCCGGTTGGCGGCTTCTTCGAGGGTTGGCTTTGTCGGAGTGGTCATCGGTGTATCCCTCAAAAATACGCACGTGAATGGACAAAGATCCCAGTTTTCATCGTCCGCATGTAGTCCGAGAGGCAGTGATGGTACTTTCGGACGCTCCCGTGCAATGCCTTGTCCGCCCCCAGGTCATCGATCTTGAGCTTGATATCGTCCCCCTCCAGCGTTTCGCGTGAAATCCCGCGCCCGTGAGAGTGCCACCGCTGGTTGTCGCTCAGCACCGTGGCGATCTGCTTGGCTCGATCCTCTCGCAGTTGGGGTGTGACCGCCGCCTTCGTCGTCTCAGTCGTTGTCCAGTTCTTGAACTTGTACTTTGCCAGCCATTTCTTGAGCAAGGTGATCGACAGCTCACGAGCCTGCTCGAACTGATGAAGCTCGGCAAGGTCAAACTTGACGAGCAGCGCATACTCCGCGTTCGTCAACTTGCCCTCTCGATCCTTCTGCAGCATCCGTTCGTATTGGATCAAGTATGACAGCGCCGGAACAAAACGGTCATCCTTGAACACCTGCGGGTCGATCGGTCCGAGCCGCGAGAAGTAGTCCATCAAGATCGAATCACCCGACATGGCGAAGATCGTTCCAGCCGACATCGCTCTGTCCGGAATAATGAATGAGACATCATCATAAAACGTGCGGATCGTGTCCACCATCCGCTCCACGACTTCGGCACTCCCTCCGGGAGTGTCGAGGATTACTGCGGCACGCTTTGTCGCGTTGCGATTCTCCATGCGCTCGATCGCGTCACGAACCAGCGTCTCTAGTCCGTTCACGATTGGCCCGTACACAGCCACCGCGTCACGGTTCAAAGACTTCTCGATGTCGCCAATGTGGCGATCGAGGTTCTCTTGGACGACTGCGTTGAGACCAGACGGATCGGCGGCCATGTACACTCCAGGAAGGGATCTCGCGAATGGATGATATCAGCCCACCGCCAGAGTTGCAGATGACGCTGGCTGCCGCCCCCCGGCACCCCCGTCGAAGGCATCTCCTCCGCCCCTGCCGGGGCGAGTCCATTGAAACGTCACGCTTTCCACGGGTTCCACGTCGGCGGGCTTCGCCGCGCCGCCGCTTCACCCGTGGCTACAGCCCGTCGCCCCGTTGTGGGCGAAGAGCGGAGGCCGCGTTGTTTCGGCGGGTCTTGGTCTTTGGGTTTCGGCGGGTCCTGGGTCCACGGCGTGGACGGCGATCACGAGACGATCCGGCAGACGCGACCGTTGCCCGCGTACCCGTGGCTGCGTCGGCGTCCCGGAACTCTGCCGCTGGCAGAATTGCGCCCAGGCGCGCAGATTCAAGGCGCGTTCCGGGCCGCGAGCGTCTGCGCTTGTTGTTCCAGCCTCTCGGCAAGCGCGTGCAGAACCTCATCCATGCCCCAGCCTGGGAAGTTCTTGTGCTCAAGAAGGCTCCGGACCCGAACGGCGAGTTCATTCAACAGCATGGCGTCACACGCCTGAGGAAGCTGCTTGTCCGCGGCCTGCGCGACCCGCCAGATTGAGTCGTAGAACCCGTCATCGTCCCAGCCGAACTCGAACGACAGCTCCATCGCCGCCTCAACCATCTCGACGTACAGTGCGATCGCGCCGTCGGCGTCCGATGTCGCCCGCAGGTACTGATCGCCCACCCGGCGCGCCGCCCGCATGTCGGGGTCGCCCTTCCACATGCGCTTGGTCGGCCATACCGCCCGCCGCACCTGCTTGCGAAGGCGGTCGAGCGTTCCCTTCTTTGCCGTCGCGGGCTTGTTCAACGTGAGGCGACCGACGATCGCGGCCCTCGCCTCCGGAACGGTGGTGAACAGCGCGTGCACGAGTCCCAATAGCTGCGGCTGTTCCCAGGTGTGTAAGGTCCGCCGGAGCGATGCCCATGAATCGGGCGGCGGCACCCGGCGTTTGTCGTTGTCTGTGCGGGAAGCGCCGGCGATGACGGCCCGATGCGGGGATTTGGTAATCGCCATGGGCGGACAGTATTCGCGGTGCTACTGGCGCGATTCGGCGGTGCCGTACGCGCTCAGCCCAGCGGTATCGCTCACTGCGGCGGCGCGACCGCGTTTGATCGACCTCGCCTCTGCCCGGATTTCTCCCCCTCCCCGCCATCGCGCGGAGACTTCTTGGCGGCAGGAACGGTGGGGAGGGGATTCGAACCCCTGAGAGACTGACGCCTCTAACGGATTTCAAGTCCGTCGCATTCGACCACTCTGCCACCCCACCGTTGGGATTCTACGTCCGCGGGACGCCGTCCCGATGCCAATCGGACTGTGCCGCCGGGAGAGCCGAAACGAGGATTGACTGAGTTTGACGTTTGGCTCAAGTTTGCCCTCGATCGCATCGAAGAGAGCAGGTGGTCCTAGGACTCGGAGGATGCCTGCGTGACACATCCGGCGAACGTCGAAGCGACGACATTTGGAAACACCGAGGCCGAGGGTTATGTGGACGTGCTTCGTCTCGAGCCGGAGGAAATCCATCGCCTTCGTGAGATGGAAGCGAACCTGCGCGGGCAGGGGGCGGAGTTTCGGCGCGAGCCGCGCGCGGCCTGGGCGTCAAAGGCGCTCGCCGAGTTCACCGGTCCTACGGGCGTCACCACGCGGGCCGTGGTCTACCCGTTCGATCTTTCGAGCAAGGGCATCGGGCTGCTGCACGGGGCCTACATGCACACTGGGACGCGGGTCCACCTTCGGCTGTGGATCGATGAGGAAGAGTCGATCGTGGTGGATGGGACGGTGCGTCGCTGCGGCTTCCTCAACGGCCGCACCCATGCCGTCGGCGTCGAGTTCATGACTCCGCTTCCCCCAGGTGTCGTCATGGCGGCGGCACCTGACAAGATGACATCCAATGTGAGCGACAGCAGCGGTCCCGTCGGACCGCCGACGGCGGCGCGCAGCGGGCCCGACGGCACGGCGAAGTTGGCGGATGAGTTGGCCGCGGCTCTACGGCTTGTGCAGCAGTTGGAGAGAGCGTTGCGGGAGTCTATTGGACGGTGCGAGGGCACCCGTGGCGGCTATCGCTGATCGAAGGCTGGGACGGACGATGTGGGGTTCTGGGGGTCTATCCCGGTCGATTTTGTACGGCTTTTGAACGTCATTTACAAGAAAAATCGCGCCCTGAGTGGCAAACCGGAATTCCTGTGGCCTGTTCTTGGCTGACGGGGTGTTTTTCCAGGCCGCGAGGAGGCGGGTGGCGGTTTCACGTCCGATAACGCGAGTTGTTAGAGGCGAAGTGGTGAAAGGAGTCGAGATGAGAGGATTCAACTTGGCGGTCGCTGCCGCAGTCGGGGGGCTTGCGCTGCCGGCGCTGGCTCAGCCGCGCGTGGCACAGTTGGACGTCAACAACCTCAAGTTCCAGGCTCGCGATGGGACGGGCGCGCCGGTGCCCTTTGGAGGGGTCTCGCACACGGGCTCGCTCACCATGACCGACGACGTCGGCATCACGGAGATGCTCTCGGTGTCGATGCAGACCGGCGGCGGGCCGTTCATCCCCGATCCGCTCTTTGTGGGCATCCTCACGTTGGCGAGCGTGCGCATCGATCTGCTCGCCGGCGCGGTGGTCGGCGGGCAGATGTCGTTCGATGTCAACGGCGGCCCGGCGGGCGGCGGCGATCGCTACTCGGCCAACATCGGCCCGGGCGGCTCGGTCAACACCTACATCGGCGGTGGATTCACGGTCGAGGCGCTCTCGACCGTCGGCATGTTCAGCGATGCGAACTTCGCGGGCGTGCTGGTGCCAGACTTTGTCGCGGGACAGGGGAATCCGCCGTTCCTTCAGGGCTCGTTCCTGGGGTTCCGGGTGATCCCGGACGGGAGTGGCGGGGGCTATTCGGAAATGGACATCTTCGTGAGCAGCGTGCCGACACCGGGGTCGCTGGCGCTCTTGGGGATGTCGGGGTTGCTCGCGGCCCGCAGGCGGCGGAGGTAGGACGCTGGTGGCGTAGTCAGGCCGCAGCGCTGCCTTAGGGCAGTTTGACGGGAGGCGCGGACATCAAGAACGCTAACTCGCCGAGCATATGAGGCGAAACGTCGGGCGCGCCGCAGCGCCCGGCGTGTCTTTTTGGCAGATTACTTACTGCATGCGCTCTATCAGCGAACGGGCGGCTCAGGTGCAGCCGGCACCAAACTGGTTGTTGAAGCAGACGAAGTCGTTGACGTTGAGCATCGGGAGGATCGTGCTGCCGTCGCAGTTGGCGCGCGGGTCGCTGGCCGCGAACTGGTTGATGAAGCACAAGAAATCGTTGACGTTCAAGAGCGGTGCCACGGTGCTCTGGTCGCAGTTGGGGCGGCAGGCGCGGACGGCGAAGGAGTGCCCGTTGCCGGCACCGACGGAGACGTACTGGCCGGGGGGAGCGTTGGTCTGGCCGACGATGTTGTCGCCCCAAGCGGCGAGCGTGCCGTCCGTTCGCAGTGCGACGAAGTGGTATGTTCCACCAGCTACTTCCTGGAATGATCCAGTCGGCGCGGGGCACTGCGAGAAGCCGCACCCGCCGAAGGCGGCCAACGTCCCATCGACGCGAATGCCGCACGCGGCCATGTCCGAGGCTCCCAGCGCGCGGAACTGGCCGGATGGCAAGGTCAAAAAGTTTGATGACGAGGTGAAGTCCTCGATCATTTGGAGCGTGCGGGTGTCGGCCCGGACTCCGACGACGAACTGCCACCCCGCGGCGACGGCGATATACGGCCCGGGATAGACCCGCGGCGGAGTGGAGCCGCCGCCCCACGCCACCACCGCCCCATCGCTCCGAATGGCGGCGTCCCAATGACGACCCGCCGCGATGGTGGTGAACACACCCTTCGGCACCTGCGCCTGGTTGCCCGCAGGACAGCCCCAGAAGGCGATCGAGCCGTTCGCACGAAGAGCGATGCAGTGGACATCGTCGCAGGCGACGGAGACAAAGGCTCCGGGCGGCACGAGGTGGAGGGCGCAGGGGGGATTCCTGTCGCCCCAGTGAATCAGCGTGCCGTCTGAGCGCAGGCCCACGCTGGACTCCGACCCGCCGACGACCATCACATATTCGCCCGGCGGTACATTCAACTGCCCTTCGAAGTTGCCTCCCCAAGCCGCAACGTTGCTCTGCCCCAGCACAGCGGAAGAGGTTGCCACTGTGATCGTCAGCGTCGTCACTGCACGTTGCATGGTGTCTTTCATGGGCAGCCGTCCACATAGGCCTGGTTGAAGCACAGGAAGTCGTTCGACGTCAGCACCGGGACGTTTGTGCTTCCATCGCAGTTCGCGCGAGAGTTGATCTGAAGTAGCAGGTTCGAAGGGGTCGGATCCAATGCCGACAGGGCCGCGAACTCGTTCCCGAAGCACATGAAGTCGTTCACGTTCAGCACCGGCGGGGTAGTAGAACGATCACAGTTTCCAAAGCACCCGCTCAGCCCGGCGTGGAACCAGTTCGAGTTGCTGTTTGTCAGCCCCCACAACGCTTCGTCTGCGGGCAGCGTCACGAGGTTTGGATCGGGCAACGGATACTCTGGATCATCCCAAGCGACGAGACTGCCGCTTGAGGTTCGGGTAATCGCATGATCTCGGCCCGTGTAGATGTCGATCGCTCCGGTCGGCAAGTTGGCCACACCGCTATTGGTATTGCCGAAGAAGTCCCACGTCACGCCATCCTCGCGTAGCGCGTAATCAAAATGATGTCCCGCGACGATCTTGATGTACTTCTGCGTGAGCGGTGCCATGTTCTCAGCGTTTGGACCCTTCGGCCCGGGGTCGCTCGGTGTCGCTCGACATGGTTGGACAAGGTAATCCCAGTATCCCCAACTGACGAGGTAGCCCTTGGTGCCGGATCCGTCATCAATAATCGCTATGAAGTGGTGGCCACCCGCGAGGATGTCGATGAACTTGGTCGGCGTAGCGTGGTCGGCGAAGTAGATGCCCGTGGGCGGCGTCCTGGCAATGCACCAAGTTCCCCACATCTTCAACGTGCGGTCACGCGAAGGATTGGTGGCGTCACGGACCAGGCCTGCGCTGAACCATTCGCCCGCAGAGACCTTGTGGAACTTCTCGTCCGCCGGAACAAGCCGCACGGCGTTCGGATACAAGGGCGGGCCACCGCCATCGTCAGGAGGCCAAGCACCAGTCTCTCCATCGACATTCCGCCCCCATCCAGCAACCGTCCACGCCAGAGCAGGATCGGCGGTCTCATCGTTCCGAAGCGCCAACCCATGTCGCCAACTCGCGGAGACCTGAACGAACGGCCCATTGGTCATATTTCCGGACGGAACCTCGCTTTGCACCCCGCTTCGGACATGCACAGACCCGTCCACCCGGATCCCCATGAGGAACTTGTCTCCAGCACTCAACTGCCGAAATGCACCGGGTGGCGGAATCTCGACGCCATCGAGCCCATCATCATTCCAAACTCTCACAAACCCTGCCTGACCCGCGGCATGGCCGCTCGAGAGTGCGAGCACTGCCGCGGAAACCGCGATCAGCAGCCCGCGAGACCTACTGGACGCTGGACGCTGGACGCTGGACGCTGGACGCTGGATTGTTCATGGTTTGTCCCTTGCTCAATGACTTGGCCGAAGACACCCGAACTGATTTGCCCAACATACCCGAATCCCCCAAGACTGTCAAGAAAAATCGGGAAGAACCGTCGATCTTAGCGCAACCGGGCTTCCCGCGAAAGCAACGAGGTTTTTTAGATACCTACATCCGCACCTGCGTCCGCAGCATCTCCCCCAGCGCCTTGCCGGGATCATCCTGCCTCATCAGGTGTTCGCCGACGAGGGCGATGCGGATGCCTTCGGTGCGGAGGCGGAGGAGGTCGTCGCGGGTGCGGATGCCGGATTCGCTGACGATGATCGAGCGGTCGCCCACGAGATCGCCCACGGCCCCGACGAGCCGGAGAGTGTGGCCCAGATCTACCTTCATCGTGGTCAGATCGCGGTTGTTCACGCCCAGCAGGAAGTAGCCCGCGTGCGGAAACCCGGCGTGCGGGACGACGCGGAGCAGGCTCTCCATCTCATGAACCTCGACCAGCGTCGTGAGTTGCAACTGCTGCGCCAGGATCATCATGTCCACCAGTTCGGACTGGTTCAGGCACTCGGCGATGAGCAGCACCGCATCGGCCCCCGCGGCACGGCTCTCCCACAGTTGCCACGGATCGATGATGAAATCTTTGCGAAGCACCGGGAGCGGAACGGCGGCGCGGACGCGCTCGATGAAGGAGAGGTGCCCGCCGAAGAAGTGCTGGTCGGTGAGGCAGGAGATGGCGGCGGCCCCGTGCCGGTGATAGGCGTCGGCTATGCTCTCGGGCTTGAAGGAATCGCCGTCGTATTCCGGGCGGATCAGGCCCGCCGAGGGGCTTCGTCGCTTGATCTCGGCGATGATCGAGATATGCACGGCGTCGGGGTGTCGCGTGACGGCACGGAAGAAGTTTCGCGGGGGATCGGCCTGGGCCACGAGGGCCTCGAGTTCGGCGAGCGGGGTGGCGGCCTTGGCAGCATCGACCTCGGCACGCTTGTGCGCGATGATCTCGCGGAGGCTCTCGGGTGGCGGCTGGCCGACGGTCATGGCGGTCATTGTTGGCGTGATGGGGGCGGGGGCCATGGGGGCGGGGGTCGAGTCGCCGCAGGACGAAGGCGCGACGCCGGACGCGAGCACGGGGGTTGTCGAGGACTTGCCCGCCAGCATTGAACATGTCGAGCAGGCGGCTCGCACCATCAGCGCGGTTGAAGTCATCGGGCTGACGCTGGCCGCGCTCGCGCCGCTCTCGGTATGGGCGCTGTGGCGGCTGGCTCGGTCGCCGCGGCGGGACGTTTCGGCGTGGCCATGGTGGTGCTGGCTCGTGGGCGTGTTTGCGGTGCTGGCGGCGCAAGCCGTGGGCGCTGGAATCGCGATGTCGGTCGCGTCGGAACGTGCGGCGACGGCGATGATCGCCATCGGCGCTTCGCTCGCATCGGGTGCGGCGGGGCTGGCGGTGATGCGGCTCTTGCGTGACGAGAGCTTGCGGCACGACCTGGCCGCGCGACGCGACGGGATGGAGATGGTGCCGCGCTGGGCTGACGCGCGCGGCGGCGTGATCGCGATCGCGCTGGTGCTGCCGATCGTGCAAGCCTCGTCGATGCTGGCGGCGCTGCTCTATCGGGCGCTGCGAGGTGAGGCGCCGCCGTCGCTTTCGCACGAGACGCTGCAGACGTTGCACGACGATGCGGGAGACCCGTGGGCGTGGGCGATGGTCGGCGCGGCGGTGCTGGGCGCGCCGCTGGCCGAGGAGATCATCTTTCGCGGGCTGTTACAATCGTCACTGCTGCGGCTGATCGGGCGGCCACGTGTCGCGGTGGCCATCAGCGCGGCGCTCTTTTCGCTCGCGCACCTCGAAGGCGGAATTCGGGCGGAGCAGGCCCATGCGCTCATCCCGCTCTTTGTGCTGGGCCTCGCGCTGGGCGCGGCCTATGAGCGCACGGCTCGGCTGTGGGTGCCGATCGTCATGCACATGCTCTTCAACGCGTTCAACGTAACGCTTACCCTGGCGATGTAGGAGGCTTGCGTGGCGGATACAGGCCGGATCGTGCATGACGCGATCGCCCTCTTCAAGCGTGGGCAGGCGGCGGCGGCGCAGCAGAACGTGCAGCGGGCGCTCACACGCGACCCGAGGCACCCCGGCGCGAACCAGTTCCTGGCGGTGTTGCTCGCGGGGACGCGCGAGTATGACCGGGCGAAATATCACATCGCGCGGGCGATCGAGGCCGAGCCGACGTTCGCGGAGTTCTATTTCACGCTGGCCTCGATCCTGTCGTGTACGCCGGATCATGCGGGGGCGATCGCGGCGCTGGAGCGGACGCTGTCGCTCGACGCGCGGCACGTCGACGCGATGATCGTGCTGGGCACCATGCTGGGAGATCATGCCGGCGCTGAGCGGGCCGAGGCGATCCTGCGCGAGGCGCTGCGGCTCGCACCAGAGAGGCCCGATACGGCGTCGGCGCTCGCCAAGGTGCTGGCGGATCAGGGTCGCGCGGACGAGGCGGTAACTCTGCTCCGCGAGACGGATCGCACGACGCCGAACGTGCCCGGCTTGCTGAGTTCCCTGTGCCTGATGAGCAACTACGTCAGCGACGACGGCGCGGCGATACTCGAACTTCATCGGCGGTTCGGCCGAGCGGCGGGGCCGGAGGCGCTCGATGAGCCGCCCGCAGCGAAGCGCGCCGAGAAGCGGCCGTTGCGCGTGGGGTATCTCTCGCCGGACTTTCGCCGACACGCGGTGGCGTGCTTTGTCGCGGGCGTTGTCGAGCGGCATGATCGATCGCGGGTGCTCGCGCACGTCTATCACACGGGCGGGCCGGTGGACGAGGTGACGGAGCGGGTGCGCAAGGGCGTGCCGACGTTTCGGCTTATGTATCAGGCGTCAGATGAGGCGTTGCGGGACGAAATCAAAAGCGACGGCATCGATATCCTCGTTGAACTCTCGGGCCACTCGTCGCAGCACCGACTGACGGCGCTCTCTCGGCGTCTCGCGCCCGTGCAGGTTACTTATGTCGGATACCCGGCGACCACGGGCGTCTCGGCGATCGATTGGCGGATCGTGGACTCGCTCACCGACCCGCCGGGAGCGGAGGTGCTGTGCGCCGAACGGCTGATGCGCCTGCCGACATGCTTCTTATGTTATGAGCCGATGGCGGCGATGCCGGAGCCGTCCCCGCCACCGAGCGCGACGGGTGGACCGATCACGTTCGGTTCGTTCAACAACCCGGCAAAGGTGTCGGAGAGCACGGTCTCGCTCTGGGCGTCGCTGCTCCGACGGCTGCCGGGATCGCGTCTGCTCCTGAAGGGCCGATGGCTGGGCGAACTGCTCGCGTCGGCGCGGATGCGGAGGAGGTTCGAGGCGGCCGGGGTTGAGCCGGGGCGGGTCGAGTGCCTGAGCGAGGTGCGTGATGCAACGTCACATTTAGAACTCTATTCCCGTATCGACATCGCACTCGATCCGCTTCCTTACAACGGCACGACGACGACCTGCGAGGCATTGTGGATGGGCGTGCCGGTGGTCTCGCTCGTGGGGCGGGTGCACGCGGGGCGCGTGGGCCTGAGCCTGCTGACTGCGGCGGGACTGGGCGAATGGGCTGCTGATTCTCCGGATCGATACATCGACATTGCGTCGGAGTTGGCGAGCGACCGCGAGCGACTGGCGGCACTGCGTCGGACGCTGCGGGGGCGGGTTGCCGCGTCGGCGCTCTGCGATGCGGCGACGCGGGCGCGTGAGATGGAAGATGCGTATGAACGCATGTGGAGCGGAGCACCATGAGCGCGCAGGCGTTGGCGGCGGCGCGGCAGTTGTTCGCGACGGGCAAGACCGAGCAGGCGATGGCGCAGGTTCGGCGGGTGTTGCAGCGGTCGCCGGCGGACGCGGAGGCAAACGACGTGCTGGGCGGGATGCTCTTCCGGCTCGGGCGGATGGCGCAGGCGGAGTTCCACCAGGCGCGGGCGGCGGGTGCGCAGTCCAGGAACGCCGTGTATCGTAATAATCTCGCCAATGTTTTGTGTGCCACGGGACGAGGCGCGGCGGCGGCGGCGGAGTATCACGTGGCCTTGTCGCTCTCTCCGGGTTACTTTCCGTCGCTCATTGGGCTGGCGCGGGCGCTGGTGCTCGTGCCGGACCTGAGCGGCGCGGCTGAGGCGGCTCGGCAGGCCGAGGCGATCAGACCGGATTTGCCCGATCCATATGAAGTCGCGTCGATCGCGCTGACGCACGCGGGATTGATCGAAGAATCGATCGCGTCGGTCGAGCGAGGATTGCTACGCGTGCCGGGAAATCCGCGATTGCTGGCGGCGCGGGTTGGGGCGACGGCGTATCGCGACGGCGTGACGCCGGAGATGATGCGCGAGGCGTGCGTGAGGGCCGGCGCGAGCCTTGGCGCGGACGAGCGGACGGCATCGACACGCGGCGTCCGCACGCCGCTGACCGGTCGGGCGCTGCGGGTCGGCGTGATCTCGGCGGACCTTCGTCGGCACGCGGTGGCGAACTTTTTCGTGCCGATCGTCGAACACCTCGACCCCGCACGCGTGCAACTGATGTGCTATTCCACGGCTGGCGCGACCGATGATGTCACGGAGCGCATCCGCAAGCGAGCGGCAGGCTGGATCGAAGCGGGCATGATGCCATCGGCGGAACTCGCGGCGCACATCCGGGCCGACGCGATCGACGCGCTGATTGATTTGGCGGGCTATTCGACGGGGCATCGGCAGTCGGTGATGTCGCGCGGCGCGGCACCGGTGCAGGCGACGTATCTGGGCTGGCCGACGACGACGGGCGTGCCGGCGGTGGATTGGCGGATTGTGGATTCGATCACGGACCCGCCGGGAGCGGAGAGACACGGGACGGAGCGGCTGCTGCGGCTCGATCCGTGCTTCTTATGTTATGAGCCGCCGGCAGAGGCCCCGGACGTGCGCGCGCCTGCAGCACCGACTTTCGGATCTTTCAATGCACTGCCGAAGTTGAACGCCGGGACGCTGGCGCTGTGGTCGCGGGTGATGCGAGCGGCACCGGAAGCGCGGCTCGTGCTCAAGACGCAGGGGTTCGCGGATGCGACCTGTCGCGTGCGCATCGAGGCGGCGCTCGCGGCGCTGGGAGTCGCGTCGGAGCGCGTCGAGATCGCGGGGCCGGTCGTGGGCCAGCGCGCGCACCTGGATTTCTATGGTCGCATCAGCGTGGCGCTTGATCCGTTTCCGTATAACGGCACGACCACGACGTGCGAGGCGCTGTGGATGGGCGTGCCGGTAGTCACGCGGCGGGGCGGGATGCACATGGCTCGCGTGGGCGAGAGTGTGCTGCGAGCGGCGGGATTTGGCGAGTGGGTGGCGGTGGATGACGAGGCGTATGTCGCGCGGGCGGTGGAGTTGCTGCGTGGCGGATCGCCGGCGCGCGAGGAGATCCGGCGGCGGATGGCGGCGTCGGTGTTGGTCGATGGGCGCGCGATGGCGGCGCGATTCATGGCGGCGCTGGAGCGAGCGTGGCAGGGGATTGAGGGCTAGCGCGAAAGAAAGGCCCGGAACCTGCGGTTCTCGAGCCTTTGAGGGTTGACGAACCGCAGCGGATCGCGGCCAGATTCAGGAGCAGCCGGCACCGAAGGCGTTGAGGAAGCAGATGAAGTCGGCGACGTTGAGAGTCGGGGGCACGGTCGAGCCGTCGCAGTTGGCGTAGGAGTTGCCGGCGGCAAACTGATTCTGGAAGCAGATGAAATCGGCGACGTTGAGGGCCGGGGCGACGGTGGAGCCGTCGCAGTTGGCGTAGCACGAGGCGGAGAGGGGCATCTTGATCATTCGGACGCCGCCGCCGCTACCAAAGATGTTGGCGTGGACGGACTTGTATCCGACGATGAGGTACTGGCCGTCGCCGGTCATGTCGAGGCTGAAAGGGGAGCCCGGGGTGTCGATGAAATCGACGAGTTTGAGTTGGCGATCGAAGACGCGGACCTCGGCGTGAGAGTTGCCCTGATCGCCCCAGGACGCGACGGCGAAGCGTGAGCCGTCGTCGGACATGACGCCGCCCCACGCGGAATCCTGGTATTGCCCGGTGCCGACGGTGGGTATGGCGCCGAGTAGCGCGCCAGATTCGACGTCCCACATCCGGACATCGGTGTTGAGGTAGGACGTGCCGTAGTTGTGGGAGAGGGCACCGACGGTGGAGCCATCGCGCGAGACGGCCGCGCCCCAGGAGAACCAGGAGGTGGGAGCTGAGAAGTTGATGCGGAGTTGGTAGGCGGTGCCGTTCCAGACGAAGACGCGGAAGTTGAAGCCGCCGATGACGATGACGTCGCCGTTGCCAGAGATGTTGAACCAACCGCCCGCGCCGTTGCCCGGGAAGGTGGTGATCTCGGTGCCGGTTGAGGTGTTGAGGAGGCGGCCGATGCCGGCGGGCGGGGAGCCCTCGCAGATGATGGCTCGGGTGCCGTCGTCGGTGATCTCGAGGCCGGAGCATCCGCCGGAGACGCCGAGCCATTGGTTGATGACGGTGCCGTCAGCGGCTTTGAGGGCGATGACGGCGGTGGCACCGCCATTGGGATTGACGACGGCCATGACGACGCGGGAGCCATCGCGTGAGACGCGCAGGTTTCGCGGGCCGATGCCCGTGTAGAGTTCAGGGACGTCGAATGTCCAGAGGGGCTGGGTGCTGGTGGAGCGATAGGCCTTGACCTGAAGCGGGCCATTGGTGAGTTGCTGGTCGCAGAAAGCGGCGAAATCGGCGTTCATGGCGACCGCGACGACGGTGGGGTTGGAGTTGCTGGGGCCACCGAGAAACTCGTTGAGCGGGACACCGTTGCCCTGGATGGCGAAGAGTTGGAGTCGTTCGTTGTTGAGGTGCTGGCCGACCCAGGCGTGGCCGGAGGATTGGGAGAGGCCGCAGGACTCGGGGATGCTGACCGGCTCAACGAAAGTCCAAAGGTCGACATCGGTGCCGGCGGGCGCGGGCAGGCGTGGGCCGGGGCCATAGGCGGGGACAATCGAGGTGCCGAGCGAGTCGAACCGGGCTCGGACGGCGCTGCCCGCGTGCTGTGCGGCGGCGACGCCGGCGATGGACGCGAGGGCGAGGGCAGGGACGGCGAAACGAAGCGTCGGCCGCATGATGAGCTCCTTTGGGGGTCGCGGCAGCATACCGCGCGGCGCGCGGCACCGCAAGGAAAAAACGGATGATCCGGCATGGAAGCGACAGGCCGGCAGAATAAAAGTCCCCGGGCGCGGCGTGCCGCCCGGGGGATTGTGGATTGATGGCGGGGAGCCGGGCTTCGTCGTCTACGGGCAACCTCTTGCGAAGGCGTTCATGAAGCAGATGAAGTCGCGCACGTCGAGCACCGGCGGCACGGCGGACTCGTCGCAGTTGGTATAGCCCTCGCCCGCGGCGAAGGCGGCCTGGAAGCAGAGGAAATCGCTGACGCTCAGGACCGACGGGATCGAGGAGTAGTCGCAGTTGGCGTAACAGGCGGGCGGTGGCTCGCAGGCAGTAGAGGCCCAGTAGTAGGACTGTTGACCACCAGCGGATTTGAACTCACCGCCGACGAGAAGTCGGGTGGGGGTTGAATGCAGCGTGGAGGCATAGCCCGAAAGGCCAGCCCCGAGCGGGCGGAGTTGCGATCCGTCCCAGCGCGCGATTCCGAAGATGGAAACTGGACCGGGGGTGTTGATGCCACCACCAATGATGAGTTCGTTGTTGAAGACGGCGAGCGACTGAAGGCTGCCGCCGAAGAGCGACAGAACGATGGCCCAGTGATCGCCGCGCCACTCAAGAAGACGAGGCGGTGTATCGCAATAGCACGCCGTGGCTGCGACCAAGCGATCGCGGAAGATGGAGAACGCGTGGACATTTCCCACTCCTGGCAGTGGCATGGGAAGCCAGGTGGAGCCGTTCCATCGCGCCGCACCTCGGCTGGGATGGCCGTTGGCGGTGAGTACATATCCGCCGGCGATGATGTGGCCCTGAAAGGAATGGAGGGCGAGGACTCCGCCGGTAATGGCGTTGGTCGTGGTGCCGACGCTCGACCATTGCGCGCCGTCCCACTTGGCGATGGAGACTTGCTGCGTGCCGTTGATGAGCATGTACTCGCCCGCGGCGTACAGGGTGTCGTCATGCACCAGGAGCGCGTGGACGATGGCGGACGAGCCAACGCCTAGGCCGGAGGCGAGGGGTCGCCAGGTGGTACCGTTCCATGCGGCGATGCCGGCGGCTGGAGCACCGGCGGCGAACTGGAACTTGCCGGCGACGATGAGTTCGTTGCGGAAGACGGTCATGGCGCGGACGCCGTTGCCGATGAGAGGGGTGGTGGAACCAACGCCGGTGCCGAGGGGGTGGAAGGTGGTGCCATCCCAGCGTGTGACATGATTGACGCGGCGGCCGCCGGCGACGGAGAAGTCGCCACCGAGGATGAGGTCACCTTGGAACTCGGCGAAGGCGCGCACGGGAGCGCCGAGCCCGCGGCCGAGGGTGTCCCATCCTGAGGCGTCGTAGGCGAGGATACCGAAGCGGGTGGACAAACCGCTGCCCGGGTTGCCGTCGACGAAGAGAAACCCACCGATAACGAAGCGGCTGTTGTAACTAGCGAGCGCATTGATATTGTTGAGACGGAAGAGGGGATCGGCGGGAACTGCGGGGTTCCATTGAGTGCCGCTCCATCGGTAGATGGTGTCGGGAGTGGTGCTCGGGTTGAGGCGCGAGGTCACATAGAGCGAGCCATCGATGACGGTGGCATTGGCCGCACCGGCCACAAAGCCTGAGCCAAGCGGCGTCCATGTGCTTCCATCCCATGCCGCAACGTTGGGAAGCGAAGTGGGACCGGACGCGCTGAACTCGCCCGCCGCGATCAGACGCCCGTCAAAGACAGCAAGCGAGTCAAGGCGGATGCCGACGAGGCCGCTGCCGACGGCGCTCCAAGTTGTGCCGTTCCATCGCACGATGGCGTTGATGGGCTGTCCGCCCGCGAAAGCGAACAAGCCAGCCGCGTACAGATCGCCTGTGTACGTCGCGAGCGTGTAGACACCGTGTCCGGTGATGCCGCCGCTCATGGCGTGCCAGGCCGAGCCGTCCCAGCGCGCGATTCGGGAGGTGCCGGGGACCGCATCGGCGGCACCAAAGATGCCACCGACGATGAGATCGCCGTTGTAATAGGTGGCGGCGTACGCGGCAGCGTCAAGGCCGCCCGCCAGGGCGCGCCACTGCGTGCCGTCCCACTCGGCGACGTTCTTGGCGGCAACGCCGGCGACGGAGGTGAACTGCCCGGCGATGACGACGCGATTGCCGTTGATGGCGATGGCGAGGATCAGGCCGTTGGTCGAGCCCAGGGGCGTGGACCACTGCCGGCCGTCCCATGCGGCGAGGTTGCCGGCGGGGATGTCGCCCGCGGCGCTGAACTCGCCGGCGACGAGGAGGAGGGTCGGATTTGGGCCTGGGCCGTCAGGATCCCAGTGGGCGAAGGCGTGGACATAACCGTCGATGGAGGCGGCACCGGTAGCGGGATGCCAGGCGGACGTGCATGGCTGGGCACGGGCCGGGGGGCTCGCGGCGAGCATGACGAGGCACCAAAGGAAGAACGCGACCGCACGCAGAGTGGTCTTCATGATCGTCTCCGAGATGTGCGGCGGTGGCTCGTCAGGTCGAGCAAATGAATAAGAGCAACGGCAATGACGACCGCCCGCCGCTGGACACGCGCAGCATACATGATGCTTCGAGCGTGTCAAGATGAATTATCGTGCCGGCGACGTGGAGTAGGAAGTGAAGGCGGCTCTTTACGGACATCCCGCTCCGAAGGCGTTGAGGAAGCAGGTGTAGTCGTTGATGTTGAGCGCGGGCGGGATCGAGGAGCCGTCACAGTTGGCGTAGGGGTCGCCTGTGGCGAAGCGGTTGATGAAGCAGGAGAAGTCGTTGATATTGAGGATCGGGGCGACGGTGGAGCCGTCGCAGTTGGCGTAGCACGCACCGCCGCTGGGGGCCTGGACGGCGAAGGAGACGGAGCCGGGGGTGAAGGGCTTGAAGAGGCCGAGCGTCGCGGTGGCGGTGGTCGGCGCGGTCGGGGCTTCGAACCAGAAGTTGAACATGGTGCCCCAGCGGATGGCGTTGGAGTTGGCGTTCTGCGCAAAGGTCTGGGGGCTGCTCCAGGTAATGGCACCGGCGGCGACGGAGACGGTCCACGGCGTGTTGCTAGTGATGTCCCCGGAGTGGGCGACTGGGGCGTTGAAGCCGATGTTTGTGGGCGTCACGCCAACCGGGATGGGGACGCTGAAGGAGCCGCCGGAGCGATCGCTGTTGAGGTTGAAGACGGCGTAGTCGTATCGCCACATGCCGTTGCCGAGGTCGCGGGCCTTGCAAGCGTGCCAGAAGGTTCCTTCGCCGGGAACGGTGGCTTGGCCGATGGCGACGTCGACATCGGGGATGTTGGCACCGAGGCCGTGGTCGCGCCAGGCGCGGATGGCCGGGATGCGGGTCTGCTGGGAGTTGGCGACGAGGTTGAGGTTGAAGGAGGCATCAACGGTAACGCGCTTGTAGGTGGCGTTGTTGCCGGCATTGGCGTTGGCGGCGTCATCGGTGCCGACATAGACGCCCTCGACGAAGTAGCGAGCGTTGGGGAAGTTGGCAGCGGTGACGTCGGACTGGGCGATCTGCAGACGCTTAAAGATGGCGTCGCCGGTGGTGCCGGCGAAAGACTGGAACGTGCCGCTGTACCCGTTGACGGCCCAGCGCGGTGCGAGGCGTGATTGCTGGCTGTTCCAACTCGCGCTGTAGACATCGAGGCAACCGACGCCAAGCAACTGGCCGCCGACGTTATTGCAGGTGCCGCAGCCGGGGTTGGATTGGGCACCGGCGCAGCAGGCGGTCTTGACCCAACTCATGCCGAGTTGCATGAGGCGACCGTCGTGGAGGCGGTAGGCGTTCATGGCGAGGCCCGGGGTGCCGTTGCCGAGCCAGAGGAGGTTCTGGTTACCGATGTTGCAGGTGTGGCTGCCGAGGGAGTAGGCACGCATCGAGCCAACGGCACCGTGATTGGAGATGCTGAGGATGTCGAGCAGGGTGACATCCGGGCCGGTCTGGGCGTGGGCGTGGGCCGCGAGGGCGGCGGCGATGAGGGCGGAACGGTGGAGGAGTGTGGGCATGGGAATCGCCTGTGTGGGGTGAGGGTGACGGAACGACATCGACATCAGCGCGGCCCTCTTGGGGCACGGGGAAATGGTAGCCGTGGGCGAACGCGGTCAACCTAGGCGTGGTTGATGCCGGGAGCGTGGCTGGCGTCGCTGGTTCAGGTACAGCCGGCTCCGAAGGCATTGAGGAAGCAAACGAAGTCATTCACGTTGAGAACGGGCGGCGTGGTGGAGTTGTCGCAGTTGGCATACAAGTCGCCCGCGGCGAAGCGGTTGAGGAAGCAGGTGAAGTCGTTGACGTTGAGGATTGGCGCGGCGGTGCTGCCGTCGCAGTTGGCGTAGCAGGCTGGGGGCAGGGTGGCGTCGCCGAGGAAGATGCCGCGGCCGTGGGTGACGACCATCATCGTCGTGTTATTGCGCCAGTTGATCTCCTCGATGGGGACCATGCCGACGCCGGGCGTGACGGGTGCCCACGAGCCGCCGTTGTCGGTGGAGAGGAAGAGGCCGATGTCGGTGCCGGCATAGAGGCGGTTGGAATCGAGCGGGTGGTTGACGATGGTGGAGATGGCGATGGCGGGGAGAGCGCCGATGCCGCTGCCGGAGGCGTTCTGCCAGGTGGTGCCGCCGTCGGCGGATTTCCAGACGTTATTGGAGGAGTAGGTCATGAACGAGACGTAGACGCGGTTGGGGTTGTTGCGGTCGACGTGGATCCAGTTGAGCCAGCGGTCGGGTAGGCCGGGCGCGTTGGTATCGATCTGCGTCCAAGTGGGTGTGGCGGCGGTGCCGTTGGTGGTCTTGTAGAGGTTCCCGTTGTTGTGCCCGACGTAGATGATGTCGGAGTTGCCACGAGCGACGGCGATGGAGGCGATGTTGCGCGGGTCGTTCTGAACGTAGTGGTCCGGGGGTGGGCCGGCGGGCGAGAGCGAGGGCGCGGCGCTGCCGGCGGCGGGGCTGAGGGCGGGCAGAGGCGTGGGCTCGGGGCGCGGGAGCGAGCCTTTGATGATCGCCCAGGTCGGGCCGGTCATTTTGACGTTGTTGCTGCGCCAGAGGCTGCGTCCGCCGGCGAGGATGCGGTTGGGGTTGTTGGGGTCGAGGATGAAGGGAGGGATGAAGTTGCAGTTGGTTGTCTGAGCCTCGGTGATGGGGCCCGCGGCGGTGTTGTAAATGGAAGTAGCAGAGACGCCGCCGTTGGAAGACCGGGCGATGGCGAGGCGCTGAGAGGCACCGTAGAAGAAGTTGGGGTCGGTGGGGTCAGAGAGACCGCGAGTGCCGTCGCCGCCGATGAGCGACGTCCAGCCGTTGAAGTTACCGTTGTAACGGAGCGTGAAGTTGTCCTGGGCGCCGGCGACGACGACGCCGGAGGCATCGTTGATGGCCCCGCCGTAGAACTGGGTGATGGAAAGATTGGTGTTGAGGGAGACGTAGGTGTTGGTGGTGGAGTCGTTGGCGCGAAAGACGCCGCCGTCGGTGGAGAAGTAGATGATGCGGTTGGTGGTGCCGTTGTACTGGGGGTGCGAGAGGATAAGGTGGTGGTCGGCGTGCATGGCCGGGTTGACGCCATAGGCTGTGGTGAGGTTGACGCCCGCGTCGGTGGATCTGGCGAGGGGCTGGCCGCCGATGATGATGAGGTTGGGGTTGGTGGGATCGACCCAGACGACGCCGGTGTAGGCACCGAGGGTGGAGACACCCGTGCCGGAGGTCTGGAGGGTGTACGACTGCCCGCCGTTGGTCGAGCGATAGGCTCGCCAGCGGCCACCCGTGGATACGCCGGCAAAGACGGTGCTCGGGCTGCTGCGGGCGTATTCGAGTTCGACGCGGACGGAACCGGCGGCGATGCCCGTCGCGGCGGTCCAGGTGAGCCCGCCGTCGGTCGAGTATTGCGGCGTGGCGTCCTTGCGCCCCGCGACGGCGAGCAAGCCGTTGGAGGGGTTGAACTCGACGTCGAGGACGTTGCCGACGTGGACGCGCGTCCAGTTGACGCCGGCGTCGGTTGTGCGCCAGATGCCGCTGCCCGTGGCGGCGAGCATGACGGTGCTGCTCCCGGGTTGGAACGCGATGCGATTGACCCAATACCAGTCGGGGCTGGTGGTGCTGGTGAGTTGCGTGAAGGTGAGGCCGGCATCGGTGGTCTTGAAGATTCCCGCACCGCGGACGGCGGCGGTGTTGGAGGTTCCCTCAACGGTGTCGAAAACGCCCTCGCCCGTGCCGACGTAGATCGTGTTGGGGTTGTTGGGGTCCATGGCCATGGAGCCGATGGTGAGGGTGGGGACGAACTCCTGGAGGGGTTGCCAGGTGGTGCCGCCGGTGGTGGTTTTCCAAACGCCGCCGGTTGCGGCCCCGATATAGATGGTGTTGGCATCGGTGGGATGGATGAGCATGGCGCGGACGCGGCCGCCGATGTTGCCGGGACCGATGTTGGTAAAGGCCGGGCCGTCGAGGGGATTGAAGGGCTTGGAGGCGAGCATGGCGTCGCGGTGGTGCTTGGCGCTCATGATGGCGTTGTGTGGGATGACGCCGCTGGGGCCGGCGCGCTGCTCGAAGCGGAAGCGCATGGCATCGCGGCCTTCGAGCGCCTCGTCCTCGTGGGCGAGGCGAGAGTTCTGGCAGGACGCGAGGCCGACGCAGGCCCCGACGCAGGCGGTAAGTCCGAGGGACGAGACGAATCGTGAACGCATGGTGAAGTCTCCGCTGGCCCAAATCGGGCGCATGTGCAGCATACCGGAACTCGGCGGGATGTCCAGAGCGATATTCAAAGCCCGAAGCGGCCAGGCATGGCGAAGGCGGACCTTGGCACGCCCGTGCAAGGCTGCTGGGGACGATCAAATGAGGTGCAGGCAACCGAAAGGGGCTATGGCCACCTCAACCGGAACAAGCAGGTTCGAGCCCCGAGGCTTATGGTGCCGAACAGCCTGCGGAGAACTTATTGAGGAAGCAGGTGAAGTCGTTGACGTTGAGGACGGGGACGGCGGTGCTGGCGTCGCAGTTGGCGAGGGAGTTGCCGGCAGCGAAGCGGTTATTGAAACAGGTGAAATCGTTGACGTTGAGGAAGGGCGTGGCTGTGCTCGAATCGCAGTTGGCGAAGCAGGCCGCGGCTGGAACGATGTAATACTCAGCGAGCGGGAGGAGGCCGGCGAGTGCTTCCTGGCAATTTGGGAGGATCTCGGAGACGGGCGGCTGGAAACTGTTGCCGCTGAGTTCGAGGGTCCAGGACATTTTGCCGTGGACGCCGTAGGTGTAATCGCGGGTGTTGCCGTTGTTGAGGTAGAGAATGACGGAACCCTGGCCATAGGGGTAGGGCGTGCCGCGGACGGACTGGAGTCCGGCCTGAACGATGGCACCGAGCGTGTTCATCAGCGGCAGGTCGGTCGGCGGGGTGGTGGTGTAGCCCCATGGCGAGAGGAACATCTGGCCGTTGGTGTGGATATCCCAGTGGACCTTGAGGCGACCCTGGGCGGCGAGGGAATCAACGAGGGTCTTGATCCCAGCGATCTCAGGCTCGGACCAGGCGGCGGGCCCGCGATAGGTCTCGGAGCAGGTATTGCCGCTGGACCCGGTATTGTCGAATCCCCACTGGAAGCCCCAGTTGCGGTTCAGGTCGACGCCGTCGCAGGAGCCCGGATTATCGCGCCGGTTCTTGCGCCACTGCGAGTTGGTGGTGCGTGAGTACTCGTAGCCGTCCGGGTTGACGCTGGGGATGATATAGAAGTCGATGTTGTCGACGATGTTGCGGATGCGGGAGTCGGTGGCATAGGTCTCGAGGAAGCGGTCGAGGATGTACATCGAGGCGTGCGGGGTAATCCACTCGCGGGCGTGCTGGTTGGATTGGATGACGAAGGCCGGGCGGTTGGTGGTGCTGCCGGAGCCTGTGACGCGGACCATCCGGATCGGACGGTTCTGGATCGAGGTGCCGATGGTGGAGACGGAAGCGAGGGTCGGGAAGGCAGCGACCAGGGAGTCGATGCGTGTGTTGATCTCGGCGAGGGAGCGATAGGTGACGAACCAGGCCGGGTCGTCGCCGGCGCGGATGGCGTCGTCGTCGCGGGCGATCTGGTCGAGGTGGGCCTGGAGGTCTTGAAGGACGACGGTGTGGCGGATGCCGGAATCGAGGAAGGTCTGGAAGCGCTCTGGCGAGAGGCGGACGTCGAAGGTGCCGATGCCCGAGCCCTCGCAGGTGAGGATGTCGTCGGCAAGGGAGCGGACGGTCATCAACTGGCGGGCGGTCGTGGGCGTGACGCGGACGACGCGATGCCCCTCGTAGCGCACGGGCTCTTGCGCAGAGGCGGCGGTGCCAGCGGCGAGCAGAACAATCGCGACGAGCGAGCGACGAGTGAGCATGACCAACTCCTTGCCGCGCTAAAGCGGCTGCGGTGTCCGATCCACGAGGCGTTACGGTGCCGAGCAACCGGCGGAGAAGCGGTTCAGGAAGCAGGTGAAATCGTTCACGTTCAGCGTCGGAGCGATCGTGCTCGCGTCGCAGTTGGCCAGCGCATTGCCCGCGGCAAAGAGATTCGTGAAGCAGGTGAAGTCGTTGACGTTGAGGAAGGGCTGTACCGTGCTCGAGTCACAGTTGGCGTAGCACGAGAGGATGGGCTGCAACGGGACATCGACAACCGTCTCGGTGGCGGCACCGACCTGCACGACACGCATGGCGGTCACATACCCCGCGGCCGTGTAGGTGAGGGTGTAGGTGCCGGCGGGGAGGAAGTAGTGGTAACGGCCGAACTGCCCGCGGCTGGTGTTGGTCTCTCCGTTGGTGAAGTTGACGCCCTGGACAGTGATATTGGCGACGACGGGCTGCCCGGTGATGGCGTTGGTGACATGGCCCGTGATGGGGATGGAGCGATTGAGGATGAAAAGGTTGCCGGGCCAGACCTGGGCGGCCTCGGCCTGGGCGGAGGCGTAGGTGGGCTGGAAGGCGGTGCCGATCTCGGTGAGGAAGGCGTACGCGCCGCGTGTGGCGAGTTGGGATTCGTAGTGCTCGCCCTCGGCGCTGGGGGCGCGGGTCAGGCCGCCATAGCCCGAGGCCGTGGCGATAGCCGCGGCTTCGTTGCCCAGGAACGTGACCAGCGGATGGCTGAGGCACGCGTACTCGAAGAGGGTCTCGCGGCCGAAGGAGTGGTAGTCGATGACCTTGGTGAAGTGGCGGTCGAGGGCGAAAGCGAGCATCGTCTGGGTCTCGGGCTCGGAGCCGGCGCTGGGGCCTTTGTAGGTGTCGCTGCTCTGCGTCGTGCTCCCGGCGCACGCGGCGGCCCAGCCGAAGGGGTAGTTGCGGTTGAGATCAACGCCGAAGGAGCCGCCGGAGTTGGGGCGACGGTTCTTGCGCCAGAGGTTGTCGGTGACGAAGGTGTGGTTGTAGCCGTCGGGATTCCAGACCGGGGCGATCCAGATCTCGTACTTGTTGACGAGGTCGGTGATGTTCTGATTGACCCCATAGCCCGCAAGGATGCGGTCCATGGTGTCGAGGGCGACGGTGGTGGAGTTGACCTCGCGGCTGTGATGGGTCGAGACGAGCAGGAACGTCGGCTCGTCCTCGTTCGAGGCGACATTGTCGGAGATCTTGACGGCGAACATGCTTCGGCCCTGCGCGGTGGCGGGCGTGCCATACCGCGTCGTCAGGTTCACGACCTGGCAGATCGCGGGATACGTCCCCGCACGGGCGTTGAGTTGGGCGTAGACGGCGGCGAGGTCGGGGTAACCCACGGGGACAGGATCTGGGCCGGGCCCCATCTGCTGCTTGGCCTGAATGTCGTTGAACGGGCGACCCTTGGCGACAATGGTGTAGCGGATTCTCATGCGACGAAGCAGATCGAGCGATTCGGCCGAAGCGACGACTTGGAGCGACGTTGGGCCGACGGAGCCCTCGATCACGTCGAACCCGGAGTGCTCGAGCCGATGCGCGATCGTCCGAGCGTTGGGCGAGTCGATCTGGATTCGGGTCAGGGTGTCGGCGGCGAGTGCGGGCACCGCGAGCGCGCCGAGCGCGAGGAGTAACGGACCTTTCATCGGGATTTCCTTATCGGACTGTTGAGACGAACCAACCCACTACTAAGTTACCACATCACCAGAGAGTTGCAAGGGGTCGGAGCAATCAAGGGCAACCGGCGGCGAAGAGATTGAGGAAACAGGTGAAATCGTTCACGTTCAGGACGGGGGCCGCGGTGCTGCCGTCGCAGTTCGCGGACGATGCGCCCGCGGCATAAAGGTTGAGGAAGCAGGTGAAGTCGTTGACGTTGAGCACCGGAGAGGACGTGCTGCCGTCACAGTTGGCGTAACAGACGACGGCGGGGCAGGTGAGGGCCGACACCACGAGGTCGTCGATGGCGGCCTCGGTGACGGAGTCATTGGGGTTGTCGGCGACGCTGAACCGGAGCCGCATGAGCGAGGTTGGTGCGACCGAACCGGGGAGCGGGATGCTCTGGACGCCCCAACCGGCGGTGCCGCCGATGGTCGCGAGGGTGGTCCAGGTTGCGCCGTCGTTGTTGCTGACCTGGGCGGTCATGGTGTCGGTCACGCCGTTGGCGGAATAGAGCCAGCGCGCGAACTGAATGGAAGCGGACGAGGCACCGGCAAGGCTGAACTGGGGCGAGGTGAGAACGGTGGGACCGCCATCGACATCGGCCGCGCCCGCGCCGCCGCCGACCGCGCCGTTGGCGGTGACGTAGCAGTTGACTCCCGGGGCCGGAGTGTTGTCATTCTCGGGGTTGGCCTGGGCGCCGGCGTTGGTGGTGCCGACGGGATCGGCGCGGACCCACGCGCCGCCGGTGAGCGCCGTGTTGGCGACGGTCCACCCGAGGTTGGTCTCCATGTTGTCATGGAAGGCGATCGTGGAGGTGACGGCGGTAGCCTGGAACGGAGCGGCAGCGCCGGCGACGGGGTAGGCGATCGTGCTGCCGGTGCTGGCATCGGCCTGGAAGTAGAACTGGACGGTAGTGCCGCAGGCGGAAGCGGGGAGCGTGCCTTCATAGAGCCCGCCGCCCAACGAGGTGAGCGAGATCGGCGCGAACGCGCCGGCGGTGCCTTGACGGACGTAGAGCCTCTCGGTGCCGGCGGCAACGGTCGCGTTGTAGCCGTTGTCGATGCGGACCTGGACGGTGGTCGTGATCTGCGGCGTGATCGTGGTCGGGAACGCGGCGGGCAGGCTGAAGCGGATGGGGAGGAAGTATTCGGCGAGGGTGAGAACGGCGGCGTAGGTCTCCTGGCCGGTGGGGATGATCTGATCCGGCGGCAGGAGGAAGCCGTTGACGCCGGTGTCGCGGAGTTCGAACGTGAAGGCCAGGATGTCGCGCGCGCCGTAGACCCAGTCCACGCCGCCGCCGGAAGCGGGATAGATGGTGGTGTAGATCGGACCGAAGGTGTAGGTCTTGCCGTGGGTGTTGAAGACGGCCTGGGCCATGGCGGCGTTGAGTTGCTGGAAGACGGAGTGATTCGGGGGCAAAGCGCTGGTATAGGCCCAGGGCGACATGATGAGTTGCGAGTAACTGTGGATATCGATGTAGCCCGCGAAGCGCGGGTTGGCGATGATGAAGTCGCGCAGCACCTGCGTCTCGGGCTCGGAGAATCCCGCCGTGCCACGATAGGTGTCGTTGCAGGGGTCGGTGCTGGCCCCCTCGCCGCCCCACTGGAACCCCCAGTTGCGGTTGTTATCGACGCCGATGCACCCGCCGGCGTTGGCGCGACGGTTTTTGCGCCAGAGGCGTTCGTTGGTCCAGGACCACTCGTAGCCGTCCGGGTTGGCGACGGGCAGGATCACGAACTCGACGTTGTTCATGATGGTGGTGACGCGCGGGTCGCTGCCGTAGTCGGCGAGGAGGCGATCGGCGATGAAGGCGTTGGCGGCAGGCGTGATCCATTCGCGAGCATGCTGGCACCCGTGAAAGAAGACGGCGGGCCGATTGCCCGCGCCGCCCGCGCCGGTGATGCGGA
Source organism: Phycisphaerales bacterium (assembly GCA_046155605.1). Classification (GTDB taxonomy): domain Bacteria; phylum Planctomycetota; class Phycisphaerae; order Phycisphaerales; family UBA1924; genus JAEUIZ01. The sequence continues at coordinate 26,925 of JBJXFQ010000035.1, forward strand.
TATAGAACAGGTCGCGGCTCTGGAGGGATTGGCCGGCGACGCCGACCGAGGCCAAGGCCGGATTGGCCGCGGCCAGGCCGTTGATATAGGTGCGGATGTCGGCGAGGTTGTGATAGACCGCGTGCCACGGGCCGTCGGCGGCGTTCTGCTGCGCGGCGCGCTCGGCATCGACGCGCGCCTGCACGTCGTCGATGAGCACCTCGAAGCGAAGGCCGGCCGCGGTCATGGCATCGCGCTGCTCGCGGGTCACGCGGACATCGACCGGCCCGCCGATGCCCACGCGGTGCGACCAGACATCGCTGGTCAGCGCGAGGGTCATCTGGAGTTCTTTGGCGGATTGGACGTCAACGCGGACGACGGACTGGCCTTCGTAGCGGACGACCGGGGACGCGAGAGCCTGGCCATGAGCAGCCGACGCCAAGCCGGCGCAGAAAACGAGCCCGAGGAGCCCGAGACGGGAACGCACCATGATTCACCTCCGCTAGGAACCTGACTCGCCGGGACAAGCCGGCACAGACTGCCGCCATACGCGCCACCAATATACGGGACAATGCAAGAGGGGATGCACCGGACAAAGACCGATTCGGAGGGACTTCCGGTCAGTTCCTTCGCCGCCTCATCGCCAACACCCCCGCGCCGCCCAGCACCGCCGCCAGCCCCGGCGACGGCACGAGCGTCCAGACAAAACGCCTCGGTGCGCTGGAAGTCGCGGGTGGCGATGCCGCCGACATAAGTGATGCCGTCCACCACCGACACGGCATACGCCACCGAGTTGAGATACCCCGGTGGCAAGAGCGCATGTAAGTTGACGACGCTCTCCGGCGTCCCGTACCACACGCAGGCCCGCGAGAAACTCGAGCCCGGCGTGTAATAAAGGCCCGCCTGCACCGAGCCCGCCGTCGCGTGGGCGACCGATCGAACGCTCCCGGCGGGGTTGAGATCGATCCACGATTCGGCGCTGCCGCTCCACAGCGCCGCGTGCGTGTTCTGCTCGACGAACTGGGTCCACCCCACCTGCTGCCCGGGCACCATCCCGAGCACCCTTGACGAGCTGGCCGGGGGGTTGAGGAACGCGATCGGCGTGGACGAGCCGTTCCAGAGCACGGCTTGGATGCTGGTGCCGCCGCCATACGCGACGTATCCGCCCTGCAACGTGCCGTCGGTCGCGGTGGCGACGGACGTGAGCGCGCCAGTGGGGTGAAGGTTGACATAACTCGCCGATGAGCCGCGCCACATAGCGGCGAACTCGTAGATGCCTGCAAACGTCCATCCCACCTGCTGATTTCCAGCGATTGCCAACGCTGCTGATGCCGCCTCTGACAACTCGACGCGTGACTGCGGTGTGCCCGACCACAAGGAAGCATGGCTGTTCAGTTCCCCGACTTGGTGGGATGCTGTCATCCCCAGAACGCTTCCAAAGCCCTGTCCGAGTGTCGCCCAACTTGATCCGGGTGCTTTCCACAAGGCCGCGTGAGCGCTCGAGGCCAAGGAACTGCTTTGGACAATCCCGCCGATCGAACCGCCGCCGAGTGCCAGCACGGAAGACTGGTAAGCACCCTCGGGATGCAAACGAGTAGCCGACCATTGTGCGAACAAAGAGGGAGCGAAGACTGCAAATGACAAGAAAACAGCAATTTTATGGCGGCTCATACCACAATTTACTCCGGAACCGACATTTTGCTCCGGAACCGACATTTTGCCAGTATTGAGCGCATTCTTCTTGGACCTGGCCGCACATTGTGGTAGGCTGAATCACAGCAAGGAGAGTCGTCATGAGTCATCGCGTCATTTGTGTCATTGTTCTGCTCGCGATCACGACCTCGCCGAAGTCCTCGGCGGCCGCGGCCGGGGTGACTCCACCTTCGCGCTCAAGGTCGAGGGTGATTCGATGAAGGACGAGGGCATCCTCAACGGCGACTACGTCCTCGTCGAACGCACCGAG
>JBJXFQ010000041.1:0-12948 GCA_046155605.1 Phycisphaerales bacterium
TCAGCACCGGCACCGTCGTGCTCGCGTCGCAGTTGGCGTACGTCTCCGCCGCGGCATACTTGTTCACGAAGCACACAAAGTCGTTCACATTCAGCACCGGCTGGATTGTTGAGAGGTCGCAGTTGGCCGGGCAGGCACGGATGGCGATGGCGTGCGCGAGTCCAATATCGAGTGAATAGTACCTTCCCGGCGGAGGACTCGTGATTCCATACGCGGGCGATCCCCAAACGCGCAGTGTGCCGTCGATCCGTATTCCGCCGGTCCAGCCACCGCCTGCGGCGATGGCGATGAACCGATCGTTCGGAACATTGAGCGCGCCAGAAGAACTGTTGCCCCACGCCACAGCGGTACCGTCAGCACGAAGCGCGGCGCAATGAATATCCTTCGTGCTGATCGCAACGAACTGGCCGGGAGGCACGTTCGTTCCGCCCCAGAACGGCTCTCCCCATCCGACCAGCGTTCCATCAGTTCGCAAGGCAATGAAGAAATCTCGCCCGGCTTGCGCGTCGAGAAATGTCCCGCTCGGCGTTGGGTGGGCCACTGCTCCCCATGTAGCGAGCGTGCCATCGGTTCGAACACCAACCGCAATGCTGTGTCCCACCGCGACGCGCTTGAACGTTCCGGCAGGGTGTGAAGTCAGGTTATAAATGCCTGTGCCCCAGGTGGCCAATGTGCCATTAGAACGAATTGCGACACCGATGAACGACCCGAGGGCCACTCGTACAAAGGTACCGGACGGCGTATTGAGCTGGCCAAAGGAAGGGTCCCCAACGGCGACGAGTGTGCCGTCAGCCCGCAGGCCAAGTAATACATATTCACCACACGCTACCGATTCGTATCGTCCCGGAGGCAAACTAAGCGAGCCGCCTGACTCATCGCCCCACACCTGCGACATGCCGGGCTGCGCTTGCGAGGGGTCGCAAAAACCCGATCCAACGATGGCGGCAAGATACCAAGGTAGCTTGAAATGCGACCGCACCACAAATCGCCTTCCCCTATGGACAGGAACCGTTCGGAACGATCACGAAGTGAGCCCAGTTGGAATGTCCCTTTGCCAGTTTCAGGCCGGTGATCTGTGACAACGTCGCCGGAATAGGCGCTTGCGAGAACTTGAACGGACAGCAGAGATCGCCCCCAGGGCCTTCGCAAACAAGCTCGTCCTCCGCACCCCACGCCACAATGGTGCCATTCATTCTCTTTGCAATCGAGGACACATATCCGCCCGCGATTTCTGTATATGTGCTGTCATCCCACGGCATGGTCTGCTGATTGCAGAGAAAGCTCCCGCCCCAGCCCAGTACATATCCCACATCCGTGAGTATGTAAACCGTGCAGTGGCCTGCTGCGACGCTCACGGCTGGCGGGAGAGAAGGCGGTATCACCGTGGGTGACGGACGAATAGGTAACGGCGCAGCGCTGGAGCATTCGCCATGCGGCGCGGCCCAAACGGCGATAGTGCCATCGGCTCTACGGGCGATCCCGCAATGCGCGCCGGCGGCGACTTCCACAAACTGGCCCTCATGCTCGGCAACCAGTGTCACCAACACCGGGTCGCCCCACGCATAAGACGGCCGTTGGTCTGAATCGCCACGCACCAGTTCTCTCCAGCCGCAATAGCAGTCGCTTCTAGGCCTGCTGGCGGAAGCAGTTCACCGTTGGGTCCTACGCTGCCCCAGACCGACACCTTCCCGTCCGCTGCCAGAGCCATCGCGTGGCTGAAGCCCGCTGAAATCGCCACGAACGAGCCAAGGGGAGGGCTTGCCTGGCCTTGTGCATTTGTTCCCCATCCGACGAGCCTACCGTTCGATCGACGAGCGATGCAGAACTTGAATCCTGCGGCAATCTCGACGTAATCAGTTCCGGTTGGAGGAATGAGGAAGAGGTTGGTGCCAGCAGTAACGCCGTCACCCCACCCCACGATGCATCCCGCCTGCGCCCCTGCTCGTTCACAGAGCCCCAGAATGGCCGCGAGCGCAACCATCAGCGAGAGTGCGAGAGTGCGAGAGTGCGAGAGTGCGAGAGTGCGAGATCTTCATCGTCCGTTCCTTTCTTGCCGACCAGGGGTTTCCCGACGGCTCAGCCACGGATCGCCACGAGCAGCCGCCCGCGCTTCCTGGAGGGAGACAGCGGCGCTCGACTTCTTTAATTTACCACAGGTTGTACGAGTTGCAAGAAGAAAATGGCGAAAGTCCGAAAAAATCTCACCTACCCGTTTGCCCCCCGGCGTGAAGAGCCCCGGGGTGGCGCGGTGGGTGTGGCGCGGGGGGTGGATGGGGAGGTGGGAAACACGAGGGTCGTCGAGAACACACGAAACTCGACGACGACGGCCGCGCAAACAAAGACCCCCGTCCAATCGATCGGACGGGGGTCGATCTCCGCCTGGGTTGGGGGGATTGAAAGGTGGGGAAGGCGTGAGGAAGGGTCGCGTTATGGCGCCGAGCAGCCGGTCGCGAACAGGTTGTTGAAGCAGATGAAATCGTTCACGTTGAGCACCGGGGCCACCGTGCTCGCGTCGCAGTTGGCCAGCGAACTGCTCTGCGCGAACAGGTTGTTGAAGCAGATGAAATCGTTCACGTTGAGGAACGGCACGACCGTCGAGGCGTCGCAGTTGGCCACGCACGCCGCCGGCGGAGCCATCATCATGAACGACACGTCGTCGAAGAAGAACGTGTCATTGGCGTTGGCCGCAGTCGCCGCGGTTCCGTTATAGAAATCGAACGACTGGACCTGCACCGGGGGGTTCGTGGCGCTAGAGCAGCCGAGCACACCCTTGGTCCACGACTTGCCGGCCACGAGTTGCGTCGTCCCGTAGTACGCGTCGTAGGTGTTGGTCGTCAGGTTGATCACCGCGCGGAACTGCACCCACTGATCGAAGATGATCGGGGCCGTCGCCGAGACCGGGCAACCCGCGGAGTTCTGGTTGAAGTCGCGGACGATCGGACCCGTCGCGTTGCCCTTGAACCACTGGATCTGCATCGAGTAGTCGGCGGTGGCGCTGCCCGGGGCCGCCGGGTTCCAGTTGTTGAGCCCGATGATGAACCCGCCGTCGTTGGCGGTGCTCGCCACGTTCGCCGACGGACAGTAGGTCATGCACTTGAGTTCCCACGTTCCCGTGGTCACGCTCCCGACCTGCACGATGTCGGTCTGCGGCGCGGTCCTGAACGAGTGCGGCGCCGACGACGCCTGCGCGTTGCTCACCGTGCCGTCAACGCTTCCCGCGGCCCACAACTGCCACGAGCCCTGCCCGGCGATCCCCGACCCGTTCACGTACGAATCGAGGTTGTCGCTGAACGGATACGCATCCGTGTGCCCGCCCGCGGGCAGTGGGATCGTCCGGGCGATCCGCGGATCGGTCTTGTTCGTGGGCGGGGCCACCGTGGCCATCGCCGCCGTCGTTCCCGCCAGAACCGCCATCGCAAAACAGATACGGCACGACATGGTCGCTCCTTTCAAGGCCTCTCGATGGCGTCCCCTCAGTATCCGCCGACCCGCCAAGGGTCCGCTCCGCTGGCCTCGGGATGAACTCCCGAGGGCCGAATGGGCTCGAATCGCCCCTCGGCACGCCGCCGAATAAGCCGTTCTCCGCTGCTCCGCTGCCGAAGCAACACGCTCAGCCTATCACACCCCGGCGATTCACACAAGCCCCCATTTGAGGGCTTTACCCCGATCATCCTGCGAATCCGCACTCGATTTGAGGCTCCGCGCCCCTCCGGGCCACTCCGCCGCACGCCGATTTGCTCCGACCTCACCCTTCCGCAGCGGTCTTGGGGTGTTCGCCTCGCGCGAGTCCACAAGGCGCGCAATCCGGCACCGAAAAAAAACAAAGGCGGCCACACTTTCGTGCAGCCGCCCGGAGGGAGAAAGAGAGAGTTCGTCGTCCGCGTCCAGAACCTAACTTATTCTTCCTAGGCCAAGACCCGGTTTCTATCTTGAGTGAGTCGCCGGAGAACAGAACGTACCCGCGACATCTATTTAATCGGCTACGCCAGCATGCTCTCCACACTTTTGATGTGCTCGGGAATCTCCTGCCTCAGCACCGCCAACTGCTCCGTCGACAGTTTCAGCGCGTCGCACACGTCCGCGCCGATCTCGAGCGACGGCAAATCGAGCCGGAATCCGCCCAACTCGCCCGCCAATCGGTCCGCCACGTGGATCAGCGCGGGCATCGTCCGGCTCTCCGGCGGCAACGCCAGCGGCTCGTGGTGGTTCCCCGTCACCAGCCCGAAACTGTTCGGAAACTTCCATTTCTTGCACAGCCCCGAACCAAACTGCTGATGGTTCGCGCCGAAGATCTCGTCCTCACAGGTCATCAGGCTTCCGCCGGGTACGCCGCCCTCGCAGGGCCCCAGTTTCTGCACCGCCTCGATCAGTTTGTTGCGGTCGTACTGCATCTCGACCATCATCCCGATGTCGTGCATCAGCCCCGACAGGAACGCCTCATCCGCCGCCGCAAACCCGAGTTTGTCCGCCGTCATCTTCGCGCACGCCGCCACCGTCACCGAGTGCAGCCACAGCGTCCGTGCCGAGAACGTCGGCGTCAGATCGCCCCCGCGAAACAGTTTCGCCAGGCTCGCCGCGATCGCGATGTTCTTCACCGCGTTGAGCCCCAGCATCACGATCGCTCGATTGATCGAGCCGATCTGCCCCGGCAGCCCGTAGAACGACGAGTTCACCACCTTCAGGATCCGCGCGCACAGCGCCGGATCATTCGCGATCACCTTGTGAAGGTGCTGCGCCGTCGACTTTGGATCTTCTACCAACTCCACGATCTTCAGCGTGATCTCCGGCAACGTCGCGATATGGCTGATCTCCTTGATCGCCTCCGCCACAACCTGATCACGCTTCTCGGCCGTCGTCGTCATGGGTCGTTCCCTCGTGGATCACGACCTGCATCGGCGAATCGGACCTTTGACTTGCGTTCCGCTGCCGCTTTGGTGGCGCAGGCCGTCCACCTCGTGCCACCGACCATGGCCTTGCATGGTCGGTGCCCTTCGCCTTCGCTTTGAGTACGCCGTCCCCCCGGGGCGGCTCTTGATTGTGCCAGAGCCTCGCGTCGTCCGCTAATACACATTCCGCTTCCGCATCAGCCCCGGATCGTGCGGCGACACCTGCGCCAACGCCGCCGCCACACGCTCCCCGGCACGCCCGTCACCAAACGGATGCTCCATCTCCGCCAGCCGCAGTCCGCGCGCTACGCCGATCGCTCTCAGCACCGCCTCCCCATGCTCCTCGGCGTGTACCACGTTCCCAGCCCGCTCGCGGCCCGCCTGCCGCGATCCAATATCCACCACCGGTACCCCGAGCGCCGCGCACTCGATCAGCCCCGCCGACGAGTTGCCCACGACCACCCCGCCGCGCGCCGCCGATCCCGACTGTGCCCCGTGCGCCTCGCGCGCCTTCCGGGCCAGCCGCTTGAGCAGCCCGACAAACTCATGTCGTCGCAGATGCGCCTCGGCCCGGACGCCCCCCACCCCGCCCCCCACCGACCCGATCGCCGCTCCAATCGCAATCAAGACCCCCGCCCGCCCGGGATCAAAGTTCGGATGCAGCGCCAGCACACGCCCGCACGCCGCTCTCGTCGCCTCCAGGGCCTCCGCCGCGACCCGCTCCTCGTGCTCGTCCGCGCGCCCGATCGGATGCAGCAGGAACACCGCGCTCGGATCGCCCATTTCCTCCGCCCGCGCATCACCCATCTCGGGGATCTCGGCCAGTCCATCCAGCGCCGGCGAACCCACGACGCGGATCAGTTCCTCGCGCTCGCCCATCCGCGCCAGCCGCTTCGCTGATTCCGCCGTCGCCGCGAGGTGAAGGTTCGCCAACTTCGAGATCGCGTGCCGCATCGCCTCGTCCGCCACGCCCTCGGCCCGATCGCCTCCGTGAATGTGGGCCAGCGCCCTCCCCCCCACCGCGGCCGCGCTCGCCGCCGCAAACGCTTCGATCCGATCCCCAAGCACCACCACCCAATCAGGCGACAATCGCTCAAACGACCGCCCGAACCGCGCCACCCCGCGACCGAGCGCCTCGACATCCGCCGCACGCCCGACATGCCCGTCCAACTGCATCGGTACCTGGTCGCCGAGGTGCCCGACGAACTCCGCCTTCACCTCGCGATACGTCAGGGCGGGCGAGAGCAGATGCGACCCCGCCGCGATCACCACCAGTTCCAGGTCCGCGCGATCGCGCACCGCCCGCATCACCGGCGCCAGCAGCCCAAACTCGGCGCGCGTCCCCGTCACCACCGTCACGCGCCGACGCCCCGGCGTCATCGCCTCCTCCGCGCCCGGGCGCGCCGCCGGGTCACCATCCCATCCGTCGCCGATCATCGTTCATTCCCCTTGCTTGACGAGCCTGAAGCGTGAGCGAGGGCGCAACCCCCGTCTTCCGACCGCAACCGCTCGCCGCGCAGGTTACGCTACATCCTCCGCCATGATCGGCCAATCCGCGCCCACCGCTCGTCGCAACCGCCGCCCTACCACCTCATCCAGCCGCCACGGCTCAAGTCCGATCCCCGGCCGCTTGAACGTCACATCCTTCGCCTCCAATCGGTGCCCCTGCGGCAAATCTCCCTTTGCCGTGATCGACTGCCGCGACACCCGCCGAACATCCCGCTCGCACGCCAGCACCACCTTCCTCGCCTCGCCCCAGCGACGGTCCTCGCGCATCGGCACGCGCTCTCTTTCGCCCGCCGCCACGCCGCCCGCCGCCGCTGCGCCGCCGCTCATCCACGCCCGCATCGCGCTCTCGTCCCGCGCCAGCGTCGCATACGTCCGAAACTCCTCCGGCTCCAGCGATGCCGCATGATCCGGCCCGGGCAGCGCGCGCGACAGCGTCAGGTGCTTCTCCAGGATCGCCGCCCCCAGCCCCGCCGCCACCGCGCCCGTGTCCACGCCGCGCGTGTGGTCGCTGTATCCCACCGGCCCGCCGAAGACGCCGCGGATCGCCTCCATCCCGCGGATCGCCGCGTCCTCGTCCGCCGTCGGATAGCAACTCACGCATTGCAGCATGGCGACTCGCCCGTGTGGCCCCGTCGTCGCGCTCGCCAGCCACCCCGCCGCGCGCGACACCTCGCCGAGGTCCGCCGCGCCCGTGCTCACGATCATCGGCTTGCCCGTCGCCAGCAGCGCTCGCAGCAGCGGGCGATGCACGACATCCGGCGACGCCGTCTTGTACGCATCCCACCCGACATCGCCGCCTCCCATCCGCTCCGCCTCCGCGACCAACTCGACCGAGAACGGCGTCACGATCGCGTGCAGGCCCAGTTCGTGCGCGCGCCCGACGACCTCCGCCATCGCCCCGATCGGCAACTCCAGCCGCCGCAGCATCTCGCGCGGATCGCGCTCCCCCGCCGACTTCTGATACCCCGCCAGTTCCGACGCCGCGCTCATCAGCAGGTCGGCGCGAAACAGTTGCAACTTGATCGCGTCGGCCCCGGCCCGCGCCGCCGCCTCCGTCAGTTCCAGGGCGCGCGCCGGCGACCCGTCATGGTTCACCCCGAGTTCGGCGATCACATACACCGGCGCCGCGCCGTGCGCGCCAACATCGTGCGCGCCCTCGCCAATCTGCCGCACGCCGATCCTCATGGCAACCCTCCCGCCATCCGCGCGCTCAAGGTCGCGTCCGCCACCGCCAGGTCCACCGCCGTATCTATATCTATCACCTCGCCCTCGGCGGTCAGCACGCCGCGGCGATCATGTCCGAAAAACGAGTGCGACCCGGGCGTGACTCCCGGCACGCGACCGAAAAGCGCCGCCCGCGTCACCACCAGCACGCCGCCGTCGGGGATGTACGCCGGCGGAAGGTCCTGCCGGCGATACACGCCGTGGTTGAGCACGTCGCCCTCCCACGGGCGCACAAGGCCGGTCGCGGCGTCCACCCGTGCTGTCCACCAGGGGTGGTGCTTGCCGACGGGCGCGTAACTCTGGACCGAGTCCGCGCCGGCGCGCACAAGCAGGTCCACCGCGCGATCGATCAGCCCCGACGGTCGCACCGGCACATTGCCGTAGAGAATGACCACGGGCGTGCGCTCATTCGCGTCTCCATGTGCGATCGTCGCGCCACGCGCGGGGTCAATCGCCTCGATCGCGTGGCGGGCGGCATCATCGATGCGAGCCGAGTCCGTCGCGAGATCGGCCGGGCGCGCGACGATCTCGATTCCCTCGTCGCGCCCGATTCGGGCCAGTTCCGTGTCGTCGGTCGAGAGCACGACGCGCGCGACAGTGCGGGCGGCGCGGGCCTCGCGCAGCGTCCAGGCGACGCATGGCAGCCCGGCAACGAGGAGCGCGTTCTTGCTCGGGAGGCCCTTGCTCCCGCCTCGCGCGAGCACGATCGCCACGGCGGCGCGGCCGGATCGGGCGTGGTCGTCGGCGGGAGAAGTGTGGTGCGCGCCCGGGGGCATGGTCAAACGCCATGAGGGCTGGCGACGCGGGAGCGACGGTCGAGGGCCGCGCCCTCGGTCGCGCCGAGCCGCCGGATGATGTCGCGCAGCGGCTCGCGTGAGGCGTCGCCGACAACGCGCTCGGGCGTGAGATCGGCGGGGTCAGAGGGCACGCGGCCGTCGCTGAGCACGAGTACGCGTGAGTGCTTGAGGCGCTGGGCCGCGGCATCCGGCGGCGCGAGGGGCTCGATCCGCTCGCCCGGGACGGCTCGGGGCATGGGATCGATGACGGCGGCACCGGCCGCGAGCAGCCAGCGATCGAAAAAGGGCTCGATCTCGGCATAGACGGTGTCGCAGCGGGCGATGCGAGGGACGATCCAGGGCCGGGGCAGGCCGCCCGGCGCGGGCCGCTCGGTGCGCCAGCGGACCAGCGATTCGATGTTGGCGCGAACGGTCGCAAAGAGATCGGCACCCATGATCGCGCGGTACGTCTCGGGCGTTTCAGCAGCGAGGTCGATGCTGATGACATCGGGGTCGGCATCGATGAGCGCGCGGAGCCGATCCGCATCGCAGGCGAGATCGGTGCGGACATGGACACCTGCGAAGCCGGCCCGCCGCGCGAGGCCGACGATCCCCGCGAGGTCGGGGTGATGGATCGGATCGCCCGCGCCCGCGAGCGTGAGGACGGCATCGGGGCGGTGCTCGGCGAACTGACGCAGGACGCGATCGGCGAGGGCTCGCGTGATGACCGGGCGCTCGATGGAATCGCCCCAGCCGCGAGTCCAGCGTCCACGTTTGCCGCTGGTGGCGCGGCCGGTGCAGAGTTCGAGGACGAGTTCGCGCGGGGGAAGGCGTTCGAGGCGTACCGCGCCGGAGGCGGCGCGCGAGGCTATGTGCTCGGCACCGGCATTGTCGCCACACTCGGCGAGGAGGCGTCGGCAGGCCTCGAACCGCGCCGGCGAATCGGGGATGAAACGGCACGGCGCGTCGCGCGCGGCGGGAGCGGGCGTGACACAGGCGGGACGTGAGATCGGGTCGCTCGCGGGCGCGATCGGGAGATAGCCGAGCATCGATCCGATGGTGGCGAGGACGCCGGCGGAGGCGCGATCGGCCATGTCGCCTAGCAGTTTGCGCTCGATGACGCAAGCGCCCAGGCCCGGTGCGGCGTGGGCAAAGGTGAGTCGTGTGCCGCGGGTGGTTCGCCAGCGGCGGACAAGATCATCGGCGATGGCGGGGTCGAGGAGCGCCCAGTCATCGCCGACGAGGAGCGCGGCGTCGATGCCGAGGCGATCGACGACGGGGGCCATGACGGCGGGGACGCAGGCCTCGTCAAAGACGGTGAGCCCGCCGAGCCCGCCGCGCCAGCATTCGGAAGACCAGAGGCGTCCGATGCCGACGGCGGCGCGCCGCGCGGCGATGAGGCCTGGATCGGCGTACTCGATCTGTACCGGCGCGTCGGTCGGCAGCGCGCCGAGGAGCGAGCGGGCGTTGGCCACATCCTCGGCGATGAGGACGACGCGCTCGATTTCTTTGCAGGCGAGCAGGCGGCGGACGGTGAGCGCGAGCGCGTTCGCGCCGCAATGCAGTGGCTGCGCGAGGTCGCGCGGCGTGCCGAGCCCGCCGCGGAGCGGATCGACGGCGATGAGGGCGGCGACGCGGGCGGAGGCGCGCGCAACGCCCTCAGTGGAATCCGGCTGCTCCTCGACATCGCGGGTGAGACGCGGGCCGCCGTCGAGCGCGACGATCGCTGAATCGAGGAGTTTGCCGAGTTGGTCGGCGGCGTCGCCCAGCCAGCGGACGTTCATGGTGTCGCGTTCGATCTGCCGTTTCTGACGCTCGAGGGGCGCGAGGTCGCCGGCGAGGTCCATGTCGCGGTCGGCCTTGAAGCGTTTCAGCGTGCCGGTCTGGTTGATGTGCTGGACGAGGGAGAAGGCGGGGTCTTCGCGGACGACCTCGTCGCGGAGGGCATCGACGCGGCGGATGAGGCGATTCACGCGATCGCGGTCTTGCTGCTGCTCGGCCATCTCGGTGAGGATGGTTTCGGCGGCGCGCGAGGCCTTGCCGACGCGGAAGACGCCCTGGCGGATGTCGCGCGTGCGGGCGCGGAGGGCGACGAGCCGACGCGGGGCATCGACGGGTGGACGGGCCTCAGGCGTGGGGGTGGCCGAGCCGGGATCGAAGCGGGCGATGGCGTCGCGGAGCGGCATGGCCTCGCAGTGGAGTTTGGCGACGCCGCCCTCGGTGGCATCGATGACGCGCAGGCCGCGCTCGGCATCGGCGCGGAAGTCGCGCTCAAACTGGACGCGATACGAGTTCATCTGCTCGTCGGTGTAGACGGGGCGGCCGAGGTGGTCGTTGGTGCGGCAGAGGAACGAACGATGACGGACGATGCGCTGCCATTCCATCATCTCAAGGGTGTTGAACTCGTTGAGTTCGCTGGCCCAGACGGAGTGGATGGCGGCACCGGCGGCGTAATACTGCCCGTCGGTAAAGCCGAGATCCTGGCCGATCAGGATGACGGGATCGCAGCCGAGGTGTCGGGCGAGGTAGTAGGCCATGTGGGCGACGGTGGCACCGGGCCGGATCGAGCCCATGGGTCGCGCGAACGCGGGGCCGAGGATCGAATCGAGCACGGCGTCGCCCGGGAGGCGCACGGTGCCGGGGAACGAGCCGAGGATCGCTGGATTGGCTTTGGCCTCGGCGACGAGCGTGATGCCGGCGACGACCTCGGCGGTCAGGCCTTCATAAAAACGGCGGCTGATCTCGTGATAGTCGAGCGCGGTGACGAAGCGCGGCCGGATGCCGCGGCCCAACAGCGGGCGGAGCACGGTCTGCGCGGCGATGGTGACGAAATGATCGGTGATGCCCTCGTGGCGGAGCAGATCGACATTGCGGCGGAGGCTCGGGCCAGCCGAGACGACGATCGCGGGTCGGCCGCGGGCGGCGTCGGCGAGGTCGTCGATGCCCGCCGAGATCGCGTAACGATCGACGTTCATCAGTTGGTTGCGGAGCGTGGTCTCGGCCTGCATCAGCGTCGTGACCAGGGTCGTGCGGACCGCACGGATGACAGTGGCGAGACGGTCGCGGAAGCGAGCGGCATCAGGGCCGAGTCGGGCGGCGGAGACGGGTGCCTCAACAAACTTGACGCCGATGCCCAGGACGCCCTCCCAGCCGCGGACCGATTCGCTCATCGCGCCGGCGTCGTCGGGATCGGTGAGGATGCAGAGATTGGGCGCGGCAAGCCAGGCCGAATGATCGATGCGCTCGAGCACGGCACGGAGGAGCGCGAGATCGGGCTCAAACGCGAGAACGAGCGAACGACCCGCGATGCGCTGGAGCGCGGCGCGGAGGCCGTGGCCAAGCCCGATGCCGACGACGACGGCGCAACCCGTGGCCGCGAGATCGATCGTCGACGCGAGGCGCGAGGCCTCTTCGACCGGGCGGCGGAGGCTGGCAAGCGCGGTGCGCGTGGGACCGAGGCGGGCGCTCAGGCCCTCGTCGGATTGGACGAACTCGATGTCGGCGCGAGGGGCCAGGGTGCCAAGGCGGATGGCGAGGGCCGGGTGGCGACGCGCGAGAGCGCCGAGATTGCGCGTGAAGATGGTTTTTGTAGGGGGCGCGAGTTGTGCGGATGGCGGTGGCACGAAGCGAACCATCGGCACCGGGCCGACAAACCCTCCAAAGATGACATCCATGCTGCTCACCTTGACTCTCGATGCCGCGATCGCGCAACTTTCAACGTCGGTGCTCGCGCAGGTCGGGCCGAACGGGGTCGTGATCTCGCCCTTGCCGTCGGCACCGGCGTTTGAGCGCTTCGTGCTGATCCAGCCATGGCCGCTTGTGGGAGTGCTGGCGCTGGCGGGGCTGGCGGTGGCGTTCGCGGTCCGATCAAGGTGGCGCGTCGCGCTCGCCGGCTTGCTGGGCGCGCTAGCGGGGATGGTGCTGGCGGCGGGGATGATGGTGACGACCGATCGCGAGAAGATCGCCGCGGCCACGCGGGCGCTGGTGGACGCGACGGCGCGGGCGGACATCGGGGCGCTGGCACCGATGCTGGCGGCGGACGTGAGATTCGTTTCGGAACTGGCGTTGCCGGGGGTTCCGGGAGTGGGCATCGGGCTGGATCGAGATCAACTACTCAAGCAGGTGGCCGACAAGTTGGGGCGCGAGTGGACGCTCAAGGAGCACTCGGTGCTCGAGGTGCAATCAACGCTCGACGGGCCGAGCGCGGGGCGGACACAGGTGCGGGTGCGGGTGGTGCCGGAAGCGACGGGATTCCCGAACGCGTCGTGGTGGCGGATCGACTGGCGCCGGGAAGGGGACGGCACATGGCGGGTGATCGGGATCAGGCCGCTGCATGTGCCGATGGTGGGGTAAGGGGAGACGAGGGGATGTTCGCGATGGCCAGAGAGGCCGGCGAACGGAAGATCGCGATTCGACGACGGCGGGACTACGGGCACCCGCCGGCGCAGGCCGCGGCCCACTGGGCCATGTATTGGACCCAATCGGGCGGGGCGGTCTCGCCGTCGCCGTTGATGTCCGCGCCCGAGGAGCCTGCGGCGTAGTTTTCGTTGAAC
>JBJXFQ010000083.1:0-14750 GCA_046155605.1 Phycisphaerales bacterium
GGCCGCGGCCTCGTCGATGAGGTCGATGGCCTTGTCGGGGAGGAAGCGATCGGCGATGTAGCGGTGCGAGAGTTGGGCGGCGGCGAGGATGGCCTCGTCGCGGATGCCGACGCCGTGATGGGCCTCATAGCGCGGCTTGAGGCCGCGGAGGATGGCGACGGTCTCTTCGACGCTGGGCTGATCGACGAAGATGGGCTGGAAGCGGCGCTCGAAGGCGGGGTCCTTCTCGACGTGCTTGCGATACTCGTCGAGCGTGGTGGCACCGATGCAGCGGAGTTCGCCGCGGGCAAGCGCGGGCTTGAGGAGGTTGCCGGCGGAGACCGCACCCTCTGCCGCGCCGGCCCCGATGATCGTGTGCAGTTCGTCGATGAAGAGGATGATGTCGCCGGCGGCGGCCTGGACTTCACGGAGAACGGCCTTGAGGCGTTCCTCGAACTCGCCGCGGTATTTCGCGCCGGCGAGGAGTTGGCCGACATCGAGGGCCATGATGCGTTTGTCGCGCATCGATTCGGGGCAGTCGCCGTTGACGATGCGGAGGGCGAGGCCCTCGGCGATGGCGGTCTTGCCGACGCCGGGCTCGCCGATGAGGACGGGGTTGTTTTTGGTGCGCCGCGAAAGCACCTGCATGCAGCGGCGAATTTCCTCGTCGCGCCCGATCACCGGGTCGAGTTTGCCAGACTGGGCCTTCTCTGTCAGGTCGATGGCGTACTTCTTGAGGGCCTCGTAACCGGCGTCGGCCCCCTGATCGGTGACGTTCTTGACGCCCGAGGCGGCACGGATCGACTTGATCGCGAGTTCGACGGATTTCTTGTCGATGCCATTGACGGAGAGGACTTCGCGCGCGGAGCCTGGGCCGGAGACCTCGGTGAGGGCCAGCAAGATGTGCTCGGAGGAGACATAGGCGTCGCCGAGGCGGCGGGCTTCGCCATCGGCGCGGCTGAAAATATCGAGCATGGCGCGGCCGAGTTGACCGGCCGTGCCGCTCGCAGTCGGCAGACGGCCCACTTCGCTCTGAGCGATCGAGGCGACCCGATTGGCGTCGGCACCGGCTTTGGAGAGCAGTGACCAACCGGGGCCGTTGCGATCGGCGAGCAGTGCGGCGAGGACGTGAAGGCCCGTGACCTCGGGGTTCGAGCGTGCCGCGGCGTCGGCATGGGCGGATTCGACGATCTGCTGGGCGGCCGTGGTCAGACGATCTGGTCGCATGGTGGGTCTCCCGTCCGAAATGCTGACGGGGCAAGAGTGCAATCGGCGCGCCGCGCGGAAGGAACGGGGGAAGGCGTCGATCATGCCTGGAATGTGCAGGCGGGTGACGACGCTGCCGGAATGACATGCGCTTTTGAAGGAAGGACGCGGTTTGGATCGCCAGAGACAGCGAACCGGCGAATAACGGACTGGCATGTCCTTTGATGGTTGTCCTGGGGCGGCGTGGCCCTATGGGTCGGGTGTGCGGTTGGTGCGGATGAAGGGGATGCGGCAAGGAATTGGGGCGGGCGGTTATGTCACGCGTGAAAGCCGCCGACATCAAAGGACGCACAGGCCGGAGATCTGAAGATGAGAGTGACAGCCAAGGCGACCACGGGCCGGGAGTTGGACCTCACGCACGCGCTGGTGGCGGCAGTGGCGCACGAGTTGTGGAAGGACGGCGGCGGGAACGAAGTGGTGAACTGGCTCGAGGCGGAGCGGATTGTGCATGGGTTGACGGGCGCGGCAGAGTCGCTGCCGACGAAGCGCGCGGGAAAGGTCGAGCGAGCGATCGCGCCGGAGCGGGTGCCGCAGCGGCGTACGTGGGAAGACCCGCCGGCGCGTCGGCGTCGTGAAGCCGATGTCGAACTGGTGACCGGTCCGATTCCCTATCGCTGATTCAGGGCTTCTCTTTGTCCACGCCGGCCGCGATTTGACGGCGAACGTTGTCGGCCTCGTTCTTTCGGCCTGCCGCGTCGAGGCTGATGGCAAGTCGCTCGCCCACGCGATAGAAGTTGCTGCCGCGGAACGCGCCGGGGCTGAGCGAGCCGGGGCGCGAGATGCGTCGCCATGCGTTCTGATACATCTCGGGGATGTGGCCCTCGCGCTTGGTTTCCTTGAGGAGACGCTCGGCGCGAACGAGGGCATCGACGACGCGCGAACTGTCGTTGGCGTAGCGGTTGAGCGTTTCGAGCCACGCGTCATAGGCGCGGGCCGGGTCGCCCTTGGCCTTCCACATGTCGCCCTGCCGCAGACGCACCTCGCAGGCGAGGTCGGGGAGTTGGGCGTAGCGATCGGCGGCCCAGTCCCAGGCGCGTGACTGGTCTTTTGGATCGGCGATGCCCGCGATCATGCCCGCGACGATCGAGTAGGAGAAATCGGGGAAGCGTGTGCCGGCGTGGAGCATGATGGCCTCGAACCACTGGTCGCGTGTCGCGGAATCGAGGCCGCCCTTCTCGGCGAGGGCTTTGACCGCGAGCCACGGTGCCGGTGAACCTGGGCAGCGATCAACGGCGGCGCGGAGCAGTTCGATCTCGGCGGCGGCGTCGGTGGAGCGCGCCGCAGCAATCGGTTCGCCACCGAGGTCCCAGGTCGTGGCGAGCGCGGCCTTGGAATCGCGCAGCACGCGGAGGCGCGCGGCGGCATCAGCGAGCGCGACCGAGGCCCAGCGATCGCGCTGCGACGCGGAGAGGATCGCGGCCGAGAGGCCGAGTTGCCCATCCGAGACGGCCTGCGCGGTCTGAGGGTCGATGGTGGTGCCGCGGAGTTTCTCGTACTCGTCGTAGTGGCCCTCGTCGCAGTTCCAGACCAGTTGGCCGCCGCGCTGCTGAACGAACCCGACCCAGACGTGCCCGAGTTCGGCGCTGCGTCCCTCGATCGAGGCCGAGGGGACACCGATGGCCTTGGCGACATGCTCGGCGTAGTAGGCCTGTTCCTCGCAGACGCCGCCCACACGCCGGAGGTTGGGGAGAGTGAAGTCGAGGGCTTCGATCTTTTTGGGTTTGGCGCGTTTGAAGGCATCCGAGTCATAGGTAAGGTCGGTGTAGCGTTGGCCGACGTTGCGGTCGCCGGCATGACGGGTGAGCGCCCAGCGGAGTTCGTCGATGCTGGCGGTCGAATCAACGACACGCGCGAGTCCCTCGGCGGCGAGCGTGCGCGGGCTGAAGAGCAAGCGCGATTCGTTGTCGGCGTAGTAGTCAAAAAGGGCGATGGGGTCCATGCGCACGGGCGCGGGCTTGCCGCGGTTGGCGGCGAGCGTGCGGGGTGCATCGTGCACGACGCACATCGCGGCGGTGAGGGGCGCGAAGCGCTCGACCTTGATGCCGTGAGCGGAATCGAGCGCGGCGAGGAGGGCGTAGACGCGCGGGGTGTCGTCTCGCGGAGAGACGAGCATGGCGAGGGTGCGAGTCGCGTTCGGATGCTTCTTCACGAGGGCGAGGGCGGGGCGCTGCGCCTCCTTTGGGAGCCCGGCGAGTTGGGAGGTGGCGCGAGCGATCCACGCGGCCTCGATCCACGGGTCCGGGTCGCGGAGCGGCGCGCGGGCGATGACCTGGTCAAACAGCGCGGCGGCGGAAGCAGCGGCCTTGGCGAGGTTGCCGTCATCGGCCGCGAGACGAAGGATCGATTCGGCGCGCTGGTGGACCGACGCGGCGAGCGACTCTCGCTTGGCGGGTGGGTCGGCGAGCGTGACGCAGGCGATCGCAACGGCGAGCGTGAGCATGATGCACCTCGAAGAAATGTTAGGTCAGACGGCTCCGGATGGGCGGGGTACTCGAAGCGGAGGTCAGGAGGCCGGCGTGGCGGGCTTGCGCATGTAGAGGTGAATGGCCATGCTGTGGTACGCGTGGCTTTCCGGGCCGAGCGCGTTGGGGAGCGTGAGATCAGCCTCGACCGGCGGGGAGGCGGGTGTAGCCGCGGCGGGCGCTTCGATCGGCATCGGGTCTTCGTCGGTTTCTTCAGGCTCGACGGGATCGGGCGGCTCGAACCGATCAAAGCGACGAGGCCGGCGCGATTCCTTCTGTCGGCGTTCGCGGCGGCGCGGCTCGGGCGACGCGGGCGCGTCGGCGGTTTGCAGCAGCAACGGCCAGGGCGTGCGGAGCATCGCGAAGCCGTCGGGCGTGAGCCGATCGATGATCTCGCGAAGTTGCGACATCACGCGCTTGAAGCCGACAGGCTCGCGGATGAGCGGATAGGGCGGATCGAGGAAGGCGAGGTTGACGGGGCGCGGACAGCGCGCGAGCGCGCCGGCACCGAGGGCGTCGCCGATCACCACCTCGCAGCGGTCGCCCACGCCGAGGGTGTCGATGTTGCGTTTGAGGAGTTCGGCGGCGTCACGGTCGCGCTCGACAAAGACGCAGCGCGACGCGCCGCGGCTGATGGCTTCAAGCCCCAGCGTGCCCGTCCCGCAGAATGTATCCAAGACTGCGGCATGCTCGCAATGGCCACGGAGCAGCCCGAAGAGGGACTCCTTGACACGATCGGGCATCGGGCGGACGGTTTCGGCGTCGCCGGGGGTGAGGAGGAGCCTGGAGCGGAACTCGCCGGCGATGATGCGCATGGAGGAGCAAAGGCCGGGCGGTCGTGGGCGTCAAATCGGAGGCGATGTCCCCAGCTCGGGGCGAAAGACCAAGGTGTGGTAGGATGGCACCCGCCGTGGCTGACGACACGAGGACGACAACCAGGCTCCTGCAGGGGCTTTTCGATCCGCAAGGTCGGGAAGCGTGGCTGGTGTTCGACCGCCGATACCGCCCGATCGTTTGGGGCGTGGCGCGGCGGATGGGGCTCTCGGAGGCCGACGCCTCCGATGTCGCGCAGGAGGCGATCACCGAGTTTCTCTCGCTCTATCGCGAGCACCGGTACGACCGCGAGAAGGGCCGGCTGCGGTCGTGGCTCGCGGGGATCACGCGGCGCGTGGCGCTCAACTTCCGCCGGCGGGCCGCGGCGCACGCGCCGGAGCGCGGGGTGTCGGCCATCGAATCCGAGCCCAGCCCCGAGGAGGTCGACCGCCTCTGGGACCAGGAGCGCGAGTCCGAACTGCTGCGGCAGGCCATGGAGGAACTCAAGAAGACGCGCACGAGCGACCGCTCGATCGAGGCGTTCGAACTTGTCGCGATTCGGCGTGTCCCGGCCGCCACGGTCGCGCGGCAACTCGGGATCACGGCCCAGGACGTGTACGTCGCCAAGGCGCGGGTCGCGGAACGCCTGCGCGAAATCCTGGCCCGGCTCCACCGGGTCTATGAGGACGACCTGTGAGCGCCTGCATCGAGATCGATCGTGTCGAGGCGCTGGCCGCGGGCGAGAACGCCTCGATCGACGAGCGCTCCCACATCGACTCCTGCGCGTCGTGCCGGGCGCGGATCGATTCGGCCCGGCTGGACCTCGACCTGGGCGATCGGCTCGGTCTGGCGCTCGCCACGCCCGTCGCCCCTCCGCCGAGCGCGCCCAAGGCTCCGGATCGCATCGGGCCGTACTTCATCCTGCGTGTGATCGGCGAGGGCGGCTTCGGGGTCGTCTATCTCGCCGAGCGGCGCGACGCGATTACTCAACGCGTCGCGATCAAAGTCATCAAGCCGGGCATGGACTCCGCCTCGGTCATCGCGCGCTTCGAGCAAGAACGGCAGGCGCTCGCGGTCATCGACCACCCCAACGTCGCCCGCATCATCGACGCGGGCACGACGCCCGCCGAGCAAGGCGCCCGGCCCTACTTCGTTATGGAGTTCGTCCAGGGCGAGCCAATCACCGACTACTGCGATCGGCAGCGGCTGACGATCCGCCAGCGGCTCGAACTGATGGTCCACGTCTGCGAGGCGATCCAGGCGGCCCACCACAAGGGCATCATCCACCGCGACATCAAGCCGTCCAACATCCTGGTCTTGGAGCGCGACGAGCGGCCGCTGCCCAAGGTCATCGACTTCGGCGTCGCCAAGGCGGTGGCGCACACCCTCACCGACCGCACCATCCACACCGAGATCGGGCAGATGGTCGGGACGCCCGAGTACATGTCGCCCGAGCAGGCGGAGATGGGCGCGACGGACGTGGACACGCGCACGGACGTGTACTCGCTGGGCGTGGTGCTGTACCAGTTGGTGTCGGGGTGCCTCCCGTTCGATCCGCGTGAGTTGCGCCTCGCGGGCTTTGAGGAGGTCCGGCGCATCCTCCGCGAGGTCGATCCGCCCAGGCCAAGCACCCGCACGCTCGAAGCGTGCAACAGCGAGGAACTGGCCCGCCGCCGGGGCACGGAGATGCACTCGCTCCGGCGGGAACTCCGCTCCGAACTCGACTGGATCCCGCTCAAGGCGATGCGCAAGTCCCGTGCCGAGCGGTACGCCTCGCCGCTGGACCTGGCCCGCGATCTGCGGAACTACCTTGAGGGCCGCCCGCTCCAGGCCGGACCCGTCTCGGTCGGTTACGTCCTTCGCAAGGTGGCGCGTCGGCATCGGTTGGCGGTGGGGGCGGCGGGGGCAATCGCCCTGACGCTGCTGGCGGCGGCGACGGTCTCGACGATCTTCGCGGTGCGGGAGTCACGGGCCCGCGGACGGGAGTCCGCCGCGCGCGAACGGGAGCGAGCCGAGGCCGTGCGCGCCACGACGGTCGTGCGCCTCCTGACCGAGATGCTCGAGGGCGTGCAGGTCGACGTCTCGCTCGGCCGCGACACGGCCCTGCTCCGCGGGTTGCTCGACGCCACCGCGCAGCGGGTGGAGCGCGGGGAGTTCGTCGGTCAGCCCCAGGTCAATCTCGAAATGAGGGACATCCTCGCGCGGGTCTACGACGCGATCGGGGATGGGGTGAGCGCGGAGCGTCTGGCGTCGGCCGCGGTGGACATCGCCCAGCGCGAGGCCGCCCGCGCGGACGGGGGCGAACCGAACCTGGCCCGGGCTCTGGACACGCTGGGGGCGGTCCTGCTCGGGCTCGGGAGCCCCCGTGACGCGGAGCCGCACGCGCGACGGGCGCTGTCGATCCTCGAACCGCTGAGCCCCGCGGGCAGCCCCGAACTGGTGCGGTGCCTGGGCGTGCTCGGTACGGCGACGCGGGATGCGGGCGACGCGGAGGGCTCGCTGCACCTGCACCAGAGGGCACTGGACATGTCCCGCGGGCTCTATGGCGCGGACCACGAGCGAGTGATGGACCAACTCGCCAATCTGGGCTCGGTGCAGATCGCGCTGGGCCGCTACGCCGACGCTGACGCGACGTACGTCGAGCAACTCGCGATGTCCCACCGGCTGCACGGCGACGACCATCCCGCGGTGGCCCGCGCGATGGCGAGCCTGGCCCTGACGAAAAAACTGCTGCGCAAGATGGACGAGGCCGAGCGGCTGCACATCGATTCGATGGCGATGCTCAAGCGGTTCTATCGGGGCGACCACCCCGCGATCGCGAGGGCGCTGCACAACTACGGGCTGTTCCTGGTCGCGGTGCGTCGCCCGCGCGAGGCCGAGAATCGCTTCCGCGAGGCGCTGGAGATGCGCGGGCGAATCTTCCCGGAGGACCATCCGTCGATCGCCATGTCACAGGGCGACCTGGGCTCGTTGCTCGGACAGATGGGCCGCCACGACGAGGCCGCGACGCTCTGCGAGGATTCGCTCGCGATGCTCAAGCGGCTGCACGGCGACGAAGACCACCAGGACATCGTCCGCGGGCTGATCTCGGTCGGCGACATCACGTCCAAACTCGGGCGCGGCGCGGAGGCAGAGCCTCTGCTGGCGGACGCGCTCGCGATGTCGCGCCGGCTCAACAAGGGCGACCATCCCGTGACGGCCGCGGCGCTCCAGATGCTGGCGGACGTGAGGCTGACGCTGGGACGAGCGCCCGAGGCCGAGGGGCTCTTCGACGAGGCGGTGGCGATGCGCCGGCGATTGCAGGCCGGCCCGGTCACGCCGGACCTGGCGTGGTGCCTGTACAAAGCGTCCAAGTGCAAGGCGGCGCTGGGCAAGCCCGAGGCGCTTGACCTGCTCCGTGAGGCCGATGAACTCGCGGCCAAGACCATGGTGCCAGACAGCCCGCGGCGGCGCGAGATCAAACAGGCCGTCGAAGCGGCCGCAAAGTGAGCCCTTGCGGTCGCACATGTGATGGCGTGGTCAGTGTGCAGGCGTGTAGTTCAGCGGGCCGCCCGGACCGAGATCGAACCCCATGAAGTACCACAGCAGCAGGAAACCGGTCCACGCGATGAAATAGACCACCGAGTACGGCAGCATGAGCGCGATCTGCGTTCCCAGCCCCGCGCCGGGTTTGTACTTCTGGAGCAGCGCGAGGACGATGAGGGCGTAACTGTTGAGCGGCGTGATGACGTTGACCACGCTGTCGCCGATGCGGTAACTGGCCATCATCAGTTCGGGGCTGATGCCCACGAACATGAACATCGGGACAAAGATCGGGGCCATCACCGCGAACTTGCTCATCAGCCCGCTCATCGCGAAGTCGCCGAGCACGACGAGGAAGACAAAGGCGGCGATGAGGATGGGGATCGGGAGGTCGGCGGTGACGAGGAGTTGGCCGCCGGCGTAGGCGAGCATTCGGTCCAGTTGCGTGTACTTGAAGTACTCGACGAACTGACCGAGGAAGAAGGCGATGACCAGGACGGGGACGACGCTCCTGACGCCGGCGTAAAGGCCCTCGATGAAGTCTTTCTGCGAGCGGAGGGTGCCGACGACTCGGCCGTAGGCCATTCCGGGGAGGAGGAAGACGAAGAACATCATGGGGACGATGACGTGGGACCAGCGCGGGCCGGCGCGCTCGATGGCCCGCAGGGTTCCCTGCCCCGAGGCCGCCGACGCGGGACCCTCATAGAGCATCAAGCCGCCGGCGAGTGTGGGCTGTCCCGTGCCATATAAGGGCCAGCCGGGGATTCGCATCATGGCGACGAACAGGCCGGTGACGGCGAGCATGACGAGGCCGGCGACCACGAGGCCTTTTTTCTCGGCGGGCTTGAGGGCGAGGCTGGCGGGCTCGTGATTGGGCGTGTTGTCGCCGTGGGCTTGGCGGAGGAGCCGGGGCTCGACGATGCGATCGGTGACAAACCAGCCGGCGAGCATGAGGACGATGACCGACGCGGCCTTGAACGTCCAGTTGGCGGTGGGGACGACGTCCCGGGCGGCGTCGAGGATGTGGGCCGCCTGCGTCGCCTGCCCGGCCATGAAGGTGTCGCTGGCATTGAGGCTGAAGCCGGCACAGAAGCCGCCGGCGACCCCGCTGAACGCGGCGGCCAACCCCGCCACGGGCGATCGGCCCATCGCCGCGTACAGCGCCGCGGCGAGCGGAGGCAGGATGATGTACCCCGCGTCCGAGGCGATCGATGAGTTGGCACCCACCATGATGATGATCGGCGTCAGCAGCCGACGCGGCGAGATGAGCGCGAGAAATCGCATGGCGGCGCCAAAAAGCCCGAACTTCTCGGCCGCGCCGATCCCGAGGATGCTGACGAAGATGAGCCCGAGGGCCGGGAGGTGCGTGAAGTTGCGGATCATGGAGGAGAGCATCCAGTAGATGCCGTCGGAGGTCAGGAGGGTGCGCGGGGCGATGGGGTCGCCCGAGTCTTTGAGGACGATCTCGGGTCGGCCCGAGGCATCGCGCTGCGGGACCATCTCGGGCTGGCCCTTTGCGTCGAGGATGGGCTTCCCGGCGGGATCGAGACGCTCGACCAACCTCACAGCCGGGCGCACGGGCTGGACGCGCCAGCCCGCGGCGTCCCCGATGGCCGCGACGACCACGACGGTGGCGGCAAAGATGGCGAAGAGGACGGCCGGCTCGGGGATGCGGTTGCCGACCCACTCGACGCTGTCGAGGAGCCTGGCGCTGAAAGCACGGGAACCACCTGCCATCGCAAACCTCCTGAGTGCCGCGTGTCTCTCGCCGCGGCAACGTTGGCTATCCCTGTTCGCCCTTGAGTCTTCGGGCCATCAAGCGCCCGATGGCGACGATCGGGTCCACGTCCTCGAAGAGGACGGCGTGGACAGCGGCAGTGATGGGCATATCGACCTTGAATCGCTGCGAGAGGCCCATGACCGAGCGCGTCGTGGCCACGCCCTCGACCACCGACGTCGACCGCTTGAGGTAGTCGGCGAGTTTGACGCCGCGGCCCAGCGCCTCGCCGCATGAGCGGTTGCGCCCCTCGGGGCTGAAGCAGGACGTGGCGAGGTCACCGACGCCGGCGATGCCATAAAACGTGTCCCTTGCCGCGCCCATCGCCTCGCCCAAGCGGGCGATCTCGACGAGGCCGCGCGCCAGCAGGGCGGACTTGGCGTTGACGCCCACGCGGAGGCCGTCGAGGATGCCGGCGGCGATCGCGATCACGTTCTTGGTCGCTCCCGCGATCTCGACGCCCAGCACGTCGGCGTTCGTGTAGATGCGGAGCCAACTCGTCGAGAAAAGTCGCTGGAGCGAGGCGGCGAACGCGGCGTCCTCACTGGCGGCGACCATCGTCGCGGGGAGACAACGGACGAGTTCCGCGGCGATGGTCGGGCCGGAGAGCACGGCGAGGCGGCGCGGCGGGCCGTCGGGATCATCGCCCATGCATTCGGCGATGACCTGGGTCGGCCGCAGAAGGGTCTGGTTCTCGATCCCCTTGGCGACCGAGACCACCGCGGCGCTCCGCGGAGCGATCGGCCCGAGGTGCTTCCAGACGGCGCGAGAGTATTGCACCGGGATCGCCGAGATGATGAGGGACGCCTGCGCGACCGCATCCTGCTCTGATCGCGCGACACGGACCGATTCGGGCAAGCGGAATCCGGGGAGTCGCAGGCTCGTGCGCGCCTGGCTCAGATGGTCGGCCTCTTCTTGGTTGTGGCCCCAGAGGACCACATCGAAACTGCCGGGATCGAGTGGTATCGAGTCGCGGCCGCGAGAGTCGTGTGCGGGGGAGCCGTTGGGGCCGCGGTCGAGTGTGGCGAGGATGGTGGAGCAGACGAGTCCCATCTGACCGATGCCCAGGACGGCGATGGTCGGCCGATGCGGAGTCCGCTTGCGCGATCGAGCGGAGACGGGTTTGGGTGGGGGCTTGTGGGCCATATGAACCGTGGCGAGGGAGGAAGCGTACAACCGCCGGCGCGACGGTGCGGGCGGCTACGATACCGCCGCGCCGAGGGCGGCGCTGGTTGGGAACTGTTCTGATCCCACCCTTCTCCCCGAACCTTCTCTTGGGCCAATGCCCCGGAGCACTGATGGCGATGCACACCCATTCCGGCGGCCACACGCACGAGCACAAGCGCGATGCCGAAAGCGGCATGGTGACCTGTTGCGGGCACAACGACGAACTCATCGAGCGGTATCTAGTGGTCTACCTCATCGGTGGGCTGCTGGTGCTCATCACCTCGATCACACACTGGTTCGACCTCGCGGACAAGTCTGTCGCCGCGATCCCGGCGGTCATCGGGGCGATCATGCTCTCGATCCCGCTCTTTGCCGCGGCATGGAACGAGATCAAGACGCTCCGGCCTTCGAGTTCGACGCTCGCCGCCATGGCGATCCTCGCGGCACTCGGCTCGGAGGAATACGAGACCGCCGGATGGCTCGCGTTCATCCTCCTGGTCGCGGATCAGTTCGTCCGCCGGACGGCCTCGGGCGCGCAACGAGCCATTGAGGAACTGGTCGGATTGACGCCGGACACGGCACGAATCGTCGAGGCGGGGGCCGAGCGTGAGGTCTCGCTCGGGGATGTGCAGGTCGGTCAGATCGTCCGTGTGCGCCCCGGCGAGAATCTACCGGTGGACGGACGGGTGCTGACGGGGCGTTCGACGATCAATCAGGCCTCGCTCACGGGCGAGGCCGCGCCGGTCGAGGTCGAGCAGGGCGACCCGGTGTATGCGGGCACGACAAACCTGACGGGCGGGATCGATGTCACGGTGACGCAGGTCGGCGCGGAGACGACCATCGGCAAGGTGACGACGCTGATCCGCGAGGCCGAGAGCACCAAGACGCCGCGCCAACTGCTGATCCAGCAGGTCTCCGGGTTCTTCGTGCCGATCGCGCTGGCGGTGGCGGGCGTGGTGTGGTTCTATATGAGCCAGAGCCCCGACGCACGAATCCGCGACGACGCGGCACGCACGGCGATCACCGTCCTCATCGTGACGTGCCCCGCGGCGCTGCTGCTGGCGAGCCCCAGCGCCATGGTCGCGGCCTTTGCGGCAGCCGCACGCCTTGGCATCCTCATCAAACAGAGCAGTTATCTCGAGGCGTCCGCGAACATCGATGCCGTCGTCATGGACAAAACCGGCACGATCACCACCGGCAACTTCGAGGTCTCTCGCCTCGCGCCGGCGGGCGGCATCGATGCGGCCGAGTTGCTCAAGGCCGCGGCCAACGGCGAGCAGCACTCGAACCACCCGCTGGCGCAGTCCATCCTGACCACCGCCAAGTCGGCTCGCATCGATCCCGACGGCACCAGCGACTATCAGGAGATCCACGGTCGCGGCGTCCGCGCTCGCACGAGCATGGGTGAGGTCTGCGTCGGCCGCGCGAGTTGGATCCTCGAACTTGCGCCGATGGCAAAGGCGGAAGTCGCCGCCGTCGAGGCGAAAATCGAAGGCATGACCGGCGTTCACGTCGCGCGTGACGGACGCTACCTCGGGGCCGTCGGGCTTGAGGACAAGATTCGCCCCAACACGCGCAGCGTGATCCAGCGGCTCCGCGACTTGGGCGTGCGTCACGTCGCCATCTTTACCGGCGATCGCCTGAGCGTCGCCAAGCGAGTCGGCACCGCCGTCGGCGTTGACACGATCGAGGCCGAGTGCCTCCCCGAGGAGAAGCACGAGTTGATCCGCGGCCTCGTCGGCTCAGGCTATCGCGTGATGATGGTCGGCGACGGGATCAACGACGGGCCGTCGCTCGCACAGGCCGATGTCGGCGTCGCCATGGGCCTCGGCGGGAGCGATATCGCGGCGAACTCCGCGGGCGTCGCCCTGATGAACGACGACCTCTCGCGCGTGCCGTTCCTCATCGAACTGGCGCGGCGGACGCGGACCATCGTCGCGCAGAACATCGCCGCGGCGATCCTCATCGTGCTGATCGGGCTCGTGCTTGCCGCCACGGGCAAGTTGGCCGTGCCGGTCGCGGCGCTCTATCACTTCGTCGGCGAGGTCTTCGTCCTGGGCAACAGTTTCCGGCTCTTCCGCTTCGGCGAGGGCTTCGTTGAGGCCGAGCAATCGACGACGCCGGCGATGAAGCGCCGTGCGGCGAGCATCCGCGGATTGGCGACGCAGACGGCGTAAGTAGGGTCAGCCCGCCGCAAATGCCGCCCGAGCCTCGCCCTCGGTGATCGCCTGGTGCGCCGAGATGCCGTTGGTCATGCCGGGGCGGCGGCGATGGACCGCGGCCTGGATGCTGTCGGCGGGGTCGGGACGCACGATCGGAGTATCGGAGCCAAACCACAGGCCCGTGCCAGGCACGCACCCCGCGTCGATCAACTCCCGCAGCGGGAGTACCCGATCCAGCCGGTGCGGCAGGCCGCGCCGAAGCGCCTCGATGTCGTAAAGCAGGTGGCAAGGCTGAACCGAGGCCACGACGCCGAGCCTGGCGAAGCGCGGCACGTCCGCCGCGTCGATGATCTCGGCGTGCTCGATGCGCAGCGGGGGAAAGGGCGGCTCGACGGCGCGACGGAGCGACGGCGGCGACGACTCGAACGCGTCGAGGCAGGCGCGGACCGCGGCGTCGCCGATGGCGTGAACGGCGAGGCCCACGCCCAGCGCGTGGCATCGGGCGAGGGCGCGGCCGATGGCGGGGGCGTCGGCGATGCACTGGCCCGTGAGCATCCCCGGCAGAGGATCGGCGTAGGGACGGAGCGTCCATGCGGTGCGGCTGTTGAGCGTGCCATCGGCGAAGACTTTGCCGCCCGCCAGACGGACATTGGGCCGCTCCCATTCGCGGCGCGTGCTCGCGACGGCGTCAAGGACATCAAGCGGCGGATAGAGCCAAACTCGGACCCGGAGTTCGCCGACATCGTCGAGGGCGGCGAGAGTCGGGCCGAGCCAGGGCTGGCTCAGCAGATCGTGGATTTCCACGAAGCCGTGTCGCGAGAGGTCGACAAGGGCGCTGCGGACGACCTCGCGGCGCTCGTCGCCCTCGGGCTCGGGGACGGCGGCGTAGATGGCCTTGGCGGCAGCCTCGAGCGCGAGGCCGGTGAGGTTGCCGGCGCTGTCGCGGACGAGTCGGCCATTGGGTGGGTCGGGCGAGTCGTGGCGGAAGCCGGCAGCGCCGAGCGCTCGAGTGTTGGCGGCGAGCGCGTGATGATCGAACGACCACAGGCAGCACGGGCGCGGGCCGAGGATGGAATCGAGTTCGTCGAGCGTGGGGTAGTTGGGTTGAGGCCAGGCCTGCACGCGGAGCCCGACGCCGAGAAGCCAACGCGCGGGAGGTGCCTCGGCGAGATCAGCGGCGGCGAGGGCGACACGCTGGAGGCAGTCGTCGCGGTCGATGCAATCATCGAGGCGGAGCATCCGCATGGCGCGGCCGTGCTGGACGATATGGGCGTGGGCCTCGCGGAGCATGGCAGAGGATAGAGAGACAACGCGAAGCGAAGTGAGCCGGTGCATGGGGCACCAGATAGAGAGCAGGTCCCGGCGAAGCGATTGGCCGGCGCGTAAAACGACCGCGGGGCCGGCTGGGCCGGCCCCGAGGCGATCGGTGGCGTTGATTCGGAATGCGGCTCGATCAGAGCCCGAGGCCGCAACGGTAATCGCTCTCTACGTTGCTGTCAGCGATCCTTGGCGTCCGTGACTACTTCTTGCGGGAGGCCTTCTTCTTCGCCTTCTTCTTGGCCTTCTTCTTCGCCTTCTTTGCCATGACAGATCTCCTAAAGG
>JBJXFQ010000070.1:0-12941 GCA_046155605.1 Phycisphaerales bacterium
CGCTTGGGTACCCCGCCCCTCCGGGGCGGCTTGAGAGGCCTTCGACAAAATACGAGTGGTCGATAATCAACCGCTCGACGCGAAAGCTGGACGTTCTCACTGCGGCCCTCCCTTCGCGCAATAATCCCGCGATGAAACACCCTGCCGCCCTCGGCGCGACCATCTGTGCCTGCTCGCTCCTGGGCGCCTGCGTCGGCACGCCCGCCAAGATCGAGGGCACCAAAGGCAAGGCCATCGCCCTCCCGCTCGACGGCGTCTACAAGGCCACCGTCCGCACGCCCTTTCTCGGCCCCGTCTCCTCCATCATCACCGCCAAGCCCACGAAGGAAGGCTTCATCGCCAAGACCCGCGAGGGCACCGCGTGGACGCTCATCGGAGGCGTCGAGGGAACCCTCGGCCCCGTCTTCGCCCCCTTTGTCTTCCCGAGGGGAATCCTCTTCACCTGGACCAGTTCTCTCCCCACCGCCGACAAGCCCGGCACCGGCCTCTACGGCGTCAGCGGCCTCCGCACCATGGGCGTCAAAACCAAACTCTTCGCGCCCGACAAGCCCATCGAGGTCTCCCTGCAAGACGGCCAGCGCATCGCCCTCGTCATCATCGAGCCCATCGAGCCCGATGCCCCGCCCCTCCGCGATTACGCCGCCCTCACCGAGGCCGCCGCAGAGACGATCGAGCGCCGCCTCTACGACCCCGAACTCGCGCGATCAAGCTCGGTCAAGAGCTATGTCGAGCGCCTCCGCCGCAACGCCGGCTTCGTCAAGGACGACATCGAGTTCATCGCGGGTGCCGTGCTCGCCTCGCGCTCGTTCCTGAAGTTCACGATGCCGCTCGTGGTGCCCAGGCCCGATGCCGCGACCGAGACGCTCTTTGCCGACTGGCCTGCAAAGGACCGCACGCCCTCCAAGCTCGACTTCAACGACGAAGACTTTATCGCCACGCTCAAAGTCGAAGCCTTCTTCAGGCCCGAGGATGTCGATCGCGTCTTCACCGAGCTGCTCGATCACTCGCCGCCCGTCCGCGGCCTCATCCTCGACCTCCGTTCCTGTCCGGGCGTCACCCTCGCCTCGCTCCGCGCCGCCTCGTGGCTCCTCTCCTCCCCCGCCGATGTGGGCACCTTCTTCGGCCAGGCCGCCCGCGCCGAATCTCTCGCTGGCGCCAAGCCCGCCGCTTCCGTCACCATCGACAGCGCCGCCGCCGTCCTCGCGCTCGAACAAGCCATCGACGAGCGCGGCGCCGCCTTCGTCCGCGTCGAGCCCGCCTCGCGCCCCTTTGATGGCCCCGTCATCGTTCTCACCACCAAACGCACCAGCGCCTCGACCGAGCCCCTCGTCTGGCTCCTCACCACCACCGGCCGCGCCGCTCAGGTCGGCCAGACCACCTCCGGCAAGCCGCTCACCTCCCGCCCCTACGACATCGGGCAAGAGTGGGTCATGTGGCTCGCCGCCTACGACTTCACCCCCGCCGTCGGCCCACGATTCAACGGCAAGGGCCTCAAGCCTTCCTTTGAGACCAGCCGCGAAGCCGCGCCCATCGTCGCCCGCAAGAAACTCCGCGAGCTCCTCGGCACCGATGCCTCCGGCAAAAACGCCGCCACAGGCTCGGGCAAACCGCTCGACGAGGTCCTCCTCCCGTCGCGATAGCTGCTCAACTTCTGAACCGCCGATCGCGCGCCTTCCACCCTCCCCCGGTGCCCACCGGGGGAGGTGGCCTGTCCGCCTCGGACCAGGCCGGAGAGGGAGCATCATCAACACCTCACCGCGTTCCCGCCTCTCACCGCATCCTTGAACGACGCGCGTAGTGTCTGCCGCCGATGGACCCGACGGCCCTCGAATCCCGCCTTCGTGATTGCTCGCTCATGGAGGCGCATCGGCTCGGGCTGCGCCTCCGCGCCATCGCGCGAACCGCCCGCGCTCGCCAGCCGCAGCGCGACCAAGACCCCCGCGCCGCCGACCGCGCGCTCGAGCCCATCGCGCACGCAATCGAGCGATCCGCCGCCCTCGTCGCGCGTCGCCGCGCCCGTCTCCCTAAGCCGACCTACCCCGCCGAACTCCCCGTGGCCCAGAAGCGCGACGAGATCGCCGCCGCTATCCGCGCCCATCAGGTCGTCGTCGTCTGCGGGCAGACGGGCTCCGGCAAGACCACGCAGCTTCCCAAGATCTGCCTCGAGCTCGGCCGCGGCGTCCGCGGGAGCATCGGCCACACCCAGCCCCGCCGCATCGCCGCGCGCAGCGTCGCCGAACGCATCGCCGACGAGCTCCACACCCGCCACGGCGACCTCGTCGGTTCCAAGGTCCGCTTCGGCGATCGCACCGGGCCCGAAACCCTCGTCAAGCTCATGACCGACGGCATCCTCCTCGCCGAAACCCAGGGCGACCGCCTCCTCCTTCAGTACGACACCATCATCATCGACGAGGCCCACGAACGCAGCCTCAACATCGACTTCCTCCTCGGCTACCTCCGTCAACTCCTCCCGCGCCGTCCCGATCTCAAGATCGTCGTCACCAGCGCCACCATCGATCCGCTCCGCTTCAGCAAGCACTTCAATGACGCGCCCGTCATCGAGGTCTCGGGCCGCACCTATCCCGTCGAGACCCGCTACCGCCCCACCGACGACGACCGCGACGACGACGCCATCCTCCGCGCCGTTGACGAGCTCGCCCACGAAGGCCCGGGCGATGTCCTCGTCTTCCTCCCCGGCGAGCGCGAGATCCGCGAGGCCGCCGAGGACCTCCGCAAGCACCATCCGCCCAACACGCAGGTGCTCCCGCTCTACGCTCGCCTTTCCAACGCCGAGCAGCACCGCGTCTTCGAGGCTCATTCCGGCCGCCGGATCGTCCTCGCCACCAACGTCGCCGAAACCTCCCTCACCGTCCCCGGCATCCGCTACGTCGTCGATACCGGCATCGCCCGCCTCAGCCGATACAGCCCCGGCAGCAAGATCCAGCGCCTCCCCCTCGAGGCCATCTCGCAGGCCTCCGCCGATCAGCGTGCGGGCCGCTGCGGCCGCGTCGCGCCCGGTGTCTGCATCCGCCTCTATTCCGAGGACGACCTTCGCGCTCGCCCCGCGTTCACCGACCCCGAGATCATCCGCACCAACCTCGCCAGCGTCATCCTCCAGATGAAGTCGCTGAACCTGGGGCCCGTCGAGCAGTTCCCGTTCATCGATCCGCCGGATCACCGCCTCGTCCGCGATGGCTACGACACGCTTCTCGAACTCGGCGCCATCGACGAGGAGAACCACCTCACCGAACTCGGCCGCCGCCTCGCCAAACTCCCGCTCGATCCGCGTCTGGGCCGTGTGATCCTTGCTGCCGCGGAAGAGGGCTGCCTCGCCGAGGTGCAGCCGATCGCCGCGATGCTCGCCACGCAGGACCCGCGCGAGCGTCCCATCGAGAAGCAGGACCTGGCCGACGCCGCCCACGCCGAGTTCCGCGACGAGACCTCCGACTTCCTCGCCATCCTCAACCTCTGGCGCGCCTGGCGCGATCGCGGTGAGCACCTCACATCCAGCAAACTCCGCAGGTGGTGCCAGGAGCGTTTCCTTTCTTTCATGCGCATGCGCGAGTGGGACAGCACCCACGAGCAGATTCATTCGCTCGTCGCCGAGATGGGCTTCCGCGCCAACACCGCGCCCGCCGCGACCGACGCCATCCATCGCGCCCTCCTCGCCGGCCTTCTCAGCAGCATCGGCAAAAAGGCCGAGCGCGACACCGCAAGCGGCGGCGGCGCGGAACGCGGGGAACGCGGGGGCTACAACGGCCCACGCGGTTCCCGCTTCTGGGTCTTCCCAGGCTCGGGGCTCTTCAAAAAACAGCCGGATTGGGTCGTCGCCGCCGAGATGGTCCACACCACTCGCCTCTACGCCCGCACCGTCGCCCGCGTCGACCCCGCCTGGATCGAACTCGTCGGCGCCCATCTCGTCAAGCGCTCCTACGGCGAGCCCGTCTGGCACCGCGAGTCCGCCCGCGTCGTCGCTCCCGAGCGAGTCACCCTCTTCGGCCTCGAACTCGCCGCCGGCCGACTCGCTGAATACGCCAGGATCGACCCCGCCAAGTGCCGCCGCCTGCTCATCCACCACATGCTGGTCGAGGACGAGTCCGACCGCGACGCCGCCTATCGCCGCCACAACCGCTCGATCATCGCGCAGGCCCTGACGATCGAGGCCAAGACTCGCCGCCCCGACGCGCTCGCCGATTCGCTGCGTCGTTTCGAGTTCTTCGACCAGCGCGTTCCCGGGGCTGTCGTCGATGGTGCCACATTCGAGCGCTGGCGCAAGGACGCCGAGCGCCGCGACGCCCGCCTCCTCTTCATGTCGCTCGACGATGTGCTCGTCAAGGACGTCGCCGCGCCGCCGGACCTCTATCCCGAGCGCGTCCCCCTCGGCCCCACCACCGGCCGCGTCGAATACCGCTTCGAGCCCGGCAAGGCCGCCGACGGCGTCACGCTCACCGTCCCGCTCCAGGCGCTCCACGAACTCGACGCCGAGCGTCTCGAACGTCTTGTGCCGGGCCACCTCCGCGACCAGGCCCGTGCCGTGCTTGAAAGTCTCCCCAAGGCAGTGCGACGCTCGTTAGGCCCGATCGAACCCCTCGCCGATCGCTGCGCCGCCGATGCCGCCCGTGCCTCGACGGATGCGCCGCTCGCTGAATCCATCGTCCATGCCGCCGAGAAGCACGCGGGCGTGACAATCCCCGACGCCATCCGCCGCGCCGTACTCATCCCCGAGCACCTCCTGCCGCGCCTCCGCGTGATCGACGAGCGAGGGCAGGAACTCGCCGCCGGCCGCGACGCCCGCCGCATCAAGGCCGAACTCGAAGACCGCGCCCGCGCCTCCTTCGCTCGCCTCGCCCGCTCCGAAATCGACCGCGACAACGTCAAGGAATGGGACTTCGGTCCGCTCCCGCAGCGCGTCGAGATCGCCCGCGGCAACACCCGCCTCGCCGCCTATCCCGCGCTCGTCGAGCGCGACGGACGCCTCATGGTCCGCGCCCTCGAAACCCCCGACGCCGCACGTTTCGAGCACCACAAGGGCCTCCGCCGCCTCTTTGCCATGCACGCCCGCGACGAGGTCGAGTACCAACTCCGCCTCCAGCCCGAGTGGACCTCCATGGCCACGCACCACGCTTCCCTCGGCCCCACCGACCACCTCCGTCGCGCGCTCGCGGACCTGATCGTCGAGGGGGCCTTCCTCGCCGACGGCGATTCCATCCGCTCGCGCGAGGACTTTGAGAACCGCCTTTCAAAGCGCTGGCCCTCCGTCCAGGCCGTCGCCCGGCAAGCCTGCCAACTCGTCAGCGAGATCCTCAAACTCCTCCATCGCATCCGCTTTCGCCTGCAAGACGCCACGCCGCCCGCCTGGGCACCCGCCATCGCCGACATCCGCTCACAACTCGATGTCATCGCCGCCCCGACGTTTCTTGACACGACCCCCCCCGAACGCCTCCGCCACCTGCCGCGCTATCTCAACGCCATCTTTCTGCGCCTCCAAAAACTCCCCCAGCACGGCCCGGCCCGCGACGCTAAGGCACTCGCTGATGTCGAGCCGCTCTGGAGAGCATTTCTCGACACCCGCCGTCGTCTGCGCGAGGCCGCACAATCGTCTGACGCCCTCGAGGCCTTCGGTTGGACGCTCCAGGAACTTCGCGTCTCGCTCTTTGCCCAGGAACTCGGCACCGCCGAGGCGGTATCACCACAGCGTCTCGAACGCGCCTGGTCCGAACTGCGGCTCTAGCCCCAGCCCACGAACGCCGACAGTTGTGCTAACGTAAGACGCCACAGACGGAGGAACCCATGCTCGCCGCACTCGCCGCGCTCGTCCTGCTCCAGCCCCCGCTCCCCACCGATTTCCGCCAGATCGTGCAAGAGGCCAAGGGCAAGGTGTTTCCTGCCGTCGTCTACATCAAGTGCGTTCGCGAGAGCAACGAGGGCGGCAAAAAGGAATCCCAGGAAGTTTCCGGCAGCGGCGTCCTCATCTCACCCGACGGCGACCTCGTCACCAACTGGCACGTCGTCGATAAGGCCACCTCCGTCCGCTGCCTCCTTTCCGACGGCCGCCACGCCGACGCCAAAGTCCTCGGCAGCGACAAGGACACCGACCTCGCCGTCGTTCGACTTCTCTTCTCATCTCCCCAGACCCTTCCCTACGCCACCTTTGGCGACTCCACTCGCCTCAACGAGGGCGACTTCGTCATGGCCATGGGCGCGCCCTGGGGCCTCAACCGCTCCGTCTCCATCGGCATCGTCTCCTGCGTCGGGCGCTACCTCGACGGCATCAGCGAGTACAGTTCCTGGATCCAGACCGACGCCGCCATCAACCCGGGCAACTCCGGCGGGCCGCTCGTCAACACCGCCGGCGAGATCATCGGAATCAACGCACGCGGCATGTCATTCGGCGCTGAAGGCATGGGCTTCGCCATCCCCTCTGACTCTGTCAAAATCATCGCCGCCGCACTCCGCGAACGAGGCCAGGTCGGATGGTCGTGGTCCGGTCTTCAACTCCAGGCTCTCCGCGACTTCAACAAAGACATCTACTTCGACGAGACCGAAGGCGTCATCGTCGCCGAAACCGACCCCGACAGCCCGGCGCGACGCGCGGGCCTCCAACCGCGAGACCGCATCCTCTCTGTCAACGGCTCGCCCGTCACCGCCCTCACTGCCGAAGACCTCCCCACCGTCCGCCGATGCCTCGCGCTCCTCCCGCGTGATGCCGAAGCCGCTCTCGACGTCGCCCGAGGCGGCGAGCGCATCGCCATCAAACTAACGCCCCGCGAAAAGGGCAAGGTTGAGGGCGAAGAACTCGCCCTCGAGCGCTTCGACTTCACCGTCAAGACCATCAACCAGTTCGATAACCCCGACCTCTTCTTTCACCGCCAGACCGGCATCTTCGTCCTAGGCGTCAAATACCCCGGCAACGCCGCCAACGCCGGCATCGCCCCACGCGACATCGTCCTCAAGATTGACGGCAAGGACGTCCAGAACCTCGACCAGGCCAAGCAGGTCCATGCCGACCTCATCGCCGCCGTCGCCAAAAAGAGCCGCGTCGTCGTTTCCGTCCTCCGGGGGGGCTTGATGCGGCAGATCGTCCTCGATTTCGCCCGCGATTTCGCCCGCGAATGATCGACACACACGAGCCGAAGGAGCGTCCCATGAGCCTGCCCTCCCGTTCTCGCGTCCCCTGCACGCTGGCCGCGCCGATCCTCGCCGCCTGCATCGCCTTCGCGCCGATCGCTCTCGCCCAGCCGCAGGTCGATGAGCCCTCGGCCAAGGAACTCGCCCGCGTTGCCGGCGGACTCTCGTCCTCCCTCGTCATCGTTGAGATCACGCTCCAGTTTGACAAGGGCGAGGCACCTGAGACCATCTGGCAGCCGTGGATGCGGGCCGCGTCCGACGCCGAACCCTCCGCTCACGACGATTGGGGCCAACTCCTCGACCAGCAGCGCCCCGCCGAGCGCTCCGGCTTCCTCATCGCGCCCGATCGCGTCCTCACCACCGATCCCCTCCTCCACCCCCGCTTCATCAAATCCATCGCCGTTCGCGCGGGCGGCAAGCTCTACGCCGCCACACCCGATGGCTACGCCCGCACCCAGAACGCGATGTACCTCAAACTCTCCGAGCCCATCGCCGCCGCCAAGCCCCTGACGTTCGTCGATCGGCCCGGCCCGCTGCTGGGCGTCGCCTTCGCCCAACGCGACGGGCAGTGGGTCATCGGCGCCTCCGGCATGCCCACCCGCGCCACCTTCGCAGGTTTCGATCGTCAATACTCTCGCGTCTCCGCCCCGCTGCTCGTTACCGACGCCGCCGGAGCCGCCGTCGGCCTCACGCTCACGGGCGACCTCGACCTCGATGGCAAATGGAAGGGCTCCCCCGATGCCTGGCCAAGGCTCGACCCGACCGCCTACGACGCCGCTCTCGCCCGCCTTCAGGCGATTGCCGATCGCTCGCTCCTTCGCGTCTCGCTCGCCCTGCGCAGCCCCAAGTCCGATTCAGCGGCCGGCGGTGGCCGATTCCGCTCCTTCGGTGGGATGCAAGGCGAATCGCAGGAAGCCACCGAGTGGCATGGCACGGGCATCTTGATCGATCGTTCCACCGTCCTCGTCCTTGCCGCCCTCAAGCCCAAGGTTACTTCTCGCCTCGAAACCATCACCATCCATGTCCCGGGCGGCTCCGATGTCGTCGCCACATTCGACGGTGCGCTCGCGGATTTCAACGCCTTTCTCGCCGCGCTTCCGGCTCCCCTCGAAGGCGTCGCCAAGCCCTGGACAAATCCCATCACCGACCTCCGGCACCAGTTGCTGCTCACGGCGGAAATCACCGTCCACGGCGAGACACGCACCGCCTATTACTCCCGCGCCCGCGCCTCCGATTTTTCTGTCGGCTTCCGACGCATCGTCCAGCCTCAGATCAGCGCGAGCGCCGGCGGCGGGCGCTCCTACAACCCCTATGGCGGCGACTCGACTCCCTCGCTCCGCTTCGCCTTCACCATCGACGGCGAACTCGTCGCCATTCCCATCAGTCGTCGCCCAAAGGTCTCGGAGGGCGATCAGAGCGACTACCTTTCGTATCGCTACGGCGGCGGGCAACTCATGCCGATCGCTGCCGTGCTCGACGCACTCAAGGACCGCAAAGCCGCCATCGATCCCGAGAACCGTCCGCTCTCCGAGGCCCAGGAGAGCCGCCTGGCCTGGCTTGGGGTCGAGATGCAGCCGATGGACCCCGACCTCGCCCGCGTCAACGGCGTCTCCGACCAGACCGCCGGCGGTGCCACCGGTGCGCTCGTCAGTTTCATTTATCCCGATTCCCCCGCCGCCAAGGCCGGGCTCCAAGTCGGCGACATCATCCTCCGCCTCCACGTCGAAGGCCAGCCGCGACCGCTCGAAGTTGCCCTCGACCCCGATCAGTCGGGAGGCATGTTCGACCAACTCTGGCAGATGATGGACCAGATCCCCGAGGAGTACTTCGACGAGATGCCCAAGCCCTGGGGCTCCGTTGAAAACGCCGTCACCCGGGCGCTCACCGACGTTGGTTTCGGCACCGCCTTCCGCGCCGAGGTTTTCCGCGAGGGCAGCGTCCGCGATATCCCCATGAGCGTTGCCGAGGGACCCGCTCACTTCGCCTCAGCCAGCAAGCACAAATCCGAACCCGCCGGCCTCACCGTCCGCGAACTCACCTACGAGGTCCGCCGCTACTTCCAGATGACCCCCGACCAGCCGGGGCTCATCATCTCCAAGATCGAACGCGGCGGCAAAGCCTCCATCGCAGGCCTCAAGCCCTACGAAGTCATCACCCAGATCGGCGACACCCCGATGAACGCCATCGCCGACTTCGAGTCCGCCCTCAAGGCTGGCGGCGAACTCCGCCTTTCGATCAAACGCATGACCGAGGGTCGCATCGTCAAACTACGGATCGATGCTCCGACGCCGTAGGCCGAGGCTCTCTTTCCGACCGCGACACCACCACACCGGGCCTTGAACCGCCCTTTCGCCCATGCCTCAACAAAAAACACGGACCTGCAGAGCCAGGTCCGTGACATGGTCGTATCCTGAATGTCCCTGGCCTCAGTCCGCCAGTCGAGGGCCGCCGCCCTGCTGCAACTTGATCTCGCCGTTCTGCTCTTCGTACTGCCGCACAGCCTGGCCCAGGCTGATCGCCAGCCGCTTCGCCGCCGACCAGTTCATCACCACCCGCGAGCCCACGCTGAACACCAGCGTCGGCTGATTGTCCGGCGTCGGCATCGGAAGATTGATCCCAAAATCCATGATCAGTTCGTCGGGCATCGTCGACGTCCGGATCGTGTTCGCGTACGTCGTCCCCATCTTTGACTCATCAATCCTGAGCTGAATCTGACGCTGGTCCGGCTGATTCGTCACGCGTTCCCTCTCGGCGTTAGTGCTTGGTCCGCCCCGCCCTGCGCCTCGAGGCACGGGCCATGCGGGCCGACTCTTCCGTTACTGTAGTCCGCTCCCCGCTCCAATCCAGTCCTCCGCTTTGCGCCCAACAACAACAAAGCAGCCCCCGGCATCGAAGCCGAGGGCCGCATGGTCTCATCTGGCTCCTCTCGGAGCCACGGGTCTGCCTAGGGGCATCCCGCCGCGAACTGGTTCAGGAAGCATGAGAAGTCATTGACGTTGAGCACGGGCGGAGTCGTGCTGCCGTCGCAGTTGGCATAGTCATCGCCCGCTGAGAATCGGTTGAGGAAGCACGCGAAGTCGTTCACGTTCAGGATCGGTGGCACGACGCTGCCGTCGCAGTTGGCATAGCAGATGCCGCCTTCCGCGACATTCGTGATCGTGTACGAGTTGCTCCCGTCGCTGGGGCCACCGAGGCCCGCGGCGATGTCGAACGCCTGGACGTTCACGATCGGGTCCGTCGCGTTGTTCACCAGGATTCGCAGGCTGTTCCCGCGGAACTGGCCGTTGAACAGGAACGGATTATCGAAGTTGATCCAGAAGCAGGGCGGGAAGGGGGGCAGCGGCGGGAACGGATTCGGCAACTTGCCGCACGAGTTCGGCCGCGGCAATGCCGTCGTGCCCGGAACCGGCCCGAGTTGCCCGATCTGCCCAGTCGGGCCGATCGGAACCACCAGGTCGGCGACCTGAAGGCTGTTGTTGAAGATCATCACGCGAGCCTGCGTTCCGCCGATGTCGGAGAAGTCCGCGAACACGTCGAAGAAACTGCCGAGGCGACGCAGCCCTGCCTGGCCCAGCCGGCGATCCGGCCCCATCAACTGCGTCTGGCCCCACGCCGTCATGGTCATGGAGTTGTTCGCGCTCTGGAGCGACAGAGGCAGTAGTTCGATCCGAACGCCGCCGGTCCACGGGCCCATCATCGGCGTGATCGTCGCGCCGTCCTGGCCGGAACTGCCGATGTTGCCGATTAGTGCGCGAGGCGGGTTGGCCAGCGCCTGAGGATCCGCCGCGAAGAAGGTCGTGATGGGATCCCAAACGAACGGATTGATCTTCCGCGGCATCTCCGCACAGATGATCAGGGTGCCCCAATCGATCGGCACCGGGCCGCCCACGCCCTTCTTGATCACCGTGATCTTCCAGCGATTCGTGCCGGGCACGGGCTGGACTTGTACGTTGACCACGATCCCGCGACGCAGGAACGCGCAACGGATGGTGTCGGCGATGCGCTGGGCGCAGTGTTGGGCGCTGCCGCCGAGGCGGAAGCGGATGCAGAACGCGGCGAGATCGGCACCCATGCCCATCGCGTGATTGTGCGCACGCGCCCACACCCTCACATAGGTGTTGGGCATCCAGTCGCCATCGATCTCGACCATCATGAGGCCGCCCATGACGCGCCCGTGCCAATACTTGATGTTCGGTGGCGGCGGGCGCGGAATCGGGAGGAAGGGTTGTGGGGCGACGCCCATGTTCGGGTTGCCGTTGCGGTCCCAGATCCAGACGCCCTGCGGGTCCTCCGGGATGATGTCACGGAAGACGGGGGTGAAGGCACCGCGGTCGCCGGTGCCGAGGCCGACCATGACCTGGCCGGGCACGGGGGGCTCGAGTTCGTTGATCGGGCCGATTCGGGCCGTGATCAGGTTGTTGGTGGTCTGGAGCACCTCGAGCGGGATGGCGTTCTCCGGGCCCTGCATGATGACGGCGCAGATATTGTCCGGATTGTTGCCGAAGCCGGAGCCGGTGATCTGGATGATGTCGCCCTCGCCGCCCTGCGGCGGGTTGAATCCGGTGACCTGGAAGCCGGCGCCGACGATCTGGCCCTTGAGTTGGAAGGGGATCTCCTGGATGACGTCGGGACAGGTGGCGGGGTTGCCCGCGTCGATCGCGTCGGCCCACAAGGTGGTGAATTGGCGCGCGTTGGCACCGGCGACCCCACGCTGATTCACGATCGTCGTCGATGGAGCGAAGTGGGCCGCGGTGTTGTTGATCGAAGTCTGCCAGTCGATCCAGTATGTGCCCGGTCCCAGGCTGACACCCAAGTTGAGGTCGAGTTTGCGAATGCCGCGCGTCGTGCCCGGTGGTGTGCCGGGCGGGGGATTCTGCGTGTTGAACACGCGATACATGTTATCGAACGCCTGCGACGCGAGCCGATTGGTGGTCGTGTCGCCGAAAATGACCGTTGAGCCGGCGTCACCAGGCCGACCATTCCAGATCTGGATATTCGCAGCGGTGAACACGGGGTTCGACGTCACGGAGCCCGTCTGATAGGCGTAGATGCAGATCCTGTTAATGTCCCACGTCTGCCCGGCCGGCACCGTGAAGTCGTCGGCCATGCGGAACAGGTTCACACCAACAATTCCGCAACTGAACCCTGCGTTGGTGTTGGAGCAGGTGGTGCCTCCGTCGTCCTGAACTTCCGACCATGTGGTTCCGGCAGGGGCCACGACACCGCTCGCGGTCGTCGGACCTGTGCTGAGCGGCCCGTTGTCGTAAATGACCTGGGCCTGCCCTTGTGACGCCACCAAGGCGACGATGCCTGAGGCGAGCGCAAACAACCGTTTCATATCGGCCTCCTCTTTCGCTCGGCAATCCTGCGGCGCAAGTACAGAACCACAGCCAAACGAGCAGCGCCAGCCGCAACACTCGCCGAGTCCACTTTGCATTAGGGCAGAACGCCCTCTTTCGGTTCCTGGGCTACACACCCACTACGCTACCCGTCATCCCACAAATAGCGGAAATGACCCCAGGAGTCAACAGCAGTTTACATCTTTAAGAAGAAAAACTTGCACAATCTTCGCGCAACGATTCTGAAAAACTGCACAAGTTGCGACGTTCGTAGCCCGCTCTTACGAACCGATGACGCACATCAAGACACACATCTTTGACTAGTTCTAAATTGTACGACAAGCAGGCCTAGGCTGTGTCTGACGGATCGCCCGGGGCCAGGAGGCGGAGGTATCGGCGGATGATGGCCAGGTCGAGGAACGCCTGGAA
Organism: Phycisphaerales bacterium; assembly: GCA_046155605.1. Taxonomy (GTDB): domain Bacteria; phylum Planctomycetota; class Phycisphaerae; order Phycisphaerales; family UBA1924; genus JAEUIZ01. The sequence continues at coordinate 12,897 of JBJXFQ010000070.1, forward strand.
GTTCACCGCGAGCTTGTCGTAGCGGGTGCCGACGCGGCGGTTCTC
>JBJXFQ010000071.1:0-5045 GCA_046155605.1 Phycisphaerales bacterium
ATTCCTCAACCGGCATCCGGGGAAGGGGAGGGGGCGAGCGACCCCCCACCCCCGGTGCCTCAAGCACCGGGGGGGTGTGGGGGGGGACGCGCGCACCCCCCTCCCCCTTCCACGACCTCCGAACAAACACCCGATGGTCACGACGACTGGACGGAGGTGCGATGAGCCCGCTGGCCGCGCTGCTCACGGACCTCGTCGACCTCGGCGTTGAGGTGGCGATTCGCACAGTGAGGGTTGCGTACCGGCCGAACGCACTGGTGACGGACGTCCTTGCGGCGCGAATCGGCGAGCACCGCGACGTCCTCTTCGAGCTGCTCAGGTCGTCCCCGGGCTATTCCCTCGCCGAGCTGGCGATCATGGCGCGCGGAGGCGCTTCGTCCGCCGACATCGCCACGATCAATAAGGTCAAGACCGCGTTCGCTGCGATGGGCCTCATGGTCACCGAGTTCACGCCGACACCGCCGGTGCCCCCGACGCCCGAGCCGGCAATGCCGGCAGCGTCACCGGCAGCGACGACCCCGCCTTCAGCACCCGCACCGATGACGGCAGAGCAACTTCCGCCGGACTGGCGCGAGATGTTCGAGGAGCGTGCCGGCATCATGGAGTTCGACGCGAATCTGCCGCGTGATGTGGCCGAACGCCTTGCCTTGCGCGACGTTCTGGCCTTGATGGACGGCTCGCCTCGGCTTCGCGCCGCGACGGGCGCGATGGAGATTCGATGATGGCGACGTTATTCAAGAAGTTCGAACGCGGACGCGAGACGTGGATGTTGCAGTTGCTCATCGCCGGCGGTCGCCGCACCATCCGGCTCGGCCCGGTCTCCGACCGATCGGCGCAGCGGTTCCGCGACCGGGTTGAGACATTGGTCGGCTGTCGCCGGCTGAATCAACAGCCCGACGCGGACATGATGAAGTGGCTCGCCGGGCTGGACCCGGGCGTGCATCGACAACTCGCGAGCGCCGGCCTCGTCGATGATCGCGACCACACCCCGCGTGCGCTCGGGACATTCGTTGATGCGTATATCCATCGCAAGGAGCGCGACCTCGCCCCGGCGAGCGTCAGGTCGCTGCGTTTGACCCGCGATCGGCTCGTCGCTCGCTTCGGCTCGCAGACGCGGCTCGATCGGATCACCGCGCACATGGCCGCCGACTGGCGCGCCGCGATGCTCGATGAGGGATTGTCCGAAGCGTCGGTCCGGGTCCACACGAGGAACGCTCGCGCGTTCGTCAACGCCGCGATCGAGGCGGAGATCATCGTGAAGAATCCGTTTCGCGGCCTGCCGACCGGTTCGGTCGCGGCCGATCGCGAGCGGTACGTCAGCGTTGAAGAAGCCGACAAAGTCCTCGCCACCTTGCCCGATGCGCAGTGGCGTGCACTTTTCGGCCTCGCTCGGTTCGCGGGACTGCGCTGCCCGTCTGAGACGCACGGCGTTCGATGGAGCGACATCGACTTCGCTCGCGGCAGGATGACCGTCTTCGCGCCGAAGACGCGCACCACACGCGTCGTGCCGATCGTGCCGCGGCTGCGAGCCGTCCTTGAAGAGGCGTTCCGCGCGCGCGAGCCCGAGATCGAAGAGGTCATCACGTTTAGTGTGAACAATCTCCACAGGACGATCGTCGAAGCCATCACCAGCGCCGGGCTTAAACGATGGGCCGACCTCTTCCAGACGCTTCGCCGCAGTGCCGAGACCGATTTCGCGATGATGGGCGTACCCCAGCACGCGGTCTCGGCCTGGATCGGGCACAGCGTCGCCGTATCGGTGAAGCACTACCTCCAGATCCCGAGCGAACTCGTCGAACGCGCGGCGGGGATCACGGAGGAGAACCGACTTCGCATCGCCGACAGCGGAAGCGCGGCGTAGCGATCATGTTGTCGCAACGGACAGGGATCGGGCGAGCCCTGCCGATCATGACCAGCTGACTCTTGTGCCGCTGGTTGGCATACGCAGCACCCGAATTTATGCTGTTTTCGACCCTCTCGCCCCACAGCGCGCTGCACCAGGCGCTGCAGCACCGCCACGCACTGGGTCGCACCGAGCCGCAATCGTCGCGGCGTCGCCAATCCGACCGTCTCGAAGCATCTCGCGCAAGTCCGCCCGGTGCAAAGCCTTGCGGCCCGGTGCGATCTCCTGCCAAAGTGCCCCCCGAAGGACTCGAACCTTCGACCCGCTGATTAAGAGTCAGCTGGCAGAGTGCGGATTCTGGCCGAAATACCGCCATGTTTCTAATGTGCGCTGCACTCGATTTGCCGAAGGGTCTACATTATGTTTGCACTATCTCGCACCGGGTCGCACTGAACAGCACCGAGCTGCAAGCTGCGAGGCGTCGCCACTCCCCCACTGCCGACGCCTTAACCGTAAACCAAGGCCGTTTTGCACGCTTCCCGTCGTGGGCTCGCGCGCGCTCACTTCCCGACACCAGCCCTCCGGCCCTCCACCGAGGCGACGACTGGATCACGATCATCTTGCGTTGCGTACTTACATGCGATACACTGTCGTGGCGGTCGCAGGACACGGCCCGCAGGGGGTTGGCACATGCACATCGAGTTGAGGTCGGTCGAGGCGATCAGGCCCTACGAGGGCAACCCGAGGAAGAACGACGGCGCGGTCGAGGCCGTCGCGCGGTCGATCAGCGAGTTTGGATTCAGGCAGCCGATTGTCGTTGATCGAGACGGCGTGGTCGTCGTCGGCCACACGCGGCTGAAGGCCGCGCAGCGGCTGGGGCTGACGACGGTTCCCGTGCACGTCGCGGCGGAGCTGACGCCCGAGCAGGCCAAGGCATATCGCGTCGCCGACAATCAACTGGCTTCTCTCGCCGAGTTCGACGAGGACCTGCTCGCCGCCGAGATCGCGGGTCTGAAGGCATTAGACGTTGACCTCGGCACGCTCGGCTTCGATGACGATCAGCTGAAGGAACTTCTGGCGCCGCGCGGGACCGAGGGCGAGGGCGATCCCGATGACGTGCCCGCGCCACCGGACGAGGCCACGACGAAGCCCGGCGATCTGATCATCCTCGGCCACCATCGCCTGCTCTGCGGCGATTCCGCGAAGCCGGAGGACGCAAATCGACTGCTTGATGGCGCGCCGATCCATCTCGTGAACACCGATCCCCCATATAACGTTCGCGTCGAGCCGAGGAGCAACAACGCCATCGCGGCGGGGCTGTCGTCGTTCCCGGCCTCGGCCGGTTCCATCGAACGATCGCACCACCAGGCCCTCGACCTCGCGCGGCATCCGGGCAAGTCGAAGCCCACGCAGAAGAAGCTCCGCGCCAAGGATCGGCCGCTCGCCAACGACTTCGTGAGCGACGACGAGTTCGATCGCCTGCTCGAAGCATGGTTCGGCAACCTCGCGCGCGTGCTGGTGCCCGGCGGCTCGTTCTACATCTGGGGCGGGTACGCGAACTGCGGCAACTACCCGCCGGTGCTGAAGCGACATGGCCTCTACTTCTCGCAGGCCGTCATCTGGCACAAGATGCACGCGGTGCTGACGCGGAAGGATTACATGGGCGATCATGAGTGGTGCTTCTACGGCTGGCGTGAGGGCGCGGGTCACCACTTCTACGGCCCCAACAACATCCCCGACGTGTGGGACGTGAAGAAGGTGAACCCGCAGTCGATGGTCCATTTGACGGAGAAGCCCGTCGAGCTCGCGAAGCGCGCCATCGAGTACTCGTCCAGGCAGGGCCAGCACGTTCTCGACCTTTTCGGGGGCAGCGGCAGCACGCTCATCGCGGCGGAGATGACGGGACGCCGCGCGTTCCTCATGGAGCTCGACCCGCTCTACTGCGATGTCATCGTCGCGAGATGGGAGCAGTTCACAGGGAAGAAGGCCGAGCGGCCAGTGGCGGAACCCGTGGTGGCGAAGGTCACGGAGACGACGCCGTGATCGGCCCGTCCGGCTCCGTTTCCCGCGTCGCGGCCCACGTTGGGCCGTGTGGCGTCGTGCGCGATGACGTGGACGTTGGCACGAGCGGCGGCGCGGCGCGCCATGGGCGAACGTGGGGCGGGATCGTGTGGTTGGTGGAGCTTTGCTTGGTCGCGTCCCGCACGCTCCCACCGGAGAAACGCCCTCGCGACGGCGGAGGCGAAGAGAGTCTGGCGATGAAGGAAGCTATGCGATCGGCGGGTTGCCCGGCTGGTAGACCATGCCGCACATCGTGCATTCAACGCGGTCGTCGTCGATCCACACCAGCATGTCCACGCGGCGCTCCGAGCAGAGCGGGCAGGCGTCGCACGGATCGACGCGGTCGTCGTCGGTGGCAGTGTTCATGCTCAGCCCTTCGCCGCGGTGAAGAGCCCGCGGTCGGTCTTGCGGAAGCGGGACTCCCGTCCCTTGGCCGCGATCTCGCGAATTACTGCCGCATACACGCTCGCTTCGGGCGTTTTGCCGCTAGGACTCTTCCAGAGACCCTTCGCTTCCATCTCGGCCACGAGTTGCTTGCAATTGAGCGGCTCCTTGCTGGCGGCGAGAACCTGCGCCGCCGCGTCGAGCGCGCTGGTGCGCTTGGGCGTGGCGTCCTTCTTCGTGTCGTCCTTCGCCGGGGCTTTCGCGCGCTGCTTCGCGTCCCTTGTGCTCGCGTCTTTGGCCTGCTTGCCCTTCGCACCCTTCGGCGGCTTGGGCGAACCAGCCGTCGCAACGACCTCCGCGCCGCTGGCCACCGCTTCGCCCACCTTGGCGTCGGTGGCGTTCGGCGCGACGGCCTTGGCCTCGGTGGCGACTTCGCTCGTGGCGGCGTTGGTGGCTGCGTTCTTGGCGGCGGTGGCCGGCTTCGCCCCCACCTCCCGCCGCAGCCGCTGGGCGCTCTTGATGCGGACCGTCCTGCCCGTGGTCGTGTTCGTCGCCACCCACCCCGCGTGCTTGTCGCCGAGCCACTTCTCGGCGGTGATCCGCACCGGCACAACCTGCGTCCCGACCTTGGCGCTGTACGTCCCGCCGACCTCGACCTGTTCCTTCTTCATGATCTGCTCCTTCGAATGTGTCTCGTCAAACCCCGCCGCACGCCGCGGCGGTCAATAACCCCGGGCGCGGTCTCCCGCGACGCCGC
>JBJXFQ010000075.1:0-85207 GCA_046155605.1 Phycisphaerales bacterium
CCGGCACGGGGATCGGGACGGGCACGGGGACGGGGCGATCGATGTAGACGGGCTTCTCGACGACGACCGGATCGGGTGGCGATGCGGCGAAGCGGGTGCGCATGCGTTTGTCGATGAGATTGTCGAACGCGGTGATGTCCTTGGGCTCGAGCTCTGGAGGGCGCATACCGCGGGATTGCTCGCGCTGCACGTCGAGGGCGAGGAAGACTCCTTGATTGCGGGCCTCGTCGAAGGACTTTTTCGCAGCGGCGACGCCCTCGCTGATGGTGTAGAGGCGGTTCTCGGTGGGATGGATGCCGCCGACCATCGTGGTCTCGATGGGGTAGGAGGTTCCGGTGCGGGGGTTCTGGACGACGACGAAGGCGTGTCCGGGGATGAGGATGACGTAGGGCTTGAGGCCGACGGACTCGCACATGGTGGCCCAGAGGAGAGCGAGTTCGATGCAGAGGCCGCTGCCTTTTTCGAGGATGTCGCGCGGGAGGGCGCAGGACTGGACCATGGCGGTGGAATCGCCGGCGATGGCCTGGGGGATTCCGGTGGTGCCGACGTAGTGGAGGGAGACCTCGTTGAGGTAGTTCCAGAGTGCGGTGAGGAAGGCCTCGGTCTCCTTGTCGTTGGCATCCATGCCTGCGGCGGTGCCACCGGGCATGGTGGCGGTGACGCGGCCCTGGAAGCGTTTGACGAGTTCGTCGTTGGGCGTGATGTAGCAGGCCCAGGCGAGGTAGTTGTCAACGTGGTCGAACCAACTGTTGGTGCGTTCGTCGTCGGGGATGGTGGTGTAGACCATGTCGTTGATGCCGCGGAGTTGGAAGTTGCGTGTTTCGAGGCGTTCCTGGGGCTTGCCGGCGGAGTCGTCGTAGTTGATCTTGATCTCGACCTGTGCGGTGGTGACGGTGCGGGTCTTGGAGAGATCGCGATTGAACTTGGGGTAATAGAGATCGACGAGGGTCTGGCCTGGGAGCACCTGGTCATAAGGCTCGGCGGTGGTCCAGCCTTCGATGTAGCCTGGGACGCGATAGGAGACGCGGACGTTCTGGATGGGGAGGCCGCCCGAGTTGTGAAGGATGGTCTTGGCGAGGTAGTAGCGGCCGCCGGCGGCCTGTGGGTTGCCGTAGGCCTTGTAGGCGATGGGCATGATGGTGGGTGAGTAGAGGATTTTGGCGTCGAGCGAGCCGGGGTTTGGCTTGCTGTTCTGCCACTGGTAACCGCAGAAGCCGCTTCCCGCCACTAGGCCTCCAAGCAGGGGCCAGAACGCTTTCGACAGCATGGACATGATCAGACCTCCTCGATGGGTTCAGTATACAAGTGGCGTCAGAACCGGCCGCTGACGGCGGAGGGAGGGCGCGTGTTGCGCCGAAGTGACATAAGGCTGTAGGAGGGGGGGCGGAGAAATCTGACGCAATCAGCGCGTGCAACGGACGACGAAGGCGGGCGGCAGGTTTCGCCACACATAGTTGCTGCGCTCGACATGCGAGAAATACTGGGGGAGGCGACGATAGAAACGCCGTCCCTTGGGGAGAATTGTGCCCACACGGTATCCAAACGTGATGAAACGCCCGCCGGGTTTGAGAACCTGGGTCATGGCGTCAAGGGTTTGGATCTGGAGTTCGTCAGGGAATGAGGCCCACGGCAGGCCGCTGAAGACGGCGTCGAGTTTGTCGATCCCCTCGCGGGCGCAGAGTTTGGCGACGCTTTTGACGTTTCGGCGGTAGAGGCGGCGGCCGGGGTATCGCTCGCGCCAGAGTTGGGCCATGGTCGGGTTGAGTTCGATGGCGAAGTACTTGCAGCCCTGTGGGAGGCGTTCGAGGATGGGGCCTGTGAAGGCACCGGTCCCAGGTCCGAACTCACAGACGGCCTTGGCATTGGAGAGATCGATGCCCTCGACCATTTTCTGGGCGAGGCGTTCGGAACTGGGTGCCACCGCACCGATGACGAACGGCTTGGTGATGAACTCGCGCAGGAAGCGATAGGTTGAGGGCTTTCGTGGTGCATCAACTTGGGACAAGGCGGTGCTCACTTGGTGATGCGGAGAGATGGAATGCTGACGCGCGTCGATTCGGGTTGTTTGGGGCGGGAGGGCGGCGGTTTCGAGCGGGAAGCATACTCCGGGCCGATGGCGGGTGCAGCGGGGCAGATCGGAGGCGAGCAACCGGCATGAGCGGGCGTGCGAAGGGGTTGCGGCGAGAGCCGCGCTACGCTACGGTGTCGGCCCGAATCGCAACGATCGGATCGGGGGGCGACCCCCGTCTTCCCCCCCCGCGCCCTGTATGAGTATGCGGCAGGCAGAGATTAGAGGAACCGGATCATGGCAAAGCTTTTCTACTCGCTCGAAGAGGCTGCCGCGAAGCTCAAGCGCTCCGAGGCGGATGTGAAGCAGTTGGCGTCGAGCGGGCAACTGCAGGAGTTCCGGGATCGAGATCGGCTGATGTTCAAGGTGGATCAGGTTGATCTGCTGGCGGGCGGGGGCGAGGAAGAGGCGGTGATTCCGCTGGCCGAGAGCGGCGAGATGGGCGCGATCAGTCTGGCGTCGGATTCGGGGACTGGGATGAACCTGGAGAGCCCGAAGGAGCAGACGGGGATCAGCATTTTCGAGGCGGACCAGACGGAGGACGCGGACCCGTCGGCGGTGACGCAGGTGACGGAGGCGGGGTCGCCGGAGTTGGCGATGGAGGGGAGCGCGGGCGGGTCGGGCTTGCTGGATATGGCGCGCGAGGCGGACGACACGTCGCTGGGCAAGGACCTGATGCAGGAGGTGGGCAAGGAAGGCGGCCCATCGGAGACGACGACCGAGGGCGAGGCGGGCGGGCTGTTTGAGGCGACGCCGGTGGAGGCGGACACGGGGGCAGGGGTAGCGTCGGCGATGATGGTGGCGGCGGAGCCGTATGACGGGACGTGGTCTGGAATCGCGGGCGGGATGGCGCTGGGGATCATCGCGCTGGGCGCGCTGGTGCTGACGATCACGATCTTTGGGATCGCGCAGGCGGGGGGCGCGGAACTGATGAAGATGATCGCGGGGAACTACATGATGTGGGTGGGGATCGCGGCGGGGGTGGTGCTGCTGCCGGGGATCATCGGGATGGTGGTCGGGAAGCGGACGTAGGGGCTCGGGCGTCGTCGGAGCGACGAAGCCCGTGGCACGAATCGCCTCAGTCAACCGAGGCGGTTGACTGAGGGCACCCGGCGAAGAAGTCGCTCACACGGTCGCGATGACTTTGATTTCGAAGTGGATGGGTGTGTTGCCGCCGGTGGGCAGGGCGGCGATCTGCACCGTGGTGCGCGTCGGCTGGGCGGGGCCGGGGGGAAAGGCGGCGGCGTAGGCGCGGTTGTATGCAGTCCAATCGCGGGCCATGTCGGTGAGGAAGACGGTGACGTCGACGATCTTCTCCCAGGCTGAGCCGGCCTCTTTGAGGATCGCGCGAACGTTATCGAAGCAGGATTTCATCTCGGCCTCGATGTCGTAGTCGAGGAGGGTGCCGCTGTCGTCGACGCGCGAGCCGGGGATGATCTTGCTGCCGCGGGTGCGTGGGCCGACGCCGGAGAGGAAGAGGAGGTTGCCGACGCGGCGGGCGTGTGGATAGGGGCCGACGGGCTCGGCGGCGCGGGCGGAGTGGATGGAATCGGTCATCGGTCGAGCGTAGGTCAGGGGAGGCGCGAGAGGCGACGGATGGCCTCGCGCTGGGCGAGCAGGCGGTCCCATTCGGCGGACTCGACGGCGGTCATCGAGGCGCGGGCGGAGGTGATGCGCTGGGCGAGATCGGCGTCGGTGAGCCGACCTTCACGGAGTTCGCGGGCGATGGTTTCGGCGAGCGACTCGGGGGCGGGCTTTGCGGGCTTGGTCGATTCATCGAGAGGAGTCGGCGGGATAGAAGCGGAGGGCGGGTTCGGCTGGATCGTCTGGGTCGGAATCGGCGCGGCGGCGGTGACTTGGGTTGGTGCTGCGAGGTCGGGAGCGGCGGAGAGAGCGGCGGGTTTTGGGCCGATCCGCGCGGCTTCGCGTTTTGCGCCGAGGAGTGCTTCGCGTGAGAGCGATGCGGTGAAGCCGACGACGGCGGCGATGAGGAGGAGGGCGATCCATCGGCCGTTGTGGGATTGGCGGGCCTTGGGGGGTGGTGAGGCGGCCATCGAGGCGGCGGCGATGACCTCGGGCGCGGCCTGTCCCGGGAGGAGATGGACGGGCGAGAGGCCGAGGTGCTGGCGATCGGTCTCGGGGGTGAAGGCGGCACCGCAGCCGGCGCAGGCGAAGTCATCGGGCTTGACCTCGCGGCGGCAGTTGTGGCAGATTCCGAGGAGGTTGGCGACGGAGGGGGTGCGTGCGGCGAAGTTCCAGAGTTGATGGGTGGTTGGGCCGCGGAGGATGGTCTCGCGCGTGAATCGTGCCTTGCGGATGAGGTCTTTGAGGGTCTCGTATGAGCAGCCGGGGTGGAAGGGCTTTTTGGCGTCGCGGATGAACCAGGGGCCCATGGCGTTCTGGGTGGCCTGGCGCGAGAGGGGATCGAAGAAGCCGGCGCACTCTTCGCAACGCTTTGGGTTGGAGGAGATCGCGCCGCAATAGGGGCAGAGGATGCGAGCGGGGTTGGGCGCGGCTGGTGGCGTGGGATCGGACAAGATGGAACTCCCTCGATGGAACGCTAGCGCAGGTTCGGAGCAGGCGTACCCCAAGGTGTGAAGGCAAGCCCCCACCGGCACTCGCTGGGCTCGTGCCACCTCCCCCGTCGGCGACGGGGGAGGGAGAAAGCGAGGAAGGTGCGCGGGGGGCGAGGTTGATACGCTACGCCCCATGGCCGCTCGATCTCGCAACAACATCGTCGCCGGCGTGTTCGTGCTGGGGAGCATGGTCCTGGCGGTCGCGATCAGCGTGTGGATCTCGGGGCTGCAGCAGCGACTGGCGGCGTCGGAGGAATATGTCATCCGATTCTCGCTCGATCAGGGCGCGGCGGGGCTCAAGTCGGGTTCGCCGGTGCAACTGGGCGGGCAGGACGTGGGGCGGGTGGTGTTGCTGGAGTTCACGCGGGATTCGGCGGGATCGACGACGGGGGTGGACGTGCTGGTGGCGGTGCGGAAGGGCATCGTTTTGTATGAGGACGCGATCGCGTTTTTGGAGCGGCCGCTGCTGGGGTCGCAGAGCTCGATCAACATCGTGCGCGTGGGGGATGGGACGACGGTGCGGCAGGCGAGCGGGAGCGGGCCGCGGCTGGAAGTTGGGGAGCGGCTGGAGGGGATGATCGCGCCGCCGTCGTTCCTGGCGCAGGCGGGGTATGGCCCGGAGCAGGCGCGGCAGATCAAAGTGCTGATTGAGCAGGCAGGGAGCGCGGTGGACCGGATCGACAAGATGGCGGCGAAGATCGACCGGGAGTTGGACCCGGACCTGGCGAAGATCCGCACGGCGCTGGATGATGTTTCGGCGATGACGGCGGAGTTTCGGCAGAAGACGCCGGGCTGGACGGCGAAGGTGGACTCGGTGCTGGCGCAGGCGGATGGGGCGGCGGCGGACCTGCGGCCGGTGGTGGCGCAGTTGAAGGCGGCGGCGGACGAGGCGACGGCGGCGGTGGGGGATGTGCGGCAGGCGATCGAGGCGAATCGACCGGGGATCGATCGGATCGTGGCGAACGTTGATGACACGGCGCGGCGGCTCAAGGAGGAATCGGTTGATCTCTTGAACGCGGCGTTGGTCAAGGCGCGCGACGGTGCGGGCGAGTTTGAGGGCTCGCAGAAGACGCTGGCGGAGTTTTTGCGGGAGCAAACGCCGAACCTCCGGCACACGCTGGCGAACTTCCGGCTGGCGTCGGACCAGATCAAGTTGGCGGGGATCGAGGTTCGGCGGAATCCGTGGCGGCTGTTGTATTCGCCCAAGACGAAGGAGTTGGAGTCGGAGGTTTTTTATGATGCGGCGCGGGCGTATGCCGAGGCCGTGAGCGACCTGCGCGCGGCGAGCGAGTCGCTGGAGGCGGCGTCGGCGCGGCCGGCGTCGCGCGAGGCGGTGGAGGGGATCGCGGCGCGGCTGAATGAGGCATTCAAGCGGTATGACGAGGCGGAGAAGGTGCTGCTGAAGCGGATGACGGAGCGGAAGTAGTCGGGGAAGAGAGGCGAAGAGAAGTTGAGAATGGGTGGAAGGCCGCGCCAGAGGGGAGGGCTACTTACGAGCACGGGGGTCGACGAAACGTCGAAGCCGTGACACGAAGAGCACCGACCGCCCAGAGCGACGGTCGGTGGCACGCGGGAGGCACGAAGCGTGTCGGTCAGCCAAGCGGTTGGCGGATGGCACGCGGTTCCGATCGCTCGCGCGATCGGCTCAAGAAGAATCGTGGCGAGGGGTTCGTGGCGAGCGGATCGTCACTACGATTGCTTCACATGCCGCTCCCAAGAATCGCTATCGTCGGCCGCCCGAATGTGGGCAAGAGTTCCCTCCTGAACATGATGGCGGGGAAGAAAGTGTCGATTGTGGACCCGACGCCCGGGACGACGCGGGACCGCGTGTCGATCGTGGTGGATGTGGAGGCACCGCTGACGGGGGAGGCCGAGGGTGGGCCGATGCGTGCGATCGAGGTGATCGACACGGGGGGATTCGGCGCGTATGTGGCGCAGGGGGAACGCTACAACGAGATCGGGGCGGACCTCGGGAGCCTGGCCACTGAAATCGAGGAACAGATCGCGATGGCCGTGAGCGAGGCGGACCTGATCTTGTTCTGCGTGGATGCGCAGGCGGGGATCACGCCGCTGGATCAGGAGATCGCGCGTCGGCTTCGGGAAGGGAAGCTGGGGCGTGCGACGGGGACGAGCACGGGCAAGAAGGGGATCAAGGTCGATCGTGCGCCGGTGGTGCTGGTGGCGACGAAGGTGGATGGGCCGCGATGGGAGGCGCACGGCTACGAGTTGGCGGGCCTGGGGTTTGGCGAGCCGATCCTCGTTTCAGCGATGAACAACTATTTCCGGCGGGAGTTTCTGGACGCGGTGTATCGGCGGTTGCCGCCGCGCGAGCCGGACGACGAGACGCCGGTGGACATGCGCCTGGCGATCATCGGAAAGCGGAACGCGGGGAAGAGTTCGCTGGTCAACGCGCTCGCCGGTCAGAAGCGTGTGATCGTCTCGGAGATCGCGGGCACGACGCGCGACGCCGTGGACGTGCGGATGCAGATCGGCGGGCGGAGTTTGCTGGTGATCGATACGGCGGGGCTGCGCCGCAAAAAGAGTTTCGCCAACCAGATCGAGTGGTGGGCGTATGACCGGGCGAAGCGGGCGATCGACCGCGCCGACGCGGTCTTGCTGCTGGTGGACGCGACGGAAGAGACGTCGCAGGTGGACGAGCAACTGGCGATGCTGGTGCAGAAGGCCTACAAGCCGTGCGTGATCGTGGTGAACAAGTGGGACCTGGTCGAGGGGCGGATGAACGACAAGGGCAAGCCGATCTCGGCGGAGGACTACGAGACGTACCTGCGGAAGGAGATCAAGGGGCTGGTGTTCGCGCCGATCAGCCTGGTCTCGGCGGAGAAGGGGCTGAACCTCAGGCCGACGATCGACCTCGCGTTTGAGGTGCTTGAGCAGTCGCGGACGCGGGTGGGGACGGGGCGTTTGAATCGGCTGATCGAGGGGGTGCTGGAGACATCGAACCCGCCGAGCAAGTTGGGGACGCGGGCGAAGGTGTACTACGTCGCGCAGGTGGCGGCGCAGCCGCCGACGATCGTGCTGGTGGTGAACAAGCCGGAGTTGTTCACGGCGAACTATCTGCGGTTTCTGGAGAATCGCCTGCGCGAGGAGTTGCCGTTTGCCGAGGTGCCAATGCGGCTGATCGTGCGCGGGAAGCGGCGCGTCAAGGGCGGCGGGATCGATCCGTCGGACGATCCGCTGAGCGCGGAGGAGGCGGCGGAGGCGGAGCGCGAGGCGTTGGAAGCGGCGGCGGAGCCGGAGGGCGACGAGGCCGAGGCGTATTTCGAGGAATAGACGGGTTGGAGCGGCGGGTGATCGCCGAGGGGGCGTTGGAGGTGGGCATGGGCAAGCGGATCGCGCTGGCGTATTCGGGCGGGCTGGACACGTCGTGCATCGTGCCGTGGCTGCGGGAGAACATCCGCGGCGCGGAGGTGGTGTGCGTGGTAGGGGATGTGGGGCAGGGGTCGGATGAACTCGCGGGCGTCGAGAAGAAAGCGAAGGACTCGGGCGCGGCGGAGTGCCACGTCGCGGACCTCAAGCGCGAGTTTGCGGACGAGTTCGTGATGCCGACGGTGATCGCGGGGGCGGTGTACGAGGGGCGATATTTGCTGGGCACGGCGATGGCGCGGCCGGTGCTCGCGCGGGCGCAGGTGAACGTGGCGAAGAAGGCCAAGTGCAACGCGCTGGCGCACGGCTGCACGGGCAAGGGGAACGACCAGGTGCGGTTCGAATCGGCGTACGCAGCGCTGGCGCCGGAGATGGAGATCATCGCGCCGTGGCGGCACGACAAGTGGAACCTTTCGGGCCGAATGGCGATGCTGGAGTACCTCAAGGCGCGAAACATCCCGACGACGGCGAGCGCGACGAAGATCTATTCGCGCGATCGGAACCTCTGGCACATCTCGCACGAAGGCGGGACGATCGAGGACCCGGCCAACCCGCCGCCGGAGGATGCGTGGATGCTGACGGCGGACCCGGCCCGCGGGCCGGACAGGCCGGAGACGGTCACGGTGGAGTTTGCACGCGGCTTCCCGACGGCGCTCAACGGCAAGACGATGGAAGCGTGGCGGATGATCCTCGAACTCAACGAGATCGCGGGGAAGCATGGCGTCGGGCGGGTCGATCTGGTGGAGAATCGCCGCGTGGGGATGAAGAGCCGCGGGCTCTATGAGACGCCGGGGGGGACGGTGATCGTGGAGGCGCTGCGGGCGCTGGAAGAGCTGGTGCTCGACCGCGAGACGCGGCACTATCGCGAGCACTTGGGGCTGACGTTTGCGGAGTTGGTGTATGACGGGCGGTGGTTCACGCCGCTGCGGGAGGCGCTGTGGGCGGCGGCGGAGAAGATAGCCGAGCCGCTGAGCGGGGCGATTGCGGTGCGGCTGTTCAAGGGGGTGGCGACGGCGGTGGAGCGGCGGAGCCCGAACTCGCTGTATGCCGAGAAGATGGTGAGTTTTGAGGGCGAGGAGGTCTACAGCCAGAAGGACGCGGGGGGTTTCATCCGGCTGCTGAGCCTGGCGGAGCGGATCAGAGCGATGAAGGGGGTCGGGCGAGATTGACTATTGGCCGATTCCTGCCGGTTGGTTGCCTGGTGACGGCGTGCCTTGGCCGGACTCACCGCCGGGTCCGTAAGTCTCGACGATTCCATTCCACGTCGCGATGAGTTCGTCCGCGAGTTTGTCGAAGGCGGCACGCTCGGAATCCTCGCGTGCGTTGTCGAGCGCATCGGTGGTGTTCCACGAGTTGCTCAGCCGCGAGCGCGATTCGGTCGCTTCGGCGAGGCCGTAGATGTACCCGGTTCGCGTGTCAAGAAAGGCGGCGGAGGCGGTGGATCGGCACTTGGAGACCTTCGTCGGGAACAGCCCGAGCGTGATCGGCCCGATGATCGGAACGGCGGTCTCGGTTTCGAACCGAGTATCAAACGTGTAGAGGAGCAGGATGTCGGCCTGCAGCGTCGCCGCGACCTCGCGAAGATCGCGTTCGCTTTGGATGGCCGCGGGCACGATGAGGCGATTGACCGGTGCCAGGCCGCGCTGCATCGGCAGGCTGGCGAGTTTTTTCATGGTTTTGTCGCTCTCGGCGTCGCGTGCGGTGAGGACGGTGAATCGGCCCTCGCCAAAGCCGTCCTGCCGGTGCGAGCGATAGCCCTGGCCCTGCACGCGGACGGCGGCGACGGCGGTGGGGAAGGCCGCAGTGGGCCGACGCGCGAGTTTGGCCTCGATGGAGGGATCGGTGGCGACGCGGACGCCTTCGGGCGTGATGCCAAGTGCGCGGAAGTCTGCGGGTCGTCCCGGGGTGACGTAACTCGCGCAACCGCCGAAGATCGTGAGGGAAGAAGCAACCACGCCGCTCGTTATGGCTTGAATCGTGCGCCGCCAATTCATGGGAACCTCCGTGTGCCGAATGTGGGTCGTGCCGGATGGTGGATGCGCATTCTAACCCGAAAGCGAATCGGAGGTTTCGGCGAGGTGATGAGGCCGCCGCCGGCCGGGTCATGCGGCAAGGAGCGGTCGCACCTCGTTGAGAACCTGGTGGCGGAAGTATTTCGAGAGCATCGGGGGCGATATCGGCGCGCCCCACCCACCGTCACTTGCTGCGCTCGTGCCACCTCCCCCGCAAGGCTGCGGGGGAGGGTGAATAGGGAGGGTGAAGCGGCGGACGGGTCTGGGAAGGCGTCGAGGGCAGATGCGTTTGCAATGAGTTGCTGGATTTTCTAATGTCCGTCGGCGGGCTGCTTCACGGGGGCTGGCTTTGCGGGCGCTGGCTTGCCGCTCGGCGGATTGGCACCTGCTGTCTTGGCAGTCGGCGGCGTGGGGTTCGTCGCGCCGCCCGCGGCTGGTTGGCTTCCTGTACTGGGCGTGCTTGCGTCGCCCGAGGTTCCGGGCCGCGGGGGTTCGGTGATGGTCTCCCCGGTCACGATGATCTCGACGCGTTGGTTGCTGCGGTCGGCATCGCGGTCATAGGTTCGTTGCGTCTGCCGCTCGTGGTCGCCGCAGGAGACGACGCGGAGTTGTTCCCAACGGAGCCCTCCGGCGACGAGGGCGTTGGCGACGGAGACGGCGCGGCCGTAGCCGAGCGCGATGCCGCGTTCCTCGCGTCGCATGGTCTCGGAGGGGCTGGCGTGCCCGCGGACCTCGATGCGGAAGCGAGAGCCCTTGAGTGTGGCGGCGATGGCCTGGACGCGTTCGCGGCCGGAAGCGGAGAGGGTCTGCTCGTCATCATCGAAGGAGACGGATCCGCCGCGGCTGGAGCGTTCGGTGGGGATGGTGGACTGGCTCTCTCGTCCGGCACCGGGCTCCTCGGGCTGCATGGATCGCCCGCTATCACGTTTCTGGATGAGTCGTTTGCGGAGGACGGCCGAGAGCGAGGGGTCGTCGATGTCGAGGGGCGCGTTGAAGGCCTCGCGGATGCCGATGACGAAGTCGGCGCGGCGGGCCTCGTAGTTTTCCTTTTCGGCGGGGTCGCCGCCTTGCACCGGGGAGCCCTTTGGCCCCATGTTCATCGCGAGCATGATGACGAAGAAGGCCATGATCAGCATGACGTTGTCGGCAAAGGAGATGAGCCATTCGGGCGCGCCCTCGTGCTCGCCCTCGGCATGGCCGCCGCCGTGACCGCCACCGCCATGCCCACCGCCGCCGTGGCTTCCTCCGCCCTCGTGCTTGTCTTCGCGCTCGTGCTCGGCCATGGTGGTTCTCGGTTATGCCGCGGCCTTGAGCTTGACGCGGACGGTCTGCGGGATGAAGGCGAGCATCTTGTCCTGGGTGACGCGCGGGTTGTCGCCGGCCTGGATCGAGAGGATGCCCTGGAGCATCATCTCGCGGGAGACGATCTCCTCGCTGCTGCGCAGGGCGAGTTTGTCACCGATCGGCCCCGCGACGGCGTTGGCGAGTACGGTGCCGTACATCGTGGCGACGACGGCGACGGCGAGCATGTGACCGAGGTAGCCGATGTCGGCGTCGGCGAGGCCGCCGAACATGCCGACCTGCCCGATGAGGGTGGCGACCAGTCCGTAACCCGGGGCGTAAAGTTTGATGAGGTCAAAGAACTTCTTGCCGGCCTTGTGGCGGTCCTGCATGGCGACGAGTTCGAGACGGAGGGTGGACTCGATCGCGCCGGGATCAACGCCGTCAACGGCCATCTTGAGGCCGGATTTCAGGAACGGGTCGGTGAGTTTTTCGATCTCGCCTTCGAGGGCGAGGATGCCGTCGCGGCGGGCGCGGTCGGCGAGGGCACCGATGGAAGCCACGACCTGCTGCGCACTCAGGGCCTTGTTGAAGAAGAACCGCCGCATGTAGCCGGGGACGCACTTCAGTTTCTCCATGGGCATGGCCATGAAGATGACGGAGATGGTGCCCCCGAACACCATGATGATGCCCTTCTCGGAGTAGAACATCACCCAGTCGCCCTTGGACGCCATGTAGCCGACGAGGACACAGCACAGCACGCCCAAGACCGAACCAATGACGCTGGCTTTGTCCATGTTCGCCTCGAACGGTTACGGGACGTGCGGCAAGTCGGCGTGTGCCGGCAGGGTCGGCCCGAGCCGACACGAGAGCATCGGCGGTCGGGGCGTGCTACTGGACCTTTCCCATCGGCATGGTGGCCCGCGCGATCGGCATAGACGGCGCGAACGGCAACTGCGGGCGAGATTCACATGGAAGGCCCTGGCATCGGGTCGTGGGCGATGGGCCACGGGGGATGAGATGTTCGTGCCGACAACCCCGGAGCGAGGGGCGCGCGTGGGGAGCGCGGCCAGCGCTCGAAACGTGCCCTGCCGGCCGCCGCGGGCGATTGGCTCGCGGTGCCGAGAGGATGGGTTCGGCGACTATGATGGGCGTGACAGGGTGTAGCTCAGCTTGGTAGAGCGTGTGGTTTGGGTCCACAAGGCCGGAGGTTCAAATCCTCTCACCCTGATTCGTGAAGGAATGCCAGGAATAGCAAGTACGAGTTGTTCGCTTCTGCCAAGGCTGAAATGCTCGGAGATAGCGGTGACGATTCGCGCGACAAAGCCGCTCGTGCTGACAGTCAACGCGGTCCGTTGGCCTTGGTGCGTTCGAGCGACCGGGCGAGTGACTTCTTGAGAGTTGCGGCCGCGGCATCGATGGCCGCATAGTAGTCTGCGGCTTGCTCTTCCACGCGCAGCGTACCCAGCCCGGGCGGAGTCACCACGATCGAACACTGCTTGTCGATCCCGCCCTTCGGACCGTTGACGTCCGTAAGCCGAACGTCGACCGCGCACGTTGCATCCTTCAGTCGTCCGGCAGCCGCCCCGACCTTGGACATGATGTAGTCGTATTGGGCTTCGCTGGTCTTGATGCTTCCGTCGAGCAGTCTGATTTCCACGAAAGGACTCCCTTTGGCGTTTGAGTTGCCATCAGTACGCTCGTGGGACGCCTTTGTTCTCCGGATACCATCGGCCCCAACTGACCCGAACGGAGAGCGCGTGCTGGATGATCGCGCGGCTGCTACTATTGCCCCTTGCTTCCTGTTGGGGAGTAGCCGCCCGCTGATGCGGGTGAGACGGGTCGTCAACACGGGTGGAACGGTTCTCGATCCTCCCCGGCCCGTCTGCGGCATTGGTCCTCGACGCTTTTGAGCGCGGATCGACGCCCTTGGCGAGACCAACTTTCTGCCGCGGCGCTTTGACTCGCTCTGTCATGAGACGAAGATCCTCAATCTGTTCGCCAGTTACGACCGTGATTCTGAGGGAATCATCGCAAGCCCGATTGTGCGAGTACCTCACATGCCCTTCGCGATTGGAAACTGAGCCATGAATCCAGTTCAGCAGGATGCAGTTGCGACGGTGTGCCTGATGGCCGCGTTTGCGGATGGGCGGAAGAACGATGCCGAACGCGAAGAGGTTCGGCGGATCTTTGAGAATCTCGGGTCTCTCGCCCAAGGCGAGGCCGCGACCGGTGGCTCAAAGCAGGAACGTGGGCTTTCGGCGTTGTACCAAGAGGTGCTGCTGGGCCGGATGACGGTGGAGAGGGCCGTGGTGCCGCTCATGCAACATGAGCACCGAATGCTGGCGTACGAGATGGCGGTGGCCGTGTGCGATGCGGATGGAAAGGCCTCCGCAGAAGAGAAGGACTTCTTGGAAAGGCTGCGGGCGGCCCTCTCGATCGACCAGGCGTCGGCTGTGGCGACTCTGCACCAAGCCGACGACCTTGTGGACGTCGGGCTTGATTCGGTCGCTGTTGCTGGAGCCGGGGGCGCAGTAGTGGTAGGTGGGACGTTGGCGGCCGGGGTTGGGACGGGTGGTCCGGGGGACGGCGAGGCTCGGGTAAGCGAGGCCGAAATCGACTCGTCGATCACGCGGTATGCGATCTTGAACGCGGCGATCGAGCTGCTGCCTCAGGGGCTGTCGACAGCCGCAATCATCCCTTTGCAGATGAAGATGGTCTACCGGGTCGGAGCGCGGTACGGGTACACGCTTAGCACCGGGCACATCAAGGACTTCCTTGCGACGGCAGGCGTGGGGATGACATCGCAGGTCCTCGAGAACTACGCTCGCAAGTTCCTTGGTGGGCTGGGGCGGCGAGTGCTCGGGCGTGTGGGTAGCGCGGCTGTGGATCAGGCGACCAGCTCCGCATTCTCGTTCGCTTCGACCTATGCGCTCGGCCACGCCGCGAAGGCGTACTACGCCGGAGGCAGGTCGCTGGGCGCGATCGACCTCAAGGGTATCTTCACGTCACAGGCCGAGAAGGCCAAGGGGCTCTACACGCAGTATCGCGGCGCGATTGACGTGCAGAGCAAAGGGTTGGATGCGGGCAAGCTTCTGAGTATGGTGAGGCAAGGGGTGTAGAGAATGTGAGAGAAACGACGCGACCAATGTGTAGTTGCCGCGTTGGGATTTCAGAGTCTTGAGCCATGACGGGAGCAACCGAAGCGTGTCACCGCCTTTGTGCGGGGTGAGCATGTGCGGGCCCGAGCAAGCCGAAGAAGTGAGCGATGCCGCGGCCACCGTCTATCGCGTCAACTGGGCGACGGGGAGGGCGTGCGGGCACGGGGATCAGGCGTTCGGGGGCGGGGGCGGTGAGAAGAAAAAAGAAAGCGGGCGCGAGGCCGAGGCCGCGCGCCCGGAGAGATGATGCCGCGCGCGAATCGCACGCGTGCGGACGATGCGCTTATGGAGCCGTGCAGCCGGCCGCGAAGAGGTTATTGAAGCAGATGAAGTCGTTGACGTTGAGGACGGGGACGATCGTGCTTCCGTCGCAGTTGGCGGTGGTGTCGCCGGCGGCGAACTTGTTGTTGAAGCAGATGAAGTCGTTAACGTTGAGGAAGGGAATGATCGTGGAGTTGTCGCAGTTGGCGTAGCAGGTCGGGCCTGGGGGCGGGGAGCACTGGATGGAGCCCGGCCCGATGCGGAGGTTGTCGTAGGCGGCGATGTTGCCGTTCGCGGTGGCCCCGCCGACGAAGAAGCGGATGTCTGTGGGCAGCGGATTGGTGCCGGTGGGACCCCCCTGGAGGAGCCAGCCGAGCGCGCTGACGTCGGTGGTGATGGTGGGGCCGCCGGTGGTGAGGTTGCGGATGGAGCACTTGAGGACACGCGCGGTGGCGAAGTCCCACTCGAGGCCGATGCGGACCCAGTTGTTGACGGGAATGTCATTCCACGCGGGATCGGGGCTGCTGAAGGTGATCAGTTCGCCCGCGGCCCCGGTGATGAAGCGGCCGATGTGGATATGGAACCTGTCGGCGGTGGCCAGGCGGTCGGGCGGGGCGACCTCGTAGGTATTGCCAGGGCCGCCCCAACTCATCAGTTGCTGGAAGTAGCGAGCCGTCCCTGAGGGTTGCATCGACCAACTGCCGATGTTGTTGGCCGCGGGCAGCGGGGTCGCGGAGTTCCACAGCGCCGTGCAATCCCAGCAGGCCGACCAGACGCCGCCGGAACTGAAGTCGATCGCGTGCTGGGCGCGGACGAGGCTGGTCCCCCCTCCCGACATCCCGCCTTCCATCTGCGTGCTGCCAAAGGGATTGACGGAGAGGCCCAGCGTGTTGCCCGCGTAGGTGAAGACGCGACCGTCAAGGCTCCCGGCGACCGCGGGCAGGTACCAGCCGTCCTGACCGGTGATGCTGGTGCCAGCAGCCGAGCCCGCGTAAGTCGGGGGCTCGAAGTCCGAGTTGTATGCCTGACCCTGAGCGGCCCCGCAGATCGCCAGCAGCACGGTTGCCGCACCCCAAGTTGTCTTGCGCATCATTTGTTCCTCCGATACAAAAAAGAAACGACTCCGGACCCTTACACATTCGGCCCGGATGCCTCAATCCGTTCGCCGGCCTGCGCGCGACCACCGCGCGACGTTCCGGCGTGTTGTCCGCATTTTTCAAACTTCCTACCCACCACACACCGCCTGACGCGGCCGCAATTCCGACAGAACGCCGATCAGAACTCACGCTCGCGAAAGAAACTCGCTTTGGCGTTCACGCCGGCTCCGCACGCATGGTGTACCACACACAGGGCGGCGCGTCAAGCCCGAAACGAACGGAAGGGCTACGAACGGGCTACGAATGACGAGGGAGTCTTGGGCAGCAGTGGTAGCGAAGTTAGGGGCAACCAGCAGCGAAGGCGTTGCCAAAACTGACATAGTCGTTAGCGTTGAGGATGCCGTTGCGGTCGACGTCGGCGCGTTGGCTTCCGGCGGCGTAGGCGGTGGCGAAGGTGGTGAAATCGATGACGTTGAAGAGCCCGTCGCGGTTGAAATCGCCGAAGCAGTAGGAGCGGATGTCGAGGGCACCGACGCGGCCGTCGGCATCGACATCGAAGAGGCAGAAGGCGTTGCCGCCGTTGCCGACGAGGACGGATCCGTTCTCGTATTCGCGGGATTCGAGGTCGAGGGGTCCGGCGTCGTTGGTGTCGATGAAGTCCTGGACTTCCTGGCGGTCAAGGGCGTCAGCGAAGTTGTCGCCGTTGACATCGCCGGCGGTTTCGAAGCCGGAATCGGTCCAGACGAAGGGGCCGTCGGTGGGCTCGGTGTAGGCGGTGCCGACGAGGGCGGTGACGCGCCAGTCGGTGGGGTCGAGGGATTGGCTGACGTTCTTCCCGCGCCAACGGTCGGCGAGTTCGGCGGTGGGGCCGGAAAGGGTGTGGGTGTTGGCGTAGTCGATGAGGTCTTGCAGGCCTTCCTGGACGGAGACGTGATCGAAGGCGAAGTAGTTGATAGCCTGGGGCACCTGGCCGGCGAGCGCGCCGGCGCCGGCGGCGTTGAGCGCCCAGACGAGGGTTACGGTCGTCTCGTTTTGAGCCGCGTTGTGGCTGAAGCGGAGTTTGGTCGGCGGGTCATAGAGCCCGGGTTGGGAGCCGCCGAACATGAAACTGGCGAGGCGATAGCCGCCGGAGCGCTGGAAGAAGCGTCCCTGGACGATCCAGGTTTCGCCGGATTCGAAGAGGCCGTTCTGAGTGCCGACTTCTGCGAGGACGGTGACGCCCCAGCAGCCGCAGAAGGAGAGGGCGAAGTCAGCGCCGGAACGTTCGAACTGAGGGGTTGAGAAGAAGTCGGCGTCGATCTGTGATCCGAGTTTGGGGGCGCGATCGGCGATGGAGCCATAGGGGAGGCGGCCGAAGCGTGCGACGTTAGCAAGATAGCGCTGGTTGGCTGCGGTGAGTTCGCCGCCGGTGTTACGGTCGGAGTCCATGTCGATCTCGAAGTAGCCGTAGATGGGACTGGGGCCGAACTCGAAGGGGAGATATTCGC
This sequence comes from Phycisphaerales bacterium, assembly GCA_046155605.1. Taxonomy (GTDB): domain Bacteria; phylum Planctomycetota; class Phycisphaerae; order Phycisphaerales; family UBA1924; genus JAEUIZ01. The sequence goes on from JBJXFQ010000075.1 coordinate 17,328, forward strand.
CCTGGCCTTGATCGCCGAGGCGGCCCGGGGGGTTGACGAGCCCGGCAAAGACGACGTCGAGTCGGAAGAGGTCGGCGGCGGATGACGAGACAAAGGCGCCGGTGTAGGGGTCGGTTGAGGGCGTGGGCGACTGCCAACCGCCGAGCGTGGTACGGACGATGTCGGGCAGGGTGCTGGACGGGCTGATGGACCCGTTGCCGGCGACGTCGGTGCGCCGCGGGATGGCATCGCCCTTGAAATCGATCCAGGAGATGCAGGGGTCGTCGGCGCGAGCAATGGCGGCGATGGCGAGCAGCAAGGCTGCCGCGGAAGAGGCGGCGAGGGTGATCGACGGCCTGTCCCAGCGCGGGTTCATTGCTGAGCGATCTCCTGAACGAGGGAGGAGAGGCCGAAGCGTTCGATGCGATAGCGGAAACTGCTTCGTTGCATGCCGATGAGTTTGGCGGCGCGAGTGACGTTGCCCTTGGTCTTGCGGAGTGCCTGGACGATGAGTTCACGTTCGACGTCGTCGGCGCGGAAGACGCCGCGATCGAAGTCGAACGTGAGGGAGTCGGTGCTTGGCGGCGTGGGCTGAGCGCCATCGACGGGTTGGTCGTCGCGAGCGGCGGGGGGTGCTGGGAGGCCCATGTCCTCGGGCTCGACCTCGTCGGCGTCGCTGAGCATGGCGACGCGCTGGGCCATGTTGATGAGTTCGCGGACATTGCCGGGCCAGGCGTAGGCGACGACGGCGGCCCGGCAGGTCTCGCTCATCCGCGGGGCGACGCGGCCATATTCGCGAGAGAACCGCTCCAGCATGGCCTCGGCGATCAGCACAGCGTCCTCACCTCGCTCGCGCAGCGGCGGAATCCGGACCGTGAGCGCATTGAGTCTATACAAAAGATCGCGTCGGAACAGCCCCTTGTCAACGCGGGCCTCGAGTGGCTGGTTGGTGGCGGCGATGATGCGGGCGGTGACGGTCTTGTCGCGGGATCCGCCGACGCGACGGAAGATGCCGTCCTCGACGACGGTCAGGATTTTGGCTTGGAGGTCGAGGGGCATGTCGCCGATCTCGTCGAGGAAAATGGTGCCGCCCTCGGCCATTTCGAAGAGGCCGGCCCGATGGCTCTTGGCGTCGGTGAAGGCACCCTTCTCGTGGCCGAACAGTTCGGACTCAACGAGGCTGGGAGGGAGGGCGGAGCAGTTGACGTGGATGAAGGGAGCGGCGTCTGGCTTAGTTGGGGAGGCGTTAGCAGGGGGAGGGGGCTGGCGGTGGCCGCACTGGTGGATATATCGAGCGATGAGGCCCTTGCCGGTGCCGGTCTCGCCGAGGATGAGGATGGTGGGGAGCGAGGCACCGCGGCGGAGTGGGGCCTGTGCCATTCTTTCGGAAATTCGGAGGGTTTCGAGCCAGGCGGGGCTTTTGCCGACGATGCCGGAGTCGCGTTCGCGAACGGACTCCATACGCTGGTAAAGGTTGAGTCGGGTGCGGATTCGGCGGTTATCGAGAATGCGGTCGATGAGGAGGACGAGTTCCTCGAGGCTAATGGGTTTCTGGAGGTAATCGTCGGCACCTAGTTTCATGGCGACGACGGCACTCTCGACGGTGCCAAAGCCGGTGATGACGACAATGCTGCCCTCGAAGGCGTCGTCGCGGAGCCTGCGGACGAGGTCGATGCCGTCTTCCCCGCCGAGGTTGACATCGGTGATGACAGCGTCGAAATCGGCCTTTTTGAGTTCTTCCCAGGCACCGTGTGCGGAAGCGGATTCGAGGGCGTCATGCCCGGCGCGTGACAACGCCTGACGGATTGAGTACCGCAGGTTCGTTTCGTCCTCGACTACCAGGATTTTGGCCACCAATACCTCCGGATTCGCCATCGCGCTGGCCAGGATTGGCCACTTGTTGTTGATCGTGGATGGGGAGCCGTATGACGAAGGCGGCTCCTACTGCTACTTTGCTCTCCGCGTTTGCTCTTTCTACCCAGACTCTGCCGCCGTGTTGCTCGACGACTTGTTTGACAAGAGCAAGTCCGATGCCTGTGCCGTCGCGTTTGGTGGTGAAGTAGGGCTTGAATATCTTATCGGACAATGCGATGGGTACGCCGGGACCGTTGTCGGCGACGCGGAGTTCCCAATGGGTGCCGTCCGCGCGGGCGAGGATGCGAACGGTGCTTCCTGGCGGAGCGGCCTGGATGGCGTTGGTGACGAGGGCGACGAGAGCCTGTTCGAGGTGTCGGCCATCGAAGCGGGCGCGGGCGGGAGCGGCTGCCGAATCGGCGGCGAGGTCGATCTGCTTGGCTGCGGCCATGGGGCGAAGGGCTTCGAGGGATGCGTCAAGCCAGGGCACGACGGCGCTCTCGACGGGTTGCACGACGAGCGGCGAGGTCGCGGAAAGGAGTTCGCGGAGCCAGCGTTCGAAGCGATCGACGGTTTGGACGATGCGATCCTGGCTCTCGCGGGGTTGGGAGCCGGGGGGGAGATCGGCACGGGCGAGTTCGGCAAGGCTGCGGATGCCGGCGAGAGGGTTGCGGAGGTTGTGGGCGAGTCGGCGGACCATCTCGCCGATGGCGGCGAGGCGTTCGCGCTCGACGCGTTCGTCCTGCATGGTGGAGATGACGGAGGCCATGTGGTTGACCTCGGCACTGAGGAGGGCGAGTTCGTCGCGGCCGACGACGGGGACGCGGTGGGAGAAGTCGCCCGCGCCGAGGCGCTCGGTGGCGGCGCGAAGTTCGGCGACAGGACGCACGACCCATCGGCGAGTGAGCGCGAGGCCCAGGCCCGCGGCGAGGAGAACGGCGGCGAGCGAGGCGGCGATGACGACGGTCACGGTGCCGCGGACGTCGCGGCCGTAGATGACGGCGACGCGGGCGTCCTCGAGCATCTTGGTCTCGTTGCGCTCGACGAGTTCGTGGATGACGAAGAGGGATTCGTGGGAGGCGGCGGCGAAGGCGGGGTCGCGGGTGGAGCGCCAGCGATCGATCTGGGCGAGCGCCTCGCGGACGCGCTGCTCTAGGTTGCGGGTGGTGCTGATGCCGGATTGGACGTTGAAGACGCCGGTGTCGCGGAGTCGTGCCAGGCGATCGCGGATTTCGACGGCGAGTTGGGCGATGCGAGGATCGGCGTCAGCGGTCTGGTCGGGCGGCGTGGTCCAGGGGACACGGTCGGGTGTTGAGCCGGGCAAGAGGGCACCGATCTCGGCGACGGCGCGTTTGACGCGATTGAGGTCTCCCAGGACGGAATGGATACTGGAGAGAGGCTGGGCGAGTTCGCGCTGGTGGACGAGGACGGCCCACATGGCGGCGGTGAGGCTGACGGCGACGATGAGCGCTAGGCCACCGAGGAGGATGCCGAACTTACGGAGGAGCGTCATGCCTCGCCGAGCCCTTTGCCCGACCGCGTTCAACCTATCGCACCGGCTGGAAGGCCCAATTCCAACCGGGCTCACGGAGCGGATCGGACGAGGCGCTGACGGAGCCATCGATGAACGCGAAGTTGGCGGCACCGTTGTGGCGCTGGCCGAGGAACCAGAAGAGGCCGGTGGAATAAGGTCCGTTGGCGGCTTGGGGTGGCGCGCTGAAGACGGGGCTCATGCCGAGTTGGCCGGCCCTGGCACCATCGGCGTCCCAAGCGAGTGGGACTCGCGGATGGTCGAGGATGGCGCTGGTGAGGACGGCGGGCGCGAGGCCGACCTGGCCGTTGGGGCCGACGGTCTCGGCGACGTGGAGGCGCATGTTGAAGGCATAGGAGACGTTGGCGGCTGGGGTGATCGCGCCTTGGGAGCAGGGGGTGTTGTTGTGAAGGGTGATGGTGCCGCGGACGCTGGAGCATCGCATGGGGTCGTTGCGGTTGGCGTCGGGGAGCGTGTGGGTTGTCGGGGAGTTCCAGCGCCAGAACTCGTCGAGGCCGTATTGGCTTTCCTGGAAGGTTTCGAGGCGGAAACGAGAGCGGCCGAGGTCGCGCGAGTCGTGGCCGCGATCGCCGTGGAGTTGGTCATCGGCGAAGACGCTGAAATCGAAGGCGACGGAGCGGAGGGAGATCTGGCAGCGGAACTGGCGTGCGGACCCGATGGTGAAGTTGAGCGCGGGGAGCAGAATGGCGAGGAGCGTGGCGACGATAGCGATAGAGACCAACAGTTCCACGAGAGTGAAGCCGCGGTTGGTGTGTCGCAACGAGTTGGAACGCCGTGAGGTCGTGATGGCCCCTTCCGAGGCGGCAGAGCGGCCGCTGTGATGAGAGAAGCATACCAGAGTAAGGCGATGGGGGAAAGTGGCTCGCGGCCGGGAGCCCTAACGGGATGCGAGCGGCGGTTTGGTGAATCGTCAATAGATGAGTCGCGAGTGTCTGGTTTTTTCTCAGACCTGTGGTACATTGGAGCGAGACCCATCGCAAGACGGCGGGAAAGGAGACTCCTCATGCGACGAGCGACGGCCATCGCGGCATTGTGTGTGCTCGCCATGCCGAGCGCCATATGTCGCGCGCAGGAGGCGTTCGAGTATTCATGGGAAGTAAAGGACGTTGCGGGGACCGGGCCGACGAACGCCAACGGCATCATCGAGCCCGGCGAGGACGCGCAGATTTTCTTCAATGTCTCGTTCCGACCCGGGGTTGGCGGCACGGCGGTCTGGGACACCCTCGGTGGAATGGGTCAACTCGGCATAGTTGGCGGACTGGGATGGACTTCGGGCAATATTATTGCTGACCAGAATATGAACACTGGCGATTGGATCGGGATCGGCTATCGATCCGGATTTAATCTGGGCGTGTCCGCTGTTATTCAGCCGCCTCAGAACCACCTTCTTTCCTGGGGATTCGGTCAGTTCTTGCTTCCTGGCGAAACGCCCAATCCTCTCAATGATACTTGGTTCTTCTGGGCCAAATGGAGGCCAGACGATTACACGCCGCGAGAGATGCGATTTCATTACGAGCGCACCACGGGGCAAACAGACGCACGGGTCATTCTGGATATCGGCGTCGGTGGCATGCCTGAGTATGTCCCTGACATCTGGTCATTTAACAATCCGGCGACGAGCTTTGTTGTAGTTCCTTCACCGCACCATACTCCCGCGATCGCCGCAGCATTTTTCTTGTCTAGGCGGCGGCATCGAAACGGCAAGTGACAGGAGGTTTCCAGCATGGCACTCTCGCTCAGCGTTCGCGCTCAAATGCTCCTCGTGATATTGGCAGTGTGCGTCCTGAGCCGGGTGTCGGACGCGAGACAGTGCGATTCGACCGTGTATGAGCTCGGCCCTGTGTCGAACACAACCCCTGCGCAAGCCGTTCTGGCGACCCAGACCGTTGACATCGATCCGACGTAGCGGTCGGTGCGGCTTTACTTCAAGAGCGATGAAGTTTTACCAAGCGGCTCGTTCTTGCGCGTTACTTCACGCGATGACATGGCTACTCAGGAGATGTCATCGTCAGAGCTCGGCGAGTGGCGATACTCCACCGCATATTTCAACACGGCAATTAATCATCAAATTCTTCTTGAACTTGTCTGTGCGCCGCATACCGCAGGGAACTACATTAAAGTCATGGAGCGGTGTGCGGGCTTCCCCATTGGTGTGAATGGTGCGTGTAACCAATGCAACCCACAGCCACCTTTCTCTAACGTCAAGTGGGCCGCTCGCTTGATTGAGCGGTCGCCCACCAATGCGTGCTCGGCGGCATTGTGGAGCACTGCGGGATGTCTCGTGTCCGCCTTCCACTGCAATACCATCGTGGGCGATGTGGCGCAGTTCAACGTCCCGCCTTCCACCAGCGTAGGGTTCGTCGTACATCCTGCGCCCCAAGATCAATACGTTGTCGCCGCCATCGAGCAAGCACCGCTGACGTCCAATGCCGATTGGGCCGTGATTCGACTTGGACGAAGTGCAGGGCTAACCGCGTTTCAAAGGCAAGGCGAGCTTCGCCGAATCGGGAGGGCTTTCACTGTTTCCGTCGGTTTCCCGGTTCGGACGGTCGGGTACGGCACAACAGTCAATTTGAGCGGTTCCGGCAACGGCGCTCAAAAAGACAGCCCAGGGGAAGTTGTGATTTCAGGACCCGGAGTCGGATTTACGCACGACGGCTTCGTCCAGCCTGGTAATAGCGGTGGCGGTGTTGCAGTTCGATCCACAGCCGAATCGCTCAGCACCGTGGAGGTGCTTGCGGGAGTCGTCAGCCGAATTTGCGACGATGCGGGCGGCCCTCCGAATACGAAGTGTTACTCACTGCCCTGGCCCGTTCGCCACGCGCCCTTCCTCGCCGCGATCGACTCGTTCTGCGGCGACTGCATCCGTGATTGCGACGGCGATGGCGTGGTCTCGCCCGCTGACCGCGTGATCCTCGTCAACTGGATCGCCACTTACAACCCGATGGGCGATCTGACGGGCAATGGGTTCGTCGACTCCGGCGATCTCGCGTTCTTTGATCTTGTCGAGAACGACCCCGTCTGCGGGTATGTGCCATAGCACAAGGCGCTGCCGCGGGTTTGATGGCTCGGTTATCGCGGCTCGTAGGAGGTGGTGCGGGTGACGCGGTTGCCCTCGCCGATGATGAGGACTTTGGGGCGGTGGGCGGCGTGCTCGTCGTCGGTCATGAGGGCGAAGTGCATGATGATGAGTTGGTCGCCAACCTCGACGAGGTGAGCGGCGGCGCCGTTGATCTCGAACTTGCGCGAGCCGGGCTCGCCGCGGAGGATGTAGGTCTCGAAGCGTTCGCCGTTGCGGCAGTTGGCGATGGAGACGGCGTCGTTGGGGCGCATGCCGGATTGGGCGAGGATGTCGGCGTCGATGGTGATGGAGCCGACGTAGTCGGGGAGGGCGGCGGTGACGCGTGCCTGGTGGATCTTGCTGTGGAGGACTTTGCGGAGCATGTGGCTGGATGGTAGCGATGAGGACTCGAAGAGAGAGGGGGCGCGAGGGTGCGTGGCTGATCGGAACGGGACCGGGAACGCGCGAAGCGGCTTCCCGACTTCAGCCGACGAACCGGCACGAGCGGGTCAGACACCCGGGAGCACATCCCCTGTATCGTCGGGGATCTCGTCCGCATCCTCTGACATCCCGCCAGGTTGACGCTGAATCGTGAGCCGCTCTGGGCCGACGGAGACGATGATCGTCCCGTCCATCATGGCGAGAGAGAGTTCGGGGAGCGCGCCCGCAATCACGTCGGTATCGGGGAAGACGGTGGTATCGTCAATGGACTCGGAGGAGACGTGATCGCCCAAATTCGCCCGGTAGGTGTCAACTGCCGGAGTCCAACAATCGATGGCGCGGCGGGGCTTGAATCCCGCCTCGCGCAGTCCGAGCGAGAGCCCCCCGGCACCGCAGAACAGGTCGGCAACAGTTGGATTCACAGTCACATGGAAAGTGTACGGGTTTTGGGATGTGATCGTGCAGCACTCTGGGCAGTGAGCCGAAGTGCTTCAGTCGTGGTATCTCCGAACGGATCTAGAGTTCGGCATGGGGAAGTCGGCGATTCCAGCGGTGCCTGCCGGGCTGCGCGTGGTACACGCGGACGAGCGCTTTGTCGTCGTGGACAAGCCGGCGTGGCTGCTGTCGGTGCCTGGGAAAGGGGAGGGGAAACGGGATTGCGTGGCCTCGCGGGTGGCTGTGATGTTCCCGCGGGCGACCGGGCCGCTGGTCGTGCATCGGCTGGACATGGAGACGTCGGGGCTGATGGTGTTGGGGTTGGATGCGGACGCGCAGCGGGAACTGTCGGGGCAGTTTGAAGCGCGGGTGGTGGAGAAGCGCTATGTGGCGCTGGTGGCGGGGGGGATGCTGGAGCGGGATGAGGGGGTGATTGATCTGGCGATGCGTGCGGATGTGACGCGGCGGCCGGTGCAGGTGGTGGATGCGGTGATGGGGCGGCTCGCGCGGACGCGGTGGCGGGTGATGGGGCACGAGGTGGACCGGGTGCGGATGGTGTTTTTCCCGGAGACGGGGCGGACGCATCAGATCCGTGTTCACGCGGCGGCGGGGCTGGGGCGGCCGATCGTGGGGGATGTGCTGTATGGCGGGCCGGAGGCGGAGCGGCTGATGCTGCACGCGGAGGGGCTGAGTTTTTTGGTGCCGGGCACGAGGCGGCGTGTGGAGTTTGCGAGCGAAGCGGGGTTTTGAGAGTGATGGTGGGGGGCTTGAACGAGGAACGTGACGCGAAGGCGATGCTACTGGGCGAGATGGCGGCGGCGCGACGGCGACTGAGCCTCTGGGCGTCGCGTGCTTGCTAGGATTGCTGCGTTCGAGTGGCTAGAACGATGATCTCGCCTCGCGCTGGGGGGACGGTTGGTCCCCGCGGTTCCGCGTGCAGTCCGACAATGCTGGGATCGCGCGTCTCGGCGACGAGTTGTGGACGCCATCCGCAGGGCTCTAGAAGCGACGCGATCCCGTGGTTCGGCACGCCCCAACGGAATGGCTCGCCACGCTTGCGCATCCACCGATCGATCAGGCGGTGCTGGCCTTGGAAGCGAGCAGCGCCCCGCTTGTCGGGCGACATGACCGTGGCGAGGAGCGAGCGGCACGCGGGGATGACGGCGGCGGACCGAAGCAGGCGCTGGGCGAAGTGTCGCGGCAGGTACATGAGAAGTCCCTCCGCGACGACGAGCGTCGGGCGAGTCGGGTCGAAGGCCGGGTGGCGCAGGACTGGGGCCAACGGTTCGTCGGCGGTGAGATCGGCGGCGACGCGGTGCGAGCGCTCGGGTGCGGAGGCGGCGCGAGAGAGAACGTGGCGATCGACGGCGAAGGCGGCGAGGCCGAGGCGAGCGCTCGCGCGGTCCGCAAGATCATCCAAGCCCGCGCCCAGCACGATGATCTGGGTGCAGCCGTCGGCCGCGGCGCGCTCGACAAGGTGCCACACGATGACACGGCGAAGGACGACATGGGCCACGAATCCGGGAAGGAGCAGCCGCTCGACGCCACGAGCGAGTGCTCGGCCGGGGCGGGTGCGGAGCGCACGGACGAGGGCACGGCCCGGGCCCTCGGAGAGCGCGTGGACGGCGTTCGCGACCGAGCCGCGGTCGAGAAGGTCGGCGAGCGCCGGATCGTCGGCTGCGACGAGGAGCGCGGACGCGACTGCGCGGGCGGTGCCGCTGGCCCTCATGCCGCGCCCTCCAGGAGCGACTCGTGGTGCCGCCACCAGTCGCTCGCGAGCACGCCGCGCGGATCATGGGCTTGCTTGCGCCGGAGGAACTCCGGCAGGCGGGGATGGCAAGCGAGCGCCTGGTCGCGCGTCGCCCACCGGTGGTAGGTGAGGTAGTACGACCCGGTGTGCGCGACGGCGATGTCGATGAGGGAGCGGAAGCACGCGCGGGCGCGCTCGATGCCCCGGGGCGTGTGCGGGACATGCAGGTTGAGAACAACGCAGGCCCAATCGTCGCGCGCCCAGGCGAGGTAGGACTCGTCGTCACGCCGGATCAGCCTGATCGTGCCGTAGATCACGTCGGCGCGGCGGTCGCGCAGGTCGGTCCGCGCGTCGTCCAGAAAGGCGGGGAGCCGCGCGCGAGGCACGTAGAGTTCCGAGATCATCTCGGTGCCCGGACAGACGGCACCCATGCGGCGGTCGAGTTCGGCGTGGTAACCGTCGAGATAGTCGGCCAGTTGATGCAGGTCGGACCAGTAGACCTGGCCGTCGGTGGCGAGGTAGTGCTCGGCATACAAGCGGAAGCCGCGGCTCTTGTCGGTGTGGGCGAGTTCGAGAAGCCGCAGCCAATCCTCGCGGCGGAAGCGCCTCTGATCGACGGGGATCGGCGTCGCGTCGGGGGTTGGCTCGTAGCACGAGAAGACGCCGCGGCGGAGGAACTCGTCGCTGGTCGCGTCGATCGCAAACTGGAAGTCGCCGAAGGTACAGCCCGCACGGAGCCGCGACTCGAACTCGGGAACGAGCGCGTCGGCGTCGATGAGGCGGACGCGACGCACGACCTTGGTTCGTGGCGCGAGCCGGATCGTGGCCTCGGTGACGATGCCGAAGAGTCCGTAGCCGCCGCAGACGAGCGCGAAGAGGTCGGGATTGGTGAGGCGGTCGCAACGGACGGTCGTGCCGTCGGCCCGCACGACGGTCATCGATTCGACATCCGCCACGAACGGCGGGCGGTCGAGCCCGCGGCCATGCACGTTGGCCGCGATGGCGCCGCCGAGACTGAGCCGATCGGCACCGGTCTGCTTCTGGCGGATTCCCCAGCGCGGCCTCTCGCCCTGGAGCGCGAGCGAGTCGCGGATGAGTTCTGGCCACCGGACGCCGGCCTGGGCGCGCACGAGGCCGCGGTCGGCATCGACGGATTCGACGCGATCCATCTCGCTCATGTCGATGAGGAGGGCGCCGGAGGCGAACTGCTGGCCGCCCATGGCGTGTCGTCCGCCGCAAACGGCGACGCTCTCACCATCGGCATGGGTCGCGGCAAGCAAGGCGGCCACCTCGTCGGTCGAGCGCGGGGCGCAGACGCGAGCAACTCGTGTCGCGTTCATCGCCGCATGCACGTCGTTGACCAACTCCGGCGAGGAAGACCGGGGGGCGGCGAGGATGCGGCACCGAGTGGGGAGCGTGCTCATGTCCATATGTTAGCATACGCTAATCTGTAGTCAAGTAGTCACTAACTTGAGCGATGGAACGGGTTGGTCCTTGCCTTGAGCGACTGCCGGAGTCGAGGAGGACCCATCGGAACACGCCATAATGCTGGCATGGCGCAGCCGAGAGACGAGGTGCGGACGGACGAGGGGTTTGCTCGCGAGCAGGACGCGGGGGACGCGCTCGCGTGGGCACGGGAGTTGTTCCACATGCCGTCCGCGCCTGGCGGGGAGCCGTGCGTGTATCTGACGGGCAACTCGCTGGGGTTGCAGCCGAAGGCGACGCGTGTGGCGGTGGAGGCGGAGTTGGACGACTGGGCGCGGCTCGGAGTTGGGGCGCACGTTCACGGGCGGCACCCGTGGCTCCCGGCGCACGAGTTTGTGCGCGAGCCGCTGGCGAGGTTGGTGGGGGCGCTGCCGCACGAGGTGGTGGCGATGAACAGCCTGACGGTGAACTTACATTTGCTGATGGTGTCGTTCTATAGGCCGACGGCGGAGCGGCATCGGATCGTGATCGAGGACTCGGCGTTCCCGTCGGACTCGTACGCGGTGGCGTCGCAGGCGGCGTTTCATGGGTATGACCCGGCGGAGGCGATCGTGCGGCTGCGGCCCAGGGAGGGGGGGCGCGAGGGCGAGGCGACGCTGCGGACGGAGGATGTCGAGGCGTATCTGGAGCGAGAAGGGCGCGGCGTGGCGCTGGTGCTGCTGGGTGCCGTGAACTATCTGACAGGGCAGTGGTTCGAGATGGAACGGATCACGCGGGCGGCGCGCGCGGCCGGGTGCGTCGTCGGGTGGGACTTGGCGCACGCGGCGGGAAACGTGCCGCTGCGGCTGCACGATTGGGGCGTCGATTTCGCGGCGTGGTGTTCTTATAAGTATCTCAACTCGGGGCCGGGAGCGGTCGCGGGCGCTTTCGTGCATGAGAGGCATACGAGGAAGGTGACGGAGGGACGAAGGGACGAAGGGACGAGGCGGAGTGGCGCGGCGGAGACGGAGAGCCGCGACGTAGTCCCAGCCATGCCGCGGTTCGCGGGCTGGTGGGGAAACGATCCGGCGACGCGGTTTCGGATGGGTCCGGAGTTTGTGCCGGTGGCGAGCGCGGACGCGTGGCAACTCTCGAATCCGCCGATCCTGGCGCTGGCACCGGTGAGGGCGTCGCTGGAGGTGTTCGATCGAGTCGGGATGGCGGCGCTGCGGGCGAAGTCACTGAAGTTGACGGCATATATGGAGTCTTTGCTCGAGGCGCTGCCGCCGGGGCGAGTGCGAGTTTTGACGCCGCGGGAGCCGGGGCAGCGTGGCGCGCAGTTGTCGGTGGTGGTGCCCGGGGTGAGCCGGGGTGTGGAGGGGATGCTGCAGGAGCGTGGTGTGGTGGTGGACTTCCGCGAGCCGGACGTGATCCGGGCGGCGCCGGTACCGCTCTATAGCACGTTCCACGATGTGTGGCGGTTAGTGCGCGAGTTGGCATCGATCCTCGGGGTGGCGGGGGCGGGGCGATGATCCGGACGGCGATCATCGTGGGCGACGGGCTGGCCGGGGCGCTGATGGCGGTGCTCCTGGCGCGCGACGGGTGGCGGGTGCGTGTGTTTGAGCGCCGGCCCGATCCGCGCGCGACGGGGTACGTCGGCGGGCGATCGATCAACCTCGCGCTCTCGGCACGGGGGCTGGCGGGCCTGGCGGCGGGCGGGCTGGAGGCGCGCGTGCGCGAGCGCGACATCATCCCGATGCCGGGGCGGATGATCCACGCTCGTGACGGGACGCTGACGTTCCAGCCGTACAGCAAGGATCCGCGCGAGGCGATCAACTCGGTGTCGCGGGGCGGGTTGAACCTCACGCTCATCGAGGCCGCGGCGGGGTGCGCGGGAGTTGAGCTGGTGTTCGATCATCTGTGCGTGGACGTGGACCTCGGAGCGCCGGCAGTGGTCTTTCGGCGATCCGATGGGTCGATCGTGCGGGCCGGGGGCGACCTGGTCATCGGCGCGGATGGGGCGTTCTCGGCGGTCCGCGGCGTCATGCGGAAGACGGATCGGTTTGAGTACTCGCAGACGTACCTGGAGCACGGGTACAAGGAGTTGCACATCCCGGCGATGGGCGGAGGGACGAAGGGACGAAGGGACGAGAGGACGAAGGCAAAGCAAGATGCCGTGGCCGCGGAACCCGTCGCCTGCGCTCCGGGCTCGTTGGAGCGTGAGCGGTTCGCGATGGAGCCGCACGCGCTGCACATCTGGCCGCGGGGCGGGGCGATGATGATCGCGCTGCCGAACCGCGACGGGTCGTTCACGTGCACGCTGTTCTGGCCATTCGAGGGGGAGCACTCGTTCGCGGGGCTGCGGACGGGGGCGGAGGTCGAGGCGTTCTTTCGGGAGCACTACGCCGACGCCGTGCCGCTGATGCCGACGTTGGCGGAGGATTTCGTGCGGAACCCGGCGAGTTCGCTGGTGACGGTGCGGTGTCGGCCGTGGCGGTGGGAGGGCAAGGTGGTGCTGGTGGGGGACGCGGCGCACGCGATCGTGCCGTTCTATGGGCAGGGGATCAACTGCGGGTTCGAGGACTGCGTGGAACTGGCGGCGCGGCTACGCGAGCACGCGGACCCGGCCGAGGCGCTGGCGGCGTATGAGGCGGCCCGCAAGCCCAACGCCGACGCGATCGCGGAGATGGCGATTGAGAACTTCGTGGAGATGCGAGACAAGGCAGGGCGGCCGGAGTTCTTGTATCGGAAGAAAGTCGAGCAGACGATCCACGGGTTGTTTCCGGATCGCTGGACGCCGCAATATAATCTTGTGAGTTTCTCGACGGTGCCGTATGTGGAGGCGCGGCGGCGGGGACGGGAGTTGGACGCGGTGATCGACGCGGTGGTGGCTGAGGTGCCGATGGGATCGGTGGAGGCGATGGGTGAGGAGCGGTGGCGGCGGGCGATCGAAGAGGTGGTTCACCACAGAGGCACAGAGGGCACTGAGAAGAGAGAAGATTGGGCAGAAGATAGGAAGGGAAGAACCGGGGAGGAAAGCAGGAGGGGGGTGTGGGCGGAGGAATCGCGTGAAGGAGCGGTGATCGACATCTCGCCGGCGCTGACGTCCGGGATCAACGTCTGGCCGGGCGACACACCGATGACGCGCGAGGTGCTGTGCGACCTTGAGCGGGGCGCGAACATTACATTAAGCACGCTGCGAACGACGGTGCATGTGGGCTCGCACGCGGACGGGCCGAATCATTACGGGAAGGGCGCGGCGGGCGTGGGCGAGATGCCGCTGCGGCATTATCTTGGGCCGTGTCATGTGGTCGAGGCGGCGGTGGCCCGGGGCGGGCGTGTGCGGCCTGAGGACATTTGCGGCGGGCTGGGCGCGATCCGGCACTCGCGTGTGCTGATCCGCACGGGCACATTCCCGGATGTGCGGCGATGGAACGCGGATTTCGCGGGGCTGTCGGTGGAGTTGGTCGATGCGCTCGCGGCGCGTGGGGTCATCACGATCGGCATCGACACGCCGAGCGTGGACGTGCAGGAGTCGAAGGACCTGCCGGCGCACCACGCGATTCTGCGGCACGGGATCGCGATCCTCGAGGGGCTTGTGCTGGCGGGCGTGGAGGCGGGGGAGTACGAGTTGATCGCGTTGCCGCTGCGACTGATGGAGTTTGACGCGAGCCCGGTGCGTGCTGTGCTGCGGCGGATAGGTTAGAACAGGACGCGCTTGATCTCTTCCGCGGTCGTGAGGCCGGCCTCCGCCTTGGCGCGGGCGTCCTCGTGCATGGAGCGAAATCCGCCGCGTTTGGCGGCGTCGGCGATGGAGATCGAGTCGGCGCTCTGGCCCGTGAGGCGGCGGAGGTCCTCGGTCATCAGCATGATCTCATACACCGCAACGCGGCCCTTGTAGCCCGTGCCGAAGCAGGTGTCGCAGCGGGGGTCGTCGGCGGTGGAGTCGGAGGATCGGCCCGCCGCGGCGTCGCGGGGCTTGCCCGTCCCGCCGCAGGATTTGCAGACGCGGCGGAGGAGTCGCTGGGCGAGCACGCCGAGGAGGCTGGAGGTGACGAGGTAGGGTGGGACGCCGATGTCGGTGAGGCGGGGGATGGCGCTGGGGGAGTCGTTGGTGTGGAGGGTGGCGAGGACGAGGTGGCCCGTGAGGGAGGCCTGGATGGCGAGTTGGGCGGTCTCGGCATCGCGGATCTCGCCGACGAGGATGACGTCGGGGTCCTGGCGGAGGAGGGATCGGAGGCCGGTGGCAAACGTAACGTTACGTTTGGGGTTGACCTGCATCTGGCTGATGCCCTCGAGGTGGTACTCGACGGGGTCCTCGATGGTCATGACGTTGCGGCTGGAGCGATCGATCTTGCCGAGGGCGGCGTAGAGGGTGGTGGTCTTTCCCGAGCCGGTGGGCCCGGTGACGAGGACCATGCCGTTGGGGCGGTCGATGAGGGAGATGAGTTGTTCCTGCATGGGCTTGGCCATGCCGACCTGATCGAGGGAGAGTTGGGTCTGAGATTGGTCGAGGAGGCGGAGGACGATGCGCTCGCCGTAGATGGTGGGGATGACCGACATGCGGATATCGACCTTGTGGGCGCCGATGCGGACGGTGGTGTGGCCGTCTTGCGGGGCGTGGCGGTTGGCGATGTCGAGTTCGGTCATGACCTTCATGCGGCTGGAGATGGCGGGGGCGAGGGAGAGTGGCGGCCAGAAGGCGTCGATGAGCATGCCGTCGATGCGGAAGCGGATGACGAGGCGGGATTCGAGCGGGTGGACGTGGATATCGCTGGCGCGGCGGCGGAGGGCCTCGAAGAGGATCATGTTGACGAGGCGGATGACGGGCGTCTGCCGGGCGAGTTGGAGGAGGTCGGTGGCCTGGCCGAGCGAGCCGGCGGCGGAGGCAAAGGCGGCCTCGTCGAGGGGCATTTCCTCGATGATCTCGGTGACGAGGTCCTGCTTCTGCTCGTAGCCGCGGTTGATGAGATTGGCGACGGCGGCGCGGGGCGCGAGGACGAGGCGCAGGGGCATCGAGAGGCGATCCTCGATCATCGAGAAGACCGCGGGCTGGAAGGGCTGAGCGGTGACGGCGGTCATGGTGCGGCCGTCGCTCTCGAGGCCGGCGACGTGGTGCGTCCGCGCGACGTCGGGCGGGATCAACTCATAGAAGCGCGAGGCGGATTCGTGCGGGCGCGGCTCGGAGATGAAACGAAGGCCCGTGCGCTCGGCGAGGCGGGTGAGCGCGGTGTGCTCGTCGAGAGCCATCATCGAGAGCAGGACATCCCAGGACTCGTCGTCGGAGCCGGGCTCGGTGGGGAGGCGTTTGAGTTGATCGGGCGCGACGGGGAGCGGGCTGAGCAACTCGGCGACGCGCGCCCACGAGGCATCGGCGGCACCGTTGGTGAGGGCCGTGGAGCGGAGCGCGAGGCCGTCGGACTTCGCCTTCGCCATCAGCGTTGCTCCCCGCCGGGGGTGCTGGTGGGGCTTCCCGGGGTGACCGGGGCCGGGGTGTAGGGTCCGGCGATCTCGACCATGACGGGTTCGAGTTCGGGGACGTCGGGCGCGATGCCGGCTTCGATCGCCGGGCCCCGGGTGAGGAGGTTAAGGTCGCGGAACCCGGGATCTCGCATGATGCGCGGGGTGATGAAAACATAGAGACGGGTGCTGGAGTTGTTCTTGTTGGTGTCGCGGAAGAGGTAGCCCAGGAGCGGGATGTCGCCGATGAGCGGGACTTTGAGGGTGGTGTTGCCCTTGGAGGAGACCTCGATGCCGCCGACGACGATGGTGGAATCGCCGGGGATGGTGACGGATTCGGAGTTGAGGCGGCGGGTCTGGCGGGGCGGGGGGAAGCCGTTGGCACCTGTGCCGACGAAGTTGGAGAGTTCGATGTCGTAGGAGAGGCGGAGGTAGCCGCCGTCGGAGATGCTTGGGGTGACGCTGAGGGTGGTGCCCGCGGACTCGAAGCCGGTGAAACTGGTGGTGGTGGTGGCGGTGCCCTGGTTGGTGGAACTGGTGGGCTGCTCGTCGGTACTGGCGATCTCGGCGAGTTGGTTGTCATCGACGAGAAGGCGTGGCGAGGAGAGGATCCGCGTGTCGGCGTCGCGCTTGAGGGCGTTGATGGTGATGGGGACGTAGTCGCTCTTGATGATGGCCGCGGTGAGGCCTCCGAGTCCGGTGGCGACGTTTTTCTGGCTGAGGAAGCCGCCGCTGGTGGTGGTGCCGCTGGTGGTGGTGAGGGAACCGAGGCCGAAGTTGGTGTTGAGGGCGCCGCCGGTGCCGTTGGCGTTGATGAGTTGGGTCTCGAAGGCGAGGCGGAAGTCGTCGGTAGCGGTGACGGAGACGATCTGGACCTCGATGAAGACCTGGGGTCGTCGCTGGTCGAGGCGGGTGAGGAGTTTGGCGATCTCGTCCTGCTGCTTGGCGGAGGCGCGAACGATGACCTGGTTATTGGCGGGGTCGGCGACGACGAAGACATCCTCGCCGCTGAGGGAGCCCTGGCCGTCGCCCACGGGAAGTCCGCGGCCGGAGAAGCCGATGGGGCCTTGCTGGTTTCGCTGGTTGGTACCCTGGGTGTTGCGCTGGGTGCCGGTGGTTCCGGTGCGGTTCGTGCCGGTGCGGTTGTTGTTGTTCTGGTTCTGATTCTGGTTCTGGTTGAACTGGTTTCGGAACTGGTTGAAGAAGCCGCCGCCGCCCGGGAAGAAGGGGTTGGAGTTGTCGCTGCCGGTCTCCTGGGTGAGGAGATTCTGGAGGACTTCGGCGACCTGGGTGGCGTCCTGGTTTTTGACCTTGTAGGTTCGAATGACGACGATGTCCTGTTCGGTATCAAAGACCTTGATGAGGGCACCGAGTTGGCGCTGTTGGGTGGCCGTGCCGTAGTAGATGATGGATCCGCGATTGGCATCGACGATCATGACGGGTCCGCCGGTGGAGGTGGCACCGCCGCCGCCGCCGAGTTGCTGGGCCGCGACGTTGGCGAAGTTCTGCTGGTTGCGGTTGTTGCCCTGCTGTCCGAAGGGCTGACCGAAGGGTTGGTTGACGGAGGTGCTGGAGGAGGAGCTCGAGTCGATCTCCTGGACGGTCCCGAAGCCGAAGCGTTCGGCGAGTTGGGCGATCTGGAGGGCGAGCGTGCCGGCGAAATATTGCTTGTATTCGAGGGTGTTGGGCTTGTCGATAACGTCGAGAACGTCCTGAACATGCTCGGCCTCTTCGCCATAGCCGCGGAAGATAAGGGCGTTGCCCTGGGCATCGGCGGTGAGGCGTTCGGCGAGATTGGCGAGCGAGCCGGAGGAGCCCCCAGCGCCGGGGGCCGCGCCGGGGACGACGGGCGCGCCGGGGATGGGGCTGTTGCCGCCGGATTGGCCCAGGAGTTCGAGGACGCGGGCGCGGGCGACGGAGGCGGCGATGTGGTTGAGTTCGAAGCGGATGAACTGCTGATCGGCGGCGCGGTCGAGGACGCTTTTGACGAGGGCGACGAGGGAGTCGATCTTTCGCGGGGTCTCGGTGACGACGATCACGCCGAGATCGTCGAGATAGGTGAGGCGCTGCTGGCGATTCTGGACGCCGAGTTGGGCGTTGATGGCGTCGGCGAGGGAGGAGGGCCGGATGCCGGGCGTGGGGATGACGCGGGTCGTGGCGGTCAGGTCAAACGCGACGTTGGCGTCCTGCGAGATCTTGTACCAGTTGATGGTCTCGTCCTTGACGATGAAGTAGCCGTGCTGCTCGAGGAGGGCGTCGAGGAACTTGATGAGGTCGGCCTTTTTGATGACGAGCGGGCCGTTGAGCACGACTTGGCCCGCGAGTTGATCGGAGGCGGAGATGTTGATCTGGAGGGACTCGGCCACGAACTCGACGAGGGTCTTGAGGTCGAGGGCGTCGGAGAAATCGGAGAGCGCGACTTCGTCGGGGCCGACTTCGGGTGCCTCACCTTCGACGCGAATAGGCTGGGCGGGTGTGCCGGGGGTAGGGATGCGGACGGCCCCGCCTTGCGTACCGGCGGCACCTGCGGGCGTGGTCTGCGTTCCGGTGGTTGGCTGGGCGCGAGTGCGGATCTGCTGCTGTGCTGCTGCGGCGGCGGCGGCCGCGGCGCGAGCGGCCTTTTCTTGCTCGACTTGTCCCGGCGAAATGGCGGCGCCGGTGGGGTCGCCCTGTTGCTTGCGGACAACGGAGGCGTCGTCCTGGGCGGTGGCGGTGGAGGCGGCGAGCCCTGAGAGCAGGACCAGGATGGCCGGGCCGATTCGTTTGTGGGTCACAGGCGAGGACTCCTGGTACGGTTGTTTGCGGAGGCGAAGCGGGGGACGATGATCGGGACGGAATCGGAACGGCGAGTTGGAACGAGAGCTCTACGAAACGAAGGGTGAAACTCTATGCGCGTGGTCAGTCTGCTCCCGTCCGCCACGGAGATTGTGTGCTCGCTGGGCGTGCGCGCTCGGGGGTTTCTGGTCGGGCGGTCCCATGAGTGCGACTTCCCGGCGGGGCTGGGGGCCGTGCCCGTGTTCACCGAGGCGGCGATCAGGCCCGATCAGACCCCCGCCGCGATCGACGCTGCCGTCCGCGAATCATCGGCGTCGGGCACGTCCCTGTATCGGCTTGATACCCGAACTCTCGCCAGCCTCAGGCCCGATCTGATCATCACGCAGGACTTGTGCCACGTCTGCTCGATCGACGTGGAGGCGGTGCGGGCGGTGGCGGCGGAGATGAGCCCCTCGCCGCGGGTGCTGAGCCTCAATCCGGCGTCGGTCGAGGGCGTGCTGGACGACATCTTGACGGTGGGGGAGGCTGTGGGGCTGGCGGGCGAGGCTGTCGGTGTGGTCGCCGGATTGCGTGAGCGACTGTTTCGAGCGGCGGACTATGTGAACCCGTATGCCGACGGCCCGTCGCTGGCGTTTCTGGAATGGACGGATCCGCTCTTTGTCGGCGGGCACTGGACGCCGCAGTTGATCGAGCGAGCGGGAGCGCGGCATCCGTTGAATCCGACGGTGCCCAGGCCGGGGACGGGGATGGCGGTGGGGCCTCAGCAGGGCGAGCGCGTGGCGGGGCCGTCGCGGAGGGTGAGCGTTGAGGAGTTGGTGGCGTCGAGGCCGGAGGCGGTGGTGATCTGCCCGTGCGGAGTAACATTAGAACATGCGCGGGCGATGGCGGAGGAGTTGACGAAACAAACTTGGTGGCGCGAGTTGCCGGCGGTGAAAGAGAGTGGCGCGGCGGGGCGCGTGGCGATCGTGGATGGAAACCAGATGTTCAATCGACCAGGGCCGCGACTGGTGGATGCGTTTGAGTGGCTGGTGGGATGGCTCCAGGGCAGGCCGGAGATCATGCCGGAGGCGTTTCCGGCATGGGAATGGAGGTACGTGTGAAAATAAATGTAAAATGTTGATTATTTTCCCTTGACAGAGTTGCAGCGATGGTGTAGTCTGGGTGAACTAAGGATCTCCAAATGATAAGGACCATGACTCTCGTACTCGGCGTTCTGGCGTTTCTGGGCTTCGGGATGGTGCCGAATGCCGCGGCGCAACCGCTCGAACAGGTGTATGGTGCCGCTCCGCCCGAGGTCGACGGCGAAGGTGGTTTCAACTTTGACCATCATAAGTGCGTGCTCGCGTCATGCCTCAACGCCATCTTGGTCAATGCCGGTCCGGGCGGAGTCGGAGCCGCGGGCTGCACATGGGACGGCATCAATCCAGGCGGCTCATGCACGGGTTCATGCCAGCAATGCACCGGCACCATCACGACGAATGTGTGCGTGAAAAACTCCAGCGAGACATGCACGGTCGGCGGTGGGACATTCGTCAGTTGCGGCACGATCAACACGATTCCCCGCATCTTTTCGACCACGACTGCCTATGAACGGCCGTGCGGCTGTAGCGGCACTGTGTCTACGACGCTGAACCCCTGCAACATCGGCAGGTGCTCCTAATCACCGACGAATTTATTTCTCATGAACCGCCACACTCTCAAGTTCATGTGGACGCTCATAATATGTCTTGCGCATGCGAGCGCTGCGAAAGAACCGGGTGCGGCAAGAGCCTTGGCGCAAGCCGTACAGCTCCATGATCAGAGCGTTCGGTGTCTGCAATGGAGTCAGACGGTCTTTCACGAGGTCGGCACGCCCCGGGAGCTTACTTGGCCGAGCACTCAGTCGCTCGATGACAGCGGTCGGTGGCGGTGTGATGTTTTGCAGCGCATTCTTCCGACAGCCGACGCGAAGGACAACAAAGAGTTCATCGAGCTGCGCAGCACCTATGCGCTTGACGGTCGAACACTCTTTGCGTTCGACTTTCGCGGGTCAGGGACGATTCGATCGTATCAGAACGAATGCAGGATCATGCTCTCGGCTGACTGCTGGCTGGGTCGGCACGTCGATCTCTCACGTCTGCGCACGCTTTCGGAACTTCTGCTCGATTCGCCGGACCTGCGCATCGAGCGCACGTCCGAGCGCGGCCTGCCCATTCTGGCGTGCTCCACCCAGCTTGGAGAGATGATCGTGACGCTCGAAGTCGAGGTTGACACCGAGCATGGCTTTGCTCCCAGGAGCATTTGGGTCCGGGATCGTACGATCCGCATCCCGTACGATCATCTGGAGGTTGTCGAGTTCACACGCATTAGCGGCGTGTGGCTGCCGAAGCGCGGAAGGCTCGTAACCCGGATGTTCCAGCCCGCTCCCGACGAGATGAAATCGCTCCAAGGTGCCCTGGCCGCGAGATCACTGCCCATGCGTCCGCAAGCGTACGACGCCACGACCATGGCTGCATATCACGCGGCTTTGGTTGAGGCGTTCCAGAAGCCTGAGGCACCGTCGGCACCAATGGTGCCGCCGCTCTCGATCACGATCGAATACACAGCCGTGAACGAATCCATCGATGAGACGACTTTCCAGGCGAAGTATCCGCGCGAGCACGGGTTCCTCGATGTCCGCCGTAATCTCGTGAAGCGAGCGGGCACCGATGTATGGGTGGTGAATGACTGAGTCGACTTGCTCGATCGTCGGTGTGACGACAACCCAAGGATCGCGCCCATGAGACTTGCATTCACCTCGTTGGTAGTCCTCACGGCGATCACGTCAAGCGGAGCCCAGCAACCGCCTGTCCAGGCAAATCTGAACCCCACCGATTCGCTCGTTCGCGTGATCGAGACCGAGCCGAGCGATCGTGGCGTGTTCAAGGCGGGCCAGGCCGTGGTTCGGCGCGTCGAAATTGAAAACTTATCCGCTGACTCTGTCTCCGTAAAGGTGACGCGAGTCTCTTGCCCCTGCACCGTTGCGAAGCTCGACCGGGACACATTGCTTCCGGGGAGCAGCGCCACGCTCACGCTTCGCACGCACGCCGCGAGCGTCGCGGTTCCGCAAGCATACATTGCGGAGGTGGAGGCGCGTGCGGTCGCAACCGCTCAGTCTCCGGCTGGGCTGGTACAAACCGTTCGCGTATCAATCGAGTATTCACCCGATATCGAGGCCGTGGCCTGGCCGCCGCTGCTGCGTATCTCATCGCTGGTGGGCGAGGGAGTTGACACGTCGTTCTTCATCCGTCGGCCCGACGGCGAGCGTCCGAAACTGGCGTCAATCGCTTCTCCTCATCCGTGGTGCATAGTGGGCGACATCGAACCGGTGGCGGACGCGGTGTCGGAGATCGAGGTGGCCGTGCGGGCGCAGGGCAGGCCCGTCGGCAAGCATCGCGGCAAGGTCGAGTTTCGTGTGCAGGGCGACAGCGGCCCACCCCAGACGATCGACGTCATCTGGACGGTTCGCCCGCTGCTCGCGCCGTCGCGCGCCGGGATCGTGGCGGTGCGCCGCGGCGACGCGTGGAAACTGGAGCACTCAGAGATCCTGATCCGTCACGATGCCGCGACTCGTGGGGATGTTGTGCCCGTGCGTGCGGTCATCAAGGATGCCAACGCTCCTGTTGAAGTCGAGGCGCTCGCAGCTGTAGAAATGGGTGGATGGGCTTTGCGCATCAAGCCGCGGACCCGAATCGAGTGCGCTCCTCAGGGCGAGACAACCGTCTCATTGATGGCTTCAAACGGCGAGACGCTCGGCGAGGTTCCGGTAGTCTGGTTATCGCTACCGACGAGGGTGGTACCAACTCGCTGATCGACTCGTCGAGCGCCCCAACCCCCGCGCGAAGGCGACTCAGTTCGGCAGCGGGGGCGGATCGTCGTCGCGGTTGGTGCCCGAGAAGAGCCGGTTGTGCGAGCGGCCGTTGTTGGCGGGGAGGACGCCCTCGAAGGAGCCGTCGGGCTTGGTGGCAAAGCCGAGTTTGGCGAGGCCGAGTGTGCCGGCGTGGGCGTCGGCGAAGAGGACGTTGCATCGGGACTGGTGCCGAGCGTCCGGGCCGTTGCGATGGGGCGTGCTGGCCATGTCGGAGGTCGGGGAGAGTCTCGGCGGGTCCATCGAGAAGGCCTCGTTGCCGAGTTCGGCCTCGGTGGTGCCGTTGTTGTTATATGTGAGACGCGCGGAAGGGGCGAAACTGGCGGCGGTGCCGAGCGAATCGCCCGCGACGACGGTCTGATCAAAGGTCTGGAGGCGCGATCGGCGAACGGGATAGTTGTGATACTTGCCGTTGGTGACGCGGGAGTTGCCGAGGAAGAGGTAGTTGTATCCATAGGCGGCGTTGCGCTCGTCGGTGCGCTCGGAGACGAGCGGGCAGACAAAGACGGGGCTGACGTAATCCTGCCGGCCGTCGGTGGTGGAGGGCTCGTGGAAGGGGTAGAGGCCGACGTGAGCGCCCATGCGGGCGATCCATGTGGGCCTGAACTTGAGCCCGTTGCCGACGTCGTACCAGTTGGCGGGGTTGGTGTTGCCGCCGGCGAGGTTCGGGGCGCGGGCGCCGAGCATGACGTCCTTGTTCTCGTCGGCATAGATGTTCCAGCCGAGGGAGAGTTGGCGCAGGTTGGAGAGGCAGAGCGTGCCCTTGGCGTTGGTTCTCGCACCGGCAAGCGAGGGCAGGATGATGCCGATGAGCAGCGCGATGATCGCGATGACGACCAGCAGTTCGATAAGCGTGAAGGCGCGATTGCTCACGCGCGGCAGTCTAACACAAGGCATGGAAAGCACAAGGGGCGCGAGAGCATATGGCTATGGCATGCGTGCGCTTCGTCGGACCGAGAATGGTGGGATTGGAAGGGCGGACGGCGATCGATCAAGAGGCCGCGGTGTCGAGGGCGGTTCGCCATGCATCGATGAATCGGCGGGTGAGAGGTCCAGGCGTGCCGTCGGCGACCTGATGGCGCTCAACGCGGACGACGGGCAACACGCCCCAACTCGAGTTGGTCAGGAAGAGTTCGTGGGCCTGGAGCAGGTCGTCGATCGAGACCATGCGTGCCTGCACGGGCACGCCGAGCGAGGCGGCGTGGTCGCGGACCCAGGCGCGGGTGACGCCGGGCAGGACGGGGCTGCGCAGCACGGCTCCGGGCGCGGCGTCGGGCTCCTCGCCGCGGGCCAGGGGGGTGATGAGCGTGCCGTCGCGGACGACGAAGGCGTTGCTGACGCACCCGCCGGTGAGATGATTGGAGAGTGAAAGGATGAGCGCCTCGCCGGCCTGGGCGGCGGCGGCTCGCTGCAACTCGCGCAATCGCGCCCAGTAGTTCACGGTCTTGTGCCCGGCGAGCGGATCGAGCGGATTCAGGCGCCACTCGCCCACGACGCACGAGATGCCGCGGTCAAAGAATGCATCGGGATAGACCGTGGGCGGCTGGGCCACGATGAGGATCGTCGGATCAAGCGGCGGCGCGATGGGAGGTTCGGAGTTGGGAGCGGCGGAGTTGGCGGGCGGGGTCTGGGGGCGAGCGAGGAGGTTGAGGTCGCCGCCGGTGATTGTGAGGCGCAAGCGCGCCAGCGGGAGGCCGGCTCGGGCGATGGTGGCGAGGACGGCCTTGGCGAGGGCGTCGGCGCGGAAGCGATCGGAGAGGCCCAGTTCGCGCGCGGAGGCCGTGAGGCGATCGAGATGGGCGTCGAGCGCCATGGCCCAGGGCTGGTGGTTGGAGACGCCGCCGAGCAGGGTCTCGAAGAGCCCCACGCCGTGCTGGATGCCGGCATCGAAGACGGAGAGGCGGGCGTCGTCGCCCTCGACGAAGCGACCGTTGAGGAAGATCGTCGGCATCGGGAATCAGCGTAGCCGACTCAGGGCGATCGACGCACATCGAAGCGGGCAGGCGCGGGAAGCGAAGGAGCGATCGCATCGAGTTCGGCGCAGGTCACGAAGGAATCGGGCCCGCCCGCGGGGCCGACGATCCGAACGCCGTGGGCTTGTGTCGGCTGCGCGAGGGTGAAATCAATCATCTGGAAGGGCACGGCGGGATCGAGCGGCACGCTGGGCGTCGCAGCGGCGGCGACCCACTGCCCGCCGATGAGGAGTTGCACGGTCGCCGATTGGAACCACCCGCCGGTGATGCCCGGGAACGCGGGATGATCGCCCTCGATGAATCGGACGGCCGTGACCGTGACCTCGCGGTCGTAGGTAACTTGGAGAGTTTGCACGGAGCCCGCGGGTTGGCCGGAGCCTTGCGTCGAGAAGAAGTACTTTCGCACGTCCTGCAGGTCGGTGCCGGCGGGGTCGCACTCGAAGGCGTTGGCGAAGACACCGGGACTGCTGACGCCGAAGACCCAAGGCGGGACGGAGACGCTGGGCGAGGCGGAGGCCCATGCGGTGACCAGGCCGCCCTCGGCGCGGACACGCCAGTTGGCCGATCGCTGAGCATCACGCTGGAGCGGATTGATCGCCCAGCGCTGCGCGACGACCCTGGGTGGCAAGACCCAGTCACCGCCGGAGATCGTGCCGCCCGCGTGGATGACCGTGGCGTCGATGATGGGCATGGCGCGCTGGGCCATGAGCGTGAAGGTGTCCTCGGCGGCGGGATCGGCGGGCAGGTAATCCGGCAGGTTCACGCGTGTTCGATAGATGTTGAAACGATCGGAGAGTGTCACGCCCGGGAACTGGTCGCGGAGGGCTTGTGTACCGAGCATGAGGCCGATCATGCCGCCGAGCGTGGCGGTCGCGTTGTCGCTGTCCCAGCCAGAGAGCGTGCCGATCTGGACGGTTCGGCGATAGTCGAGTTGGCCATAGAGCAGAGCCATGACGCCGCTCGCGAAGTTGACGGAGGATTCGAACCAGCCGCGATACTGGAAGCCGTTGGCGCCGGCGTTCGCCTGGTAGCGAAGGTGGATCTTGTCGCGGGTCGATTCCCAGTTGTTCACGTCGGGGTTGGCGAGGAAGTCATCGATGACGAAGCGTGCGATGTCGGCGGTCTTGGACGAGGCCGGGATCCACTTCAGCGCTTGCCGCGCCAGCCAGAGGGCGCGCTCGCGGGGCGGGAGCGATTGCGGCGCGAGCGGGGCAAGGCTGTAGAGCACGACGTAAAACTGCGAGGCGTGCACGGCATAGCCGGTCGCGGTCGTGTGGATTGGCAGATCAGCGAGGCGCAGCGCCTCGTCAGGCATGCCGGGCGCGAGCGCGCCGAAAAACTCGGTGGTGAGTTGGGCGTCGATCATCCAGGCGAGTTCGTTGGCGACGGGCTGGCCGGTCATGGGCGGGCGCACACCGCGCTGCATGAGGTCGTACGCGCGCCGATTCGAGACCCAGATCCACGACGGGTTCATATGGGCGAGCCAGCCGGCGGCGATCTCGGCGGACCCGAGCAACGCGGGCTGCGGGAGCGCGAGCCGCTGGGCCGCCAGGTGGAGATAGACGTACTCGATGTCGGTGTCGTCGTCGGCCTGCCACGGATTCTGCGTGAGCACGAAGTCGATGAACTGGCCGGGCGGCGGGCCGACGGGCGTGGTGCCCCAATCAGCGTCGGTGAGGAACGGGGGCTCGTTGCGATAGCCCTCGGTGCGAAGGCCGGTCCAGTTGGCGATGCATTGGCCGAGCCAGAGGGCTTGGAGGCGGTCTTCGTAGTCGGCGCGATCGATGGATTGGGCGAAGCACGAGCCCGCGATGCTGAGGGCCGCGAAAGCACAGAGGCAGAGCCGCATACGAACCTTTTCTTTCTGGGGGGATTGGCTAATTGCCGTCGGGCGACTTGGCCCCGCGATCGCCGCTCTTGGCGCGGGGCGTGTTGGCGGGGGCACGATCCGGCGGAGGCGGCTGGGTCGAAGATTGCTGGATCGCCGCCTGAATCTCCTGGGCCTTGCGATCAACAAGGTCGTCGGCTTTGGGTTCGCTGCCGGAGAGGCGGACATAAGCGACGGCCACGGCAACGATGAAAATCGTGCCCGCCACAGCGAGCTTGATCGCTTTGGTTCGATCGGCCATGGCTAGAAATCCCGTCCGCGGATGCCGTTGCGTGTGAACCAGAAGTAAGCCGGTTTGTTGTAGGTCCAGAGAAAGCCCTGCGGCGAACCGTACTCGTACTCAGAGCCCCCCATAAGCCCGTCGCCGTAGTCGAAGTTGCCCGACGGGGGCTTGAGAAAGTTGGGCATGGTTCCGGCGGGATCAGTGCGGGCGATGATGTCGGCGATGCGGATCGGTCTTGCTCCGCCGTCGGGCATCGCGCAGAGCGGCTTGGCGAATGGCTCGTTCCACATCGGCTGCTTAGGATGGTCGTACTCTTTGCCTTCGAAGAGCATGACCTTCTGCCCCGGCGCAACGATGTCCGACATCTTGTTACGCCGGATGTTAAAGGCGTTGGCAGCATTGCCGGGAAGGCGATTGGGACCGGCAAAGCGGGCGGGGTCCTGCCAAAACGTCGGGCTATACCAGTAGGACGTCGGATAGATCCACTCGTAGTTGGTGAAGCCCGCGGAGTTTGAGCGAAGCCAGTTGATAAGGGCCTTGTCGTTTGGCGCGAAGTTCGACTTGTAGCGGGACTGTGTGTCTTGATCGGAAAAAAGCGTGTGCGCGATCCAATGGCACCCGTACAGGTCGGTCTGCGAGCCGTTATACGTCCAGCCGTAGGTGCCGAAGGGCGTGGGCGGCGGAGGATTCGGATGCCACAGCCATGGCAATGGGGCGCCGGGTCGCACCGGCACGCGGTTGAACGGGTTGATAATGGCGTCCTTGTTGTCCGTGCCGTAGATGAAAAAGAACGACGCATTACTGCGTAGATTTGCAAGGCTCACAGCCTTCTGGCTCGCGCGGCGAGCCTCGCCCAGCGAAGGCAGGAGGATGCTGATCAGCAGCGCGATGATGGCGATGACGACCAGGAGTTCGATCAGCGTGAACGCGCGTTTCATGGTGCGGCTCCGGCTTGGGCGTGCGGAGAGCCCGCTGCCGCCTGACACAAGTAGAACACAGCCTTGCCCGTGTGTCAAGGGAATACGCCGGATTCTCTTTGGGGGCGAGAACCGCCCAAGCGCGGTTCGCGTAGCGCCGATAGGGTGATGGTGGGGTGGGAGCGGGCGTGCGCGTGGCGAGTGGGCCGCGTTGACCCTCCGGCACGCGACCCGTAGCCTACCCCGCCGATAACGACCGGCATCGCGTGACGTGATTGATGCCGAACGAGCAGGATGCTTGGGAGCCGATGAGCCAGACACCGCGACAGCCCGACTTGACCGAGACCTCGCCGATGGCGCGGTCGGATGAGTCGACGCTGACGGCGGGGATGGCGCAGGGGGCCGACGCCCCGACGATCCGTGAGACCGAGGAGGCGCTGCACGAAGCCACCAAGGGCGGCACGAACGTCGATACGCTGGTGGCGCGGCTGGTGGTCGACAATGGGTTGGCGCTGGCGGAAGAGGTGCAGCACTGCCTCGAGAAGGCCAAGGTGCTCCGCGAGGAGAAGAACCAGGCGTCGCTGGTGCAACTGCTGGTTGACAATGAGTATGTGACGCGTCGGCAGGTGGCGCGGCTCAAGCAGATCATCGAGGCCGAACGCAGCGGGCAGAAGATTCCCGGCTATCGCGTGCTGGGGAAACTCGGCGCGGGGGCGATGGCGACGGTCTTCAAGGCCAAGCAGTTGAGCCTGGATCGGATCGTGGCGATCAAGGTGCTGCCGCGAAAGTTCACGAGCAACGCGCAGTTTATCGAGCGGTTCTATGCCGAGGGACGGTCGGCGGCGCAACTGAACCATCCGAACATTGTGCAGGCGTTTGACGTGGGGAAGGCCGGGGATTACCACTACTTCGTGATGGAGTATGTGGATGGGCGGACGGTCTTTGACGACATCGCCAAGCACAAGCGGTATTCGGAGCCGGACGCGATTGACATCGCGATCCAGACGGCCGAGGCGCTGCAGCACGCGCACGAGCGGGGCCTGATCCACCGCGATGTGAAGCCCAAGAACATCATGATGACGAAGGAGGGCGTGGCGAAACTGGCGGACATGGGGCTGGCCCGTGCGATGAGCGACAAGGAAGCGGCGGAGGCCGAGGCGGGCAAGGCCTTCGGCACGCCGTATTACATCTCGCCCGAGCAGATCCGCGGGGAGAAGACGGTCGGCCCGCCGTCGGATATCTATTCGCTCGGCGCGACGCTCTATCACATGGTGACGGGAAGCGTGCCCTTTGACGGGAAGAACCCGTCGGCGGTGATGCACAAGCATCTGAAGGCGGAACTCGTGCCGCCCGACCATGTGAACCCGAAACTCGCGCCGGGCATCTCCGAGGTCATCGAAATGATGATGGCCAAGGACCCCAAGCAGCGGTACCAGACAGCGAAGGACTTGCTGGTGGATCTGCGAGCGGTGCGCAAGGGCGAGGTGCCGCCGATCGCGCACAAGGAGATCGTGCCCGCCGGCGCGTTGGCGAGCCTGGCGGCGGCGGAGGCCGCGGCGCAGGGCCATATGGTTGAGGCCGAGCCCGAGGCTCGCCCGCTGGTGCGCGAACCGCTGGTGATCGCGCTGGCGGTGGTTGCAGTGCTGAGCATCGGGTTCAACATCCTGCTGATCGCGACGCGGGGGTCGTGAGCGGCGCGACCTGCAAGCCGACGGAGTGAGCGAACGAGCGCCGGGGTGCTCGCCCCATAACCACGATGTGCGGCGGGGCTTACTTGGCGAGTGTCGTATGATTCTGGCCCGGTGCCGTCCGATGCCGGGGCTGGAGTGAGAAGATGAGAGCCCGAATCCGTTGTTGTGCCGCGGCCATTGTCCTTGCCGCAGGCGTCTCTCCCGCGCTCGCCCAACTCCGCGTCGGGGAATGGAACGTCACGAACTATGGTGGGGCGGAAGTGCGCGACGCGGCGTTTCGGACCGCTCTCTACGCTACCTTCAACGGGCGGCGGTTCGCGCCCGACATCCTCGTCGGGCAGGAGTTCCTCAGCCAGGCCGGCGTCACCGCGTTCCTCGCCAATCTCAACACCGCCGCGGGCAGCCCGGGCGATTGGGCCGCCGGGCCTTTCAACAACGGCGCTGACACCGACAACGCCTTTTTCTATCGCACATCCAAGGTGCAGTTTCTGGGCATGACCATCGTCGCGTCCGGCGGCCTCAGCCCGAACCATCCGCGCGACATCAACCGCTACGACTTCCGGCCCATCGGCTATTCGGGCGCGGCGGCCACCATCGCCGCCTACAGCAGCCACATGAAGTCCGGCTCAACCGCCGACGACCTCAATCGCCGCCTGCTCGAGGCCCAGCGCATCCGCGACAACGCCCAGACCCTCGCCGCCGGATGGCACTTCCTGCTCTGCGCCGACCTCAACATCCCCGGCAGCACGCAGGCCGCCTATGTCGAACTGGTCGGCTCGCAAGCCAACAACGTCGGCCGGTTCTTCGACCCCATTCTCACCCCCGGCAACTGGCAGGGCAGCAACATGCTCCGCTTCGTCCACACCCAGGACCCCGCCGTCCAGATGGACGACCGCTTCGACCAGATCCTCCTGAAATCCACGCTCCTCGACGGCGTCGGCTTCGACTACATCGGCAGCCTCACCATCCCCTATAGCACCACCACCTGGAACGACCCCAACCACTCCTACCGTTCCTGGGGCAACGACGGCACCAGCCTCGGCAACGTCCTCACCGTCGCCAACAACCAGATGGTCGGCGCGACCATCGCCCAGGCTCTCGTCGACTCCGCCGACGGCCTCGGGCACCTCCCCGTCTTCCTCGATCTTCGCGTGCCGGCTGAAATCACCTCACCGACGATCATCGATTTCGGCACGGTCGCGCAGAACTCGACGGCCCAGATGACGCTCATGGTCACCAACGCCGGCAACACGGCCCTCTGGAACGTGGCGGGCATCGCGAGCCTGCGATACACCCTGGCCGCGTCCGCCGGCTTCACGGCACCGGGCGGCACCTTCACCGAGCCCCCGGGCGGCAGCGGCAACTCGCACACGATCACCATGAACACTGCGACCGTCGGACCCAAGAGCGGCACGATCACCATCGCGTCCGACTCCGCCGACGAGCCCGTCCGCGTCGTCATGCTTATGGGCAATGTCGTTACGGCCGCGTGCTACGCCAACTGCGACAGCAGCACAAACCCGCCGATCCTCAATGTCAATGACTTCGCGTGCTTTCTGAACCTTTTCTCGGCCGGCGACTCCGCGGCCAACTGCGACGGCAGCACCAACCCGCCAGTGCTGAACGTCAACGACTTCGCGTGCTTCCTCAATGCGTTCTCGGCGGGGTGCACGTAGCCAGCGCTCGGCTATCGCTTGCGCGCGACGGTCAGGCCCATCGATGCTTCCGGGTCGAGATTGCCGTGAACGATGTCGAAATGCTGGGCAACGAATGCAAGCACGCTTTCGCGCTGGCGTGCCGCGTGCATCGTGTCCATCGATCCGCCGTCGGTCTTGATGTAATCGAAGACGAGGATGCCGCCTTGCCGCAGAAGCCGATGGAAGGTCTGGAACGTCTGAAGCGGCGCATTGAGATGCTCCGCAACGGTGATGCAGGTGATTGCGTCCTGCGGCTCGCTCAGCGCAAGCTGGAAGCCGTTTTCCGGTCCGAGGAGCCGGGGAACCACATTCGCGCACCGCCGGAATCGCCACACGCCATAGTGGAACGCGATCGTCTGAATGTCGGCAATGGTGATCCGTACGTCGCGCGACGGGCGCGTGAACTCGAACAGCGTTGAGGTCACCGGCGCGATCGCGCAGCCGTATTCGACCAGATGTCGGCACTGCTTCGGCCCGTGGCGGCGCAGCAACTCGACAACGTCGAACTCATCTGTGACCGTCTCCTTGTAGACGAGATGAAGCAACTGGTAGAGCACGGCCGGGTTCTGCCACGCGCGCAAGTGCTCGGCTGTGTCCTCGGTATCCGGCACCTCGCACGCGGAGTGCTTGATGCGAAGCCAGTTCTTTGCGAAGTAGAAATCCTGCACACCGATGAGCGGCCTGGCGCGGAGCACATGCTGCCAGTAGTGCTGGAACGGGCGAAACCAACTGAGATCGGCGTGAGTGCGGCGCAAGAAGGCTCGCCAGCGCCGCCGGCGCGCTGGCGAGATCACTGCTGAACGATAGAGTTTGTGGCACCAGTCATCTGCGAACGGCACATCGAGAGGCTTCGCGTTTGGCTTGGCGTCGATC
Organism: Phycisphaerales bacterium; assembly: GCA_046155605.1. Taxonomy (GTDB): domain Bacteria; phylum Planctomycetota; class Phycisphaerae; order Phycisphaerales; family UBA1924; genus JAEUIZ01. The sequence continues at coordinate 49,187 of JBJXFQ010000075.1, forward strand.
GGAACGCGTGCGTAGAGACGCGGGACGTCGACGTGAGGCTCGGCGAATGACGGCGACAAGTTCGGCGTAAGCGGTGGAAGCGTGTTCGCCGAGCGGCCCAAGATGGGAGAAGATGTCGCCATCAAGTTGCATCACTCATGTACAGCCGGCGGAGTACAAGTTCCCGAAACATGTGTAATCGTTGACGTTGAGAATCGGCACGGTCGTCGAGCAGTCGCAGTTGGCGGCGCAGTTCTGAGGGAAGAGCGACGGAGAGCCCAGCGGCGACCATTTCGGCGCCGCGGCACCAGCGCCGAAGGTGCCGCAGAGATCGGTGCTTGAGCCGGTGCAGGTCGAGTTGGAATTGATGCGGTTGCGGACGATGGTGCCGGTACCCTCGTCCATCGGCCAGACGCCGCTTCGCAGGGTTCGCGCGCGCCGGCGACGGGGAGCGAGGATGCCAATCCAGAAGCGCCATGCTTCTTTGGTATCGGTCCAAGGCAGGGTCGGACTTCATGGGAGCGGGCACGGGCATGACCCTCCGCCGCTTCGCCCGAAGCGGGCTCCGCGTGCGCGCGAAGCGGGTTGGCGGAGCATCAGTCACCCGAAACGGTTGACTGATGGCACCCGGCAACTTCGATGCGTCGCGCGCGCCGGCGGAGCATCAGTCACCCGAAGCGGTTGACTGATGGCACCCGGCAAGAAAGAGAGAGCCCGGGGCGAGGACGCCCCGGCTCACCACGTTCGGTCGCGAGACGCCCCGGCTCACCTTACGTCCAATCGCGGGACGCCCCACTCACGGTTTCTGCGACGCGTCCAGCTCTGTGGGCGACCACTGCACATGGGCCGCGCCCAGGAGCGTGCCGGTGGCCTCGGCGAGGTCGGTCTGCGCGATCTGGTAGTCCGTCAGCGCCTGGATCTCGGAGAGTTGGGATTCGGCGAGTCGGGTGGCGGCATCAAGGACGTTGGTGCTCGTCGAGCCGCCCACGTCGAACTGCCGCTGCTCGGCGGCGAGGGCCCGCGTGGCGAGGATCGTGGCCTGCCGCGAGGCGAGGATGCGCTGCCAGCCCGAGTCGATGGCGTCGATGGCGTCGAGGACCTCCTGGCGGACGGTCTGGACGCGGGCCTCGCGCGTGCCGAGCCGTTGGAGGCGGCGCAGGAGCGAGCCGCGGAGTTGCGACTTGGCGGCCTCGTTGCCGAGCGGGACTTCGAGGGTCGCGCCGACGGACCAATCCTCGAACTTGTTGCGGCCGAGGGTGCGGAAACTGTCCTGCGACGATGAGCCGAGGCCGTTGATGCGATAGGTCGCGTCGAGGTTGAGTTGCGGGAGCAGCCGGTTGCGGTCGAGTTCGATGTTGGCGGCGTCGGCGAGCAGTCGCAGTTCGATCTCGAGGAGTTCCATTCGAGATTGGACGGCGTCGTTGGTGACAGCGGCGGTGTCGATCAGATACTCGACGGGCGCGGGCTCGGTGGCGGTGACGACGGCGGTGGTCGAATCGACCTCCATCTCGGGCATGTTGATGACGCGCTTGAACTCGCGCTGGCGGCGGAGCATGGCGTTCTGGGCGACGATGATGGCTTCGAGGCGGTCGGCGAGGCCGGATTGGGCGCGGACGACCTCGATCTCGCCGATGGCGCCCGCGGCGACGCGGCGCTTGGCGCGTTCGAGTTGGGCCGAGGCGAGTTCGTACTGCTGCTGTCGGACGTCGAGGTCCTTGCGACCCTGGTAGAGCCGCCAATAGGCGCGGTCGGCGGCGGAGAGTTGGTTGATGATGCCGAGTTTGGTCTGGGCCTGGGCGATCTGCTCGTTGTAGGAGGCGACGCGGATCGAGGTGGTCGCGGCGGTGCGGCCGGCGTCGCGCAACAGCGGATGGCTGATCGAGAACTCGAGATCGCTGGTCCAGGCGGGATTGAGCGTCGAGAACTGGTTGTCGGTCTCGGAGCGTGTGACGGGGAGGCCGATGGTGGCGGTGCCGCCCGTGCGGAGGGGGATGCGGACGCCGGGCTCGATGAGTTGGGTCTTGGATTGGGCGCTCGAGAGCGACGACGAGGTTGGCGAATCGAGTTCCTGCCAGAGGGCGCGGGTGGTGAAGGCGGCCTCGAAGCGGGCTTCTTCGGCGTCGAGCGTTGAGGCGGCGATGGCGGGATCGATCAGCGCGACCTGGATGTCGAGGTTGTTGGCCAGGGCCGAGGCGCGGGCCTCGGCGAGCGTGACGCTGCGAGTCGGCAGGGATTCGAGGCGGTGGCGCGCGGCTTCGGCGTCGGCGGCGGGCTCGGTCGAGGGTGGACGCGCGTAACGATCGATCGGGAGCGGTTCGATGCGACGGAGGCGTTCGGCGGGGGTCTGCCGACCGCGGTCGGAGTCGCTGCGGGCCAGGGGGCTTTGGCAGCCGGCGAGACCGGCAAGCAGGGCGATGGTGATGGCGGGCGTGCGGGGCACTCGTCGTCCTTTGGCCTTGAGAGATGCGGTCATTCGTGGCGAAGGGCCACGATGGGGTCGAGGCGAGCGGCCTTGATGGCGGGGAACATGCCGGCGACGATGCCCGTGAACGCGCACGCCCCGACCGAGAGCGTCGGCGCCCACCAGGGGACCGCGGCGTCGGGCATCCAGATGCGCGTGATGAGCACCAGGCCGAAGCCGATCAGTAGCCCCACCCCGCCGCCCACGACGCAGAGGGTGACGGCCTCGACGAGGAACTGGAGCATGACGACGGCGGGCTTGGCACCCACGGCCTTGCGCAGGCCGATCTCACGGGTGCGCTCGCTGACGCTGGCGAGCATGATGTTCATGATCCCGATGCCCCCGACGATCAGCGAGATGCCCACGAGCAGCGCCGTCAGCCCGGTCAGGAACTGTCCGACTCGCCGCACCTGCGCGATCATCTGCTCGATCGCTTCGACGCCGAACGTGTTGGGCTCTTCCGGCTTGAGCCCGCGAACCTTCCGCATGTGGAAGGTCAGTTCGGCCTTTGCGTCCTCGTACTGCTCGGGGCTTTTCGTTGTTGCCATCGCGTACATCCGCGGCTCAGAACGGAGCATCGAGCCGGTGGCGAAGGGCATGTAGACCTCGGTTCGCGCCTCGTCGCCGCCGAACATGGGGCTGACGGCCTTGGTCTCGATCACTCCCACGATGAAGAACGCCCGCCCGCCCACGAGCACCCGCTCGCCGACGGGGTTTCGGTCGAGCCCGAGTTCGCCGATGGCCTTGTCGTTGATGATGCAGACGTTGAGCCGCTGATCCTCGTCGAGTTGCGAGAGCGGACGGCCCTGGAGCACCTCGCGCTGCTCGATGTCGAACCAACTGGGCCTGACGGCCTGCACGGTCACCATGTCCTTGTAGTTCTGGCCGTACTGGACCGACGTGGACATCTCCATGATCGGAGTGAGGGCCGAGAGCGAGGGCGCGGCGGCCATCATCCCGTCGATCTCCTTGACCGTCATGCGGATCTGACGCCAGGAGTAGCGGTCGCGCTGTCCCTGCGGCATCCGCGGAAAGATCCAGACCTTGTTCGCGCCGATGGTCTTGAACTCGCTGAGCAGGTATCCCTCGGCACCCTTGGTCGCCGCCGAGACGAAGACAACCGCGGCCACCCCGATCAGGATGCCCAGCGTGGTCAGCAGCGCGCGGACCTTATTCGCCCAGATCTGCTGGAGCGCCAGGCCCACGGTCTGCATCAGCAAGCGGATCACGATCATGGTTTGGCCTCGGCGAGAATGGGATCGGCAATGACCGTGCCGTCGATGGGTGCGGGGATCGCCTGCTCAGCGGCAGCCTGGGTGGCGATCTTGGCAGCGCGGGCGAGATACTCTCGATGGATCGGGTCCTGTTCAGTAGGATGGTCCGAGACGATCTTTCCGTCGCGGAGCCGCACGATTCGGTGCGCGTGGCCCGCGATGTCCTCCTCGTGGGTCACGATGATGATCGTCTGGCCCTCGGCGTGGAGTTGCTTGAACAGCCCGATGATCTCTTCGCTCGTTTTGCTGTCGAGATTGCCCGTGGGCTCGTCGGCGAGCAGCAACGAGGGCTTGTTCACCAGGGCGCGAGCGACGGCGACGCGCTGCCGCTGACCGCCCGAGAGTTGGTTGGGCTTGTGCTTCATGCGGTCGCCCAGCCCGACGCGCCCGAGCGCCTCCTTTGACATCCGCCTCGCGCCCAGCCAGTGCCGCGGCGAATACATCAGCGGGAGCATGACGTTTTTTAGCGCCGTGGCACGGCCCAGGAGTTCGAAGGTCTGAAAGACGAAGCCGATCTCGCGGTTGCGGACGGTCGAGAGTTGCGTGGCGCCCATCTTGTGGACGGGCGTGCCGTTGAGGTCATAGGTGCCGCTGGTGGGGCGGTCGAGGCACCCGAGGATGTTCATGAGCGTGGACTTGCCCGAGCCCGAGGCACCCATGATGGCGACGAACTCGTTCTTTTTGACGTCAAGATCGACGCCGCGGAGCGCGTGGACCTTCTCGACGCCGATGCGATAGACCTTCTGCAGCCCGCGGATGCGGATGGTCATCGCGGCGGGGGTGGGCTTGGCGTGCTCACGACTCATGGTGCGCTCACGACTTGCCGTTCGCGGGCTGGCCGCCGGCGACCTCGGACTTCTTGTCGCCGTTGCCCTTCTTCTTGGATCCCTCTTCCGCGACGCTCTGGTCGTGCTTGAGGGTGGTGAGGATCTTGAACGGCCCGGTGACGATCTTCTCCCCGCCCGCGAGGCCCGAGACGACGATCGTGTGCGTCACGTCGCTCGTCCCGATCGAGACGGGCACCGCCCGCGTCTTGCCGTCGTCGCTGACGGCGTACACGATCCGCGCGAAGACCTTGTTCGTGTCCACGTTCGCGTTGCCGTCGGTGATGGTCTTGGGCAACTCATCGACGCGGCGATCGACCACGGCCTGGCTGGGCACACGGATCACGTCGGCGAACGTCTCGACCTGGATGTCCGCGTTCGCGGTGTAACCCGAGCGGAGGCGATCGCCTTTGGGCAGTTCCTCGCCCTGGCCCAGTTTCACGATGATCTGCGTCTCGAAATAACTCGTGCCGTCGCGCTCGGTGAGCCGCTTGAGGCCCACGAGGTCGACCACGCCGCTGAACTTCTTGTCGGGATAGGCGTTGAGGTAGATGATGGCCTTCTGCCCGACGCGGACGGGGGCGACATTGGCCTCATCGACGCGGGCCTTCATGAGCATGACGGAGAAGTCGGCGATCTCCATGACCGTGGTGCCGATGTTGTTGAACGTGCCGAGCACCTGCTCGCCGACCTCGTTGTTGAGTTTGGTGATGATGCCGTCGATGGGCGAGAGGATGGTGGTGAAATCGAGGTTTTTCTTGGCGCGGGTGACGCTGGCCTCGGACATCTCGACGGAGTGCTCCGCGGCACGGACGGTCGCCTGCTGCTGGATATACCGCGTCTGGGCCGCGTCAAAGTCGCTCTTGGCGACGTCTTTGGTCTCCCAGAGGAGGATGACGCGATCAAGTTCGACCTTTAGATTGGCCAGTTCGGCGCGAAGGCCGTCAAGCCGCGCCTGGTCCTGCTTGAGCCCCGCCTCGGCCGAGGCGAGCGAGGCGACATAGTCGTCGGAGTCAAGGCGAACCACGACATCGCCGGCCTTGACGACATCACCCTCGCGGAAGGGGAGCGCGGTGATCTTGGCGGAGACCTGGGCACCGATCTGGACGCGTGTCTTGGGCTCGATATTGCCGGGTGCGGAGACAACGCGGACGAGGTCGCCGCGCGCGACGGGCTCGATGCGGACCTCTGTCCCTCGCTCCTGAGGTCGGAACTTCTTCATCATCTCCTTGCCCTGAGGCGAGGCGAACATGAAGTACCCGCCGCCGCCGCAGGCCAGCGTCAGCACGATGAAGATTCCGAGGAGCCACTTCCACACGAGTCGAGGCCTCCGCCGCGCCCCCGATCGTCGCCGCCGGGCCGCGCGGCCCGATCCCGCCGAGTTGTTGGGGCTCACCAACCCGGAGTTTCGCCTCCGCTATGGCGAACCTTAGCCATGCTAGGGAAGTCCGGCGCTGGTACGCCCCCGGCGAGCCTGTTGTTACGCCGAGGCCTCCCGCTCAGCGCCCTACCTCGATTCCGGTCAGGAGCATCCCGCCGCGAACTGGTTGCTGAAGCACACGAAGTCGTTGACGTTGAGAACGGGCGGCACGGCCGAGCAGTCGCAGTTGGCCGAGACGTCGCCGGTCGAGAACTTGTTGAGGAAACAAATGAAGTCGTTGACGTTCAGGACCGGCGGCGAGGTGCTGTTGTCGCAGTTGGTCGGGCAGAGCGGCACGCGCGTGATCACCGCCGAGCCCGTCGTGATGCGAAGGCTACCCACGAGCGAAGAGGGCGTCAGCACGACGTTGGTGAGGCTGAACGTGGCGAAGTTGCTCGCGTCGATGCCGGTGGTCAGGTTGGCGGCGAAGTTGATCGTGATGCCGAGCAAGACCTGTGAGCCGGAGAGGGGCTGATCGGAGAGCGAGACGGGGTGAGTGCCGGGGCAGTTATCGGCCGTGCCGTTGAGAAACGCCGACGACCCCGGCTGGAGGGTCTCAAAGATCTGCGCGAGCGGCGTGGGGTTGGGGAAGAGCGTGCCGAGGATAAACCCGCTGCCGACGGCGCTCCCGCTGATCGCGTAGGTATAGCGGAAGGAGGGCGAGATGGTGCTCGGGGCACTGGAGCGCGTCTGGGCGAGGCCGTTCTGCAGCCGGACGTCGGTGAGATTGATGGTGACGGATTGCTGGGCGAGCGTGGCCGCGGGCAGGCCGAGCAGCGCGAGAACGAGTGCGTGGCGCATGGGTGCTCCTTCGCCCTGAGCATACCAAGCGGTGCAAGCGGTGCAAGGCCCTTTCGGGCTTTCAAGACTTGAAATCGGGCCACGAAAGACACCGACCGCTCTGGGCAGCGGTCGGTGGCACGGTTCGTCTTTTTGTCGCTGCCGTTAGGTGCTCTGTGCGCCGGCCGTCACCGGCCCGTCCTTCTTGGGCGTTTCGGAGCCCGCGAAGTAGAGGTGATCCTGCGGCTTGCCGTCGTCGTCGTTCTTGCGGGTCACGACGATTCGGCCCTTGCCCGCCGCTTCACCCGAGAGCAGCATCTCTGACAGCGGGTCTTCGATGTACTGCCCGATGGCGCGACGCAGCGGCCTGGCACCGAAGTCCGGGTTGTAGCCCTTCTCGATCAGGAAGTCCTTGGCCACCTGGTCGAGTTCGAGGTGAACGCCCTGCTGTCGGAGCCGCTTGGCGACCTTCCCGACCTCGTACTCGATGATCTGGACGAGGTCGTCCTTGGTCAGCGGGTGGAAGACGATGACGTCGTCGAGTCGGTTGAGGAACTCGGGCCGGAAGAAGCGCTCGACTTCCTTCATCAGTGACGATTTGAGGCTGTCGTAGTCGGCGTTCTGGCTCCGCTGGCGGAAGCCGAACGAGCCGCCTCCCTTGATCGTGTCGGCCCCGAGGTTCGAGGTCATGACCATGATCGTGTTGCGGAAATCGACGTTGCGGCCGAAGGAGTCGGTGAGCCGCCCCTCTTCCATGATCTGGAGGAGCATGTTAAAGACGTCCGGGTGGGCCTTCTCGACCTCGTCGAGGAGGATCACCGCGTATGGCCGGCGGCGGATGCGCTCCGTCAACTGTCCGCCCTCTTCGTAGCCGACGTAGCCCGGGGGCGCGCCGACCAGGCGGCTGACGTTGTGCTTCTCCATGTACTCGCTCATGTCGAGGTGCAGGAGCGCCTCCTCGTCCCCGAACATGAACTCGGCAAGCGCCTTGGCGAGCAGCGTCTTGCCCACGCCCGTCGGCCCGAGGAAGACGAACGAGCCCATCGGACGCTTCGGATCCTTCAGCCCCGCCCTCGCGCGGCGGATGCTCTTGGCGATCGCCTTGATCGCCTCGTCCTGGCTGATGACCTTCTTGTGCAGTTCCTTCTCGAGGTCCAGGAGCCGCTGGGCCTCCTGCTTCTCGAGACGCTGGAGCGGGACGCCCGTCATCTTGCTGACGACCTCGGCGACCACTTCCTCATCGACCACGCCGTCCACTTCCTTGGCGCGGTCCTTCCACTGCCGCTGGATCTCTTCCTTCTTCTTCTTCGCCTGCTCGCACTTGTCGCGGAGTTCGGCGGCTCGCTCGTAGTCCGCGGCCTTGACGGCCTCGTCCTTCTCGATCGCCAGTTTCTCGATCTGCGCCTCGAGGTCCGCCAAATCCGGCGGCTTGCTCATGCTCTTGATCCGCACCCGCGCCCCGGCCTCGTCGATCACGTCGATTGACTTGTCCGGCTGCACGCGCCCGGTGATGTAGCGACCCGAGAGTTCGACCGCCGCCTTGACCGCCTCGTCGGTGATCCGGACACGGTGGTGGCTCTCGTAGCGATCGCGCAGGCCTTTGAGGATCTCGATCGTCTGGTCGTTGCTGGGCGGATCGACGGTGATGGATTGGAAGCGGCGGGCGAGCGCCGCGTCCTTCTCGATGTACTTGCGATACTCGTCAAAGGTCGTCGCGCCGATGCACTGGATCTCACCTCGCGCCAGCGCGGGTTTGAGCACGTTCGAGGCGTCGATGGCGCCCTCGGCCCCGCCGGCACCGACCAGCGTGTGCAGTTCGTCGATGAAGAGCACGACGGTTTTGGCGCGCCGCACCTCGTTCATCACGGCCTTGATGCGCTCCTCGAACTGCCCGCGGTATTTCGTCCCGGCGACCATCATCGCCAGGTCGAGAACCACGATCCGCTTGTCGTGCAGAATCTCGGGGACCTCGTTGGCGATGATGCGCTGCGCGAGGCCCTCGACAATGGCTGTCTTGCCCACGCCCGCCTCGCCCAGCAGGACGGGGTTGTTCTTGGTGCGTCGGCAGAGCACCTGCACGAGGCGCTCGATCTCGGTCTCTCGCCCGATCACCGGGTCGAGGGTGCCTTCCTTGGCGAGTTCGGTCAGGTCGCGTCCGAAACTGTCGAGGGCCGGGGTCTTGGACTTCCCGCCCTTGGCGCGGGCTTCGCCGCCCGGGGCCGCGCCGGCACCTGCCGCCGATCCGCCGCCGCCGGCGCTCTCGGCCTCGCCGCCCTCGGCACCCGCGCCGAGGAGATTCAGGACTTCCTCGCGAACCTCTTCGAGTTTGAGGCCGAGGTTGCGCAAGACTTGCGCGGCCACCCCGTCATGCTCGCGGAGCAGGCCGAGCAGAAGGTGCTCGGTGCCGACGTAGTTGTGGTTGAGGTTTCGGGCCTCCTCGATGGCGTACTCGATCACCTTCTTGGCGCGAGGCGTCTGGGGCAGTTTCCCCATCGTCACCATCTCCGGCCCGGCCTTGACGAGTTTTTCGACCTCGAGCCGAACCTTGCGGAGATCGACTTCGAGGTTTTTGAGCACGTTGGCCCCGACGCCGGAGCCTTCTTTGACGAGCCCGAGCAGGATGTGCTCGGTCCCGATGTATTCATGGTTGAAGCGCTGGGCTTCCTGGTTTGCCAGGGCCATGACCTTGCGGGCGCGGTCTGTGAATCGCTCAAACATCTGCGGCCTCCCGGGTCGGGACAGTCCCGGCCCCGTTTATCGGTTCGTCAGAGCACCCGCGTGCGGATGCTTAAACCAAACGCCCATCAAACAATCCACGGCAATGCTACACGCGGAGGATTAAATGGGTTCGTTGGTCTTTGGGCTGCACGTGGCGTGCCACGAGGACTCCGGGCGATGCGGCGCGTGGCGGAGGCCCGGCCGGCGTTTCCAGGAGAGAGGCCGCGAAAGCCTGCCAAATCGGCGGTCGGGGGTGCGGGCGATAGACGGGCGAGACAAGGCACCGGCGCAATGGCTCAAATCCACCCGGCGATCAGGGCCGCGGCCAGCACGAGCAGCGCGGTGCCGATGAAGCGTCGGAGCGCGGGGAGCGTGATGCTCTTGATGAGCCGCGAGCCGGCGAAGGTGCCGACGAACGCGGCGAGGGTTGCGGCGATGACCAGCCCGATGCCGCCGCCTTGTCGGAGGGTGTGGAGTTCGGCGGCTCCGATGGCGATTCCATAGACAAGGAGGCGCGAGACATCGACGATGACCGCGCCGACGACGCGGGTGCCGATGAGGGCTTCTTTCGTGAGCCCGGCGCGGAGGAGGAAGGCGGAGCGGAGCGCGCCCTGGTGGCCCGAGAGCCCGCCGAAGAAGCCGGAGACGAGCCCGCCGATCCAGAGCAGGCGGCGGCTGAAGGCGACGCGCTCGAACCCGGGCCAGAGTTCGAGGACGGCGAAGGCGGCGATGACGACGCCGACGACGAGCTTGATGGCGGTGACCTCGGCCGTGCGCCCCGCGATGGGATAGGTCGCGATCGGCTCGATGTGGGCGACGGCTTCGAGGGCGATGGCGCCGAGGATCGCGCCGACGGAGGCGGGGATGCCATAGGCGAGCACGGTGGGCCAATGGGCGTGCCGGCCGACGAGGGCGAGCTTGAAGAGGCTGTTGGCGAGGTGTACGACGGCGGTGGCGGCAACGGCGACGGGGAGCGGAAAGAAGGCGGCGAAGGCGGGCATGAGGAGGGTGCCGAGGCCGAAGCCGCTGAAGAAGGTGAGGCCGGCGACGACGAGGGCGACGGAGCAGACGAGGAGGCAGGACGCCACTTCTGTCATGGCGATTCGCCAGAAGGTAGATCGAAGAACCGATCTATCACGGCGTCGAGAAGTTTGGCGATGAGCGGCGCACCAAGCCTTCCCGCCGCCGGACCTACCGCCGAACGCGGAACTTCCGCAACCCAACGCGGAAGGATCACGCAAGGCGTCGGCAGGCCGACTGGTGCATGGATCGCATCGTGATCTCGATGCATGTCGCGGTCGTTGTCGGTCGTCGTTCCAACGAACACGAGAAGCCCGTCGGGCGAGTCCGGAATCGCGTCGCCCAAGTCGAGAAAGACCGCGGGCCGGCGCTTCGGTTCACCGCCGTCGAGCGGCGGGAAGGCGTCGATCCAGTATGCATCGCCGGTGCGAAGCCTCATCACGCGGGCAGTCTACTGGTTTCCGGACGCTCCGTCGGTCGCGGCTGTCGGACCCCGCCACGACCTCTCCTTCGCTGCGGCCCGGATGGCACCGGCGTGCGCGCGGACTCGCGCCTGGGCTCGGGCCAACTGTCCCGCGAACTCATCCGCGATGTCGGCGAGCGGGATCGGCGCGTCGCTCTGGGCCGAGGGCGGGAGCCCCGCGCGCGATTTGGTCCAGGGCATCTCGTCGTGAGTCATGTCAGAGAGTTTGAACGCCGAGTAATCCTTGTATCGGCTCCACACGCTCTCAACGACCGCACGGGTTGGAGCGACTAACTCGGGCGGCGTCTGCGGCGCGGACAGGATCGGGCCCTTGCCGAGCGATCTGAACTCTCGATAGACCGCCACGACCACCGGGCCGTCGCGCCACGCTTGAATTTCGTCATCGAACGCCGGCGTTTGGGCCTCAACCAGGTGCCAACCCTGGACGTAATACAACAGTTTCTGGAGTTTGAGCGGCGTAAGGTAGTCCGGGTCGTCGGGCCGCTCCCGGGCCACACGCCACAGCAGATAGCGTGCGATCTCGAGTGCGGTGTGTGCGGCTTTCATGGCGACCATGCTGACATGAGGGTAGCGCCCCGGCCATCGGGTGCTCCAGTTCCTATCGGCTCGAAGCGACTCCTACACCGGGACGCGCGGGCTCCGGTCCAGCTGGCTCACCACCACGCGTGCATCGGGCAGCGTGGCAGACAGCCGTCGCGCCAGCCGCGGCAGGTAGCCACGCTCCGTGTTCGTGTGGCCCGCGAGGATCACGCTCGTGCCCGCGTTCAGCGCGTCGAGCAGTTCGTGATGTTTCATCTCGCCGGTGACGAAGACCTCGCACCCGTCAGCGCGGGCGGCGGCCGCCATTGAGGCGCCCGAGCCGGGCACCACGCCGATGGTCGTGACTGGCAGGTCGGACTCGCCCGCCCCTCCTGCGCGGGCCACGTTGACGACCGGGATGGAGAGGAACGCCTTGAGACGCTCCGCGAGCGTCGAGAGCGTCGCGGGCTGATCGAGGACCAGCCGTCGGCCTGGGCCTTTGCTCCGCTCGGGTCGGCCCAGCAACTCGTAGACATCGACCGCGGGCTCCTCATATGGGTGGAACCGCCGCAGCGTTTCGAGCGCGAGCGGCAAAGCGGCCTTGGAGCAGACCATCTCGAGCCGCAACTCCGGCGTGCGCTCCAGCCGGCCTGCCTGGCCAACCGTCGGTGTCGTGCCATCGCTTCCGAAAAACGTGCCGGTGCCGGGCGTGGCAAAGGAGCAGACCTGGTAGCCCCCGATGATCCCCGCGCCGGCGGTGGCGAGCGCACTGCGCAACTCGTCGGCCGCGCTCTCCGGCACAAACGTCACGATCTTGACCTCTTGCGTTTGATCGCGGGCGACATGCGGCATGAGCGCCCGGCAATCGCCGGCGATCTTGCCCTCGTCCCCCCCTCCCGATGCCGCGCCCCCGGAGAGCCCCTCGCAGAGCCAGTCCGTGACGCCGCCGGCGGTCGCGTCGAGCGCGGTGTGCGGGGAATAGATCGCGATGCCGGCCTCGATGGCTCCGAGCAGCACGCGGCCTCGGGGGGTGGCAGAGGTGATGCGCTTGATCGGCTCCCAGAGGGGCGGGTGATAGGCCACGATCGCCGACGCCCGCGCGCGGACGGCTTCGGCCAGCACACACTCGGTCAGGTCAATGGTGAGGAGGATGGGTCCGGCAACGCGGCGATCGGCCGAGCCGACGAGCAGTCCCACGTTGTCCCACGGCTCCGCGAGATGCAGCGGAGCGATGGATTCCATGGCGCGGACGAGGTCGCTGACGAGCATGGTGTCTCCCCGTGGTCGCATCATAGGTTGTAGGATCGTCGATGCGTCTGACCGCTCACGCGAAGGTCAATCTCACGCTGGCGGTTGGTCCGCCGATCGCCGCGGGCGAGCCGAATGCGGGGTATCACCCGATCGCGTCGCTCATGCACGCGATTGATCTGGCGGACACGGTCGAGGTCGAACGTGGCGAGGGGTTTGCGGTCGAATGGTCGCCCGATGCGCCGCTGCGCTCGCCGATCGATTGGCCGCGCGAGCGAGACCTCGCGTTTCGCGCGCATCGGGCGCTGGAGGCGCATGTGGGCAGGATGCTCCCGACGCGGATTCGCATCGTCAAGCGCATCCCGGTCGGCGGGGGGCTGGGCGGGGGCTCGTCCGATGCCGCGGCCGCGCTGCGGGGCATCAATGGGCTCTTTGACCTGCGACTCGACCACGCCGCGCTCGCGACGGTGGGTCGCACGCTCGGGAGCGATGTGCCGTTCTTTCTCGATCCGCCGCCGTCGCCCTCGGCTCCACCTTCCGCGCAGCCCCCGCGTCCGGCGATGGTCACGGGCGTCGCGGATTCGTTCGCACGTCTGCCGCGCCGCGACGGCTGGCTGGTGCTCGCGCTTCCGCGCTTCGGCTGTCCGACACGCGAGGTGTATCAGGCCTTCGATTCGCTCGTGCGCGGCCCGTTGCGTTCGGACGAGGCCGCCGCGGTCGCCGGCAACTCGGCGTGGCCGCCCACGCGACTTTTCAACGACCTGCTGCCCGCCGCGGAGTTGATTCGGCCCGAACTCGGCGTGCTTCGCCACGGGCTGGATGCCGCCTTGCGGCAGGCCTGGCACCTGAGCGGGAGCGGGAGCACGCTGTTCCTGCCCGTGGTGACCTCTGCCGCGGCTCACACGATCGCCTCGAAGATGGGCCGTGATCTGCCCGATGCAGTCTATGTCCCCGCGCGGCTGGCATGACCCGCCCGAATAACTCGGGCCAGACCTCGTACACTCGCAGCCTCTGCTCATTCATCCGCGCTCGCGCGGCTTTCGAGAAGGACTCGCGATGCCTCAGAACAAGCCCGTCGTCGGGATCGACCTCGGCGGCACCAACATGCAGATCGCCATCGTCAGCCCCGAGCGCGCGATCATGGGCCGATCCAAGCGCAAGACCAAGCCCGACGACGGCCGCGATGCCGTGATCGCGCGGATCGCCGAGGGCGTGCAGGAGGCCTGCGACGACGCGAAGGTGCCCATCGGCGAGATCGCGGGACTGGGGATCGGTGCCCCGGGCGCGATCGAGCCCGCCCAGGGTGTCGTGCTCGAGGCGGTCAATCTGCGCTGGACCGACGTCCCGCTGGCTGACATCTTGCGCAAGCGGCTCAACATGCCGGCGTTCGTCGATAACGACGTGAACGTCGCGGTCTATGCCGAGAACGTGATGGGCGCGGGCGAGCAATCGCGCGATCTGCTGGGCGTCTGGATCGGCACGGGCATCGGGGGCGGGCTGATCCTGAATGGCGCGCTCTATTACGGCGCGTTCTTCTCCGCCGGCGAGATCGGGCACACCATTTTGTTCCCCGGCGTGCCGCTGGGCTCGCGCTCGCTCGAGCACAACTGCTCGCGCACCGCGGTTGTCGATCGCATCGTGCGGCTTCTCAGATCGAATCGCAAGTCGGTGATCCCGTCGCTCGTTGATGGCGACCTCGACCAGGTGAAATCCAAGACCGTCGCCAAGGCCTATCAGATGGGCGACGAACTAACCATGCAGGTTGTCGATCACGTCGCGGACCTGCTGGGGATCGCGATCGCCAACGCCGTCACGCTGCTCTCGCTGCCGCGGGTGGTGCTGGGCGGCGGGCTGACCGAGGCGATGGGCGAGCCGCTCGTCGAGCGAGTGAAGAAATCGGCCCGAGCGAACGTCTTTCCCGACAAGTGCCGACAGGTCAAGATCGTGGCGACGCGGCTCCTAGACGATGCCGGGGCACTGGGCGCGGCCCTGATCGCGCAGGACCGGTTGGGGTAGCGAACGCTCGCGGCAACGAGGCATTTTCTGGGACGAATGTCTTCATCGTGTTCGCCGCCAACCATGTGGTATAGTTGTCCATGCTTCACAAGCGTTACACGCGAGCGAGTAGTACGTTTGCGGCATTCGTTATCGCCTCAGCGTCACCGATCGCGCTCGCGCAGCCTGGTCCCCTAGCCACATGGGGCAACAACAACTATGGCCAGTTGAACCTTCCGCCTGGCGACTACATCGCGGTCACCTCCGGGATGGCTTTCACGGCTGCGATTCGAGCGGATGGAACGCTCGTCGCACGGGGATGGAGTGTCTTCGGAATCCAGAACGTGCCTTCGGGTCGGTTTACGGCGGTCAATGCCGCGTACAACTTCGCCGTGGCGATCCGGGAGGACGGCACGCTCGCCGGCTGGGGTGAGGGATATCCGGGATTGGTGGTTCCTTCAGGGATCTTTGTCGCGGTGAGCGCTGGTCGAGACCATGCCCTCGCCATTCGATCCGACGGTACAGCCGTGGGATGGGGCAGCAACACTTGGGGAGAATCGACGCCTCCGCCTGGAGCATTCGTCGCGGTCGCCGCCGGAGAGCGTCATAGCCTCGGCCTGCGCGCGGATGGCCAAATCGTTGGATGGGGCAGTGACTTCGCCGGGGCTCTCAACATTCCACCTGGTACATATTCGGCGATCGCCGCTGACAGTTTTTATTCGCTTGCGATCAGAACAGACGGCACGCTGGCCGCTTGGGGGATCAACGACTTCGGACAGACCAACGTTCCACCCGGTCTCTTTGTGAAGATCGATGCTGCTCGGTATGCAGGCTTGGCGATAGCCGGCGACGGATCACTGCATAAATGGGGGCAGGCCGTGGCTCCTCCTACCTCTGGGGCCTTCCGAGACGCCGCGATGGAGGGTGGTCACGGTTTGGCGATCCGAATCTGTGCCGCGAACTGCGACGCCAGCACGACAACGCCAGTGCTTACCGTCAACGACTTCATCTGCTTTCTGAACCACTTTGCCGCGGCTGACGCGCATGCCAACTGCGACGGCAGCACGATGGCGCCTGCGCTGAACATCAACGACTTCGTCTGTTTCGCGGGCAAGTACGCGGCCGGGTGTTCGTAGCCCCCCAGCAGTGTTCTGCGTTACCTGGCTCCGTATCCGCTGCCGCGCAGCGTCCGCTACCGATCCCGCTCCCCGACCACGACGAGTCCGAGCATCCGCCAGGTGCCGGGCTCGGCCTCGGTCTGGAGTTCGGCGAGCACGAGCCGCTCGGTGGCCTCGGTGGCGAAGAACCCGCCGGCGCGGAAGGGCTCGGAGTATTCATCGAGGAATTCGCGGAGGGCGAGCCGTTTCCGCTCGCCGACCCGAAGGCCGTCGATTTCGAGCCCGTGTCGGCGGTTGAGCCAGATGACGGATCGCCCGAAGCCTCGGGCGGTGGTGTTGGTCAGTTCGATCTCGGTGCCGTCGCGGACGACCTGGATATCGAGCGTGGGCCCGGCGGGCACGTCGCGCGGGTAGGGCGAACGCTCGACAATCTGCATCGATCGGCCGCAGCCGCCGGGCGCGAGCACCGTGGCGGCCAATGCCGTCAAGATGCACGCGGCTAGCCCGCCCGTCGTCAATCCGCCCGCCGTCACGCTTCGGAGCCATCGCCTCATGCCCCTATCATCGCGCGCATGTTGTGCCAGAGCAACAACGCGACCGGCCCGAGCCCGGCGATTGCGCCGGGGATCGATCTCGATGCGCGCCGCGCCGCCGTGTACGCCGCGACGCGGTTTGCCGGCGGGAGCGTCGATCCTCGGGTCGCCGGGCTTGTCCCAGCGTTTGATGCACCGTTCTTTCAGGCCGGGCTTGCGGGCTATTCCGACGCGGCGATGCGGCTGATCGCGCGGCGGCACGGGTGCCCGTTCTGCGTGACCGAGGCGCTGCTCGATCGCACGCTGCTGGCCGGGGGGCGCGGCTTCGCCAAGGCCGACCTCGGCGAAATCGACGATAACGTTCCCGGCGGCACGGACGACCACCCGCTCGCGGGCCAGATCATGGGATCGGACCCGCGAGAGATGGCGGCAGCGGCGCTCAAGATGGTCGAGCAGGGCCGCGCCCGCACCGACCGCGACTACCGCGAACTCGCGTACGACACGCCGGGCGTCTTTCCGGGGCCGCCGCAGCACCTGCGATTGCCCGGCGGCGTGCAGGTGGGGCGAGTGGGGGGCGAGGCGAGCAACCGCGAGAACCGAAGCGTCACCGGGGGTCGACCCGAGGCTTCGCGGCGCTCAGCCTCGGCGTCTTCATTACCTTCTCTGCCCTCCGTCGCTCCGCCGCTTCGTCGCTCTCCCTCTCTTCTCTCGTCCCCTTGTCCCCTTGTCCCTTCTTCCTTTGAAGTCATTGATATCAACTTAGCTTGCCCTGTCAAGAAGATCGACCGCAAGGCCCGCGGCGGGCATTGGCTCGCGCAGCCCGACGGCGCCATCGCGATCCTGGAAGCGGTGCGCGAGGCGTTGCCGCACGACCTGCCGTGCGCGGTGAAACTCCGCCGCGCGTATGACGACACGCCCGAGATGGCGGCGGCGTTCGATCGCATCCTCGCCGCGGCCTTCGACATGGGCTACGCCTGGGCCACGGTCCACGCCCGCACCGTCGAGCAGAAGTACATCGGCCCGTCGCGCTGGGATTTGCTGCGCGAGATCGTCCAACGGCATCCGTCGCGGCCGATTTTCGGCTCGGGCGACATCTGGCGGGCCGAGGACATCCCGCGCATGATCGCGTACACCGGCGTGAGTGCGGTCTCTGTCGCGCGCGGGTGCATCGGGAACCCGTGGATCTTTCGGCAGGCCCGCGACCTGCTCGCCGGGCGGCCGGCGCGACCGCCGACGATCGCCGAGCAGCGCGGCGTGCTCCTCGACCACTTCGACCTGGCGCTGCGGGTCAACCGGACGCTCGGCATCCGCCGGCACGAGACGTACACCGGCCGCACGATGCGCAAGTTCGGCATCCGCTTCGCCGAGCACCACCCGCGGGCGGAGGAGGTTCGGCTGCGCATGATCGCCGTCGATTCGCTGGAGTCGTGGCGGGCCGCGGTCGAGGAGTTCTACGCAACGCAACCGGACGCGCCGCATATCAAGGTGTGATGAGTACGAGCGCTTCGGAAACCCTGCCGCCCGAATGCCCGCGCTGCGGCTATGACCAGGCGGGCATCGTCGCCAGTTGGGCCGAGGCCTGTCCGCTCGTCGGGCAGTGCAGCGAGTGCGGGCTCGACTTCGCGTGGCGCGACCTTCTCAATCCGGCTCTTTCACGACAGGTGAAGATGTTCGAGCACGCGCGGCGCGGACTCGTCGCCGCGTTCTTGCTCACATGGTGGAAGGCGGCGCGGCCGTGGTCGTTCTGGCGCTGGGTGCGGATGGAGCACGAAGCGAGGCTCATCAGGGCTGGCGTGCTCGCGGTGCTGGGCGCGCTTCTCACATATGTGCTGATGATCTGCGCGACGACCGTTCCTTCTGCCCTGTTTGTCCTCCTGCTCCCGCTGAACAGCAACTCGGCCGCACGGCTCGACGATGCGTTTCATCGGGCGGTTTGGCCGATCACCTTTGTCGACACATGGAGTTTGGAAAGCCTGGTGCGGATGTCGCCCGCCGCGGTTGTGCTGGCGCTTCTCGCCACCGTGTTCCTTCCACTGACGTTCTTCCTGCTGGGCGACACGCTGCGGGCCGCTCGCGTCCGGAAGACGCACATCGCCCGCGTCTGGTTCGTCAGTTTGCTCTGGCTCCCGGCGGTGCTCTCGATTCCTTACATCTGTTACGTCATCAGCGCCGCATTCGGCGCGGCGTTCGATCCGAACTGGATTGGATGGATGGGCGGCTCGCAGCACCTGGATTGGTGGTTCGCTCGGTATGGTGGCTGGCTAGTCTTCGCGGCCATCGTCCTCTGGCAGGTCGGGTGGTGGCAGATTGCATGCAAGCGATACATCCGCCTTCCGCACGCGTTCCTGATCGCGCTACTGATGACCGTACTCGCGCTGTTGCTGGCGGCCGTGACGCTCTGGGCTTATCCCGGCGTCGCGTGGTTCGCGCGTGACCTGAACGTCTGAGCCGCGCGCTTCGGGAACGCCGATCGAGTCGCCGCCGTGGTCACTCGCCGCCCGGCTTCGGCACCTGCGCCCCGCGGGAAGCCGCAGTACGCACCGTGATCGTCGGGATGTCGGCGGCGGCTCTCATCGCAGGCTCGATCGGCATAACGCCGAAGTATCGCGCCGTCAGTTCGGCCCTTCGTCGCGTCAGTAACTTGCGGTGGATCGACTTCACATGGTCGTGAACGGTGTGGTGGCTGCGCCCGATGTGCTGGCCCGCCTCGCGATCCGAAAGCCCGCGTGAGATCAGTTCCAGCACATGCTGCTCGCGGGCGGTGAGCGTGCGTGAGAAATCCGGCCCCGCGCCAAACGCCCGCCGCGCCCGCGCCGCCGCGAGCGGGAGCACGGCATCAAGAATCGCCGCGGCCTCCACGTCCGCCGACTCGACATAGACAACGAGGCGGCGATCATGCGCTGGATCAAGTAGATGCGAGCCCGCGATGATCTCTTCGCGCCCGTCGAAGAGGCGAGCGAGCGGCCCAACGCGCCACAGCGGCGTCAGCGAAGACAGCGGTGCCGCGCCGCACTTGCCTGGCACCCAGCCGATATTCTGGAGGCGTCTGACGCCCGTGCGCAGCGAGGTGCGCCGTTCCGCGCTGTCCTCACCGCAGTCCGTTCCGTCCGCCCCCGCGCCGATGCCGCCGAGCCTCAGGATGTTGCCGTGGCTGTCGGCGCGCACGAGGAGTGCGAGGCACAAGCCATCGGTCGTGGCCCGCGCCAGCGCGTGCGCCGCCAGATCGAGCCAGTCGCGCACGGGAACGCCCGGCAGCGCCGCGATCGCCATCGCCGCTCGAGCCGCGCGCCGATACGCCCCTCCCGTCGCTGCGATGTCGTGCCGATCGATCACGAGTGTCCCCAGGTGCGAGCAACTTCGGCGATCCAAGCCGCAATGCGTCGGACGCGAGGTCGGAACTTGTAAGTTGGTCGTTCAATTGGGGTCTTTCGCCTTGCGAAAGTGTGCAACCTCGTGTCGATCTCATTTCCGTTGGCACAGTCGTGTGTGGCCGGCGGAATGGCGAAAGATAGCAAGTGAATCGGCCTGTCATCTCGTCGTAACTACCCCTGCTGCGAGAAAAATCTCCCCGCCGGTCCCAGCGCCTCCTTGAGGCGGTCATGCGCTCGGGCGCGGAGCATCCAGACGGCCCCCTGCGATCGGCCCAGCGCCTCGGCGACCTCCTGCGGGCGTTTGCCTTCGAGATCATACAGCCGCACGACCTTCTCATAGTCCGACGGGAGCGTCGCCAACGCGCGGTCGAGCCAGCGTGCGGCCTCGCCGCGGGCGGCATCGCGGCTTGGCGTCGCCGTCTGCACGCCCAGCATCCCCAGGAAGTCGCTCGCCGAGTCGTCGCCGCCGCGCGGACCGAGGCGGCGGCTGGGGCTCGGGCGCTTGGCCGATTCGAGCCAGCGGATGGCGTCGGTGAGGTTGTTCTCGGCGAGGCGCGTGAGCCACGCGAGGAACCCCGACGCACCGCCGGATGTAAACTTATCAATCCGGGTGACGGCTTCGAGATACGTCACCTGCATCACGTCATCGGCATCGACGCTTGACCGCAGCGTGGCGGGGATCTTGTGCTCGACCCGCGCGCGGACGCGCGGCCCGAGGGCTTCAAGAAGCGCGACGAGGGCCTTTCGGTCCCCGCCGCGCGCTTTCGTGAGGAGGTGGTCATGTTCGTCGTGTTCGGGCATGACGCCTCCGCGGACATTCGAGCAGTGAGTTTCGCGCAGGCCGGACGCCCGCGCCACCTTCGTGTGCGAAGGTTGTGTCGATCATCATTGCTTCTTCAGCATCCCCAGTTGCCACATCATGAAGATGCGCTGATCGGCGGCGTCGCGCACGCGGAGGTTCAGCGGCTTGCCCTGCCCGTGGCCCGCCTCCCGATCGACCCACAGGAGGATCGGCTTGGCACTCTGATCGCTCGCGGTCGCCTCGCGCATGGCGGCGGCCATCTTGCGGGCGTGCATGGGATGGACGCGCGAGTCGTTCTCGCCCGCGGTCACGAGCACCGCCGGATACTTCGTGCCCTTCTTGATGTTGTGATAGGGCGAGTACTTGAAGATATACGCGAACTGGTTCTTATCTTCGGCGCTGCCATATTCCGGCACCCAGTACCGGGCCATGAGGAAGTCCTGGAAGCGGACCATGTCGAGTAGCGGGACGCCGATGAACACCGCGGCAAAGAGATCGGGCCGTTGCGTGACCATCGCGCCCGTCAGCAGCCCGCCGTTGGAGCCGCCGGTGATGCCGAGCCGCGAGGGATTGGTGTACCCGCTCGAGATCAGGTGCTCGGCGGCGGAGATGAAGTCATTGAACACGTTCTGTTTGCGATCGAGTTTGCCGGCCTCGTGCCAGGCCTTGCCATACTCACCGCCCCCGCGCAGGTTCGGCACCGCGTAGACCCCGCCCGCGTCGAACCACTGGAAGAGCGTGGCGCTGAATGAGGGCGTGAGGCTGACGTTGAACCCGCCGTAGCCATAGAGAATCGTCGGCGCGTTTCCGTCCTTCTTCAGTCCCTTCTTATGAACGATGAACATGCTGACCTTTGTGCCGTCCTTGGAGGAATACCACTCCTGCTTGACCTCGACGGTGCTCGGGTCGACGGGCACCGCGGGCCGCTCCCAGAGTTCGGCGTCGGCGTTGTGCTTGGCGAGATCGACGCGGAAGATCGACGACGGATAGTTGTAACTCGTGAAGGAAAGGTACGCCTCGGTGCGGTCGTCCTCGGTGCTGAGGCCGGCGGACCCGATGCCGGGGAGTTTGAGCGCGCCCAGGCTCTTGCCGGCGAGGTCGTAGAGTTCGATCGTGCTCGACGCGTTGGCGAGGTATTGCACCGCGAGCACGCCCTTGGCCACCGAAGCGCCCTGGATCACGGCGTCCTGGCGTTCGGGGACGAGCACCTTCCAGCCCGAGCGGGCCGGGTTTTTGAGGTCAACCGCGACGATTCGGCCGTTGGGCGCGTCGAGCGTCGTCTGCATGTACATGGTGTCACCGATGACCTCCCCGCCGCTGGCGGCCTGCTCGCCCACGACGATGTCGGCCTTCACGAGTTTGCCGGTCTTGAGGTACGCGCCGAAATCAGCGGCCCAGAGGTCGTTGTTGCGGGTGTCGGTCGCGTAGGACAGGATCAGCCAGCGCCCGTCCTTGCTCAGCCCGCCGCCGGGGCCATAGGTGGTGGCGAGTTGCTCGTTCTCCTCTTTGGTGTACTGACGGAAGATGAGGGGGTCCGCGGTGATCTCCGTCCCCATCTTATGAAACTTGACCTGCCCCGAGTACGGGTTCTTGATGTCCGCAAGGTTACGGTACAGGAAGCCCGAAGAGTCCGGCATCCAATCCGGCGCGCCGACCTTGCCCGGGATCTCCAGCGGCATCGCCTTGCCCGTGTCCACGTCCATGAGATGCAGCGTCGAGTTCTCGTCGCCCGCGCGATAGGTGCCATAGGCCATGAGTTTGCCGTCGTGACTCGGCGAGATCCACGACACGGTCACCAGGCCCGAGGCGTCGATCGCAGCGGGATCGAGCAGCAGCCGCGGCTCGCCCCTATAGCCCTCGCGCACGAACACCCGAGGCTGGTTCTGGTTGCCCTCGCGCTTGTAGTAGAAGTATCGGCTGCCCTTCATGGCCGGTGCCGACACCGAGCCGACCTCCATCAGCGGAAGCAACTTCGCCTCAAGTTCCTTGCGGCCGGGCAGCCCGTCGAGCACCGAACGCGTATAGGCGTTCTGCGCGTCGGTCCACGTCGCAACCTCGGGCGTCATCTTGCCCATGTTCTTGGGGTCGGCGTTGTCGCCCTCGAGCCAGCGATAGTTGTCGGTGATCGTCACGCCATGGACGGTCTCGGTGACGGGCCGCGCGGGCGTGGCCGGTGGGCCGTCGAGCGCGAGCATGAAAGGCACGACCAGCAAAACGGACGGCAGGACCGGCATCGTGAGTTCTCCAGGTGAGGGGGACGGTCATTCTACGCGCCGCCGGGCCGCCGATGTTTCGCCTAGGCTCGACCCATGCCCACCCGCCACCTCGCGCTCCGTGTCGTCACCATGCCGCGCGACACCAACCAGTACGGCACGATCTTCGGCGGCGTCATCCTCAGTTACATCGACCAGGCCGGGTTCGTCGAGGCGCGCCGCCACGGGGCCCACCGCTGGGTGACGGCCTCGATCGATAAGGTCGATTTCCGCGCCCCCGTGCAACTCGGCGACGTCGTCGGCTTCTATGCCGAGACGACGCGGATGGGCACGACGAGCGTCACGGTGCGGATCGAGGTCGAGGCCGAGCGATATCTGACGGGGCAGGTGGTGCCGGTGACGAGCGCGACGCTGACGTTGGTGTCGGTCGATGGGCGGGGCAAGCCGATCCCGTTCCGCGCGCCCCCGACGGCGGCGCTGCCATGAAGCACGAATTCGGGAACTCTTTTCCATCTCGCACGCTTCACAAGGGCATGCACAATCCACTTGACCGCCGCGCCTTCGTCGTTGGGAGCGTGGGCGCCATCGCCGCCGCCCATGCCCGCCAGCCGGAACAGCCCTCGCAGCCTTATTCCGCCAAGCCCGGCGCGTGGCCCGGCTTTCCGCAGCAAAGCCCCGATGACGTTCGCGATTTCGTCGGCGCGTCGCACAACAACCTCGCCAAGATCCGCGAGATGCTCGGCAAGCATCCCGCACTCGCCAAGTGTTCGTATGACGGGGGCTATGGCGACTGGGAATCGGCCCTCGGTGCCGCGTCACACGTCGGCCAGCGCGAGATCGCTTTGCTCCTGATCGAGCACGGTGCGCGCCTCGACATCTTCGCCGCCACGATGCTCGGCATGGTCGATGCTGTCCGCGCCATGGTCGCCGCCCAGCCGGGCATCGAGCGCACCCCCGGGCCGCACGGCATCCCCCTCGCCGACCACGCCCGCGCCGGCAAGAACGAGGCGATGATCGCCTACGTCGCGACGCTCGAGGGAGCCTCGCGCCCGCGCCCGCCCGGTGTCGCGGAGAGCGAGATGCCGACCTATCTCGGGACGTACGCCGGGACGACCGGCACGATCGAGATCACCAAGACCCGCTTCGGCATGGCGATCAAGGCCCAGGGCGGGTTTGATCGCACGCTCTACCGTGTCGGAGAGCACCAGTTCCATCCCGTCGGCGCGCCCAACGTCCGCGTCAACTTCACCCTCGCCGATGGCAAGGCAGTGCGGCTCGAAGTCGTCGAGGCCGAGTGGTATGCCTCGGCCACGCGGGCGTGAGCCTGGCGCGGCGCGTGAGCGCAACGGCGGTAGCGGGCGATGGCGGGGCTTGCCGGAGATTTCTGGGGTGGGGTCGCCGCGTTGTCGAGCGGATGCTCGCTTGCAGCCGCGCTCTGCTCGTCGGCAACGCTTTGGCTTTGTTGAAATGGTGATGACGCCGGCGGATTTGGGTACCCCGCCCCTCCGGGGCGGATTCGAGCGCCCTCCGAAACCCCCTTCCGCGACGGAGTCGCGGGGTACCCAAGAACAGCATTTCAACAGAGCCCTACGCTTTCTTTGTATGAAGACCCGCGAGGCCGTTCTCGGCGTCATGCTCTCCGGCACCGGACGCACGCTCGAGAACCTGCTCGGCCACATCCGGCGCGGCTCGCTTCGGGCGCGCCTCGGTCTTGTCGTGGCGTCGCGTGAGTGTCGCGGTGCGCAGATCGCGCGAGATGCCGGAGTTCCTGTCGTCGTCGAGCCGGGGCGGATCGCGGCGCAGCGGCTCGAATCCCTCCTTCTCGCGCACGACATCGATCTCGTCGTGCTCGCCGGGTACTTGCAGTTGGTCTCGGTCCCGCGCGCCTTTCGAGGCCGCGTCGTCAACATGCATCCGGCGCTGCTCCCGGATTTCGGGGGGCCGGGGATGTTTGGCCGGCGCGTGCATGAGGCCGTGCTCGCCGCGGGCAAGCGCGAGACGGGCTGCACTGTCCACCTCTGCGGCGACGAGTACGACACCGGGCCGATCGTGCTGCAGAAGACCTGCCCGGTGCTTCCGGGCGACACGCCCGACACGCTCGCCGCGCGCGTGTTCGACCTTGAATGCCAGGCCTATCCCGAGGCCCTCGGTCTCCTGATCCGCAACCTGACGCCGCCGCAAGCGGGAGCCCGCGCGTGAAGGTCCGCCTCGCCATGCTCGTGTATGCCACGATGGCGCTGGCGCGGCCATTTGGGATCATCGCACAGCCCGAGCCGCCACGATCCACGATCCAGGAGGCCGACCCAGAGGCCCGCGCCGCGGCGTTCCAAGCGCGTGCGTTTGTCGCCATGAATCGTGGCGACCTGCCCGAGGCCGAAAGGCTCCTCCGCGAGCAACTCGCGCTCGATCCCGACAACTTTGTTGTGTTCTACAACATCGCGTGCGTCCGCTCGCTCCGCGGCGAAGGGGCTGACGCCTGCGATTGGCTCGTCAAGGCCATCGAGCATGGCTTCATCGACCGCGGCATGATGCAGCGCGACCCCCAACTCGCAGCCGCGCGCCGCCAGGACGTCTACTCCCGCCTCATGGCCGGCTGGCAGACGATCATCGAGCGCCACATGGAGACCAACCTCCGCGTCACGCGCGAGGCGATCACCACCAAAGCCACGACGTACTCGACCGAGCGCGATCAGCGCCTCCGTGTTGCGTACCTCTCCGCGTTTGACAAGACATCCTTTGACCAGGCTCGCGCCGACCTCTCGCGGCTCTTTGACTGGGGCATCGCGAGCGTCTTCCCGGAGTTGGGCGATGCGGCCGCCTCGACCGATGACGCGTGGACGGTCGTGTTGCTGCCCACGCCGCGCGACTACACGAAATGGCTCCGCAATACCTACGGCCCATCGCTCGCCGCGGCGGGCATCGGCGGCTCGTACCTCCACGATCAGAAGCGGCTCGTGGCCCAGGACCTCGGTGCCACGCTCCGCCACGAGTTTTTCCACGTCCTCCACTGGCGCTCCGCGACGCGCCTCGGGCAGGATCACCCCATCTGGATCCAGGAGGGCCTCTGCTCGCTTGTGGAGGACTACGAGATCGCGCCCGGCGGCGAGGGCGCGGCCGCGCTCAAGCCCGTGCCGTCATGGCGCACCAACATCGTCAAGCGGCTGTTGCAATCCGGCAGGCTCATGCCGCTCAAGCAACTCGCCACCATGCCGCGCGAGCGGTTCACGAGCACCAACCCGCTCGCCAACTATGCCCAGGCCCGCGCGTTCTTCCTCTTCCTTCACGACGCGGGCAAACTCAAGGACTGGTACGCGGCCTACACGCGAAACTACCGCACCGACCCCACGGGCATCGCCGCCGCCGAAGCCGCGCTCGGCAAGGAACTCCCCAAGATCGAGAAGGACTATCGCGCGTGGATCAAGCGGCTGCCGATGGTCGCCGAGCAGATCAAGCCGGGCCGCGCCGGGTTGGGCGTTGAGGTCGATCCCGGCGCGGGCGACGGGCCGACGATCGCCGAGATTCCGCCGAGGGGGAGCGCCGCGCGGACTGGCGGTTTGCGCCTTGGCGACGCGATCACCGCGATCAACGGCCGACCCACCCGCGACCTCAACGAACTCGTCCGCATCCTCGGCGAGCACGAGATCGGAGACGAGGTCGAGGTGTCGTATCGCCGGGGAAAGAAGCACGAGACGACGAGGGTCAAACTCGGGCCGAGGTAACCCTATGCGAACCGCCGGGAGTCCATGCGCGCGTCACGCATACTCCGTCATCGGCGGGCAGACGCACACGAGGTTCCGATCGCCGTACGGGTTGTCGATCCGTCCGACGGCGGGCCAGAACTTATGTTCGCGCATTCGCGCACGCTCGCCCTCGGTCGCGCCGGGGAAGGCCGCCTGCTCGCGCGGGTAGGGGTGCTTCCACTCGGTCGCCGAGACGACGTAGACGGTGTGCGGCGCGTTCTTGAGCGCGTTGTCGGCCCGGTCCATCGCGCCGCGCTCGATCGCGGCGATCTCGCCGCGGATCGAGATCATCGCGTCGATGAAGCGGTCGATCTCGTTCTTGGGCTCGCTCTCGGTGGGCTCGATCATCAGCGTCCCCGGCACCGGGAAACTCATCGTCGGCGCGTGGAAGCCGTAGTCCATCAGCCGCTTGGCGATGTCGTCCACTTTGATGCCGGCCGACTTGTCGAGGGCGCGACAGTCGAGGATGAACTCGTGGGCGCAGCGCCCGTTCGTGCCCGCGTAGAGCACCGGGTAGTGCTGCCCAAGCCGCTTCGCCATGTAGTTGGCGCTGAGGATGGCAACCTGCGTGGCCCGCGTGAGCCCCTCGGCCCCCATCATCACGATGTACATCCACGAGATCAGGAGGATGCTTGGTGAGCCATACGGCGCGGCCGACACGGGACCGACGTCGAACTCCGACTTCAACGGCTCGACGGGGTTGCTCGGCAGGAACGGCGCGAGGTGCTTGGCGACGCCGATTGGGCCCATCCCCGGCCCGCCACCGCCGTGCGGGATGCAGAAGGTCTTATGAAGATTGAGATGGCAGACATCGGCACCGATGAACCCGGGCGACGTGAGCCCGACCTGGGCGTTCATGTTGGCACCGTCCATGTAGACCTGCCCGCCATGGTCGTGGACGATCTTACATATATCTTTGATCCCCTCCTCGAACACGCCGTGCGTGCTGGGATAGGTGATCATGAGGCACGAGAGGTCTTTCGCGTGCTCGGCGGCCTTGGCGCGGAGGTCGGGGATATCAACGTTGCCATGGTCGTCGCAGGCAACCGCCACGACCGTCATTCCGGCGATGACGGCCGACGCGGGGTTTGTACCGTGCGCCGAATCGGGGATGAGGCAGACCGTGCGGTGGCCCTGCCCGCGCGACTCGTGGTACCCGCGGATGGCGAGCAATCCCGCGTACTCGCCCTGCGAACCGGCGTTGGGCTGCAGCGACACCGCGGCGAAGCCGGTGATCTCTGCGAGCCAGTTTTCGAGGTCTTTGTAGACCTTCTGGTAGCCGCGCTGCTGGTCCGCCGGGGCGTAGGGGTGGACGCGCCCGAACTCGGGCCAAGTCACCGGGATCATCTCGCTCGTGGCGTTGAGTTTCATCGTGCACGAGCCGAGCGGGATCATCGCCTGCGCGAGCGAGAGGTCGCGCTGCTGGAGGCGGAAGATGTAACGTAACATCTCCGTCTCCGAGTGGTGCGAGTTGAAGACCGGATGAGTGAGGTAGGCCGACGTGCGAGCGAAGGCGGCCGGAAAGGCCGGGTCGTCGGAGGGGATAGGCTCGCTCGCGTCGATCTCGAACCCTCGGCCGCATCCGAACGCCGCCAGCGCCTGCTTGACGTCCTCGATGGTCGTCGTCTCATCGACGGAGAGGCCGAAGGATCCATCGCCGAACTCGCGGAAGTTGATGCCGCGCTCGTTCGCTGCCTTGAGGATCGCTGCGGGATCGCCGCTGCAATGCTCGCTCTTCTTGGGCCACACGCGGATCGTGTCGAAGCACACGTCATCGCCCACGTCGTGCCCGAGCCACCGCATGCCATACGAGAGCACGCACGCGAGCGAGTGGACGCGCTGGGCGATCGCCCGCAGTCCCTCCGGCCCGTGATAGACCGCGTACATACCAGCGCAGATCGCCAGGAGCGCCTGGGCCGTGCAGATGTTGCTCGTGGCCCGCTCGCGCTTGATGTGCTGCTCGCGCGTCTGGATCGCCATGCGAAACGCGGTGTTGCCCTGCGCGTCCTTGCTGACCCCGATGATCCGGCCTGGCATCCGCCGCGCGTATTCCGTCTTGGTCGCGATGAACGCCGCGTGCGGCCCGCCCGCGCCCATCGGCACGCCGAACCGCTGCGCGCTCCCGACGGCGACATCCGCTCCCCATTCTCCCGGCGGTGTGATCAGACACAGCGCCAGGAGGTCCGTCGCCGCCACCAGCAGAGCACCAGCCTCGTGCGCCTTCTTCGCCACGCTCTCGTAACGCTCAATGCGTCCGTCCGTCGTCGGATATTGCACCAGCACGCCGCAAACACGCGACATATCAAGCGCCGCGAGGTCAACCGCGGGCTCTCCGTCGCGGCCCGACTCCCCCTTGACCTCCACAATCTCGATCCCGATCGACTCCGCCCGCGTCCTGCACACGGCGATCGTCTGCGGGTGGCAATCATCCGCCACCACGAACGTCTTACGGTTCCCCTCCGCCCCCCCACCGATCGCGAAGCACATCGCCATCGCCTCCGCCGCCGCCGTCGCCTCGTCGAGAAGGCTCGCCCCCGCCAACGGCAGGCCCGTCAGGTCCGCCACCATCGTCTGAAAGTTCAGCAAGGCCTCGAGCCGTCCCTGCGCGATCTCCGCCTGGTACGGCGTGTACTGCGTGTACCACCCCGGGTTCTCGAGGATGTTCCGCAAAATCACCGGCGGCGTCACCGTGTCGTAATACCCCATCCCGATGAACGACCGCATCACCTTGTTCTGATCTGCCAGCGCACGCAACTTTCCCAGCGCCGCAAACTCGCCCAGCGCGCCGGGCAGCCCCGTCAGTGCCATCGGCTTGGGAAGCCGGATCGCCGCGGGCACCGTCGCCGCGGTCAACTCCTCCAACGACCGATAGCCAAGCACACCGAGCATCTCGGCGATCTCGCTCTCGCGCGGGCCGATGTGTCGCGGGACAAAGGCATCGGCAAGCCCCCCGAGTTCGACCTCGGTGGCGGGCGTAGGAATCAGCGGTTTGGCCTGCGTGGCGGTCATGAAATCATCCCCGGAGCCTCTCCGCCGCTACCCCGGCGGCACTCCGCCAACGGTCGGTTCATGGCATCCGTCCGATCGTAGCGCGCGTTGTACCAAACCTGCTACAAACACCCCGCAATCGCGCGATCCCACACGCTTTCCGCTTCCAGCCCGCAACCGATCCCCGCCGCCATCGGTATATCTTGGCCGTGGAGCGGGGCGCGGCGGACACGCCCCTCCTGACCCGTGCCCGCCAAGTGCGAGCCTCGTTCCACAACGGACCCGGTCGCCACACGGCCGGGTCCACTTCACGCATCCTCAGCGATCCCGTCTGACGTGCGACCTCGCACGCCGACGGTATCGCGCGCCCACAACACCCGGGGCCGTACCATCGCCGATGATCGACCGTTCCATCGAGCACGGCTGGCTCCTCGAACTCACGCAGATCCCCACCGCCGCCGGGCGTGAGCATCGCGTCGCGCGATGGGTCGAACGCTGGGCCGCAGATCGGCCCGAAATCCTGCTTCGCCGCGATGCCGCGGGCAACCTCGAACTCCGTCTCGCCTCGTCCGACTCGCTCGCCCCGCCGATCTATTTCACCGCCCACATGGATCATCCTGCCTTTGTCGTCGACGAAGTCCTCCCCAACGGCAGTCTCGCCCTCGAGTTCCGCGGCGGCGTCATGGCCGACTACTTCATCAATGCCCGCGTAAGCCTTCATCCCAAGGCCGGCCCGCCCATCGCCGCCCGTCTCCTCGGCCAGCACGCCGGCCCGCGCGCCCTCTACCTCGCCCAGCCCGACGCGCCTTCCGACTCGCCGCCCCCCGCCATGCACCCCGCCGCGGCCATTCGCAAGGGCGACATCGCCACTTGGGAACTCCCGCCCGCCCGCATCGAAGATGGGCTCATCCACACGCACGCCTGCGACGATCTCGCCGCCCTCGCCGCCGCGCTCGCCGCGTTCGATCGCCTGCGCCTTGAACGGACCCGGAACAGCGAGAGCGCGGGTGGTGGGGGAGAGCAGGCCGCGCGCCACGACGTCCGCGTGTTGCTCACTCGTGCCGAAGAGATCGGCTTCATCGGTGCCATCGCCGCCTGCCGCGACGGCACCATTCCCCCCGGCAGCCGCATCCTCGCCCTCGAAAACAGCCGCTCATTCCCCGATTCCCCCATCGGAGGCGGGCCCATCGTCCGCGTCGGCGATCGCCTCAGCGTCTTCTCGCCCGCCCTCACCGCCGCCGTCGCCCAGCGCGCCGAAGAGGCCTTCGGCGGCCCGGCATCGCCCACCGCATCACAGAAACTCCCCACCGCCGCACGCCCGTGGCAACGTAAACTCATGTCCGGCGGCGCGTGCGAGGCCACCGTCTTCTGCGATTTCGGCTTCCAGGCCACCTGCCTCTGCCTCGCGCTGGGCAACTACCACAACATGGCCGACCTCGCCAACGTCCAGGCCGGCACCAACACCGCCCCCGCCCGCGTCGGGCACGAGTTCGTCTCCATCGCCGACTTCGACGGCCTCGTCGACCTCCTCGTCGCCTGCGGCGAGCGACTCCCCCCCGCCCCCTCCGCTCGCCCACTCATCGACAAACTCTGGAACCAGAAGCACGGCGTGCTGGGGGAGTAGCAGGCGTTTCCCCACACAGATGCGGCGAGTAAGCCAATCACAGTTGTATCAACGTAGGATTTTGAAATCGCGCACATTCACGATAACACCTGCATCATGGATCTTTGTCGAACCTTGTCCCGCCGAATCCCACCCATACCCAGGCCTGCACATAGGCTCCGTTGTCCGTGCCGTGTGAGACGACAGCATTGTCATCAATTTCTATGTCGCCGTCATAATTCTGGTATTCATTCCGTGCCAGCCGAATGATCTCAAGGCGATTTGCTTCGTCTTCTGGGTCAGTCTTAAGATGCGTGTTTGCTTCTGACATACTGACACTCCTTCATCGTCAGTGTTCACACTTCAATCCTGAACGTTTGACAATGCGCGCAAGCGAGTACCCGTCGACAAGTACGATGGGTGCCTTTCCCGTGCTTGTTGCTTCAACGACGGCCGCTCTGCTGTAGTGACTTGTGGTCACAACCACCCCTCGCGCAAACGGTTCCAGGCTTCCGCGTAGCTCTGCCACCTCCTTTCGGCCGACAGTGTGCAGCCATCGCTTCGCCTGAACCTGCACCAGCATGTTTTCAACAGGCCACATGACCGCGCTGGCATAGGCGTTCACGTCCACGCCGCCGTCCTGACTGAACTTTGTCACCGAGACTTTGACGAAGCCAGTGGCGGCCATCAAATCCTTAATGAAATGCTCGAATCGTTCGGCTGGCGTGGCGAGCAGACAGCTACGAATCGACTCGATCTCCTCAGGATCAAACTCGACTCCCGCGGCGGGCACAACCAAGGGTGCCGCTCCTATTTCTCGTTCCTCGCCGGTTAGTTTGTTGCTCTTTCTTGACGCCAACAACGTGCGAGCGGCAATCTTCGCGTCCTCCGAGACGACAACCAACTCGGGCGCCGAGTGGATCCGCATCTCAAACAGCCATACCTGACGAACCGAGCCAGCAGTATCGGCCTGCGTGTCTGGATAATGACGAAGGTATTCAAGCAAACCCAGGAACTGCCAGCGCTTCGGGCCGACGGATGCATCACGGCGACTACCAACAAGGACGAAGCCGTAGGCGGGAAAGTTTGCATGGAGCTGCTGGGGCAGCCGCTTGTTCACACCACCGAGTGTTTGCTCGCCCTCGCGTCCAGCACCCGTGTAGACAAGGATGTCGTTCTCGATTCGATCGTGGTACGGATTCTCAGAAAGTTGCCTGGCTGTGGGCACGGATGTGAGGATTACCGCTCGGTGCACGCTGCCATCGGCCGCCACGGATATGCGGATTCCGCCCGCGTTGCCGACTTTCAGCGCGTTTTGAATCTCTTCGCTCGAATACACAGCACCGACTTGGAAAGAGGTTGAGGCCGCCATGCGTGTCTCGCCGCCCTACTTGGGCGTGCGAAGCTTACCCTCTTGCCGTCTCATCCCTCAACTCGGCCCCCCCACCAGCGCCGCGTTCGTCGGGAATCGCTGGATCGCCGCGAGCAACTGCTCGACCTGCATATGAGGCGGCATATTCATCAGCCGTCGCCGCAGCGCCGTCATCGTCTTGAGTTCCTGCTCGGTGAGGAGCAGGTGCTCCTTGCGGGTGCCGCTGGCGGCGAGATTGATCGCCGGGAAGAGCCGCCGCTCGCTGATCTTGCGATCGAGGATGAGCTCCATGTTGCCGGTGCCCTTGAACTCCTCGAAGATCACCTGGTCGCCCTGGCTGCCCGTATCGACAAGGCACGACGCGATGATCGTCAGGCTCCCGGCCTCTTCCGTGTTCCGCGCGCTCCCGAAAATCTGCTTTGGCACCTCGAGCGCCCGGCTATCGATCCCGCCCGTGAGCGTCCGCCCCGAACTCGCGTGCCGTCGGCTCCGGTTGAACGCCCGCCCCACCCGCGTCAGCGAATCGAGCAGCACGACGACATGCCGTCCGGCCTGTACGAGGCTCTTGGCATAACTGATCGCCTGGGTCGAGACCTCGATGTGCCGATCGACCTCGTGATCGTTCGACGACGCGAGCACCCGCGACCGCGCCGCCACGGGGCTGCCGCCTGTCACCGGGCCGCGCGCCGCGCCAGGCCCGTGCCCGACCGCCACCCCGTTCTGCGCCGCGGCCAGCGCCTGGGCCTCGGCCACCGGGTCGCGTCCCTCATTCCCCGCCGTCGGCGTGATGCCCATCGGCAGCGCGCGCAAGTCCGCCTCCACCTGCGCAAATGTCCGGCGAAAGTCGGTGACCTCCTCCGGCCGCTCGTCCACGAGCAGCAGGATCAACTCGACATCCGGATGATTCCGCAAGATCGCCGTCCCCATGTCCTTCAAGAGCGTCGTCTTGCCCGCCTTGGGCGGCGACACGATCAGCCCGCGCTGCCCGCGCCCGATCGGACAAAACAGGTCAATCAATCGACACGATGCCGGGCATCCCGGATATTCCAGCGTCAGCCGCGGCTGCGGATCGATCGACGTCAGGTCTTCAAACGCCTTCGGCTGCATCGGCGGCGGCGCTGAGAGCCCAAGCGAGAACCCCGCGTTGTTCATCGGCGGCCGACCACCTTG
The DNA here is from genome assembly GCA_046155605.1 of Phycisphaerales bacterium. Classification (GTDB taxonomy): domain Bacteria; phylum Planctomycetota; class Phycisphaerae; order Phycisphaerales; family UBA1924; genus JAEUIZ01. The sequence goes on from JBJXFQ010000075.1 coordinate 82,819, forward strand.
GCCGTTGGGCCCGTAGCCCCCACCCTGACCCGGATTGTTGAACTGTGGGCCACCTTGCCGCCGACGACGGCGACGGGCCCGCTGCGAACCAACTCCCACGGCCACCTCCAAACCGAACGCGGCCACGCATCGGCACCTACGCGCCTGCTGTCGCACCTCGGACCCAACAGGTCAACATGACCCGCGGCCCAGGCACCGGCCGGATTCTCTGCCGGACAGCGTCCTCATGCACGGCTGCTGCCAAACTCACGACGCTCGTTCGACGGGTCACCAAACACGCGCGGCGCTCTGCACACAGCGCCCGACCCGCCCCCCGAACGTGCTGAATACTAGACCATATCTCGGGCGATCTGTCAAGCAGGGCCTTTGCCCCGCCGATCCTCGCACTCGCCCTTATCGGCGATTCCCCCTCCATTCGTGAGCGCCGCCCCCTCTCGCTACCATGCCCATCGCACCATGCAGACGATCAAGGGCATCCCGGTCTCGCCTGGCGTGGTCATCGGCCGCGTTTTCGCGCTCGACGACGAACGCCGACGCATCCCGCGCCGCACCGTCCCCAAAGCCACCCTCGACATCGAGCGAGCCCGCCTCGACGCCGCCTTGGCCGCCTCCATCACCGAACTCTCCGCCGTCCGCGTCGCCGCCGAGACCCAGATGGGACCCGAGGCCGCCAAGATCTTCTCGTTCCACATCGGCATGCTCGCCGACAAGGCCCTCATCGATCCCATGCGCCGCATGATCGCCGACGAGGCCGTCTCCGCCGAGTTCGCCGTCTACCGCACCTTCACCGATTGGTCCACACGCTTCCGCTCGATGGGTGACAGCGCCTTCACCACCAAGGCCAACGACATCGAGGACCTCTCCGCCCGTGTGCTCCGCAAACTCATCGGGGAGCACAAGTCCCGCCTCGCCGAACTCGACCACGAGGCCGTCGTCATCGCCAGCGACCTCACGCCCTCCCAGGCCGCCGGCTTCGACCGCCAGATGGTCATCGCCTTCGCCACCGACCTCGGCGGCCGCACCGGTCACACCTCCATCGTCGCCCGCGCGCTGGGAATCCCCGCCGTCGTCGGCTGCGGGGACCTCACCCGTGCCGCCTCCGACGGCGCGCCCGTCATCGTCGATGGCGACCGCGGGCTCGTCATCCTCGACCCCGATCCCGCCGAACTCGATGCCTATCGCGCCTACCTCGAACAGCGACGCGTCTTCAAACTCTCCCTCGACGAACTCGCCGGCCTCCCCAGCGTCACCCGCGACGGCACACCCATCGAACTCCTCGGCAACATCGAGTTCCCCGAAGAGATCGATGCCGTCTTCGCCCACGGCGGCCAGGGCGTCGGCCTCTACCGCACCGAGTTCCTCTACCTCACCCACGAGACCGAGCCCGGCGAGCAGGAGCAGTTCGACGCCTACTCCGAGTGCGTTCGCCGAAGCGACGGTCGACCTCTCGTCATCCGCACCATGGACCTCGGCGCCGACAAGTACACCCAGCGACAGGCCGAGCAGCCCGAGCGCAACCCGTTCCTCGGCCTCCGCTCCATCCGCTACTGCCTCAAAAACCTCCCGATGTTCAAGACCCAACTCCGCGCCATCCTCCGCGCCTCGGGCCTCGGGCCGCTCAAGATCATGTTCCCTCTCGTCACCTCCACCCAGGAACTACGCCAGGCCAAGTGGGTCCTCCGCGAAGTTATGGAAGACCTCGCCGAAGAAGGAATCCCCCACGATCCACACGTTCCCATCGGCATGATGGTCGAGGTCCCCTCCGCCGCCATCATGGCCGACCACTTCGCCCGCGAGGTCGATTTCTTCTCCATCGGCACCAACGACCTCGTCCAATACACCCTCGCCGTCGACCGCACCAACGAGCGCGTCGCCTCCCTCTTCAGCCCCACCCACCCCGCCGTCATCAAACTCATCAAGGACGTCGCCCGCGTCTCACGCCGTCGCAACGTCCCCCTCTCCTGCTGCGGCGAGTCCGCCGGCGATCCCGAATACGCCCTCCTCCTCATCGGCCTCGGGCTCCGCACCCTCTCCGCCAACGCCGGCTCCATCCCCGCCCTCAAACGCCTCGTCCGCAGCGTCACCATCGCCCAGTGCGAGCAGATCGCCCGCCGCGCCCTCTCCTTCGATTCCGATACCTCCGTCGCCGCCCACCTCCGCGACCAGGCCCGCAAGATCATCCCCGAGGCCTACGACGGCCGAACCGCCGAAGAGCACGCGTAGAGCGAGTGCCTGCCGGTGAGGGGCTCCAGGGTACATCGCCGCTCCGCGTCGATTCTTCCGTCACGCCCGCCGCCGCCTCATCGCCAGCAACCCCGCGCCAGCGAGGATGACCGCAAACCCCGGCGAGGGCACGAGCGTCCAGACGAACGCCTCGGGGTTCTGGAAG